>NZ_KB898705.1 GCF_000377765.1 Gracilibacillus lacisalsi DSM 19029 | reverse complement strand
TGTCTATTTTCCATTGTAGTTGGAAGTTGTATGGATTAATCATGTAGATCTTCTTCTTTCACGAACACACCATCACGCATTTCGCCTTTACGGTCCTTAATCTGATAATAAGCGTGATTAACACAGTCTCTTACATCTAAATGTAACTGCATTGATAGGATGGTAAGCACTACATACACATCACCTATAGCATCTATGACTTGATCTTGATTACCTCTTGCCAATCCTGCAGCTAATTCGCCCACTTCTTCCTGCAATTTAAGCATTTGTTTTTCTGGTTGTGCTTCGTCTAACTTTCTGTCAACAGCCCACATTTCAATTGCAGTAGTTAAATCATTAATTGTTCTCATTTCCTCCAACCTCTCTTATTTGTTTTGTAATGCTTGACGTGCTTTTTCTCCTTCATCTTCCATAACATTTGATGATTTTATCGTTGTTGATCCGATTGTATATTCATCGTAATTGTGTTCAGCTCCATAAAACTTTAAAGCTTCCTGATATCGTTCGTTTTGTTGTTTTAACTCATCAATGCGCCTAGCCAAACCTTCGTTATAATCTAAAACTTTGTCTCTTTCTTCTATGATTTCGTTTAATATTTTCTCTGTTCGCTTCTTGTGTTCTTCTAACTCCTGCTTTTCTTCTGCTTGTTGAATAAGGTAATCAAAGTTTAGTGTTTTAACTTCCCCACGTTCAAAATAATCTTCTTTTATCTGTTTCAACCGTTCCTGTTCGTTCATCTAATCACTCCTTCAACATTTTAAAAACTCCAACCGCTCTTGAACCGCGTAAAACCGAACCATCTTCAAACTGCACATATGCTTCTTTCCTTTGACCGTGACCACAACAAGCATTCATGACACCTGGCAACGTTCCTAAACATGCGTCATGGCCTTCTTTTGTTGCATTTTCTCCACAATGTCCTCACGCTCTTTCTGTATGTGTTTTTACAGTTGATTCTTTCGTATCGCAATACACCCATTCTTTGCCGTTATGTTCGATGGGATGACCTCTTAAATGAGATGAAGCTACCAAATAATCACTCCTCCTCATACTTAGGTTTCCTGCTACCAGGTGGAAGAGTAGCAGCATCTTCATAATTCCAACCTCTATATTGCATTCTGTCGTAATAAGTCCTTGTTGGAATACCGTTTTCTTTAGCAACCTTTAAATAGCGTTTATATAAACGTTTGTTTAACTTTCGCATAAGATCACCTCACTGTACTTGCCATCCATCTCTCAGCCTGGCTTTCACTTCATGATTCTGAAG
>NZ_KB898704.1 GCF_000377765.1 Gracilibacillus lacisalsi DSM 19029 | reverse complement strand
AGTACCGAAGTTCCGGATTTCACGCTGCCAAGAAAAGCCTCTAGCAAGGAAACGGGTGCCCGTACCGCAAACCGACACAGGTAGGCGAGGAGAGAATCCTAAGGTGATCGGGAGAACTCTCGTTAAGGAACTCGGCAAAATGACCCCGTAACTTCGGGAGAAGGGGTGCTTCTTTTGCGAGAAGCCGCAGTGAAAAGGCCCAAGCGACTGTTTAGCAAAAACACAGGTCTCTGCGAAGCCGAAAGGCGAAGTATAGGGGCTGACACCTGCCCGGTGCTGGAAGGTTAAGGGGATGCGTTAGCTTCTGCGAAGCGTTGAACCGAAGCCCCAGTAAACGGCGGCCGTAACTATAACGGTCCTAAGGTAGCGAAATTCCTTGTCGGGTAAGTTCCGACCCGCACGAAAGGTGCAACGACTTGGGCACTGTCTCAACGAGAGACCCGGTGAAATTATACTATGTGTGAAGATGCACATTACCCGCGACAGGACGGAAAGACCCCGTGGAGCTTTACTGTAGCCTGATATTGAATGTTGGTACAGCTTGTACAGGATAGGTGGGAGCCTGAGATGCGTGAGCGCTAGCTTACGTGGAGGCGCCGGTGGGATACCACCCTGGCTGTATTGACCTTCTAACCCAGAACCGTGATCCGGTTCGGAGACAGTGTCAGGTGGGCAGTTTGACTGGGGCGGTCGCCTCCCAAAATGTAACGGAGGCGCCCAAAGGTTCCCTCAGAATGGTTGGAAATCATTCGCAGAGTGTAAAGGCAGAAGGGAGCTTGACTGCGAGACCTACAAGTCGAGCAGGGACGAAAGTCGGGCTTAGTGATCCGGCGGTACCGAATGGAAGGGCCGTCGCTCAACGGATAAAAGCTACCCCGGGGATAACAGGCTTATCTCCCCCAAGAGTCCACATCGACGGGGAGGTTTGGCACCTCGATGTCGGCTCATCGCATCCTGGGGCTGTAGTCGGTCCCAAGGGTTGGGCTGTTCGCCCATTAAAGCGGTACGCGAGCTGGGTTCAGAACGTCGTGAGACAGTTCGGTCCCTATCCGTCGTGGGCGTTGGAAGTTTGAGAGGAGCTGTCCTTAGTACGAGAGGACCGGGATGGACACACCGCTGGTGCACCAGTTGTTCCGCCAGGAGCATCGCTGGGTAGCTACGTGTGGCAGGGATAAGTGCTGAAAGCATCTAAGCATGAAGCCCCCCTCAAGATGAGACTTCCCATCTATTCGATAGAGTAAGATCCCTCAGAGACGATGAGGTAGATAGGTTCGAGGTGGAAGCATGGTGACATGTGCAGCTGACGAATACTAATCGATCGAGGACTTAACTATAC
>NZ_KB898703.1 GCF_000377765.1 Gracilibacillus lacisalsi DSM 19029 | reverse complement strand
AGCTACGTAATGCCCTTTTCCTCTTTCTCTTAATTTATTATAGAATTGCGATAATGCTGGATCACTCTGGCTTGCTGAAAAGGCGGCCCACCAAATAGCCCGTCGCAGATAAGGTGAACCTCTTTTGGAAATGTGTATTTCGGTAGCATTAAATTTACCAGATTTTTTAACCGCAGGGTCTAGGCCTGCAAAAGCAACTAATTGTTCAGGTCGCTCGAAACGCTCTATTGACCCAATTTCACCTATGATAACAGAAGCGGTGACCTTTCCAACCCCTTTTATGGTAGTTAAATAAGTTGCTTGTTGTTCGATGAGTGCGGAAAGTTGTTCGTCAATCTGATGGATTTGTCGATCTAGTAAAGAAAGTTGTTCAAGTAATAGATGGATTTGTGTTCGAAAAGAATCTGTGGCCATTGTAATGCCAAAACTTTCTGCTGCAGATTCTTTAATTTTACTTGCTTTTTCGTGTGCTCTTTTTTTCCCATATGCTTGTTTGCTTGCTTCATTCAAGAAAGCAGCCAAACTATCTGTATCAATGCTGTGTATGTCCTCTGGCATAGGGTAATGTAAAAGTAATTCAGAGGAAGATGCCCCAAATACTTCGGAAAACAGCTCCTCATATTCTGGGAAGACCTGGTCGAGAAGAGCTATGATCTTTCGTTTGATATCAGAACTTTGATCTACTAAGGAATAACGCAATCTTTCCAATTGCCTTATCTGAAGCAAATCTTCTTCTATAAAAGGTGTTGCTTCTGGAGCGTCGATTCGAATAACTTGAGCAATGAGAAAAGCATCACGAGTATCTGTTTTTGTCTTACGTATATAAAAATTTCGCAAAGCATCAGATTGTAAAGGGTTGAAAGCCGTTACCTTAAAACCAAGTTGGTAAAGATAAGTGAACACAGAAAGCCAATAATGTCCTGTCGCCTCTAAACCACAAGTACAATTATCAGGGGTGAGTTGATGTTTGTTTAAAAAAGCTAACAACTTGTCACTCCCAGGTTTTGAATTAGAAAAACGAAGTGTTTTTCCAATCGAATTACCTTGCTGGTCAATCAAGCCGGCCTCGTGTTCTTTTTTACCAATATCAATCCCTAAGTAGTACATGTAAACACCACCCGTGTGATAGATTAATCAGAAAAGAGGAATCCTCCGCATCTTTATAGCTATCCATCCTCGTTCGATATTCGACAACGTCTGTGTCATCCAGCTGATACGAATCATTCTATAAAGAAGGAGGCATCAGACTTTCCGACGAAGACTAAGCTTCAAGGGAAGTAACGATACCTCCATCTGATTACCCCCATTATACAATTTCATGGGGATACCTTAAAATTAAGGTTGCCTATATCATACGAGGGAAGTGGGC
>NZ_KB898702.1 GCF_000377765.1 Gracilibacillus lacisalsi DSM 19029 | reverse complement strand
CCATACATGACCGGTTTACCAGCACGATATAATGGCTCTTTTATGGCATATTCTTTTTCAAATTGTGTTTTGTTCTTCTCATAACCAAACATAATGAAGTAGTTAATGGTATCTCCCCATCCATTACTGGCAGGAGTTGCCGATAACAATAGGAAATGGGTACTGTTTAAGGCTAAAAACTTACCTGCTTTACCCCTTTGTGAAGTGGATGTCTTAATGTAATGGCACTCATCAAATACAACAAAGAATCCCTTAAATTCTTTCCAACGTTTCGCCAGTACACCATAAGACAGCATTTCATAATCGATATGGATATCATGTGTTTGAGAAACTAACTCTATATCGCGGTCCCACCCACCTTCTTTAATCTTCTGTGGTGGCGCTACAATTAATAATGGTTCACCTTTCATAAACCGTAAGTAATGGTAAATAGCCATGATCGTCTTACCAGTACCAGTATCAGCTGCAATGATGTAGTCTTTCTCAATGCTGTTAAGTAATTTTTTTTGATAGTCATACAAGATTGTTTGTTTCAAGATAACGCTGCGTTTCTTCAACGGATCTACTAACAAATGCATATCCACCTGCCTTGTTGATTGCTTCTATATGAAATCTCTGTAGTTCGCTAACTCTTCCACCCTCAGGCCTTTTCACTTCGATAGCTACAAATTTTCCTTTCACACAAGCAATAATATCTGGAGTACCAGCTTTGCTAAACATGGAACCATGTGTTTTAATATGCCAAGCGCCAATACTGTCTAGATATCGTTTGATTTTATTCTCGATGCGTTTTTCAGGACCTTGTGCCATTAAGATCGACCACCTAAAATCAATTCAATATCTGACTTTTTGGCTTTTCGTGCCTTTAATTTTTGTGTATTTTCATAAAACTCATATTCTTTTAATCTTTCAGCTGTGATACGATTGTTTTCTACTAATTCAGCTACACCAATTAAGTTCAATTCTTTGGTTGAAATATCTAAATCAGTTGCTAGCGCTGCTTTATCAAACTTTTTGGTTTCACCATTTTTCACTGTTAATACATGAGGCATATTATCTTTATAAGCAAGCACATTACCGTGCTTTAAAATGTGAGATATGATCTTTTCTGTTTTAGCATCGATTTGCTCTTTCAATTTAATGCGATCTTTTTTTAATTGTTCTACTTCCTGGAATAAACCGTTGATCTCAGACTGTTGTACTTGTGTGCGAACATTTATATCCATCTTGTCAATTCTCTCCCTTCGTGGTATGATCCACATGAATAGTTATTTATTTAGTGACCTTCTGTTGCAGCAGTTGGTCATTTTTCTTTTGTTTCAAAATTAGCAATAACTTTTGTAGCACCGAAGTGTTCTAGCAATGCTATTTCACTTGGATCCAAATCTTCTACAAGCCAAAACTCTTCATCATGAATGTAGATTTCATCACCGTAATAAACTTCATTCCCAAAGAAGTCAGTACCGTAAATATC
>NZ_KB898701.1 GCF_000377765.1 Gracilibacillus lacisalsi DSM 19029 | reverse complement strand
TGTCTATTTTCCATTGTAGTTGGAAGTTGTATGGATTAATCATGTAGATCTTCTTCTTTCACGAACACACCATCACGCATTTCGCCTTTACGGTCTTTGATTTCTTCATAGGCTTGTTCTGCACAACCTTCAATACTTATGCCTAACTGCATGGATAGTATGGTTAATACTACGTGCATGTCGCCAATAGAATCATAAATTTTCCATTCATCGCCCCTTGCCATCGCCGAACACAGCTCCCCGAATTCCTCACCCAATTTAAGCACTTGCTTGTTCGGATCTGCTTCATGCAAATTACGATCGATTGCCCATTGTTTTATTTGATCTGTTGTTTCGTTTAAGTTCATATCCTCCAACTTCTCTTATTTGTTTTAAACTAAACTTGCATCCATTACGATTATTCCGTTTACTCCTATTAGTTCTTCTTTCTCCCCTGGTGTCATTAACCGTCCTTCTAAGTCGTTTATACCTATCATTTTTCCTCTTACATATTCTTCCGATTTCACTTCTAAAGTTGCATAAAAAGATTCTTCATCATCTACATCTGCCACCACTTCTTCATAAAATCCTTTAGCTTGTTCTTCATCTTCTGCTCTGATAATTGCATAATATGGATCGTATGTTTCGTAAAAATAATGCGTCATTTTTATTTCCCCCTCTCTTATTTGTTTTGTAATAATTCATTGATTAACTCCTTGCCTTTTTCGGCATCTTCTTTGTAGTGATCCACGATTTCAAATCCTTGTAATAAATCCGTGGTAATATCAATCATAAAATCTGCTTCGCTTTCTGTGGCCATATGATGTAATGCGTATAAACCTTCCTCATACCGTTTGTTTTGTTGTTCTAAATCTTTAACGAGATCAATAATAATATTTACAACACTTTCACCAAGCCTGTTAGTTCTGCCATTAAGAAAATAGTGTAACTGTGCATAATCTTTAGCGTCCTGTTTTCTTAGCATTTCTAACTCCTGCTTTTCTTCTGCTTGTTGTATAAGCCAATCGATATCCATACCCTTTAACGTATAATCGCACCAGTGTTTCTTTATCTCTTCCAACCGTTCCTGATCGTACAATCTGATCACTCCTTCAACATTTTAAAAACTCCAACTGCTCTTGAACCGCGTAAAACCGAACCATCTTCAAACTGCACATAAGCTTCTTTCCTTTGACCATGACCACAACAAGCATTCATGACACCTGGTAAAGTTCCTAAACATGCGTCATGTCCTTCTGGTGTGGCGTGCATTCCACAATGTCCGCATGGTCTTTCTGTATGTGTTTTTACAGTTGATTCTTTAGTGTCACAATAGACCCATTCTTTGCCGTTCCATTCGATCGGATGACCTCTTAAATGTGATGAAGCTACCAAATGATCACTCCTATAATTAATACTTAAACTGTATATCTGATCCTTGTTCTTTTAAAGATTTGTTTATTTTACAAGTCATAATAAACGCACCTAGATGCAAACCAATCACTATACCGAACATTCCGAACATTATTAATCCATGCCAACTAAATAAATCCAACATATAATCACTCCTTATTCATACTTCGGCTTCCTACTACCAGGCGGAAGTTTAGCAGCATCTTCATAATTCCAACCTCTATATTGCATTCTGTCGTAATAAGTCCTTGCTGGAATACCGTTTTCTTTAGCAATCTTTAAATAACGTTTATATAAACGTTTGTTTAACTTTCGCATAAGATCACCTCACTGTACTTGCCATCCATCTCTCAGCCTGGCTTTCACTTCATGATTCTGAAG
>NZ_KB898700.1 GCF_000377765.1 Gracilibacillus lacisalsi DSM 19029 | reverse complement strand
TCTGCCAGTTCGTCTTTTTTAGCCAAAGCATCTGCATCATCTTTTACAATAAAACCAACTGGTTGTGTAATGTAAAGAACATCAATGGTTTCGTCTTTATAATAAGCACCTGGCATTCCTGGTACACGTAATAAATTGTTATTTCTCGGAGCAAAGGGGGCTTTCTGTCTACCTTCTAAAAGATAAAGCCAAGACTTTCTCTGACTATTAAAAGTTAATGATTTCAAGTAGTTCCACCCCCAAATATTTCTTTTACTTTCTGATCTCGTTCTTGAAATTCTGTCACGCTTTTATACGTGTGTCTTCCTATCTCTCGTCCATCCATTTGGTTGATAACAGTCGTATAGATAACAGCTTCACCTTGTACTTGTTGTGGTTGACTCAACCTATTAGCAATCCGATCCGCTTCACCAGTTGGGCTGATACCTTCTGCGTATCCAGGTATGCTGTTTAATGAGTTTAGGATTTTCTTAGATTCTTCGTGGGTGAAAATTTGAGTACCTCTTGGAAGGTTTGCTAATCCAAAATCAAACATCCCCCACTGATCACCATATCTTGCTAACTCAAATCCTTTCTCACCTATCCATGTCAGTCCACCTTCAAAATAATCAGTACCGTCTGCATTAGATGGATACTGTTTGTGTTGTAACGATGGAGTTCGAGCACTAGGTGCCGGCATAGAAATTTTCTGAGTGAATATATCTCTAACATTTCTCCAAGCACTTCTAGCTTCATTTAATAGCGATAAAGTAGAACCTAAAGAAGGTGATGGAACAGTGATTTTCCCCTCAAATGTTTCTTTTATTTCATCCCATGTTTCCTTACCTTTTCCGTATATTTTCGCGAAAGGTACAGCTACATCAATAGCTAATTGATCCCACAAACTTAATATTTCA
The DNA here is from genome assembly GCF_000377765.1 of Gracilibacillus lacisalsi DSM 19029. Lineage (GTDB taxonomy): Bacteria > Bacillota > Bacilli > Bacillales > Amphibacillaceae > Gracilibacillus > Gracilibacillus lacisalsi. The sequence continues at coordinate 1,154 of NZ_KB898700.1, read as the reverse complement.
CCTGTTGTAGTATCTATTTCATCTAACAAGTCTGGATTTTTTTCTTTAGCAGTGTCGATTACGCCTTGATGCATGTTTTCTGCTTCTCTGATGGTCTCGTCTTTTCGACGTTCAGCATCTTCAATTAGTTGATCTGTTAAACCTTCTTCAATTTCTTCTAATTCATCTCGCATGTTTTCATAGGTTGTTTTTTGTAAATAGTACTGTTCTTCAGCTTCAGCAATAACACCATCTTTTGTTTCAATAGATCTCTTGATCGTGTCAGCCATTTGCCTTTTTCCGATATCTTCTGCTTGGTCTTTCATTCTTTCCATTATGATTTGTTGCTCTTGTTCAGTTTCAGACAACACTTCTATTGCGTTATCCATTCTTTCTTGTCTTAATCGTTCTAGTTCTTTATTCTCTTCTTCTGTTGTACTCCTGTTTTCTTCTACAGCAGTTTCTAAAATTTCATTCATTCTCTCTGTCGCTTCTTCAGTTACTTTAATTCTTTCTTCAAAACTTTCTGTTGCACTTTTTAATATATCAGCTTGTTCATCTTCGCTAATATCTTTAGCTCCTTCAAACATTTCTTGGATAGCAGCTAGACTTTCATCCTTACGTTGATTCAATCCATCTATAATTTGTTGTCCCATTTGATCGAAAGTTCCAGACAATTCCTCTGCCATTTCCTCTGTTACTTCTTGTCCACTCCATGCCAGTTGATTTAATTGTGAAGTTGCCTCATCATTTAATTCCATAAAGCTACTAACTGCTTGTTGAGTATTCTCTGAAACGGAATCACCAAACAGGTCAATTTCCGGAATAACATCTTGTTTCATGTGATTGTGTAATGCAATACCGCCTGCAGTTAAACCAGCGATTGCTGCTGTTGCTCCTAGTAATGGACCACTACCTGCAGCTAGGGTTCCTAATCCGCCAATTAAACTGGCTTTACCTGCTGCACCGCCTGTGGCATCACCTTTTTTACCAATTGCACCGGACAGTTTGCCGAGCATACCCAACGTACCACTTGCAGTTCTGGTTATCCCACCTAATGCCAGTGAAGCAGGACCAACTGCAGCTGCAAAGCCAGCCATTTTGATAATATTATCTTGAGTGGAATCGTCTAATTCTCCGAACCAATCTACCACTTCAGTTAGCTTTTCTACACC
>NZ_KB898699.1 GCF_000377765.1 Gracilibacillus lacisalsi DSM 19029 | reverse complement strand
TCTGCCAGTTCGTCTTTTTTAGCCAAAGCATCTGCATCATCTTTTACAATAAAACCAACTGGTTGTGTAATGTAAAGAACATCAATGGTTTCGTCCTTATAATAAGCACCTGGCATTCCTGGTACACGTAATAAATTGTTATTTCTCGGAGCAAAGGGGGCTTTCTGTCTACCTTCTAAGAGATAAAGCCAAGACTTTCTCTGACTATTAAACGTTAGTGATTTCAAGTAGTTCCACCCCCAAATATTTCTTTTACTTTCTGATCTCGTTCTTGAAATTCTGTCACGCTTTTATACGTGTGTCTTCCGATCTCTCGGCCATCCATTTGGTTGATAACAGTCGTATAGATAACAGCTTCGCCCTGTACTTGTTGTGGTTGGTTAAGTCGATTTGCTATCCGATCCGCTTCACCGGTTGGACTTATACCTCCTGCGTAACCTGGTATGCTGTTTAATGAGTTTAGGATTTTCTTAGATTCTTCATGGGTGAAAATTTGAGTACCTCTTGGAAGGTTTGCTAATCCAAAATCAAACATCCCCCACTGATCACCATATCTTGCTAACTCAAATCCTTTTTCACCTATCCATGTCAGTCCACCTTCAAAATAATCAGTACCATCATAGTTAAATCGATTGGTAGGCATTGTTTTATGTTGTAAAGATGGTGTTCTAGCAGTAGGTGCTGACATTGAAATTTGTTGATTAAAAATACTCTGCACTTCATTCCATGCTTTTCTTGCCGCACTAATGAGAGCTTTGGTTGATCCCAAGACAGGAGATGGCATTGATATAGCTTCTTGAAATACATCTTTTATATCATCATAAACATCTTTTCCTTTTGTGTATATCTTTGCAAAAGTAATACCTGAGTCTATAGCAAGCTTTTCCCATTTACTTAAGATGTCACCAGTGGTTATGTTTATTTGCTCTAATAGTTTAGGGTTTTGTTCTTTTGCTTCATCGATAACAGATTGATGCATGTTTTCAGCATTGGCAATAGTTTCGTCTTTTTGACGTTCAGCATCTGCTATAAGTTCGTCTGTTAAACCTTCTTGGATTTCTTCTAATTCATCCCTCATGTTTTCGTACGTAATTTTTTGTAAGTAATACTGATTTTCAGCTTCAGCAATTACTCCTTCTTTTGTTTCAATTGATTTTTTAATCGTATCGGCCATCTGTCTAGCTGTAATATCTTCCGCTTGCTCTTTCATTCTTTCCATTATGGTTTGTTGCTCTTGTTCGGTCTCGGATAACACTTCTATTGCGTTATCCATTCTTTCTTGTCTTAATCGTTCTAGTTCTTCATTTTCTTCTTCTGTTGTACTTCTGTTTTCTTCTGCAGCAGTTTCTAGAATTTCATTCATTCTCTCTGTCGCATCTTCAGTTACTTTAATTCTTTCTTCAAAACTTTCAGTTGCACTTTTTAATATGTCAGCTTGTTCATCTTCGCTAATATCTTTAGCTCCATCAAACATTTCTTGGATAGCAGTTAAACTTTCATCTTTTCTTTGCTGTAACCCATCTACAATCTGTTGTCCCATTTGGTCAAAAGTACCTGATAATGATTCTGCCATTTCCTCGGTTACTTCTTGGCCACTCCATGCTAGTTGATTTAATTGTGATGTCGCCTCATCATTCAATTCCATAAAGCTACTAACTGCTTGTTGTGTATTTTCTGAAACGGAATCACCAAACAAATCAATTTCCGGAATAACATCTTGTTTCATATGGTTGTGTAATGCAATACCACCTGCAGTTAAACCGGCTATTGCTGCAGTTGCTCCAATTAAAGGACCGCTACCTGCAGCTAAAGTTCCAAAGCCACCAATTAAGCTAGCTTTTCCTGCTGCACCACCAGTAGCATCTCCTTTTTTACCAATTGCACCAGACAGTTTACCGAGCATACCCAACGTACCACTTGCAGTTCTGGTTATCCCACCTAAAGCTAATGAAGTAGGACCGATAGCAGCTGCAAAGCCAGCCATTTTGATAATATTATCTTGAGTGGAATCGTCTAATTCTCCGAACCAATCTACCACTTCAGTTAGCTTTTCTACACC
>NZ_KB898698.1 GCF_000377765.1 Gracilibacillus lacisalsi DSM 19029 | reverse complement strand
TTACAAAATGTAAAAGAATATTTAAAAATTGACGGCGATGAGGAAAATACTCAAATTCAAGAATTTATCGATACTGCTGTTGAAGAGTTGGAGGACTCTGGTATTAAAGATCAATCTACTGTTAGTTATGGAATGGCTATCAAACTATTGGTGGCCGGCTATTATGAGGAGCGTCGTCCTCAAGTGATTGGTACGGTAACTACCAATTTACAATATAGTTTGGAACGCATCATTTTACGGCTTAAAGCTCGTGAATTACCGGCAGGTGATGAAGAATGAATGCAGGGGACCAAAGACATCGACTAATATTTAAACAGAACGATGCCGTAGATGAAGAAGGCTATCCGATTCCGGGTGGAGTAGAATATACAAGAGCCTGGGCCAGTCTAAAAACGCTAAAAGGTAATACTCGATTTTTAGCGGCTCAATCTCAAATGGAACACAACCGTGAGTTTACGATTCGATATCAGAAAAAGCTATTGGACAGTGAAAGACCTAAAAGTTTAATAGTCTACTGGAGAAAAAAGAAACATGAGATTGAGTCCATTGAAGATGATGATGGATTAAGACAGTCCATGACAGTTGTATTAAAGGCTGTGACGTAAATGGAAATGCAATTAGAAGGTTTGCAAGAGTTAACCAGGCACATGCAACGAATGGAACGTAACGTAAAGAATGATGAAGAAAAAGCATTAGAAGCAGGCGCCAAGGTAATGCAAGCAGGTGCGCAAGATTTAGTTAGGTATAGAACTGGTAATTTACATGATCATATTGAAATCTCTGAGGTCGAAAACGGCCAGATTGAGATCTATGTAGATAACCAAGGTAAAGCCTACTATGGGCAAATGGTGGAATTGGGTACATCTAAAATGCAAGCTATACCATTCATGGGACCTGCATTCATGCGTGATCAATTGAAGATTGAACAAGCAATGGCTAACAGTTTACGTCAAAGTTTGGGGTTATCACTATGAATAAGTTAATTAAAGATACTTTAGAACCAATTAATTTACCAGTTGTATATCAAGAAGAAAGACAAGGCGAATTAGAATATATTCGCTTTTTTTATTTACCGCAAGTGGATTTCCAAGCGGATGATAGTGAGCAGTACAATACTATTTACATCCAAGTTGATATTTTCACACCTGGTAATCCAAATCATTATGCAAAACAAGCAAAACAATTGATGAAAGAAGCAGGCTTTAAGAAAAATTTTGATCATGAATTGTACGAAGAAGACACAGGTCTTTTTCATTATGTATTGCGATTTTACAAAATAGAGGAGGAAGGTTAATGGCAACAGTAGGTTTAAAAGACGTTTATTATGCACTAATAACAGAAGATGGGGAAAGTGGTACTACTTACGAAACACCTAAACGCATGGGTAAAGGTATTACAGCTAACCTTAACCCTACTTATAACACAGCTGATTTACGAGCAGATGATGGTGTGGCTGAGACTGCAGAATCAAGAGGGGTAACTACCGTATCACTTAATACCGATGATCTTGCAAAACAAGTGCAAGCTGACATATTTGGAAAAACGATTAATAGTGATGGGGTGCTGATCGATAGTGAGGATGACCGACCACCTTACTTAGCTTTAATGTTTAGGTCGGAAAAAGCAAATGGAGCTTATCGTTATACCGTTCTTTATCGTGGTAAATTTACGCCTCCAGCTAAAAACTATGAAACAAAACAAGAAACACCTGCTTTCCAAACTCCGACTACAGAAGGTCGTTTTTTACGTCGGAAATCAGATAATAAATTCGGAGCAGAAGTGGATGAGGATGACGAAGATTTAGTAGATTCAACCATTACAGATACTTGGTTTGACTCTGTCTATGAAGAAACTCAGACAGTATAGGAGGTATAGTTGATGCAACTATCGTTATTTTTACAAAATGAAGAGAAAGAAACGGAAGAAAAAATATACAACATTGGCTTTGTATCAGGAAGGCATTTTCGCAAAGTGAATGAGTTTGATGAAACGATCGATTACTCTGACATCAGTCTAGAGCAAATGGATACATTAGTTGGTTTCGTGTGTGATGTGTTCGGAAATCAATTTGACATCAATCAATTTTACGAAGGTATACCGTCACATCAAGTAATTTCAACAATTACTGATGTATTTGTCCGTGTTCGAACCGGAAAAACACCGGAGGAACTAGAAAAAGAACGTAAAGAAGCTGACGAGGGAAACGAAACGGGGAAGCAATGACACCGGAAGAGGTGCGTGCTTCCCTAAAAGAAAAGGCTATAGAAACAAAAAACAAGGTCATCAAACCTTTATACAAACAGCTATTAAAAAATGGATGGACACTCAGTCAAATAGACGAGATGGACATCCATTTTTATTTGGATTTATTTAAACAAGAAAAAGTGTACATCGATCAAATTAAATTGTTCTAGGAGGTGATCGCGTTGGCAAATGTAGGAGCATTAAGAACTACTATAAGTTTAGACTCAGCACAATTTACGCAATCTATGGCAGGTGTTAACCGTCAGTTAAAAAGTCTGCAACAAGAGCAAAAAGCGGTCACCTCATCTGGAACTGGCTTTGCTCGAGGAGTAGAGGAACTTAGAAAAAAATCAGACGTATTAAATAGAACGCTAGAACTGCAGCAAGCAAAGGTTAACGAATTAAAAAGACGTTATGAAGATAGTAAGAAAGCTACAGGTGATAACTCAAGAGAAACACAAAGGGCGCAAACGGCATACAATAAAGCCGTTGCTGAAATGAATAAAACCGAAAATGCACTTAAAAGTATTACGGAAGAATTAAACCGTCAAACCAATCCATGGAAGCAACTGGAGACAAATCTTAACAACGCAAGCGATAAATTAAAAGTTGCTGGCGAGAAAATGACTAATTTTGGTCGTAACATGACCATGAAAGTGACGACTCCTATCCTTGGTTTAGGCGGAGCTATGCTCAAAACGGGCATTGATTTTGAATCGTCTATGTCTAATGTTCAGGCGATCAGTGGGGCAACTGGTGATGATCTACAGCAATTAGAGGACCGTGCCCGCGAATTAGGTGCAACTACTTCAAAAAGTGCATCTGAAGCAGCGGACGGATTAGGGTATATGGCACTTGCTGGTTGGGAAACAGAAGAGATGCTTCAAGGAATTGAACCAGTGTTACGATTATCCGAAGCCGGAAATATTGATTTAGCACGAGCTTCTGACTTAGCTACTGACTCCATGTCAGCACTTCAGATTGAAGCCAAAGACTTACCGGCATACCTAGATAATGTTGCTGAAGCCTCTCGTAATTCTAACACTAGTGTAGATGCATTAATGGATGCTTATATTACTGCAGGTGGTAACTTATCTGAATTTAATGTCCCCTTAGAAGAATCAACTGCAATTCTTGGTTTACTTGCCAATCGTGGTTTAAAGGGCAGCGAAGCCGGACGAGCGTTGAACGCGATTATGGTTAACTTAACAAGCGGTGCTGGTCAAGCCGGGGAAGCGTTAGAGGAATTAGAAATTAGTGCCTTTGATGCTGATGGTGAGTTTATTGGTTTAGAAGAAACACTTAGATTAGTTAAAGATCGTACGAAAGACATGACAGATGAACAGAAAGCGCAATATATTTCAATGATTGCTGGTAAAGAACATTTGAAATCCTTCCAAGGCTTGCTTGCTGGTCTAGATGATGAATATGGTGATTTAAAAGAAAACGTATCAGATGCTGATGGTGCTTTAAATAACATGGCTGAAACCATGCAGGACAATGCACAAGGTAATATTAATCGTTTGAAATCTTCCTTTGAAGAATTATCGATACAGTTTTCCGAGCATGTTCTACCAGCTTTCACAAGAGGTGTAGAAAAGCTAACTGAAGTGGTAGATTGGTTCGGAGAATTAGACGATTCCACTCAAGATAATATTATCAAAATGGCTGGCTTTGCAGCTGC
>NZ_KB898697.1 GCF_000377765.1 Gracilibacillus lacisalsi DSM 19029 | reverse complement strand
TAATGGCTGATACATTAAAAACGGTTGTGGAAAAGGATGAAAGTTAATCCATTTCTTTGGACAAGTACAACTAGTTTAACTAAGGCAATGCGAGATGCCTTTTACAAAAGTTTTATATGGCAAAAAAAGAGAGAGACTATCCTAGAAAGAGATGAGTACCTGTGCCAGGTGTGCATGGAGTATGATGATCCTATACCAGCTGATACAGTTCATCATATTGTTCACCTAAGAGATGACCCAACCCTAGCCTTGGTAGATACTAACTTAATAAGTGTTTGCTTCGATTGTCATAACGATCTTCATCCTGAGAAAGGTTTTGGACAAAAGAAAGAGAAAAAGATTTCAAGAAAAATAAAAACTTTTGAAGTGAATGAAAATCCAGAGCAAACATGGTGATACCCCCCTACCCAATAAACTGGAGTCGATCAATCGCCCAGAGCGAGCCGCCCCTTCGTTTTCACCGTGGAGAAATTTTCATGAAAGGGGGGTAACAGAAAAAAATGATGAGAGGAGGATTTACAAAATGGCTGTTCCAACCGCGAAATTACTGAGGGAATACCTAGGCGAAAATTATCAAGAATCGGATGAAGAATTGATAAAATTGTATGTCGAAACACATCAATTTTATCGAAAAATGAAAGCAGAATTAAAAAAATCTACTCTTTTAATGGAGCATACTAATAAATTCGGAGCCAAGAATCTTGTAAAAAATCCTCTCGCGATCGAATTAACGAAAACAGTTCAAACGCTTAATAACTTGTTAAAATCACTTGGTCTTACTCCAGCACAACGAAAGAAAATAGAGAATGGTGGAGATGACGACGACTTCGACAGCTTCTAACATCAAGAAGGCAAAGCAAAGTTTTAGTTTTATAACATGGAAAAAAGACCAGGTGAAGAAAGGTAATATCCTTGAAAAACCATCAGACAAGTTATTGACAACCTGGTATGCTAAACAAGTTGTTAAAGGCAAGATTGTAGCAAGTAAAAATAATATTTTAGCAGCCAAAAGGCATTTAAATGATTTAAAAAGGCAAGGAACGGACGAATTTCCATGGGTGTTTGATGAGGAAAAGGCATATCGTCCAGTAAGATTTATTGAAAAGTATTGCAAACCATCTAAAGGTGATTATGATCAATTAATTGCTCAGCCGTGGCAACATTTTGTGATAGGTTCATTATACGGTTGGGTTCATAAAGATACTGGTGTAAGGCGCTTTCGTGAGGGCCTTATTTTTGTTGGTCGAAAAAACGGTAAATCGACATTAATATCAGGATTATCACTGTATTCTTTCTCCAAAGATGGGGAAAACGGTGCAAATGTTTATCTGTTAGCAAATGCTAAACAACAGGCAAGCATTATTTTTGATGAAGCCAAAGCGATGGTAAAAAAATCGCCAAAGCTGAGAAAAAGATTCGTTCCTAAGCGTGATGAAATTGAGTATGCTAAAGCATTTTCCAAAATTGAGCCTCGTGCTTCAGACAGTGAAAAATTAGATGGTTTGAATACACATCTTGGTGTATTTGATGAAATTCACGAATTTAAGGATTATAAACTGATTAACGTTATCAAAAAATCACGTGGATCTCGTAAACAACCACTTATTTTATATATTACAACTGCTGGTTATCAACTAGATGGTCCTCTTGTTAAATATTATGCTGATGGTGTTCAAGTGTTGGAAGGTGCCATTCAAGATGAACGTACTTTTTATTATTTGGCTGAATTAGATAACGATGAAGAGTTTGAAAAGCCAGAAACATGGATTAAAGCAAACCCTAACATGGGGGTTTCGCTTGATTTAGATGTCCTCATGGATGATTGGGATAAGGATAAACGAACTCCAGAAGAGCGTTCAGACTTTATAACTAAACAATTTAATATATTTGCGAATGGCAGCAAAGTTCCTTTTATTGATTTTAAAACATTAGAGAAAAACGATAAGCACATGGATATTAAAGTACTTGAAGGTGCTGAAGGGGTTGCTGGTTATGATTTATCTGACTCTGAGGACTTTACAAGTGCTTGTGTAGAATTTCCGTTAGAAACAGGAGAAGTGTTTGTCTTATCTCATTCTTGGATTCCATTGAAAAAAGTAAAAGAAGGTAATGAAAAAATACCTTATCGAGAGTGGGAAAAAGATAATTACTTAACAATCGTTGATGAAGAGTACATTAACAAAGACATTGTCGAAGAATGGATCGAGGAACAAGCTAAAATGTATAACATTCCATTGATTACTTATGATCCGGCCAAAGCTTTCCGATTAAATAAATCGTTAGAAGAAAAAGGTTTTGAAACAGAAAAAGTAAGACAAGGTTTTCAAACTCTTGGTCCTGCTTTAGATGATTTGAAAGAAATGTTTTTGGATGGAAAAGTAATATTTAATGAGAATCCACTTCTCCGTTGGTATATAAACAACGTGGAGCTTGTGAAAGACCGAAATAACAATAGATTACCAACAAAAGCTGGTCGATATCGTAAAATTGATGGATTTGCAGCATTGTTAAATGCTCATACAAAGGTAATGGAAAAATTGGTTGTTCCAACTGGTGATGGTGATATTGGAGTTGTTAGTATGCAAGATTTGATGAAGGAGTGATTGGTAAATGAAATTATTCAGTTTGTTATTGATTGTAATCTTACTTTTCAATTTTCAACCATGTATACAAAACGAACCTATCAGAATGAAAAATTGGATGTTTGTTTACTAAGGAGGTGATCCACATCTAATTCAAATTGAAAGGTGGTGAAACATTGAGATTCTTTCAGCGATTAAAATACTCATTTTATAGCGCTTATGCAGCATGGAAGGGGGATGGCTTTGATTTTTCATCTTGGATGGGAAAGTCATTTTGGGGTATTGATAATTCCACCTTAGCCACTAATGAAACTATTTTTAGCGCAGTTACAAGGCTATCCAATAGTATGGCTACATTGCCGTTAAAATTGTATCAAAACTATGAAATGAAGCAAAATAGTGCTTCGGATGTGTTAATTAACAATCCCAATCCTAATATGACAGGTTTTGAGTTTATTAGAAATTTAGAAACTGCTAGGGATGAAGAAGGAAATGGTTATGCTCTTATTGAACGTGACATAAGGTTACAGCCTTCCGGACTAACATTAATTAATCCAGATTATGTGGAGCCTGTCATCGAAAGAAACAGTAAAGAATTATGGTACCAGGTTCTAGGTGAAGATGGGAATCGCTATTATGTACACAATATGGAAATGTTACATGTTAAGCATATTGTAGGTTCACATAGTTTAAAGGGAATTAATCCCATTAAAGTGTTACAGAATGCCAATGACTTTGATAAGGCAGTTCGAGAGTTCAGTTTAAAAGAAATGCAATCTGCACCAAACTCATTTATATTGAAATACGGTGGAAATTTAGATGATGACAAAAGAAAAAGAGTCATTGAAGATTTTAAAAGGTTCTACAAGGATAATGGCGGTATTTTGTTCCAAGAACAAGGTGTAGAAATTAAAGAATTGGAGAGAAAATACGTTGCAGCTGATACATTCGCGTCCGAACGGATTACACGTTCCAGGGTAGCGAATGTTTTTAATATGCCAGTTACAATGCTCAATGATACAGAAGGGCAGAGTTATTCAAGTAATGAACAGCTGATGCGTATGTTTGTAGACCTTACTTTAATGCCAATTGTAAGGCAGTATGAGCAAGAATTTAATAGAAAATTACTTACACCAGCCGAAAGAAAAGCTGGTTTTTATTTTAAATTTAACACGAAGGCTCTTCTTAGAGGCGATATCTCTACCCAAGGCGATTATTACGCCAAAGCCATTCGTAATGGGTGGATGAAGCAAGATGAAGCTAGGATGTATGAGGATTTACCTCCGGTGGGAGGGAACGCATCTAAATTATGGGTTAGCGGAGATTTATATCCAATTGATATGGATCCATCAGAACGAAAATCAAACAGTAATAGCAGTAATAATTCAAATAATGGGGATGGATAACACGTTATAATACGTGTATTTTTTATGCCATTTGAAAGGGGGTGTGGATTAAGTGAGAAAGCGACAATTGAAATTAAACCTTCAACATTTTGCTAAAAAGCGAAACAAGTTTTGGAGCATGAAGATGTCTGCTAATCAAGAAGATTCAGCGGATGTTTTTATTTACGGTGACATAGAACGTTATCAATGGTTAGAAGAAGATACAACAGCATCTAGTTTCAAGCAAGATTTAGACGATCTAGGCGATGTTTCCAACATTAATTTACACATTAATTCACCTGGTGGTGCCGTTTTTGAAGGAATCGCCATTCACAATATGCTTAAAAGCCATCCGGCAAGAGTGAATGTTTATGTAGATGCCTTAGCTGCATCCATCGCTAGTGTTATTGCAATGGCCGGTGATCAGATTCATATGTATAAAAATTCTATGATGATGATCCATAACGCCTGGACTATTGCGCTAGGTAATGCCAATGAATTACGTAAAAAAGCGGATGATTTAGACAGAATTAATCAGTCAGCGGTCCAAAGTTATCTCCAAAAGGCAGGTGAAAAACTAAATGAAGATGAGTTAAAGCAAATGTTGGATGATGAAACGTGGTTATCTGCAGATGAAGCTCAACAATACGGACTAGCTGATGTAGTTCTAGAAGAAAATCAAGCCGTTGCTTCTGTCAGTGAAGATTTATTTAAGCAATATAAAAATGTGCCAAAAGCTCTTCAAAAGAAAGTGGATAAACAAGAAGAAGGTATTTCTGAAGAAGAGATGGCACGAAGACAGAAAATAGCTGAACAATCTAAACAAAATTCAGCATTAATAAAAGATATTTTAGGAGGAATTTAACATGAAAAAGAGCCAAGCATTATTAAAATCTGTGCAACAACGTCAAAAAGGACAATGGTTACGTCTAAATAACTTGCAGTATTTCGGTGGTCAAAAGACGCTTTTTGAGTACAAACAAAACATGACAACCATCGGTCAACAACTTCAAAAAGTGGAAAATGAATTAGCAGATGCTGCTATTGACACATCCAAAACATCTGAGGATATTCAAACATTACAAAAATCACGAGATGATTTGAAACAACGATTTGATGTGATTAAAGAGCAGCACGATCAACTAGAAGCAGAACAAAAAGCAAAATTCGAAGATCAAAACAACATCAAAGGTATCGACGATCCAAAACAAAAGAAAGTCGAAGCGAAAGCGGAAATGATTCGTGCTACGATGACCAATAAGCCTATTACGAAAGAGGTCTTTCAAGCGTTAGGCGATAACACAGATCCTAGCACTGGTGGAGAAAAGTTACTGCCAAAAACAGTATCTAATGAACTTATCCATGAACCATTTGTCAAAAATCCATTGCGTGACATCTCAGTATTTACGCAAGAAACCAACTTAGAAATTCCGAAAATTGCATTTCAATTGGATGATGATGACTTTATCGGTGATACCGAAACAGCGAAGGAAATGAAAGCAACTGGTGATACTGTTACATTTGGTCGTCACAAATTCAAAGTATTTGTACCAATTTCCGAAACTGTTTTAAACGGAACTACAACAAATCTTGTTACAACAGTCGATCGAGGTCTTGAATCAGGTTTAGCAGCTAAAGAGAAAAAGGTTGCTTTTGCTACAACACCAGCAACTGGTGAAGAGCATATGTCCTTCTATTCGACTCAAAACGACATTAAAGAAGTAAATGGAGAGTCCAAATATAAAGCAATTAAAGCAGCTATTGCAGATTTGCATGAAGATTTCCGTGATAATGCAAAAGTGGTAATGCGTTATGCGGATTACATGGACATTATTGAAGTGTTAGCTAACGGTAATGCATCTCTCTATAACGCTCAACCAGAACAAGTCTTAGGTGTACCTGCTGAATTCGTCGATGCTGCTTCAGATCCTATTGTTGGTGACTTTGCTTATTCTCATTTTAACTACGATCTTCAGATGTTACGTGATCGTGATAAAGATGTAAAAACAGGTGTGGAATTGTTCGTTCTAACAGCTTGGTTAGATCACCAAATCAAGTTAAAATCTGCATTCCGTATTGCGAAAGTGGTAGAAACAGTCTAATAAACCAGAAATCTAACATGGAGGTGTTGAATATGCCTTATTTTAACGATATCCATTTAACAACAGGTGGTAGTATTACCGCCGATGGGAAACAAGCGGAACCAATAGAAGATCATGCTGACCCATCTTCAGCAACTGCAGAAGACATTGCTGCTAAACAAAATGAAATCCTAGCCGCCTTACGTGCGGTTGGGATTATCCAATCATCATAAAAGTGAGGGATTTTAAATGAAATATATAGTTCTAAAACGTTTTATCGATAAACTTACTAAAAAGTATTATGCTGCTGGTGACATCTATGAATCTAATGACGAAAAACGCATTAAAGAATTGCAAGAAAAAGGTTACTTAGGAGAAAAAATAGAGGAACCTAAAAGGAATGAAGAGCCTTCTGTACTTGATGGTAATGTAACTCAAGTACAAGAAGCAATCACTGCTGATCTATCAACAGACGAATTGAAACAGTTATTAGAGATGGAACAAAGTGGATCGGACCGTAAAGGTGTCGTTCAGCACATTAAATCCCTCTTACCAGAAGAGTAAGGGGGATTTTTGATGCCTCTACCAGATTTACAAAATGTAAAAGAATATTTAAAAATTGACGGCGATGAGGAAAATACTCAAATTCAAGAATTTATCGATACTGCTGTTGAAGAGTTGGAGGACTCTGGTATTAAAGATCAATCTACTGTTAGTTATGGAATGGCTATCAAACTATTGGTGGCCGGCTATTATGAGGAGCGTCGTCCTCAAGTGATTGGTACGGTAACTACCAATTTACAATATAGTTTGGAACGCATCATTTTACGGCTTAAAGCTCGTGAATTACCGGCAGGTGATGAAGAATGAATGCAGGGGACCAAAGACATCGACTAATATTTAAACAGAACGATGCCGTAGATGAAGAAGG
>NZ_KB898696.1 GCF_000377765.1 Gracilibacillus lacisalsi DSM 19029 | reverse complement strand
TCGTGATCGCATTGCTAGGTCTATTCGTGCCTAGAACGAAACAAGAAAAGAAAAAATTAGCTGTTACCGCACGTGTCAAACGTCTGATTACGACTATTGCGATTATTTATCTTTTCTTATTCGCAACGAGCTTGCATTTTATTTGGAATGATTACCCGTTAAGCTATGCTGGGTTAGTGATGGTGTTAGGTTCGATCTTCACATATGGAGTAGTGTTATTGGCTAATCTTATTAACAAGCCGATTGAAAATAGAATCAAAGAATACTATTATCAAGATGCAAAACGAATGATCAACAGTGCCAAAAATACGAAAACAATCGGAATTACCGGTAGTTTTGGTAAAACAAGTACAAAGTTTATTTTAGATACGATTTTGTCATCACATTTTAATACATTAAAAACACCGAATAGTTTTAACACAAAAATAGGTGTAACGATTACTATCCGTAACTCTTTAAAGCCATATCATGATGTATTTATTGCCGAAATGGGGGCGAAAGAGCCAGGTAATATTCAGGAAATCTGTGAGTTAGTAGGGCATAAATATGCGATTCTAACAGCAATTGGGGAACAACACCTCGAAACGTTCAAAACATTAGACAACATTAAAAAAACAAAATATGAGATTGTTGAAACATTGCCAGCTGACGGCATTGCTTTCCTCAATCGTGATGATCAAAACATTATGTCTTATACCCCGAAAAATCAGTGCCGTAAAGTTTATTTTGGAATCGATGATAAAGAAGCAGACTATCTAGCTTCTGCTATTCGTTTTCACCAAAAAGGTACTACATTTAGGGTGACAAACAAAGCAGGCACATTAGATGCAGATTTTGAAACCAAATTATTAGGGAAGCATAATGTATATAATATTTTGGCTGCGATCAGTGTGGCGTGGGAAATGGGAGTTCCTCTATCCAGACTGCAAATGGGTGTGAAGAAGATTCAGGCAGTTAAACATAGGATGGAAATAAAGAAAGGATTCGGTAATTTAACGGTAATTGATGACAGTTTTAATTCGAATCCGACTGGTTCACGTATGGCTTTAGAAGTACTTTCTTCGATGGAAGGATTTAAAGTATTAGTGACACCAGGTATGGTAGAATTAGGTGATAAGGAATATCAATATAATAAAGCATTTGGTGAATATGCGAGTGATGCGTGTGACTATGTGATTTTAGTAGGTGAAAAACAAACAAAACCTATTCAGGATGGACTTCGTGAAAAAGGCTACCCTGAGGAGCAATTATTTATTGCCAAAGATTTAAATCACGCAATATCACAAATTCAAGCATTGAACCGCCAAGATGCAATTATCTTATTGGAGAATGATTTACCTGACACATATAACGAATAAGAAGATATAATTTCGTAGAAGAAAGGTTATAATAATCATTTGAAAATATGATAAGAGTCAATAATCACCTATTTATTTAAAAAAATACAAAATGCATCTTCAGCAAATATAGTATAAATGGAAGTGCCAGACAACTTTAAATACTAATTTGCAAGGTGCATTTACCTGACATTACAAATAGAACGTATCTTTCCGTACTTCACTCAATTTGATATCTTGACACTTCTCCCCCCTATTCATATCCGATTTAAAACAAAATAAGATTTCATTCAATGAAAATGATATAATACACATAACAGACTGTTCTTGATGAGGTGTAATATGAAACATTCGAATGATAAAGAATGGGATATTATAGATGAGGATTTGTACGAAGAGTTAGATCCAGAAGAAATGTATGAGCTAGTGCAAGAGGAACGCCAAAAGTTGAAAGAAAAAGAGAACAAAGAAACAGAGCAGAAAAAAAAGCCACTTGTTCCAAGATGGGGGATATGGTTGATTGCAATTGCAATGTTTATTCAAGTCATTGCAATCCTTCCACAAACTTTTTCGATCCCAGCTATTGAGTTTATTCAAACATCTGCACGCTTAATGCAGGACGAAACGGTACAACAATATCGGGAAGCAGTTGTTGTTATTGAGGGAGAGGACAACAAAGGAACTGGTTTTGCGATATCGGATGATGGTTATATCATCACTAACTATCATGTAATAGAGGACCAATTAAGGATCACTGTCGCTTTTCAGGAAGAAGGTCTGTATAATGGTGAAGTAATAGAAACCTATCCAGAAATAGACCTTGCTCTATTGGACATAGAGGCGGAAAATCTCCCCTACTTGCAACTAAGCGATCAAAATGGTCAAGATCAACTGGAAAATGTTCTATTTATCGGTAATCCGCTACGTTTTAATGGTATTGCCAATGAAGGAGACTTAATAGGAAAGACACAACTGTCTACTTGGGAGAAGCCAGTCTATATGTTAGATGCACCAGTTTATCGGGGGAATAGTGGTAGTCCGGTATTAGATGAGCAAGGGGAAGTCATTGCGGTTGTTTTTGCAACTCAAAAGAATGAGGAACACGGCCGAGTAGGGTTAGCCGTGCCAATAGAATATATGAATATTATTCAATGATTCGTTTAGACTCTCAGTTTTACTGGGAGTTTGTTTATTATAGCTGAAGGACAAACCCAACGGAAAGAGAAGTGGTCAGCCAGAGTGATGGTCAAGCAGTTGAAATAATTTCATAATGGCTGCCAGAGGAATCGCAAATCTTTAACATCTAGTGATAAAAACGGAGCGGTTTTTTCTCACCTTGAAAAAAAGATATTGATCCCCGCTATTTTACAGAGATAGGTTCAAATGAACTAGTTGGTGTGATGAAATTTCTGTGAACATTTTATCACAGTGAGTAAATGTATCTATTTTTTGAAAATAAAATTTAATGAATTGTAATTGAATCATGGTAGATAGAAACAAAATTTTCTTTTATTCTGGATAAAGTGACAAAATAAACTGGTGAAAATATACTTAATTTTTATAGATAACAGACAAAAAATCATAAATACAATACGAATTTATAAAGGACTGGTGGTGCCGAATATGATAGAAAGCCAGTTAATCGATAAAGAATATAGATTAGAAGACCAAATTGAATTGATACAGCGAGGTGATGAGCATTTACGAAATGATATAATCGAAGCATATCAACCGTTTATTGCAAAATGCGTTTCCGATGTATGTAAAAGATATATCAAAAAACAAAATGATGAGTTTAGTGTCGGGATGATTGCTTTTAATGAAGCAATAGAAATGTATTCAAGGGAGAAAGGTTCTTCATTTCTCGCATTTGCTCAAGTGATTATTAAACGCAAAGTAATTGACTATATCCGGAAAGAACAGCGACAATATATGTATCCGGCCTTAAATATGAATGACGAAGATGAATTGGAAGAAAGTCCGTTACAAATATCTGAAGCCAAAAAAATATTTGAATTGGAAGAAGAATCCTGGAATCGCAAGCAAGAAATTCTCGAGTTATCAGAACATCTGAAGAAGTATAAAATTTCGTTCAAAGAACTTACCGAAATATCACCGAAACACCAAGATGCGCGTGAATCGGCAGTGTATGCTGCGAAACAATTAATAAATGACCAAGATTTAAAAGAATATGTACTTCGTAAAAAAAGAGTACCGATTAAACAATTATTAAAGCTTGTACCTGTCAGTAAAAAAACATTGGAAAGAAATCGAAAGTATATATTAACGGTCTTTATTATCCTTACAGGTGATTATGTATATTTAAGAGAATACCTTGAGGGGGTAGATCTGTGAAAAAAGGAATAATTGTGGAACATAAATCACGGTATACAATCGTGATGGACAAAGATGGTGTGTTCCACAAAGCAATACCAATGAAGGAAAAAGATATTGGTATGGAAACCTTGTATCAACAAAAACAATCCATCTGGCAATCATTTTTTCTGTTTTTTAAAGGACCAATAAAGTGGCAACTTGTTCCTATGGTGTTAATATGTTTACTGTTAATAAGCCCATTGTACATATGGGTAGCAGATGAAAAGGCTTATGCAGTAGTTAGTATTGATATTAATCCAAGCATGAATATTACGATTGATGAAAATTATCATGTGCTGGACGTTGAACCGATGAATGAGGATGCTGAGCAATTGATGGATAATTTGGAGGTTAAAAACCGTACTATAACATCTTTAACAGATGAAATTCTTAACTTAATAACAATGGACACAGAAGAAGCAGAGGCTGATCGTCCGGTTTTAATGGCCGTAAGTTATATTGATGAAGAAAAACAGGACCATCATTTTGAAGATGAATTAGGTAGTTATTATCAACATCTAGGATACCAAGTGGCCATTTATGAAGTTTCAGAAGAACTTAGAACTCAATCTGAACTAGAACATGTATCAATGAACGAATTAGCAGCACAGTCGTTAGAGGTAAGTGGAGGATCAGATGTCAAGCAATTAGCAACTGAAAATGATACGCCTAAAACTTCCTTAAATACCGAGGAAAGAGAACTAATTGAAAATTTTTATAATCATAATGAGCAAGACCAAGAGGAAGAGACTACTCAAGAAGAGATCGAAATTGATGAAACGGAAGATGAAGAGAAAGAAGAAGACATTGAGGAAACTAATCAAGGCGAATCGAAAAAAGAGACAAACGATCCTTTGATTTTACCTGCTAATGCAAGTGAACGTGCTAAAGAACAAATCTCAACAAATAATGGCAAAAAGAAAGATAATAACGGTCAAAAAGTGAGTGAAAAAAACAAAGCAAAGAAAACCGATAATGGTAAAGAGAAAAAGTCTAAAGCAAAGTCTAAATCAAAGTCAAAAGGAAAAAAGCAGAATCAGAATAAACAGTATGACAAAGGTAATACAGATAAAAAATCAAAAGGCAAACAGGATAACAAATCGAATAAATCAAAATTTAATCATAACAACAAATCAAATAAAAAAGATAAATCGCAAAAAAAGCATCATGGTAAAGGCCATAACAAGTAAGCATGAACTGTCATCGTTATTAGAGGTGACAGTTTTTATATTGTTTAATATCCAGCTGCTTGTAAACAAGGAGGCTTGTCACCATAAAACTTGGCGACAAGCCTTTTTACATAATCGAACAAGCTCCACGTGTCACTTGGTTCGACTATTTTCTATTGTGACGTAAGGCTCATTTGGCTGACTAATGCATGGTCAATATATTGCATTAGTTGTTCATGAGAAGTGATCAGGTATTCCTGTGAGCTTGGGTAATGATAAGCATGTAAAAATTGTTCAATTTTTTTTGACAGCAAATCATCATTAGTACGGACCATTAACACAAGCAAATCATCCCATTGCCCCCATAACGTATAATATAATGCTTTATCGTAGTCGATATTCAACAGATAATCCCCCTTTTTTTATATTGGTTGTATTCATTTTAGTTGGGGAATCATTAATTAGTGTGTGCGGTTTACAATGAAAAAGTCTAAAGAACTGTTGGTCTCGTTACCAAATATTAATTAACATAAGTCATTTTGTTTCTATCCATACTATTGATGATCAATAAAAAAAGGAGGGAAACAGATGAAGTTATCAAAGCCTGCTTTAGCGCTGACTTTCGCTACAACCTTAACTCTTGTAGCATGCGGCGGAAATGAATATGGCCAAGAAAATGGAGAATATAATGGTAATCCAGCACAACCGATAGGATACAACCAAACATCTAATGACCCAGCTAATGATCGAGCTAATAATAGAAATCAAACGACAGATCCAGCCCGTGGTCAAGATAATATCAACCGTAATACACGTGCAAATGACAACAACCAATTCATGTTTGATGGCAGAACGAATAGAGATGCCGACAATATGACTAACTCTAGACGTGATGGTACTAACTATGATGTAGCAGATGAAGCTGCAGAAAAAATTCAGTCTCAGGTTCAGGAAATTGACCGTGTTTATGTATTAACAACAGATAATAATGCCTATGTAGCGGCTTCTTGGGATAAACGAACAAATAAAGATAATCCTAACCGAAACAATGACGAATTAACGGAAGAAACAAGAGAAGATATCACAGAAGCCGTTAAATCTGTTAACAATGATATTGACAATGTTTATATTTCAACGAACCCAGATTTCTTTGACTTAGCAGATGAGTATGCTAATGATGTAGACAGAGGCGAGCCAGTAGAAGGCTTTTTCAGACGTATTGGAAATATGATCGAAAGAGTTTTCCCGAATGATGAACAATAATTAAGGAAGAGCAAGTATCTGCGGATACTTGCTCTTTTTTTCTTCAGTAAAGAAGCATATAATCCACGTTACCATAGGATTTTGAGCTATGATAGGTGGTTATATAGAGACAAAAATACTAAAAGAAATTCTGTTTGATGATCGTCAACATTGGGGACCTTCTAGTCGAGTAAGTTAGCTTTATTATCCCTCATTAACTTACGCCCATCTCCAAGGCCAGGTGTGATCGACCGATAAAACGAACTCGCAATTTCGCCCAATATAAATGAATCTCCATCTATCCTTTGCGCTTTTTCATTATCATGGTTGTTCATCACAGTCGCCAATGAAAGTAATCGGAGTTAAAGGAGCGGTAAATGAGGTAACGAATGTGTTACCATTGAAATCTGTCGCATCCACCGTCCACATTCCAATATTCCCAGGCCCTATGGTTAGCGTGATCGTAACTTCATATTTACCATCAGGTAAAAAGTTACCAGATGCTCTAGCGGTCCCTCTGACACTTGCAAAGGTGTTTCCATCACATTCAATCTCTATCCTTCTACCCCCTACAAAGTTTATTGTATTTCCGTCAGCACCAAAGGCGACGTTAAAATTATTTACAGCGGGGTTACACATGGAAGCTGCTGTAAAGCACTGGATAGCCGTGATATTAATGGTGCCACTTAAAGAAGTGGGTACTCCATTCACAGTCGTGGTTACAGTTGTTGGAGCTGCTCCTCCTCCTACCCCAATTCTGAATTTACAAGGACATTCTATTTCAGGACATTCAACCTGAGTACCAATAGATCTGGAGACTGATGCTCCTTCTGTTTCCGTGCTTGCAGTAACAGTTGTAGATAAAAGTGGTGTTCCTTCTGGTATAATCAGTGAGGTGGAAAATGTTCCGTCTTCTCCTGTTATAACAGGGTTAGGAGTAAAAGTTCCTACAACAGGAAAATCGCTAAATTCAATCAAGGCGCCTTCCACTGGTATACCATCGCATACTAAGGACCCGGTAATATCGCCACTACAAGTAATAAGTGGGTCTACATTTAATGTTAAATCACAAATTTGGTCACACATTACGGTTACATTTATCGTTTCGGTTAATAGCTGATCGTTCACTGTTGCGGAGGCTGTAATTTCCACATCTGTTGGTGGTGTTCCGCTCGGAATATTTACACTTGTAAAATAATTTCCGTTTTCTCCTGTGATAGCGGGGTTAGGATTAAAATCAATAATTGCGGGATTAGCAGTGAATGTGACTTCTGCGTTGGGAATCAATGTATCACCACAACGTATACGCCCAGAAATTATATCACTACAATCAATCGAATCTGGTCCAAAAAGAAATAGTACACAAGGGTCTGATGGACATTGTACAATAGTTGGTAACGAATCGGTTATTTCTTGATTATCTACTACTACGCTTGCCGTAATTAAAATTTCGGTTGGATCGGTGTCTTCA
>NZ_KB898695.1 GCF_000377765.1 Gracilibacillus lacisalsi DSM 19029 | reverse complement strand
GTACCAATCACTTGAGGACGACGCTCCTCATAATAGCCGGCCACCAATAGTTTGATAGCCATTCCATAACTAACAGTAGATTGATCTTTAATACCAGAGTCCTCCAACTCTTCAACAGCAGTATCGATAAATTCTTGAATTTGAGTATTTTCCTCATCGCCGTCAATTTTTAAATATTCTTTTACATTTTGTAAGTCTGGTAGAGGCATCAAAAATCCCCCTTACTCTTCTGGTAAGAGGGATTTAATGTGCTGAACGACACCTTTACGGTCCGATCCACTTTGTTCCATCTCTAATAACTGTTTCAATTCGTCTGTTGATAGATCAGCAGTGATTGCTTCTTGTACTTGAGTTACATTACCATCAAGTACAGAAGGCTCTTCATTCCTTTTAGGTTCCTCTATTTTTTCTCCTAAGTAACCTTTTTCTTGCAATTCTTTAATGCGTTTTTCGTCATTAGATTCATAGATGTCACCAGCAGCATAATACTTTTTAGTAAGTTTATCGATAAAACGTTTTAGAACTATATATTTCATTTAAAATCCCTCACTTTTATGATGATTGGATAATCCCAACCGCACGTAAGGCGGCTAGGATTTCATTTTGTTTAGCAGCAATGTCTTCTGCAGTTGCTGAAGATGGGTCAGCATGATCTTCTATTGGTTCCGCTTGTTTCCCATCGGCGGTAATACTACCACCTGTTGTTAAATGGATATCGTTAAAATAAGGCATATTCAACACCTCCATGTTAGATTTCTGGTTTATTAGACTGTTTCTACCACTTTCGCAATACGGAATGCAGATTTTAACTTGATTTGGTGATCTAACCAAGCTGTTAGAACGAACAATTCCACACCTGTTTTTACATCTTTATCACGATCACGTAACATCTGAAGATCGTAGTTAAAATGAGAATAAGCAAAGTCACCAACAATAGGATCTGAAGCAGCATCGACGAATTCAGCAGGTACACCTAAGACTTGTTCTGGTTGAGCGTTATAGAGAGATGCATTACCGTTAGCTAACACTTCAATAATGTCCATGTAATCCGCATAACGCATTACCACTTTTGCATTATCACGGAAATCTTCATGCAAATCTGCAATAGCTGCTTTAATTGCTTTATATTTGGACTCTCCATTTACTTCTTTAATGTCGTTTTGAGTCGAATAGAAGGACATATGCTCTTCACCAGTTGCTGGTGTTGTAGCAAAAGCAACCTTTTTCTCTTTAGCTGCTAAACCTGATTCAAGACCTCGATCGACTGTTGTAACAAGATTTGTTGTAGTTCCGTTTAAAACAGTTTCGGAAATTGGTACAAATACTTTGAATTTGTGACGACCAAATGTAACAGTATCACCAGTTGCTTTCATTTCCTTCGCTGTTTCGGTATCACCGATAAAGTCATCATCATCCAATTGAAATGCAATTTTCGGAATTTCTAAGTTGGTTTCTTGCGTAAATACTGAGATGTCACGCAATGGATTTTTGACAAATGGTTCATGGATAAGTTCATTAGATACTGTTTTTGGCAGTAACTTTTCTCCACCAGTGCTAGGATCTGTGTTATCGCCTAACGCTTGAAAGACCTCTTTCGTAATAGGCTTATTGGTCATCGTAGCACGAATCATTTCCGCTTTCGCTTCGACTTTCTTTTGTTTTGGATCGTCGATACCTTTGATGTTGTTTTGATCTTCGAATTTTGCTTTTTGTTCTGCTTCTAGTTGATCGTGCTGCTCTTTAATCACATCAAATCGTTGTTTCAAATCATCTCGTGATTTTTGTAATGTTTGAATATCCTCAGATGTTTTGGATGTGTCAATAGCAGCATCTGCTAATTCATTTTCCACTTTTTGAAGTTGTTGACCGATGGTTGTCATGTTTTGTTTGTACTCAAAAAGCGTCTTTTGACCACCGAAATACTGCAAGTTATTTAGACGTAACCATTGTCCTTTTTGACGTTGTTGCACAGATTTTAATAATGCTTGGCTCTTTTTCATGTTAAATTCCTCCTAAAATATCTTTTATTAATGCTGAATTTTGTTTAGATTGTTCAGCTATTTTCTGTCTTCGTGCCATCTCTTCTTCAGAAATACCTTCTTCTTGTTTATCCACTTTCTTTTGAAGAGCTTTTGGCACATTTTTATATTGCTTAAATAAATCTTCACTGACAGAAGCAACGGCTTGATTTTCTTCTAGAACTACATCAGCTAGTCCGTATTGTTGAGCTTCATCTGCAGATAACCACGTTTCATCATCCAACATTTGCTTTAACTCATCTTCATTTAGTTTTTCACCTGCCTTTTGGAGATAACTTTGGACCGCTGACTGATTAATTCTGTCTAAATCATCCGCTTTTTTACGTAATTCATTGGCATTACCTAGCGCAATAGTCCAGGCGTTATGGATCATCATCATAGAATTTTTATACATATGAATCTGATCACCGGCCATTGCAATAACACTAGCGATGGATGCAGCTAAGGCATCTACATAAACATTCACTCTTGCCGGATGGCTTTTAAGCATATTGTGAATGGCGATTCCTTCAAAAACGGCACCACCAGGTGAATTAATGTGTAAATTAATGTTGGAAACATCGCCTAGATCGTCTAAATCTTGCTTGAAACTAGATGCTGTTGTATCTTCTTCTAACCATTGATAACGTTCTATGTCACCGTAAATAAAAACATCCGCTGAATCTTCTTGATTAGCAGACATCTTCATGCTCCAAAACTTGTTTCGCTTTTTAGCAAAATGTTGAAGGTTTAATTTCAATTGTCGCTTTCTCACTTAATCCACACCCCCTTTCAAATGGCATAAAAAATACACGTATTATAACGTGTTATCCATCCCCATTATTTGAATTATTACTGCTATTACTGTTTGATTTTCGTTCTGATGGATCCATATCAATTGGATATAAATCTCCGCTAACCCATAATTTAGATGCGTTCCCTCCCACCGGAGGTAAATCCTCATACATCCTAGCTTCATCTTGCTTCATCCACCCATTACGAATGGCTTTGGCGTAATAATCGCCTTGGGTAGAGATATCGCCTCTAAGAAGAGCCTTCGTGTTAAATTTAAAATAAAAACCAGCTTTTCTTTCGGCTGGTGTAAGTAATTTTCTATTAAATTCTTGCTCATACTGCCTTACAATTGGCATTAAAGTAAGGTCTACAAACATACGCATCAGCTGTTCATTACTTGAATAACTCTGCCCTTCTGTATCATTGAGCATTGTAACTGGCATATTAAAAACATTCGCTACCCTGGAACGTGTAATCCGTTCGGACGCGAATGTATCAGCTGCAACGTATTTTCTCTCCAATTCTTTAATTTCTACACCTTGTTCTTGGAACAAAATACCGCCATTATCCTTGTAGAACCTTTTAAAATCTTCAATGACTCTTTTTCTTTTGTCATCATCTAAATTTCCACCGTATTTCAATATAAATGAGTTTGGTGCAGATTGCATTTCTTTTAAACTGAACTCTCGAACTGCCTTATCAAAGTCATTGGCATTCTGTAACACTTTAATGGGATTAATTCCCTTTAAACTATGTGAACCTACAATATGCTTAACATGTAACATTTCCATATTGTGTACATAATAGCGATTCCCATCTTCACCTAGAACCTGGTACCATAATTCTTTACTGTTTCTTTCGATGACAGGCTCCACATAATCTGGATTAATTAATGTTAGTCCGGAAGGCTGTAACCTTATGTCACGTTCAATAAGAGCATAACCATTTCCTTCTTCATCCCTAGCAGTTTCTAAATTTCTAATAAACTCAAAACCTGTCATATTAGGATTGGGATTGTTAATTAACACATCCGAAGCACTATTTTGCTTCATTTCATAGTTTTGATACAATTTTAACGGCAATGTAGCCATACTATTGGATAGCCTTGTAACTGCGCTAAAAATAGTTTCATTAGTGGCTAAGGTGGAATTATCAATACCCCAAAATGACTTTCCCATCCAAGATGAAAAATCAAAGCCATCCCCCTTCCATGCTGCATAAGCGCTATAAAATGAGTATTTTAATCGCTGAAAGAATCTCAATGTTTCACCACCTTTCAATTTGAATTAGATGTGGATCACCTCCTTAGTAAACAAACATCCAATTTTTCATTCTGATAGGTTCGTTTTGTATACATGGTTGAAAATTGAAAAGTAAGATTACAATCAATAACAAACTGAATAATTTCATTTACCAATCACTCCTTCATCAAATCTTGCATACTAACAACTCCAATATCACCATCACCAGTTGGAACAACCAATTTTTCCATTACCTTTGTATGAGCATTTAACAATGCTGCAAATCCATCAATTTTACGATATCGACCAGCTTTTGTTGGTAATCTATTGTTATTTCGGTCTTTCACAAGCTCCACGTTGTTTATATACCAACGGAGAAGTGGATTCTCATTAAATATTACTTTTCCATCCAAAAACATTTCTTTCAAATCATCTAAAGCAGGACCAAGAGTTTGAAAACCTTGTCTTACTTTTTCTGTTTCAAAACCTTTTTCTTCTAACGATTTATTTAATCGGAAAGCTTTGGCCGGATCATAAGTAATCAATGGAATGTTATACATTTTAGCTTGTTCCTCGATCCATTCTTCGACAATGTCTTTGTTAATGTACTCTTCATCAACGATTGTTAAGTAATTATCTTTTTCCCACTCTCGATAAGGTATTTTTTCATTACCTTCTTTTACTTTTTTCAATGGAATCCAAGAATGAGATAAGACAAACACTTCTCCTGTTTCTAACGGAAATTCTACACAAGCACTTGTAAAGTCCTCAGAGTCAGATAAATCATAACCAGCAACCCCTTCAGCACCTTCAAGTACTTTAATATCCATGTGCTTATCGTTTTTCTCTAATGTTTTAAAATCAATAAAAGGAACTTTGCTGCCATTCGCAAATATATTAAATTGTTTAGTTATAAAGTCTGAACGCTCTTCTGGAGTTCGTTTATCCTTATCCCAATCATCCATGAGGACATCTAAATCAAGCGAAACCCCCATGTTAGGGTTTGCTTTAATCCATGTTTCTGGCTTTTCAAACTCTTCATCGTTATCTAATTCAGCCAAATAATAAAAAGTACGTTCATCTTGAATGGCACCTTCCAACACTTGAACACCATCAGCATAATATTTAACAAGAGGACCATCTAGTTGATAACCAGCAGTTGTAATATATAAAATAAGTGGTTGTTTACGAGATCCACGTGATTTTTTGATAACGTTAATCAGTTTATAATCCTTAAATTCGTGAATTTCATCAAATACACCAAGATGTGTATTCAAACCATCTAATTTTTCACTGTCTGAAGCACGAGGCTCAATTTTGGAAAATGCTTTAGCATACTCAATTTCATCACGCTTAGGAACGAATCTTTTTCTCAGCTTTGGCGATTTTTTTACCATCGCTTTGGCTTCATCAAAAATAATGCTTGCCTGTTGTTTAGCATTTGCTAACAGATAAACATTTGCACCGTTTTCCCCATCTTTGGAGAAAGAATACAGTGATAATCCTGATATTAATGTCGATTTACCGTTTTTTCGACCAACAAAAATAAGGCCCTCACGAAAGCGCCTTACACCAGTATCTTTATGAACCCAACCGTATAATGAACCTATCACAAAATGTTGCCACGGCTGAGCAATTAATTGATCATAATCACCTTTAGATGGTTTGCAATACTTTTCAATAAATCTTACTGGACGATATGCCTTTTCCTCATCAAACACCCATGGAAATTCGTCCGTTCCTTGCCTTTTTAAATCATTTAAATGCCTTTTGGCTGCTAAAATATTATTTTTACTTGCTACAATCTTGCCTTTAACAACTTGTTTAGCATACCAGGTTGTCAATAACTTGTCTGATGGTTTTTCAAGGATATTACCTTTCTTCACCTGGTCTTTTTTCCATGTTATAAAACTAAAACTTTGCTTTGCCTTCTTGATGTTAGAAGCTGTCGAAGTCGTCGTCATCTCCACCATTCTCTATTTTCTTTCGTTGTGCTGGAGTAAGACCAAGTGATTTTAACAAGTTATTAAGCGTTTGAACTGTTTTCGTTAATTCGATCGCGAGAGGATTTTTTACAAGATTCTTGGCTCCGAATTTATTAGTATGCTCCATTAAAAGAGTAGATTTTTTTAATTCTGCTTTCATTTTTCGATAAAATTGATGTGTTTCGACATACAATTTTATCAATTCTTCATCCGATTCTTGATAATTTTCGCCTAGGTATTCCCTCAGTAATTTCGCGGTTGGAACAGCCATTTTGTAAATCCTCCTCTCATCATTTTTTTCTGTTACCCCCCTTTCATGAAAATTTCTCCACGGTGAAAACGAAGGGGCGGCTCGCTCTGGGCGATTGATCGACTCCAGTTTATTGGGTAGGGGGGTATCACCATGTTTGCTCTGGATTTTCATTCACTTCAAAAGTTTTTATTTTTCTTGAAATCTTTTTCTCTTTCTTTTGTCCAAAACCTTTCTCAGGATGAAGATCGTTATGACAATCGAAGCAAACACTTATTAAGTTAGTATCTACCAAGGCTAGGGTTGGGTCATCTCTTAGGTGAACAATATGATGAACTGTATCAGCTGGTATAGGATCATCATACTCCATGCACACCTGGCACAGGTACTCATCTCTTTCTAGGATAGTCTCTCTCTTTTTTTGCCATATAAAACTTTTGTAAAAGGCATCTCGCATTGCCTTAGTTAAACTAGTTGTACTTGTCCAAAGAAATGGATTAACTTTCATCCTTTTCCACAACCGTTTTTAATGTATCAGCCATTATCCTCACCTTACGCCTTAACTTATGCAGTTTATTTTTCTGCTTAATTTTCAGGGGTGCTTTTTTCTGCAGCCTTCTAATTTCTGCAGTGATTTCTCTAATTGCATCATTTTCATAATGGGTTGTGAATTTGTGCTGACAATCTGGACACTCAATAAAATGCCGGACGATATCATTTTTGACCGGTTCTTGTTTAATATCTTTAATCTGATTCACATTAAAAGTGTGACTGCAGTTATCGCATTCAAGTTTCATGATGGATCACCTCACGTTAACCTTTCTATTTCAATACCAGTTAAGTTTGGTTCACCATTATCATTTAGTTCATAATGATCAACATTGACTTCTAACTTCCCAGGATAATCTGTCCTAGTTTTCCAGTCAAAATGAACTCGTACTTTATTAGTTATCTCTTTACCTTCATGAAAAACTTTAGGCAATGTACTATCCTCGTTATCCAATTCAATAACTAAAAATGTATTTCTTTTCTTTTGCTCCTCCAACTCTTTCAATGCAGCAGTAGCTTTTTTCGCTTCACGTTGTACAGCCTTCAATCCTTTCAATGCATCAGAGCAATCTATGTCTACAGTAAAAGAACCAACGCTTTTCTTATTTTCCACCTTTTGAATAGGCCCTTTGCACAAGAAACAATTCCTACCATCCATTCTTAATTCTCTTTGTTTACTTACAGACATTTCAGCAAAACACTTCATGCATTTATAAGTAACCATACCTTCGCACGACTTATTGTCTGCCATGATCTACACGCTCCTTTGATTTTGTATATAAAAAAGGCACCCAAGTATTTTAGATACTGAGTGCCTTTTTGAAATAGATATTATTTTACTCACTATCATTTTAAATCTTTTCTATTGCCTAGTAAATGACATCTTTTTGACATATCATTTAATCATAAAACCTTATACTATCTACTCCAAAAATCAAGCCAGATAAGGTGTTACAAGCTTTATTAACATCTCGATATACTGTCCTTGTTTCTATATTGTGACATGTCGCAATATCTTCTGCTTTGGATTCTTCAGTAGCAATATACATTTTATATACTACATCGTACCTTCTTTGCTCCTCTGGTTTAATAGATCTCTCACAAAGTGCTTTATAGACAGATAGCATACTGTTAATAAAATTTACCATAATCAACGTTCTTTCTTTACTCTTTTTAATAGATTCAATGGCATTTTCATCACGTTCTAATTCATCAAGGATATCTTTAGGTTGCTCAATTTCATCAATATCCATTTTGACTTCACTGCAATGTAAAACAAAAGTGCGATAATTTTTTAACAGGAGTTTGGTATTACGTAATCTTCTATCATGTTTTTCTTTTGCTTTCTTATTCATGTATTCGTTATAAGCTTCAATAGCCTTTTCTGAAGCCACTTCTGTAATTAACTTTAATTGTTTTTCAGTGATGTGCATTTTCATGCCTCCTTTGAAGTGTCCCTAGATCACTGTCCCTAGATTAAAACAGCTATAATTATTGATATAATAAGGGTTCGTTTATCTGTCCCTAGATTACTTTGACATTCTTTTATATTTTTTAACTCC
>NZ_KB898694.1 GCF_000377765.1 Gracilibacillus lacisalsi DSM 19029 | reverse complement strand
TCAGACAAGCTTCCCGCGCTCGACTTGCATGTATTAGGCACGCCGCCAGCGTTCGTCCTGAGCCAAGATCAAACTCTCAATAAAGTTGACTTGCGCTCGCTTCTATAAGCTAGCTTGTTTCATGTTTAAAATCATACTGGTTGTTTTGTTCAGTTTTCAAAGACCAATGTTGTGCCGTTTTTTGCGACGAAATATAATATACCATGTATCAAAAAAGAAGTCAATGCCTTTTTTTGAATTTTTTCTTAGCTGTTCATCACTTCATTTCCTTACGACGACAAAAGATAATATACCATAAACTTATATAGCAGGCAAGAGGTTTTTTAACTTTTTTTCTGACATATAAAATAAAAATACTATATCCCTTTTTACAAAAAAGATACAGTATCTACTTTCCTTATTCAATTTGCACTTTCTTAGGTATATATTTCTTTATCTCTTCTTCACTCGCTACCCGGGTATACAATTGAAATATGACCTTATATCTCTCACGCATTGCTTGCTTCACCATTTTATCTATTCGATGATCTTCTAAGTCCAGCAGTAATTCTTCTAGCTCTCTTTTTATCACATACTGCAGTTCACTTTGCTCCTTATCATTAATTAATAAGCCTAACATCTTGTCCACCCCTAAAATCTATTTTAATAATGATAATCTCCCCACTATCTAATATCTATATTCCTGTTTTCTTTCAAAATTAAACATAATTAGACATCATATTAAAGAAATACCCTACATATAATGGAGACAAGCCCAACTAAAGGGAGGGGATTTTCGGTGAGGCGTTTATATATTGTAGATATGAAGAAACAAAAAAAAGCATTCCTCATTATACCAATTGCTTTTTTTGTTGCCCTGTTTTTATTTTTAGAATTTAATTATACCTCTACGGTTTTTTCTAATCAGGATAATCCACGGGCGTTAAATGCTGGGAATGAGGACCATCCATCCGTCGCTTTAACTTTTAACATCAGCCATGGTGAAGAACAAGTTATCCCTATCTTAGAAAGATTGAAGAAAGAAGATGTTCAAGCCACATTCTTTGTCAGTGGTGAATGGGCTGAGCGACATCCTGATATTTTAGAACAAATTGCAGAGGACAAACACGAGATAGGAATGCTCGGTTACCAATACCAATCATACGTCGAGCAGGAGATAGATGAAGTGCGAAGCGATTTGAACAAAGCAAAAGATATTTTTTCTAAATTAGGTTATGAAGATATTTATTTATTAAGAGCACCTAATGGGCATTTAAATGAAGAAGTGATTAGCTTAGCTGAGAATCAAGGGCTTAAAGTGATTCATTGGAGTATTAATCCAAATGATTGGCAGAACCCTGGAACTGAAAAGATTGCCAATCATATTCTAAAAAATGTTCGCAATGGGTCGATCATTTTACTTCATGCTTCAGATAGTGTGAAACAAACAGAACAGGCACTTGAGGTTGTCATCCCAGAGGTCAAAGGTGACAAAGAGTTTTTGACTATTTCTGAATTGATTACACAAGCAGAAACAAACCAAGAAGAACTTCAATCTGAAAAGAAATAGACCATTCCTTAAAGGCAGGTCTATTTCTTTTCGGTTAAACGATGTAGTATTAACAGCTGATAAGTATTACATAATATCAATGGTACAATCATTAGCCAAGCATAGTCTCCATTTTCTGTACGCAGTCCTGGTACCCACTCAATCGATGTAATGACAACCATAAAGAAAAGGGCTGGGATAAATGCTCTTTTGTGGGTTTCTTTTGCTTTTAAGCCTGCAACAAACCAACTAAAAATAAATAAAGCAATCGCAGTTAACAAAAATGGTGTGACCGTGCCGTCTTCCACACTTCGATAACGGAAGTAGACGAGATCAAACAGAGCAAAGGCAATTAATACTACCTGCACTGTTGGCCAATACCTACGGAAAACACCTAAAGCAAATTGATTAACAGTCAAATACGCGAAAAAGCCCATTTGGCTGATCAAACTAAAAACAAAGCCTAAACCAGTGAAAAAAATCAGCAAGCCTAATATTTCAAACCAATCAATCGGATTGAAGTTTTCTGCATACACTCCTGCTTTCACAAAAAAACTCGCAATTAGGGTAGATACCCCACCTAAAAGCAAAGTAGAAAAAAACAACCGTACAACATTACGACTTTTCAAAATAAAATCCCCCTACATTCTATATCCTGTTACGTATTTTACCACGAACTTCAGTTTTTTTCGCTTGTCATACATATTAATTATAAATGACTCCATATTATAAATACAGGTTATTTTTTTATAAGAAAGGTAGCGGTAAATATGAACCGATTTTTATATATGTTAGGTATTACTCTACTGCTGCTTTCAGGATGTGGTGGCGGTGGGAACAATGCAGGTAACCAAGATAGTGAAGACTATGAAGGAACAAAAAAAATGGTCGCAGACATTCTTAAAACAGATGAAGGAAAAAAGGCGATTACAGAAGTGTTGTCTAGTGATGACATGCAACAAACTTATGTGGTCGATGCAAAAGTCGTTAAAGACGCCGTAACAGAAACACTCTCTTCCGACAAAGGAAAAGAATTTTGGGAAAAAATGTTCCAAGATCCGAAATTTGTAGAATCATTTGCGAAAGCATTGCAAGATAAACAAGAGGATGTCACCAAAAAGTTAATGAGTGACCCAGAATATCAGAAAAAATTAATGGAAGTACTCAAAAATCCAGAGATGGAACAACAATTAATGACAGCCCTAACTAGCCAAGAATTTCGAAGTCATTTAGAGAAGGTAATGGAAGAAACTTTTGATTCTCCAATGTTCCAAGCAAAAATAACTGATTTACTTTTAAAAGCTGCTAAAGAAATGAAGCCTTCAGAACAAGGTGGAGGCGGCGGATCAGGTGGATCATCGGGTGGTTCCGGTGGTGGCGAAGAGAAGCAACAAGAAAAAGAGCAAGAAGGGCAAGATCAACAAGAAAATCAGTCTAGCTAAAAAGAAGTGGAGCCTTTCGAAAAAGCGCTCCACTTCTTGATTAAAATTGGTCAATGATTTGTTTAGCTACCTCAAGATATTCTTTACCATTAGGATGGCCTTCCTGATAGACAGATGGTGCAAAGACACCTTCTTCTTCAAATGGTTGTTGCAAGGAAAGTCGACCTATTACCTGTGTATTTAACACTTCAGCTAGCTTGTCGCCTCCACCTTTACCGAAAACATATTCTTTTTCACCAGTTACTTTACTCTCGAAATATGCCATATTTTCAATGACACCTAAGATTTCATGATCGGTGTTAATCGCCATTTGACCAGCACGCGCTGCAACAAATGCTGCAGTTGGATGTGGTGTTGTAACAATTAATTCTTTTGAAGATGGAATCATATTGTGCACATCTAATGCCACATCACCTGTACCTGGAGGTAAATCTAATAAGAGATAGTCGAGTTCTCCCCACTCCACTTCCTTGAAGAAGCTTGTCAACATTTTACCTAATCTTGGTCCACGCCAAATAACAGGAGAATTATCTTCTACAAAGAAGCCCATCGACATAATTTTCACACCGAAACGCTCGACTGGAACGATCTTATTGCCGTTCAACTTCGGTCTTTCTTCCACGCCCATCATATCTGGTACACTAAAACCATAAATATCAGCATCAATAATTCCTACTTTTTTTCCTAATCTCGCCAAAGCAACTGCCGTATTCACTGTAACGGTTGACTTCCCAACGCCACCTTTACCACTAGCAATTGCCAGGAAGTTGGTATTGGAATTTTTGCTAAGTAAAGAGGGATCTTCTTCTTTAGTTGGCTGGAATTTAGCGATTACTTCTTCAGGCAATTGGCTAAAGCGAAGCCCAACCGTCGCCGCTCCTAATTGTTTTAATGCATTAACTAATTCTTGTTGTAATTGCATTTGCTCTGCGGTATTCGTCTTTGCAATCGCAAGTTTGACACTCACATGATTTTTCTCTTCCTTAATAGAGACCTCTTCAATACCATCCGTTTCTTTAAACGTCTTATGTAAGAAGGGGTCTTTCATTTTATGCAAAAGGTCGATTACACTTTGTTCTGTTAGCAAAATAGGTCACCTCAATTTAAAAACTATTTAGTCCTATTTGCTAGTATAACACAAATTAAGCATTAACTAAGTGAGATGCATCAACGACTTATCGGGTTTGTTCGATGACATACTGTGAAATGCCCTCATATATGCTTGCCGCCATTTTTTTCTGATAATTCGTCGATTTTAACAATTCTTTCTCTTCTTCATTTGATAAGAAGCCGATTTCTACTAATGCTCCCGTTGTTTCGGCATATTTTAAAATAAACACCTGACTCATGGCCAATGCTTCTCGATTGGTATTCTCTAAATTACGACGAATTTCAGACTGAATTGCTTTTGCTAACAATTCATTTTGTTCTCTTCCAGGATGATAAAAAGTTTGAGCACCTTTCCATTGCCTGTCAGGTAAAGCATTTAAGTGAATACTAAGAAAAAGATCCGCTTCTTTCTCTTTGATAAATGCTACCCGATTTTGAATATCCTCTGACTTTCTCCGAGACAAACCAGTTGTTCCATCTTGGGCTAAATCATAGTCGCCCTCTCTTGTAAGATAGACAATTGCTCCTGCCTGCTGCAAATAATCCCTAAGCATCTTGGATACTTCGAGGGCAATATCCTTTTCCATTGTATCGTCTGATGCTTCGGCACCTCCGTCGACACCGCCATGACCTGGATCCAGGACAATTGTTTTACCAGCTAGTGGTAGCGACCATGTTTGCCACGAATCCAACGATCGTTGCATCGGGTATTGCATTAAAATAATTAATAAAAATAATCCAACTAACCACAGGACAACTTTAAATATCTTCGGCATCCGCTTTTCCCCCTATAATTCTCCTGTAACCACTATATGGGACAAGCGGGAAAGTTATGCCAGCTTACATATATTTTATAGAGATAATTCATTTTGTTGATAATATATCGTTATATCTTGCTTTTCAATACTGTTAACCAATCCAGCATAACGATGCTGCATCTTTCTGCAGGTATCTTCTAAATCATTAGCGATCATCTCTAGCTTATACTGTTTTTTACCAATTACTTCTTCTGCTCTTTCTATTATTTCCCCACTTTCTTTGGCAGCTTCCGTTTGGACAAACCGATCAAACTCTTTGGATAATGTCCTCAAACGTTGAAGTGAGGAAGCGAAAGCCTCATCTTTTCTATTTACACCTTGAAAATCCGCAAAACGGTATGTAGTTTGATAAATAGGCATTGCGATCACCCTTCCAATGATTAATAAATAGCATTCGCGATTTGGAATTCTTTTTCGAAAAAGGTTTCAATCGCATCTTTTATATCTGCTATAAGTTGTTGTTCCTGTGATAACTCTCTTTCCAGTTGATTGATGGTGTCATAAAAATCTTCTGAAAATGATTTAGGTAGTGGCGGCAGGTGTTCCTGTACATTTATCCCCCTAATTTTAATTTGATAGCCTGTCCGAGATAAATGGTTTATTAAATATTGATAACTATAAGGACTTGATTCCATGTTATGAATTCTTCTCATTATATATTGTCGCTTTCTTGCATAATCTTCCTCAAATTCTTCCTGATAGAGGTGCTTAAGCTGACGCACAACCGCTCGCTTCTCCTCCAAAATAGCCAATCCTTCCTTATATATCCGGAGTGCAGCTTCGATTTGGATAACGATTCTTGATCCTCTTTTCCTGCTTAACGCTAACCTTAACGGATGTCCTTTCATATTGGTGAGATTTTGTAATGCAAAATCAAAGACTTCTTGAGGATTTTTAAATCGCATCAATAAGGGGTGTTGTGATTCCGTTGCATCTTCTCTAGATAAGGTTTCGATAACGGCATCTAGACTATGCGCATGAACCGATTGCTGAAAATAATCAACAAAAGTCCAATCTACATCACGTAAACGTTCAAATGTTGTTTGAATGTTTCTAGCCCGAGGTAATACGTGTTGATATATATCATTGATCTTTAACGCAGTTGTTAATGCTAAAGTTGTACGCGGTGGATAGAGAAAGGAGAAGTCTTGCAATTTGGATACCTGTTCATTTATTGCTATCAAATCTGTTTCAATTTGTTGGGTAGAGGAAAGGATTAGTTGTTGTTCCTCCTCTGTCATGAGTTCTGCATCTACGAAAGCATTCGTAATTTCAGGTAAGTGTTGACGAATTTGTTTCACTTGCTTCAATAATGGCGGAATTCTTGTTGCCATATCCACTAACATTGGCACTCCCGTAACCATTACTTGCGATGCTTGTGTAGCAATTTTGATATTACTGTTGATGTTTTGTGATACTATTGATTTTAAATTAGCAGGAGTGCGATAAACGAACTTAGCTGATTCTTTCACCCGACTCCAAAATGAACCTTGACTTATCTTTTCTATAGAATCCATTGTTTCCTTTTGCCATTCAGCGTTATTAACCAACATTTGATTTAGTTCGTCTCTTGCAGCAAGAAAACTATCAACTGTTTTCGGGTTAAATCCAGTCAATTCTTTGACAAAGGCATCAAACCCTACTTCGTTATAGGTCTGTGCATAAGGTAATAAAAACCCTTGGATAGATTGCACTACTTCATCTGGCACTTGACGCATTAACGCTTCAAAATCACCGTACTCTTCATGATAGCTTAAGAATCCATCACGTACCCCAATATCAATAAAACCCCTTGTCCTGGTGATGGAATATAACATGTCTTCTTCAACGGTGGTGTGTTGAATCGTTGTTTCGTCTATTTTGTTTTTATAGTATTCTTCGGTGAATGCTTTTACTTCGGATGGGGGGAGGGAGTAAATATCTTCCCTATCATTAATACTATAATTTATCGATAACGCATCAAAATAATCTCTATCGATTTCGGCTAGCTGATAAAATGATGGTGGAGCTCCATTAATGGAATACACAGTGTCAAAGTCTTGCGTCATCATCTGTAATGTGACAATAAGACCACCACCAAGTGAATGCCCATAACCAATCTTTTTTATTTTAGGTAGGTCCTTATTCGATTGGTTAGAAATAGCTTCCTTTACAGTTCTGTCAAATTTAATAGCATCATTATATTGATCAGTTGTAACTCCCACCAAACTTCCATTTATGTTGTAAGTCCAATCTAGCGGTCGCCAATTATCTCCTTCCGGCATTTCACTTCCTCTAGTTATAGTAATTATCTGATTTATTTGATTTTTTTCACTATGTAAATGCAGAATCGTACCATCAAAGCCTGAATCTTTTCCCTTAGTCTCTTGTTCAGTTATATCATCAGACTTATAAACTGTAATTTCTGCAGGCAGCTTCTCACCAACTTCATCTAAATATATTTGTTGAATTTTTTCTTCTATTTTACTAGGTTCAAAGTCTTTATATTCTAAATTCATAATTCGAGCTCTAATTATTTCACTATTAAAAAGCTCCTCATTACCCATCCTCTATTCTCCCCCATACATTAGTCTAAAAATTCAACAGATTTCATTAATTTTAAAGCGATCTCTTCTTGTTCTTTTTGGTCAATCTTACAGCTTTCATTTTCATCATAACAATACGCAGAATATATGTATTCCAATCCAATATCTCCTCCTTTTGGAATAATATACGAAAACGTCCGATAAACCGTCCGTTTTTTTTCATTTGACTCATATTTTTTTTCCTGTTTTGCATAATAAATCTCTGTATTATCAGTTTTCTTTTTTTCATAATCTCCTTCATAATTTACAGAAGTAGATAAAGCATATAAATTCTCATCCATCCAATCTTCTCCATAATCACTAAATGTCAAATCATGAGAAATATAATAATTCTCATCTACACTATAATCCTCAAATGTGACGGACTCAAACCTCTCGCCATTTTTTTCATAAAACTTATCAGAAATAACTGCATTCTTCGGAAATAGCACTTGATAACCACCAGTCCCTGACTCAAACAAGTAATACCCTTCTTCCTCTTCCTCCGTCGACACTAAAAACTCTCGCGTAAATTCATCCTGAAATGCTTTTGTTTCTGGATAGTCCTCCATTTGACATCCTCCTAAAATTACAATTCCTATCAGTAACATCCATTTGATTCTTTTCACGAAGGCATACTCCTTCCACTTTACGGCTATCATATTTTTACCATTTTTTTCTTGCAAATTAAAGAGGAAATTGGAAATTGGCAAAAAAGAGGATTATTGAACTAATTCTTTATCATAAAAATAATTCCTTTGAACTAAAATGTAATGGCACTAAAAATCATTCACCACCTTACTCTCACTATTTAAATTGAACAGATTTCATTAATTTTAAAGCAAGTTCTTCTTGTTCATTTGGATCAATTGTACAACTGTCATTTTCTTCATAACAATTTGCTCCATATATATACTGTAAACCTACTTTTCCTCCTTTTGGTATAATATAAGAGAACGTCCAATAAACAGTCATTTTTTTCCTTCAGATGACTCAAATTCCTTACTTTTTTGTGCATAATAAATCTCCGTAGCATTTGTTTCCATTTCTTGATAATCACCCTCATAACTTAATTTAGATGATAATAACCCTAAACTCCCCTCTAAAAATTTTTCTCCATAAACACTAAATGTCAAATCATGAGAAATATAATAATTTTCATCTACACTATAATCCTCAAATGTGACCGACTCAAATCTCTCTCCATTTTTTTCATAAAACTTATCAGAAATAACTGCATTCTTCGGAAATAGCACTTGATAACCACCAGTCCCTGACTCAAACAAGTAATACCCTTTTTCCTCTTCCTCCGTTGACACTAAAAACTCTCGCGTAAATTCATCCTGAAATACTTTTGTTTCTGGATAGTCCTCCATTTGACATCCTCCTAAAATTACAATTCCTATCAGTAACATCCATTTGATTCTTTTCACGAAGGCATAGTCCTTCCACTCTATATCTATCATACTTTTACCATTTTTTTCTTGTGAATGAAAGAGGAAATTAAAAGAAAAAGGGTTTTCTAACTACTTTTTTATTATAAGGACTTAATCGCAAACAAAAACCCCCTTCCATAAAATTAGAGTGACCCAATAATATGAGACAGGAAAAAACACCCCCAGAGTCGTATTAATTATTTATCGACATTTGGAGGTGTTTTTTGTTATGGGGAAGAAGATGGTTTATCCTGAAGAAATTAAAAGAGAAGTGATACGCTTAAAACTTTCTGGGGAACTAACGAACAAAGAGATTATGGAGAAGTTTGGTATTAAAAATAAGACACAAATCAAAACTTGGATGAGATGGTATAGGAATGGTGAGGAGCACAGGTTAGCTCAACCAATTGGAAAACAATATGCTTTC
>NZ_KB898693.1 GCF_000377765.1 Gracilibacillus lacisalsi DSM 19029 | reverse complement strand
GTGATGATCCGGCCTATTTATTCTCCAGCTACTACGTTAAATAATAAGGCAACACTTGTGTTCACATGTAACGAAATTCCTGTCTTTAAAGATAAGTGTGGCGGTATTAAAAAGCGCATGCGCGTTATCCCATGTGATGCGAGAGTAGTGGAAAGAGATATGGAGATTGATGCGAAATTATCTACGGATAATGCGAAAAGTTACCTTCTTAAATTGGCGATTGAAGGTATGCAGCGCATTATTGATCAAGGTGATTTGACAGAATGTAAGGCGGTATCTGATATCACGAAAGAGTATTTTGTACAGTCGGATAGTGTTTTAGGTTTCTTAGAGAATTATAGTGTTAATGGTAAAGAAACAAAGAATGCTTATATGCAATACACGTTGTATTGTGAAGAATCTGGTCTAAAAGCTGTTGGTTCGACAGAGTTTGGTAGAAGGTTGGCAAAAGAAGGTTATGATAAGAAACGAGTAAGAAAAAAGGATAAAAGAGCTTATGTTTATATAAAAAACGAGCAAATGTCCTTAGATGACGCCCAAAATAACTAAATGATCTAGGGACACCTGTTTAAGCTAAGAGTGACAAGGGATTCAATGTATTTTTAACATATGATTTGTCCCTAGATCAAAAATACATCTAGGGACACCCTCAATCCCTTATTATATATACATTTATACTATATTTTTTTCTTTTGTCCCTAGATAAAATAATAATATTTATATAAAAATAAAAGATTAAGTAAAAGAGAAGGAGTTAAAAAATATAAAAGAATGTCAAAGTAATCTAGGGACAGATAAACGAACCCTTATTATATCAATAATTATAGCTGTTTTAATCTAGGGACAGTGATCTAGGGACACTCATCAATATGAGGTGATTAAAATTGAATTATGATGAAGAACGTAAAAGATTAATTGAAGAAGATCAAGAGTTTATTAGCTTTCCTCCACCAGATTATTCAAAAATGTCAAATGAACAAATTAGATTCAGAACAAAATTGATGAAAGAGGCATTTAAAAAGGCTTTTGATGAACATGATCAATACAATGAAGATGATGATGAGTATATTTAAAGGGGTGGTAACATGACAATCATCGAATTACAAAAATCCACTTTTAAAAAAATCGAAGCAGAATGGTTTAACTATTATCATACATTGAGAGAAATTGCTACATTGAGAGAAGCAATTGAAAATCCATTTGATGAAGATCCAGAAGAAGTTAATATAGTTAAAGGAGCTAATTCTGTTCGAGAGCCAGGAGATCCGACAGGTCGAATTGCTACAAGGTTATCAACTAATAAACAATTAAAATACCTAACTGAAATTACAGACGTGATTAAACAGGTTTATGATGCACTGCCAGATGATTATCGAAAGATGGTTGAATTAAGGTATTGGTCCAAACAAAAAATCACATGGGAATCTATTGCTAGTGAAGTAGGAGTGAGTGAGCGTCAAGCACGTCGTTGGAGAAATGAAATCGTGAAAATAACGGCTGATCAATTAGGTTGGCGTTAATGTCCGAAAGATGTCCGTTTTGAGACTTAAAATCATGTTATTATGATAGTGTGAAATAATTATATATAGAACAAAAAGGCATTCACTATTAGATGTTTGTGAGTGCCTTTTTTTATTACTAATGTTAGTTTTTGTGCTTAGTCTTATCTACTTGTTTCCATTGGTTCCCGGGTTTTGATGTTGGTGGCAGTGGTTTGTTTTCAACACCGGTAATTTCAGTTTTACTCTGTTTACCACCACGAGGGCCAACTTCAATAAATTGACCAGAATCTTTCGGAGATTGACCAGGTTTATAATTCGGCATAAATATCACCTCCTTCTTTTATAGTCTATTCGACATGCAAATTTAAAAATCCTGCAAATTATGCAGGAATATTTACTCTGATGTCGAAATGAATATATAAATATAAAAGGAGGATTATTTAAATGAAAAAGAATATTAAATTAGAATATTACAGGTCAAATATAATAAACAATGGACAAATGGAAATTATCAATTTACAAGATACTTTGGATGATTTGTATTTTCAAATTCAATCAGGGAGAGTTATTAGGTATGAATTTAATAATGAAATTGCTAAAATTTCCAGTCTCTTTTATCATGAAGATATAAATTGTTTTCATTTAGTTTTTGAGAGACTTAGGGACTTTAATTTGCCAGTAAAATCTTCCTTTGAACGAGAATCCGATATTATCGATCTAGAAGATGATGAATTTATTGGAGAAGAAGTAAGTTTGCTGTATGATGTGAATAATTGTGTGTTTATGATTCAAAGGAATAGAGATTCTCTTTCCCCTACTGCTTTAGAAATGTTTTTAAATGATATTCATAATAATTTCATAAATCAAAATAGTAATTTGGAGATAAATCCGATACTAGAGCAAAATACGCTTCAGCAGGTTCTTGATAGCAATCAAGTAAGAAAGATAAACATAAGAGTAGATGATCTGGGTCAAGAAACGGAATATGAAGACGATTTAAGTAATATAACTGAAGAAATGACAAGGTTTGAAGCCAGCTCTTTAGAATTTACATTGTCAGTGGGTAGAGAAAGAGAAAGTGAAATGAATGAAGGAAGAGCAAAGAATTTCATTAGAACTATTATGGGTAGGAGAAATGTATCTAAGGCTCAAGTATATGTTAGAACGGATGAAGAGTCTAATGTCGAAAAATATGATCTAATTGAGCAAAAGATGTACAGTATTGCATCGTTTGACTATAGAGAGAACAGAACAATTCGACCTGATGCTGTATTTCAAAGAATGATTGAAATATATATAGGTGAAAATAACGATGGAATGAGGGGGAGAATTCAAAGGATGTGATTTTATATGAAATCCGGAAAGTTAAAACATAGAACAAAAGTCATATTCGTAGTTATTATTTCATTATTGTTTAGTTCTTTAATTGGAACATATTTATTTGATAGTTCATTGCAAGGATCGGGAAGTGCAATGGATAGTATATTATTATTTGTTTCAATTATAATTGGTTTTATTGGAGCGAGTTTAAGTGTTTTTGCCACTGTGTCTGAATCCAAATTTGCTAATAAGCTGAAAAGCTCGCCTAATTCAAAGAAACAATTTATTAATACATTAAAATGGACTTTGCTTATTGGAGTTGTTTTAGTAATGCTAACAATACTCTATCAATTGTTAGTAGTTAATATTGAGAATGAGATCATACTGATCATAATTAATTATCTATGGCTGTTTCTAATTCCCTTGTTTATAGGTATGGGATATCTGATTATAAATGTTATATTAAAGATCTTATTTGAAAGTTGAAAATGTTTATCAAAGACATCTATATATAGATGTCTTTTTTATTAGAAATTTATGGAGTGATCAATCATGATTATAGAATGCGATAACTGCAGTCACACTTTTAACGTGAATCAGATTAAAGATATCAAACAGGAAGCCATTAAAAATGATATCGTCCGTCACTTTATTGAGTGTCCTGATTGTCAGCACAAATTCACAACCCATTATGAAAATGATGCTATTAGAGAAATCACTGCAGAAATTAGAAGGCTGCAGAAAAAAGTACCCTTGAAAATTAAGCAGAAAAATAAACTGCATAAGTTAAGACGCAAGGTGAGGGTAATGGCTGATACATTAAAAACGGTTGTGGAAAAGGATGAAAGTTAATCCATTTCTTTGGACAAGTACAACTAGTTTAACTAAGGCAATGCGAGATGCCTTTTACAAAAGTTTTATATGGCAAAAAAAGAGAGAGACTATCCTAGAAAGAGATGAGTACCTGTGCCAGGTGTGCATGGAGTATGATGATCCTATACCAGCTGATACAGTTCATCATATTGTTCACCTAAGAGATGACCCAACCCTAGCCTTGGTAGATACTAACTTAATAAGTGTTTGCTTCGATTGTCATAACGATCTTCATCCTGAGAAAGGTTTTGGACAAAAGAAAGAGAAAAAGATTTCAAGAAAAATAAAAACTTTTGAAGTGAATGAAAATCCAGAGCAAACATGGTGATACCCCCCTACCCAATAAACTGGAGTCGATCAATCGCCCAGAGCGAGCCGCCCCTTCGTTTTCACCGTGGAGAAATTTTCATGAAAGGGGGGTAACAGAAAAAAATGATGAGAGGAGGATTTACAAAATGGCTGTTCCAACCGCGAAATTACTGAGGGAATACCTAGGCGAAAATTATCAAGAATCGGATGAAGAATTGATAAAATTGTATGTCGAAACACATCAATTTTATCGAAAAATGAAAGCAGAATTAAAAAAATCTACTCTTTTAATGGAGCATACTAATAAATTCGGAGCCAAGAATCTTGTAAAAAATCCTCTCGCGATCGAATTAACGAAAACAGTTCAAACGCTTAATAACTTGTTAAAATCACTTGGTCTTACTCCAGCACAACGAAAGAAAATAGAGAATGGTGGAGATGACGACGACTTCGACAGCTTCTAACATCAAGAAGGCAAAGCAAAGTTTTAGTTTTATAACATGGAAAAAAGACCAGGTGAAGAAAGGTAATATCCTTGAAAAACCATCAGACAAGTTATTGACAACCTGGTATGCTAAACAAGTTGTTAAAGGCAAGATTGTAGCAAGTAAAAATAATATTTTAGCAGCCAAAAGGCATTTAAATGATTTAAAAAGGCAAGGAACGGACGAATTTCCATGGGTGTTTGATGAGGAAAAGGCATATCGTCCAGTAAGATTTATTGAAAAGTATTGCAAACCATCTAAAGGTGATTATGATCAATTAATTGCTCAGCCGTGGCAACATTTTGTGATAGGTTCATTATACGGTTGGGTTCATAAAGATACTGGTGTAAGGCGCTTTCGTGAGGGCCTTATTTTTGTTGGTCGAAAAAACGGTAAATCGACATTAATATCAGGATTATCACTGTATTCTTTCTCCAAAGATGGGGAAAACGGTGCAAATGTTTATCTGTTAGCAAATGCTAAACAACAGGCAAGCATTATTTTTGATGAAGCCAAAGCGATGGTAAAAAAATCGCCAAAGCTGAGAAAAAGATTCGTTCCTAAGCGTGATGAAATTGAGTATGCTAAAGCATTTTCCAAAATTGAGCCTCGTGCTTCAGACAGTGAAAAATTAGATGGTTTGAATA
Organism: Gracilibacillus lacisalsi DSM 19029; assembly: GCF_000377765.1. GTDB lineage: Bacteria > Bacillota > Bacilli > Bacillales > Amphibacillaceae > Gracilibacillus > Gracilibacillus lacisalsi. The sequence goes on along the minus strand of NZ_KB898693.1, from coordinate 5,129 downwards.
CACATCTTGGTGTATTTGATGAAATTCACGAATTTAAGGATTATAAACTGATTAACGTTATCAAAAAATCACGTGGATCTCGTAAACAACCACTTATTTTATATATTACAACTGCTGGTTATCAACTAGATGGTCCTCTTGTTAAATATTATGCTGATGGTGTTCAAGTGTTGGAAGGTGCCATTCAAGATGAACGTACTTTTTATTATTTGGCTGAATTAGATAACGATGAAGAGTTTGAAAAGCCAGAAACATGGATTAAAGCAAACCCTAACATGGGGGTTTCGCTTGATTTAGATGTCCTCATGGATGATTGGGATAAGGATAAACGAACTCCAGAAGAGCGTTCAGACTTTATAACTAAACAATTTAATATATTTGCGAATGGCAGCAAAGTTCCTTTTATTGATTTTAAAACATTAGAGAAAAACGATAAGCACATGGATATTAAAGTACTTGAAGGTGCTGAAGGGGTTGCTGGTTATGATTTATCTGACTCTGAGGACTTTACAAGTGCTTGTGTAGAATTTCCGTTAGAAACAGGAGAAGTGTTTGTCTTATCTCATTCTTGGATTCCATTGAAAAAAGTAAAAGAAGGTAATGAAAAAATACCTTATCGAGAGTGGGAAAAAGATAATTACTTAACAATCGTTGATGAAGAGTACATTAACAAAGACATTGTCGAAGAATGGATCGAGGAACAAGCTAAAATGTATAACATTCCATTGATTACTTATGATCCGGCCAAAGCTTTCCGATTAAATAAATCGTTAGAAGAAAAAGGTTTTGAAACAGAAAAAGTAAGACAAGGTTTTCAAACTCTTGGTCCTGCTTTAGATGATTTGAAAGAAATGTTTTTGGATGGAAAAGTAATATTTAATGAGAATCCACTTCTCCGTTGGTATATAAACAACGTGGAGCTTGTGAAAGACCGAAATAACAATAGATTACCAACAAAAGCTGGTCGATATCGTAAAATTGATGGATTTGCAGCATTGTTAAATGCTCATACAAAGGTAATGGAAAAATTGGTTGTTCCAACTGGTGATGGTGATATTGGAGTTGTTAGTATGCAAGATTTGATGAAGGAGTGATTGGTAAATGAAATTATTCAGTTTGTTATTGATTGTAATCTTACTTTTCAATTTTCAACCATGTATACAAAACGAACCTATCAGAATGAAAAATTGGATGTTTGTTTACTAAGGAGGTGATCCACATCTAATTCAAATTGAAAGGTGGTGAAACATTGAGATTCTTTCAGCGATTAAAATACTCATTTTATAGCGCTTATGCAGCATGGAAGGGGGATGGCTTTGATTTTTCATCTTGGATGGGAAAGTCATTTTGGGGTATTGATAATTCCACCTTAGCCACTAATGAAACTATTTTTAGCGCAGTTACAAGGCTATCCAATAGTATGGCTACATTGCCGTTAAAATTGTATCAAAACTATGAAATGAAGCAAAATAGTGCTTCGGATGTGTTAATTAACAATCCCAATCCTAATATGACAGGTTTTGAGTTTATTAGAAATTTAGAAACTGCTAGGGATGAAGAAGGAAATGGTTATGCTCTTATTGAACGTGACATAAGGTTACAGCCTTCCGGACTAACATTAATTAATCCAGATTATGTGGAGCCTGTCATCGAAAGAAACAGTAAAGAATTATGGTACCAGGTTCTAGGTGAAGATGGGAATCGCTATTATGTACACAATATGGAAATGTTACATGTTAAGCATATTGTAGGTTCACATAGTTTAAAGGGAATTAATCCCATTAAAGTGTTACAGAATGCCAATGACTTTGATAAGGCAGTTCGAGAGTTCAGTTTAAAAGAAATGCAATCTGCACCAAACTCATTTATATTGAAATACGGTGGAAATTTAGATGATGACAAAAGAAAAAGAGTCATTGAAGATTTTAAAAGGTTCTACAAGGATAATGGCGGTATTTTGTTCCAAGAACAAGGTGTAGAAATTAAAGAATTGGAGAGAAAATACGTTGCAGCTGATACATTCGCGTCCGAACGGATTACACGTTCCAGGGTAGCGAATGTTTTTAATATGCCAGTTACAATGCTCAATGATACAGAAGGGCAGAGTTATTCAAGTAATGAACAGCTGATGCGTATGTTTGTAGACCTTACTTTAATGCCAATTGTAAGGCAGTATGAGCAAGAATTTAATAGAAAATTACTTACACCAGCCGAAAGAAAAGCTGGTTTTTATTTTAAATTTAACACGAAGGCTCTTCTTAGAGGCGATATCTCTACCCAAGGCGATTATTACGCCAAAGCCATTCGTAATGGGTGGATGAAGCAAGATGAAGCTAGGATGTATGAGGATTTACCTCCGGTGGGAGGGAACGCATCTAAATTATGGGTTAGCGGAGATTTATATCCAATTGATATGGATCCATCAGAACGAAAATCAAACAGTAATAGCAGTAATAATTCAAATAATGGGGATGGATAACACGTTATAATACGTGTATTTTTTATGCCATTTGAAAGGGGGTGTGGATTAAGTGAGAAAGCGACAATTGAAATTAAACCTTCAACATTTTGCTAAAAAGCGAAACAAGTTTTGGAGCATGAAGATGTCTGCTAATCAAGAAGATTCAGCGGATGTTTTTATTTACGGTGACATAGAACGTTATCAATGGTTAGAAGAAGATACAACAGCATCTAGTTTCAAGCAAGATTTAGACGATCTAGGCGATGTTTCCAACATTAATTTACACATTAATTCACCTGGTGGTGCCGTTTTTGAAGGAATCGCCATTCACAATATGCTTAAAAGCCATCCGGCAAGAGTGAATGTTTATGTAGATGCCTTAGCTGCATCCATCGCTAGTGTTATTGCAATGGCCGGTGATCAGATTCATATGTATAAAAATTCTATGATGATGATCCATAACGCCTGGACTATTGCGCTAGGTAATGCCAATGAATTACGTAAAAAAGCGGATGATTTAGACAGAATTAATCAGTCAGCGGTCCAAAGTTATCTCCAAAAGGCAGGTGAAAAACTAAATGAAGATGAGTTAAAGCAAATGTTGGATGATGAAACGTGGTTATCTGCAGATGAAGCTCAACAATACGGACTAGCTGATGTAGTTCTAGAAGAAAATCAAGCCGTTGCTTCTGTCAGTGAAGATTTATTTAAGCAATATAAAAATGTGCCAAAAGCTCTTCAAAAGAAAGTGGATAAACAAGAAGAAGGTATTTCTGAAGAAGAGATGGCACGAAGACAGAAAATAGCTGAACAATCTAAACAAAATTCAGCATTAATAAAAGATATTTTAGGAGGAATTTAACATGAAAAAGAGCCAAGCATTATTAAAATCTGTGCAACAACGTCAAAAAGGACAATGGTTACGTCTAAATAACTTGCAGTATTTCGGTGGTCAAAAGACGCTTTTTGAGTACAAACAAAACATGACAACCATCGGTCAACAACTTCAAAAAGTGGAAAATGAATTAGCAGATGCTGCTATTGACACATCCAAAACATCTGAGGATATTCAAACATTACAAAAATCACGAGATGATTTGAAACAACGATTTGATGTGATTAAAGAGCAGCACGATCAACTAGAAGCAGAACAAAAAGCAAAATTCGAAGATCAAAACAACATCAAAGGTATCGACGATCCAAAACAAAAGAAAGTCGAAGCGAAAGCGGAAATGATTCGTGCTACGATGACCAATAAGCCTATTACGAAAGAGGTCTTTCAAGCGTTAGGCGATAACACAGATCCTAGCACTGGTGGAGAAAAGTTACTGCCAAAAACAGTATCTAATGAACTTATCCATGAACCATTTGTCAAAAATCCATTGCGTGACATCTCAGTATTTACGCAAGAAACCAACTTAGAAATTCCGAAAATTGCATTTCAATTGGATGATGATGACTTTATCGGTGATACCGAAACAGCGAAGGAAATGAAAGCAACTGGTGATACTGTTACATTTGGTCGTCACAAATTCAAAGTATTTGTACCAATTTCCGAAACTGTTTTAAACGGAACTACAACAAATCTTGTTACAACAGTCGATCGAGGTCTTGAATCAGGTTTAGCAGCTAAAGAGAAAAAGGTTGCTTTTGCTACAACACCAGCAACTGGTGAAGAGCATATGTCCTTCTATTCGACTCAAAACGACATTAAAGAAGTAAATGGAGAGTCCAAATATAAAGCAATTAAAGCAGCTATTGCAGATTTGCATGAAGATTTCCGTGATAATGCAAAAGTGGTAATGCGTTATGCGGATTACATGGACATTATTGAAGTGTTAGCTAACGGTAATGCATCTCTCTATAACGCTCAACCAGAACAAGTCTTAGGTGTACCTGCTGAATTCGTCGATGCTGCTTCAGATCCTATTGTTGGTGACTTTGCTTATTCTCATTTTAACTACGATCTTCAGATGTTACGTGATCGTGATAAAGATGTAAAAACAGGTGTGGAATTGTTCGTTCTAACAGCTTGGTTAGATCACCAAATCAAGTTAAAATCTGCATTCCGTATTGCGAAAGTGGTAGAAACAGTCTAATAAACCAGAAATCTAACATGGAGGTGTTGAATATGCCTTATTTTAACGATATCCATTTAACAACAGGTGGTAGTATTACCGCCGATGGGAAACAAGCGGAACCAATAGAAGATCATGCTGACCCATCTTCAGCAACTGCAGAAGACATTGCTGCTAAACAAAATGAAATCCTAGCCGCCTTACGTGCGGTTGGGATTATCCAATCATCATAAAAGTGAGGGATTTTAAATGAAATATATAGTTCTAAAACGTTTTATCGATAAACTTACTAAAAAGTATTATGCTGCTGGTGACATCTATGAATCTAATGACGAAAAACGCATTAAAGAATTGCAAGAAAAAGGTTACTTAGGAGAAAAAATAGAGGAACCTAAAAGGAATGAAGAGCCTTCTGTACTTGATGGTAATGTAACTCAAGTACAAGAAGCAATCACTGCTGATCTATCAACAGACGAATTGAAACAGTTATTAGAGATGGAACAAAGTGGATCGGACCGTAAAGGTGTCGTTCAGCACATTAAATCCCTCTTACCAGAAGAGTAAGGGGGATTTTTGATGCCTCTACCAGA
>NZ_KB898692.1 GCF_000377765.1 Gracilibacillus lacisalsi DSM 19029 | reverse complement strand
ACTTTCAAGAGCTGGCTAAAGAAAAAGGCATTACCACAAGCATGTCCCGAAAAGGAAACTGCTTTGATAATGCCGTAATCGAATCCTTCCACTCCTCGCTAAAGTCGGAAGAATTCAACACTCAAAATAGAGTGCACCTTACAAACTCTATTGTACTAGAAAAAGTGCAATCTTACATGTATTATTACAACTATATACGACCGTTTACAAAACTAAACTGCCACAGTCCTGTTGAATTCAGGACTATGGCAGCATAGGTGTTTTTTCTTGTCCCGTTTTACTGGGTCAGTTCACGTCTAACTGCTAGCTTTTTCTTTTTCAACGTAGATCAATGAAAGATATGTGAATAACTCGTGATAAACTTTCTGCTAAAAAGGTTTGGTAATCATCAGTAAGATAATGATTAACAGCAAAGTATTTTCTATGTATTCCACGCGCAACAGTTTCTGAAGATTCTTATGATAGGTATCAGGGACGCTTTCAAGGTCTGGATCCGCAATTAGAGCTTTTATTGGAGTTGAGAACTTTTTGAGCAATGTTGGTCCCAATGAGAGTGCTGCAAAATAGAGAATCATACTGGTAACGTACCAGCCTTGCTGAAAAAGAACAGGCTTTAGAACGCCCATCAATAGGCCGGTTAATAATACAAGTATGCCACCAATCATTACAAAAATATGCACCTTCGCTTTTAATGCAAATGCATGTCTAATTTCAGGTAAGCTTTTAGCAGACTTTACGATCGTAGTCAGCACAAAGCCAGGCCCAATCCCCACAATTGCAGAAAAAATATGGATTACAAGAAGTACTGTATAAATCGAGTTCATGAAATCACCTACTTACCATCATTATAAAACAATCATAACGAAAAGTAATTGACAAAATGATGAATTATAAAAAGACTTGGCAACTCTTCATGCCAAGTCTTACTATTTGTACTATTTCATCGATCGTCTCGTCTCGCAAACGATCACTTATTGAGGTGGCTCAGTTAATTCTTCGCCATTTTTACCTTGATAACGTAATCCCCATCCAGTTAATGCTGCTACTAGCATAACAATCACTAAGAACCAGCCTTGGAAAACAAATGGGAAAACTGCTGTCGGTGAAACAATTGGCAGCCATTCGTAGGTTTCCTGCATCATAGTGATCGTGGACCAACCAAGTAATACTGGTGCTCCCCAAGGGAAAATATAACCTAAGGCAGAAGTTATAGCATCGAGCATATTTGCACGGCGGTAACTGTGAATCTGATATTTTTCCCCGATTTCACGAACAAAAGGTGCCGCTGCAATTTCGGCCGCCGTGTTAATGGTAATTGCGCTGTTTAACAAAGCAACGATTGCCCACATGGAAATCTCTGCACGTCGAACAGAATTTTTAATCCATTTAACAAGTACAGAGGTAATGACTTGCATAGTACCTCCTAATCGTAATAAGTGTGCGGCAGCTACAATTAATAAAATTAAGATTGCCATATTGATATATCCGGTAATCCCGTTAATAAGTGCACCTTCTACGATATTATCTGAATCAGGATTAAAGCTGATGACATCACTGAACGAGCCTACAGGAAATACTACTAGCATAACAACTGCAACTAAAATTCCCCATGTTAAAGAGGTTATAATATGATGTCCTGATATAGCTAAAAATAAGACAACAGCAAATGGTATTAGCATTAATAATCCTTTAGGATCAGTGGTAGCCTCAATGCTAGCTTGGTTTTCGATTGAACCACCACCACCAAAAATAATAAAGATGATCAATGTAGGAATAGCGGCAGCAATTGCATACTTAAAACGACTTTTTACAACACCAGGTACGTCGGCATCTTGTGTTGTCGCTGAAACAATCGTTGTATCTGACACAGGTGCAAGGTTATCCCCGAATACCGCTCCAGCAAGAATCGCTGCAAATAAAATGGTTGGATCTGCTCCTGTTGCCACACCGGCAGGGAACATTAACGTACAAAAAGCAACCGTCGTACCATAACCTGTACCAACAGCTGTCGAGAATGTGGCAGCCAATATAAAGGTCAATCCAACAAAAAGACCTCCCGTGAACCCGGTAATCATACCGATCCAGACGAGACCCTCGACCAATCCGCCAACTTGCAATACTTGCGCAAACATGCCGGCATAGAACCATGCAACCATTGCTACTACACCAATTGGTTGAGCGAGACCATCAAACAATCCTTGCGCATAATCTGCCCATTTACTTTTACAGAAAAATAACCCCAAGGTAATTCCGAAAATAGCACCTAGTACAAGGCCAATTTCAGAAGATAATTGTAATACACTAGTGGTAATCGCCCATATGACGAAAAATAATAGCGGAACAGCAGCGCCAAATGCACCTAAGCGAAATGTTAATTGGTTAATGGTTGAATTTCCCGTCGCACGTGATAATTCACTATCTTGCTCCATAGAGATTTCCTCCTTCTCTTATATCTTGAGTCTTCTTACAGTGGGAGTTATATCATGAAATTAGTGTCCGTTATCACTGTTGTTTTTCATTGGAATAGGTTTTAGTAATGTATGCTAAAAAACCTTTTAACATTGTATCATATTTATATGGCGAATACGTACGATTTTTTCCTAGATTATCATATAGGATTTGATAGTATAATTAAGCGAAATCATTACGATTTATTTTACCGAAATGATTCTAGAATACTATTTAATACATAGATATAAAATAGTAGATGAAAACAAAAAGGAGAATATTATGAAAAAAAGTTTACCTTCACTGATTATTGATTCTGCTATTCTATTGTTGTTTATTATGGTCGTATATGTATTTGCCTTTAGTGATTCTCTCTCCATCATCGAGTTACCAGATTCTTTTTATCATCTGAATACCATCTTTTTAAGTATTTTAATAGAAGCATTACCGTTTGTTTTAATAGGTGTCATTATCGCAGGAATTATTCAAATATTTATTACTGAAGATCAATTAAAAAAGTGGATTCCTAAAAATAAATATGCTGCTGTCTTTATGAGTTGCGTTGTAGGTGGTCTTTTTCCTGCTTGTGAATGTGGGATTGTTCCGATTGTTAGAAGACTGATTTCGAAGGGTGTACCGATTTATGCAGGGATAGGTTTTTTATTAACAGGTCCTTTAATCAATCCAATCGTGATCTTTTCTACATATATGGCGTTCGGGAATGATTGGCAAATCGCGCTCTTACGGATGGGACTAGGTTTCCTTATTGCACTCGTTATCGGTATTTTGATTAGCTTTCTATTTCAAAGTAATCAGTTGAAAACAAGTGTAGCAACAGTATCCAGTTGTCAAGCAGACAGTGGTAGTGGTAGTCAATCCTTCTTGGACAAGGTTGGTAAAACGTTAGTACATGCGGTGGATGAATTTTTTGATATGGGGAAATATTTAATTATTGGTGCTTTTTTAGCTTCATTTGTACAAGTATATGTTTCTACCAATTTGTTAGTTAGTATAGGGGAGGGCCATGTTGCATCGCTTGTCGTCATGATGGGATTAGCTTATTTACTGTCATTATGTTCTGAAGCAGATGCTTTTATCGGTGCATCTTTTTCCAATATCTTCCCACAAGCTTCTATTTTGGGATTTCTCATTTATGGACCGATGATAGATTTAAAAAATACTTTGATGATGTTAAGTGTTTTTAAGACTAGGTTTGTGTTGATTTTTGTTGTTATTGTAACAGTGACAGTTTTCATTATGATCAGCCTGTTGCAAGGCTTTATTTAAGGGGGGAAGCAGCATGAAATTAAATGGACAACAGCTATTACGCGCTACGATTCTTTTATTTTTCACGATCTTTATTTTTCGATTACATGTTACTGGTGACATCTTAAAGCTGATTAACCCAAAATATGAAACCTTAAGTCAAATGGGGGCATCACTATTTCTATTGCTATTTCTAGTTCAAATGCATCGAGTGTTTACATTCGGAGCAAAAATAGAACATCACCACCATGATCATGATGAATGTCATGACCACCATCATGATCATGGTGATCAGCCAATGAACCTAAAAAAAGTTTTTAGTTATCTAGTTATTGTTTTTCCTGTTGCAACAGGTATGTTATTACCACTATCGAGCTTGGATGCATCGATTGCGAAAAATAAAGGTGCGACACTATCGATGACAAGTCAAGCTCAACAAGAGGAAACGTTGCAAGGTCAACTAGCTGAAACTCCGACTTCAGATGAGGCTCCTCCTGATTTAGGACAACCAGCAGTTGATGATAATCCGATAGATCCGAATGTCTATCAAAATAAGATTCCAAAGACAGAATATGATCAATTGCGCTCTGATATTTTGCAACAGGCACATATAGAAATGGATGAAACGCTCTTTTCAACGTATTATCAAGAAATAATGGCGCATGCTGAGCAGTTACAAGGGACCAAGGTAACTTTTTCAGGATTCGTTTATCGAGAAGAAGGTTTTTCGCAACAGCAATTAGTAATCGGTCGTTTTTTAATTACACATTGTGTGGCAGATGCTGGATTGATCGGCTTCTTAACCGAATTTGATCAGGCGGCAAACATCGCAGATAATACGTGGTTAAACGTAACAGGGACGATTCAATTAACAAATTATCAAGGAGCTCCAATACCGATAATCAAAGCAACAGAGGTGGAAACCATTAAAGAACCCGATCAGCCTTATGTATATCCGATAAATATTGAGATGGTTGACTAGAGAAGAAAAAAATGTGGTCAGTGACGATCGGACACTGACCACATTTTTTATAAGAAGTAACCTTTCACTTTGGTTTAATTGGTGAAGAAGTCAAATCCAAAAGCGGTTAATATCCCAATTGCTAATGACCATGCTCCGATGCTAAAGGAAGACCATACGAATGTTGAACGTTTGGTTGCACCAAGTGTCATGCCGATAAAAGCAGCAATATGAGAGCCAATTAAGATAGGTCCAAGCAATACCATGCCAGGTAGGCCGTACCTATTCCAAAGAGTGTGTGCTCTAGCCTGCCGCTTGGATTCTTTCTTTTTGCTTCTTTTTCCCAGCCACCCTTTGAATTTATCGTATCCGATAATTAAAGCTATTATTGTTGTCATATTTCCAATGAATGCAACGAATATAACGAGAAAGGGGTTTAAGCCTGATAGAATCCCCAGAGGAATAACAAACGCTATCTCAAACCAGGGTACTGCAGCGCTTAAAAAGATTAGTATATACTCCAACATTATGTCATTCTCCTTTCGTAAGAAAAGCGCAGAGCGCCCGTTTAGAAACGTAGCGACTGGAGCGAATCAACTGAGATAAAGGAATCACGGTGAGTTTACGAACCGATGATGACTTATCGTAGGGCGATTCGTGAAGTCGCCTAGTTTCTGGGCGCTCGGAGTTAGACCAGCACAAATTTTTAACTTTCTTTAACATTAAAAAAAGTTGATGTTTTTAACAACATCAACCTTTAAAGCTATGAAACTACTGCTAATTCACTTGCTAATCGATCACAAAATTTTTCGCATCTATGAAGATCTTCGTCTTGCGGTGTTAACTCTACTTTTAAAGTAACGGCAAGATTAGTGTGAACGTAAAGCATATCTCTAAACATATCAACCGCTCCACAATAATAAGGATAGAAGCTATCTCCTGTTCCAAATACACCAGTAGTAATATGGTTTACCTCTTCCTCTTCAAATGCTTCAAAAACTTCTTCCATTTCCATCGGCAGGTCGCCATTATCCCAAGAGTATGTTCCAACTGTGACGATATCGTAGTTGTGTAGTAGTTGCGGTTGAAACTCATCAACAGGGATTAAGTCGGTTTCGATATGATGGTTATTCATTTTTTCGCAAATGATTTCTGCTAGAGTAGAAGTATTACCAGTTACAGATGTATAGATAATCGCAGCTTTCATCGTGAAAAGCCTCCTTATTAAAGTTCGTCAAAGCCGTTAGATGATGATACTTTCGTATAAGTACGAGATTTTTGCTCGAAAAAGTCTGATTTCGTTTCGTTCATCATTTCATCACTGAAGACATGAATCCATTCCATTGGGTTGTCACGTTCAGGATAATAGTTATCCAAGCCGATTTGGCGGAATCGTTTGTTAGCTAAATACTCGACATAGCCATGGAATTCATCAAGGTCAATACCTTCAATATCTTTTAAAATGTAATCCGCCCATTCTTTTTCTAGCTGTACTGCCTTATCAACTGTTTGGTAGACATATTGAATATTCTCTTCAGTGTTTAATTCTGGATTTTCCGTAAGTAGAATACGGACGAATTGTGATACGAAATAAGCATGTTGCATTTCATCACGTTGAATATAGCTAATCATCGTACTCGTTTTTAGCATTTTTTGCTGACGTGCCAAATGATAGAAGAAGGCGAAACCTGCATAGAAATAGATACCTTCTAAATTAATAGAGTTAATCGCTAATTCAAATAAACGTTGTGGCGTCGGATTTTCACGAAAGGCTTCATAGCTATCCAAAATTAACTGGTTTCGTTTACGGACAATTGGATCTTCCTTAGCCTGATCAAAACGTTCATTTTGTTCACGCAATGGTACAAGTGAGCTTAAAATATAGGAATAGGACTCATTGTGAACCGCTTCTTGTTGTGAGATTACTGCAAAAATAGCTTTAAAGCTAGAATCTGTTACATAGTCCATTACATGTGTCATTGTCGGTGTTTGCAAACTATCTAAGGATGCAAGCTGTGTATTAATACGTAAGAAAACATCTTTTTCCGTTTCGGATAAGTTATCCCATTGTTTGATGTCATCTTGCATATTGATCTCTTGCGCTTTCCAAAAGTTGGCCAATAAGGTCTGGTATAAGTCATACATTTGTGGATAAGCAATATCGTTCCAGTTTAATAAACCTGAAGACTCGCCATTAATAATGCCAGTTGCTTTATTTGGATAAGTAGGATTTAAAAGTTTGATTTTAGTTAAAGATTGATCGACTTGTGTCATTTTCGGTCCTCCCACATTAGTATAAAAGATGGATAGAGAATGCCGTTACCACACTTCCGCGGACGGCATTCAATACATCCTGATGATTAACTATGGCATGCTTCACATTCTTCGATTTCTGTCTGGGAAGTACTGCGAACATAATAAGTTGTTTTCAGACGGTTTTCCCAGGCTGCCATGTGTAAATTTAATAATTCTTTTGCTTTAATATCATGACGCACATAGAAATTAAAGCTGATTGCTTGATCAATGTGACGTTGTCTTTTCGCGTTTTGTTTAATACTCCAAACTTGATCCAATTCGTGACGTGCACGACGGTAATAGTTATAAGTGACATGATCTAAATCTGGTGCTGTCACTTTAAATTTGAAGTTTTTCTTTTCTTCGGCAAATTCCACTGCATATAATGGGTCGATTCCATCTGTGGAGCCACCGATTTTTGCTGTAGAAGAGTTTGGTGCTACAGCCATTAACCAGCCATTGCGAATACCGTTAGCTGCCACATCTTCGCGTAACTTGTTCCAACGCTCTGAATGATAGTCTCTTCTGTCGAAATAGACACCAGTTTGCCACTCGGATCCTTCAAATTCAGAGTAAGCACCTTTTTCTTTTGCTAAATCCATAGATGCTTTAATCGTGTAATAAGCAATATCTTCGTAAACTTTATCAGCATACTCGACAGCTTCTTCAGATTCCCAATGAATGCTTTCTAATGCAAGTAGGTGATGCCAGCCGAAAGTACCGAGACCTACTGCACGATATTTTTTGTTTGTTACTTGTGCTTGGCCGACTGTAATTGTATTAAGGTCAATTACATTGTCTAACATACGAACTTGTATGGAAATTAATCGATCCAATACTTCTTCGCGAACTGCGTTTGGTAAGTTAATCGATGATAAATTACATACTACAAAGTCACCTGGTTTACGAACAATCACGATATTGCCTTCTTCATCTTGATATTCTTTCGAGATTGTTGTCGGAGACATATTTTGTGCAATTTCTGTACATAAGTTACTGCAATAAATAGATGTTTTACCAACACCACGTTTATGTTTGTTCGGGTTTTGACGGTTAACTTCATCACGGTAGAACATGTATGGTGTTCCAGTTTCTAATTGTGCAACCATAATACGAGCCATAATATCCATGGCGCGATATGTTTTTCTAGGAAGTAACGGGTGATTGACTGCTTCCCAGTATTTTTCAGTAAAATATTTGTTGTCTTTTTCATCATAGAAATCCTCAAGACCAAGTGGATTTCCATTTTCGTCTTTCCAGCCCATGATTTGTTTTACTTGATGTGGGCAGAATGTATGCCACTCACCGATACTCTTACCTTGTGCATCTGTTTCTCGTAATTGTCCCATAAATAAGTCTGGGATAGCTACACCTGTAAAGATATCGTGTGCTTTTCGCCGTTCATCACCATTATTTGTTTTTAAGTCTAAGAAACCGTTCATAATATCTTTATGGAATACATCCAGATAGATTGCTACGGCACCTTGACGTTGACCTAATTGGTCCACGCTAACTGCTGTATCGTTCACTAAACGAATCCATGGTACAACACCAGATGAGTTGCCTTTGAATCTCTTAATATCTGAACCTAGGGCACGAACTTTACCGTAGTAGATGCCGATACCACCACCATCTTTACTAAGACGAGCGATATCCCAGTTATTTAAATAAATGCCATCTAATGAATCGTCTACGGTGTCAATAAAGCAAGAAGATAACTGGCCATAGCTTTTACCCGCATTGGATAAGGTTGGTGTTGCTACTGTCATATATAGGTTACTTAATGCCCAATAAGCTTCCTTCACTAATTCAACACGTTTTTCAGGTGCTTCATTTTGCATTAATGTCATGGCAATAATCATAAATCGTTCTTGTGGCAGTTCATATAAGTTACGGTCATGATCTCTTGCAAGATAACGATCTGCTAATAGAAAAAGTCCTATATAGTTGAAGAGTGCATCCTTTTCTGGATCAATTGCTTGCTGTAGCTGATTTATTTCTTCTTTGCTATAATGAGTAAGGATATCGGAACTATAAATTCCTTTATCTGTTAGTAGTTGAATTAACTTGTATAAATCCCCGTATTTTTGAGTAGGTTCATACTCACGATTTTGTGCTGCTTCTTCATATAATTGTGTTAAATGGAAATGAGCCGCAACAAAAGTCCATTTAGGCTGATCCATCGAGATGCGGTTTAATGAATAGAATAAGGCTTCTTGGGTTGAGTCTTTGTCAGATTTTGTAGATTCTTCGATACGTTGCTGTATATCTTTCGTATCTAATCCATACTTTTCTTCTGCTTCTTGTAGAGCTTTGGTGACTGATTGTTTAATAGATTTAACTTCTGTTGTCATGAAAAAACCTCCAATTACATAATAAAAGCGCTCATGATGGAGCGATTAAAACTGAATAATCTATGTAGTTAACTAAACTGCGAAAAATTAGGATTTCGCAGTATTGATGTCGCGAATACAATATATAGATGATTTTGACTTCCGAATTAACTATATATTGTATTTTATCTTATAAGCAGATTTTTGACAACCAAAAAATTTGTGTCAAAATCATTGGATTCTATTAAAAATATGATAGAAAAGTTGATATAGAGACTTCTACTATATCCGATTGGGACCTAAGTATCAAATTTTAAAACTACTGCTTTTGTCAAAAATAGTAAGGAAATGGTATGATAAAAATAATATCGAAAAATGACGTAAAAAAGGACAATAATAACTGGGGTGATAACGTTGGCTTCATTTGATGATTTTTCAAAGTTAGATTTGCGAATTGGAACGGTAATCGAAGCAGCAGATTTTAAAGAAGCGAGAAAACCAGCGATTAAGTTGAAAATTGATTTTGGTGAGTTAGGTGTAAAACAGTCCTCTGCACAAATTACGAAAAGGTATAATCCGGAACAGTTAGTCGGACGCCAAGTAGCAGCAATAGTTAATTTTCCACCATTACGAATTGCCGGCTTTAAATCAGAGGTGTTGGTATTAGGTGGTATACCAGGAACAGATGATGTGGTGTTGCTCAGACCTGATGAAACCGTGGAAAATGGTACGAAAATATCTTAATAAGGAATAGGCGTAGATGGAAATGAATAAGAAAATAAACTCTTATCAAACGTTATTTATGATATTTTTCGTGATAGTCGTACTAGCAATATTCGAATTTGCAGTTCCCGATTTTCAGTTTAAGTCGGTTGTCTTTATTCTACTAGGTGGATTGTCAGCATGGCTAGGGGCAATGTTATCTATTGTACTCTTAAAGGAAAAGGTTAAATGAACAGACAGAGGACTTCCGATCAACGGGAGTTCTTCCTTAAAAATTTTTGGATTGTATCAGTTGCTAAATAAGATGGGAAGGCGGAAAACTTCCTGTCTTTTTATTTGTATTCAGTAGGATAGATAATCCACGTCTTATAGAATTATTTAGGATAGGGTGATTTTCTTGAAAAAAATTATTGGTTTAACAATCATTGTTTCTGTTTTGCTTTTGTCAGCTTGTAGTTCGGAAAAAGAAGCGAAGTCCGAACCGAAAGAAATCGTTGCTCACGAGGTGGAAAATAACAAAGTTGTTAACGAAAAGGAGTGGAAAGACGTCACTGAATTAGAAGAAGGCAAGATATATGATATGGAAACAAATGTAAAAGATTACATAGCAGGAGCGAATCGGATATTTCACGAAGTTCCTGATCAAGATTCAAAATTGATCCAAGCGGGACACGATGAAGCATATTATTATTATATGGAAGCAATGGCGTTGGATAGAGGTCTTGACGTTGTTCAAGTCAAAGGTGTTTCGCTTGAAAAGGATTTTGACAATTTGCAAAAACTGGTGGGAATAATTGAAGAAGGGCACCATAAGCGGACGGAACACATTGACCCTGAAAAATATGGTGCAAACAAACGTGAAGCCGTGAAGGATTGGGAAGAACCAAGCAAAAGAATGAATCAAGCTATCGAATATACAAAGTAGTTATTGAATGACATTGACGTTATGATCAACAAAGACGGCGAAGGTGAAACGTTTGGACTTGCATACCAAACGGACGGACAAATAACAGAGGAACTTGAAGAGTTTATTGAAAGCGGCGAATAATTTCGTCGTTTTTTGTTGTCTAGGAAATGTGAATTTTGGGGATGTGGATAACGAGTTCTTCGAGAACCGCTCTCGCGGACAAAAGAAGCCAAAATCGGAAAAAGTGTCCATGAGAATCGATCTCGCGGACAAAAGAAAGCCAAAATCGGAAAAAGTGTTCATAAGAATCGATCTCGCGGACAAAAGAAAGCCAAAATCGGAAAAAGTGTCCACGAGAATCGATCTCACGGACAAAAGAAAGCCGAAATCGGAAAAAGTGTCCA
>NZ_KB898691.1 GCF_000377765.1 Gracilibacillus lacisalsi DSM 19029 | reverse complement strand
TTTGTCGGGAAGTATCAAGACCGCCCAAGTCCGTCACGATTACGCATTAATAGCGTTGAGGTTTTTGCATTGCAAACAGTCACAGAAGATCAGACGCCAAATATCGCTCAACCTGGAGATATTATAACATTTGACCATACTAACAATGGGCAAGTTTATATAAATGGTGAAGTGTATGAGGATAATATGTTAGGAGTGGATTACTTCACTCTAAAAAAAGGTGAAAACCAGCTTGTGGTGCTTCCGAGTGATAGTCTCAATATTAGTGGAAGATACCGTGAACGATACTCATAATCCATGTCAAAGCAAGAAATGAGGTGAAAGGATGTCACAAGTATTTGTAGCAGATGGTAATAATTATGAAGCATTATCACATATAAGGTATCGAAATGTCATCTCCAATAGCCATAAGAAATCGCTTGAAGATGGTAGTGAAACGTTTGATTTTACCACACATGCTGATAAGCCTTATTCACCATATATAGAAGGAAATAACCGAATCATCATCCCTGGAGAGGATGGTGAATTTTTAGAGTTTATTATTTATGAAGTACAGGAAGATCGTATTGAAAGAGAATTGGAAGTATATAGCTTTGCTAGTTACGCGGAACTAAGAACAGCAAAAGTCATACCAGAACACACAACATCATCCTTAACAGTAGGACAACATGCAGGAATCGCACTAGATGGCACAGAATGGCAAATAGGAATTGTCGAAAGTGATGCAGTACGTAGTATTACATTCGAAAGCCGGACGCATCCTTACGGCTATTTAAAACGACTCGCATCTGTGTTTAATTTAGAATTACATTTCCGGATTGAACATGATAATGGAAAAATGATCGGAAGATATGCTGATCTATTAGAGCGCGTTGGTGAATGGCGCGGTAGACGTGTAGAGTTTGGTAAAGACTTATTAGGACTAAGACGTGTGGAAAATACAGATGAAATTGTAACAGCGTTAAATGTCATTGGTCCTGAAGACGAAAATGGTGATCGGCTAGAAGTTGTAGTCGAGGATGAAGAAGCTTTTCAGCGCTGGGCACGTAACGGTAAGCATATTATTAAAGATTATGAACCACAGTTTGAAATGGAAGAGAATGCTACTGAAGAGCGATTAATCGAACTGGGAGAGCAAGAGTTAGCCAAACGTGTTAAAGCGATTGTTACCTATGAAGGTACCATTGCAGATTTAGAAAAGGTACCAGGATTAGAACATAAAAAATTCCGATTTGGCGATACCATTCAGATTAAAGACACCAGTTATGAGCCTGCACTTTATTTAGATGCACGTATTTTTTTCCAAGATCGAGATATAAAAGATCAAGCGGAGAAACAGGTAAGGTTAGGTGATTTTACAGAATATACGCAAGAAGAAGTGGATGCTATATGGAAAAGCCTAGAGCAACAAATTAAAAACAAAATAAGCATGACCGATCTTACGGAAGTTACCTATACCAAACCTGAGATCGAAGAACGAGACAAACCTGGTAATGACGCTGCTAATAAAATTGAAACGGATGTAGGTTGGACAGAAGTAATTGAGACTGAACAAGGATCACAGGAAAAAGCAGATCAGGCAGAGGAAAATGCTAATAATCATACTGACCAAATAAAACAGGAAATTGATCAAGAACTCCTGGATAAAGCTGATCTAGAGTATGTAGATGGTCAATTACAATTTAAGGCTGATAGTGATGTTGTAGAAACAATTAACAATACAGTTAATGATCTTGAAAGTACAACAGATCAATTGTTAATTGATGTAGCCAATCATGCTGATGAATTACAAACTCAAGGCGGTCGTATTACAACAGTTGAGTATGACCTTGACGAAGTTGAAGGTCAGCTATCATTAGCAATTACCGATCTAGAATTATTAGAAAATGAAGTAAGTACACAAGGTACACAGATTAGTGCTAATGCTGAAGCTATTAGTTTTAAAGCTGAGGCAAGTGTGGTTGAAGGATTGCAAGATGAGTTTAATGCGCTCAGTATTGGTGGGAGAAATATACTCGAAAACACTAAAGAAATTATTTTAGAGCCAACGCAAACTTCTAGCAACTATCATCCTTTTTTCTTTCATAATGCCACTGAGCAAGGTAAAGAATATACATTCAGTAGTAATGTTGAGGTTACCGATGGAACAGTGGATGAAATAAATATTCGTGTAAGAAAATCGAACGGTGATTACAGTCAGTCATTTGTGATACCGATAATTGATGAAAGAATAGAGCACACGTATGTTGCAGATGTGGATGAAGGAAGGATATATGCGTATGCAGGTGTGGGTGGTTCTACTGAGGGAAATGGAGTTATATTTAGAGAAACAAAGCTAGAAAAAGGCAACAAAGCAACTGATTGGACACCAGCACCTGAAGATGTTGAAGCAGATATCAACGGAGTCGAAACAAGAGTCACTGATCTGTCAGCCGACTTAGATATTGTGGCAGGTCAAATCGAAGCTAAAGCGGAACGTAGTGCTCTTGAAAATCTAGAAGACGATGTTACTAGTATTAGTAATGAGGTAGGCAGTTTATCTGTAGCTTATGACGGTATTAGTGCTGATGTAAGTAGCTTGCAGACAACAACAAGTGATCATACATCAGATATTAGTGATTTAAACGCTCAGTTAGATATACAGGCAGGGCAGATTTCAAGTAAGGTAGATGCTACATTTGTAGAAGGTGCAATTGCTGATATTGAGGTTGGCGGAAGGAATCTAGCCTCTACATCGGCTTTATCCGATAGTTCCGCAGATAGAGATGGCTTTAAATACACTTTAACTAAAACATCGAGTTCGGGAAATCCAAATATTAGAATCTCTAGTGATATTTTTAATATTGGAGAAAGATATATATTGTCTTTTAAGATAAGGAAAATATCTGGAACAATAGTGAAATTAAATGGTCACTGTACTTGGTTTACTGATATAGCTGTTTATATTGATAGGAATAGAACATCTGGACACTGGAGTGGAGGTAACAATCCATATCCTGATGACAACGAGACACACAATGTCGAAGTACATTTAACGTATAGAGAACATCCAACAAGTGGTAATTCCAACCTATATATACAGCCAAATCGACCAGAGTATGATGATAACTTTGTTGCTGATATATGGGATATACAAGTGGAAAGGGGGAACAAAGCTACTGACTGGACACCTGCACCAGAGGACGTACAATCTGAAATCGATTCTGTTTATTCTTATGCTGAATCCGAGTTCAACCAATTGGCAGGTCAAATTGAATTAAAGGCAGATTCTGAATATGTAGATGATGTTGAGACAAGAGTAGCTAATGCAGAAGTTGATATTAATGGTTTAGAAGGTGAAATTGAATTAAGGGTAAAAGAATCTGTTTACAATGATGACATTTCAGATATTAATAGTGAAATTAATCAAAGAGCAAGGGAATATAATGTCGATATACCTATGTCATCATCTGATGATTATGTCATCTTATTATGTAGATCAGACCTAACTGGTCAAGAGAATTTTGTCATAGGTACTCTAAGTGGACGTAGAACATCTGGTCATTATAGTGTGGGCGAAGTAAAAGTTGTATTTAATAATAATACAGACGGTACTACACCATCAGGGTACTTCGAAGCAATTGATGTACAATACACAAATTCATGGACAATGGTTACTTGTGAATACGAAGGAAATGAGTATGTAGCATTAAGGCATCAACCGTCATCAACGTTTGGCATTTGGAATAACAGCCCTAAGTTTTATGGACAAATTGGTTCGAGTACGAGCAGCAATATGTTGGTGGGAATGAACACATCTGATGTCAGCAACGTTCAAGAGTTTGATTCAGTAGGTAATGTTAGCAGTCCCATATTAAGAGCAGAATCATCAATTACACAACTATCAAACCAAATCGAATTAAAAGTAGAAGAAAACGACGTACGCTCCATCTTTACGCAAGAAGCGGATTCTTTCACTTTTGAGGCTAGCCAAATCAACTTTGACGGTCATGTGTTTGGTGGGGATGCTACTTTTACAGGTACTATTGAAGGGGCGGTTATTGAGGGTTCTAGGTTTATATCTGACGGCTCAGAATCTCATGTTGAGATAAATGAAAATGGTGAAATCGTTGCAACAGGAAAAACTGCGACTGAGTCAGAAGGAACGGAGCTAACCGTGAGTGCAGGTCTTATCACATTTGAGTATGAAAAATCTCAAAGAAGTATGAGGTTAAACCATAGTGGTCTTCTTATGACTAATGAGCATGGAACGGTAAGATTGTTAGAGGTGGACGGCGATGGTGATTTTGTACAGGACGGCTTCAACGGCACGCAGAAGATTGTAAGTGTAGTCTCACAAGGAGAAAATGCTGATGGTCGTTGGATAAGATATTCAGACGGAAGGCAAGAAGTATGGTGCACTCCACAATCGACCACCACAACCATTTCAAGTGGTAACATTTATAGGTCAGATTCTCAATATATTGATTTTCCAATTAATTTTGATACAAGTTACCCCATTGCGGTAAATGTTAACGTTACGTCAACTACAAGATGGGGAGATATCACAGGTCCGCCTGATGCAGGGGGAGTAAACGTTAGGCAATACTCTTATTCAAGTTCAAGCTCTTATTTATCTGCGTATGTTTATGCGGTTGGGAGGTGGAGATAAATGAGCGAAGTTACTTATAGCTTTAAGGATGTTCAAAGCAAACTATCAGCTAAGATAGGTACACTGGAGGCTAGATTGGCAAATGAACAGACTGCAAAAGAAGCGATCCTAAAAAGAAAGAATGAATTAGAAGAAGAAGTTAAACGTCTGAAGAAAGAAAATGAACAGTTAAAGTCAGAATCTAAAAAAGGAGAGGATCAATAATGAACTTTGAAATCAGATCTGTACAAACCAAGTACAATGAAGGCGAAGCAACAAGTGTAAGAATATCGTATTCAGCCAAAAATGAAGACCGTAGTGTTAGTATTAGCGGCGTTTACGAATTAACTGCTGAAGAATTTAACCAAGATGGTTCCTTTGATACGCTTGAAGCAAAAGCACAAGAGCATTTACTGAATGAGATTGGCACCGAGTAAGGTGTATTTTTTATGTCTGAAAATAAGGAGTGTTCTGGATGATGTTTATCAGAAGGAAGACGTACGATAAAGTAATAGAAAAAATAGATGCACTTGAAGCTGAGATAGCAAATGGTTTGAAAGCAAATACAAATGAGGTTTTTGGTAGTGTTAAAAAGTGTGAATGCACAGAATGTAATGCTTACGAGCAGGATCGCCAAGAACGAGAAAAACGCTTTAGAAAATTATTTAGTTAAAGCATCTCAATCGAGGTGCTTTTTTAATACCCAAAAATAGATAGAAGGGGGTCACACTTATTATGAATAAGGAGATGAACAGAAGATGGGAGATGTTAATATCGAACACTTAGAAGCTGCAAGAATGTATCTTTTCGGAGATGTGAAGTTCTTGCATTTATTATTGTTGTTGATGGCATTGGACATTATAACAGGAGTATTTAAGGCAATTAAAAACGGTCGTTTGTGGTCACGCAAATCGCTCTTTGGATATGCTAGAAAATTATTAATCCTGATAGTAATCATCTTGGCTAACGTGGTAGATCAAATATTAGGTTTAAATGGTGCAGTCACTTATGCGACTGTGCTTTTTTATATTGCCAATGAAGGTTTAAGTATAATCGAAAATCTGGCTGAAGTAGGAGTGTTAGTGCCAGCTGGACTAGCTGAAAAATTGAAGTCTATTGATCAAGAAAATAGTAAGAGCATTTCTGAAGAAATAAGAGATGAGTTTAACGATAAAGAGGAGGGGAAATGATGGTAAACATTAAAAAATGGATTGTTCCAGATGATGTTGCTGCAAAAGTAACTTATGGCAATAACAACGGTAAGAAAACCGTTACCGTACATCAAACAGGCAATACTAATAAAGGCGCTGATGCGGTCGCTCATGCTAAAATTCAATTAAAGGGTAACCCTCGTGATGCGTCTTGGCATTATCAAGTAGATGATACGCAAGTTATTCAATCGTTTGAAGATGACGCGCAATGCTGGCATGCAACAGACGGTCGTGGTCCAGGTAATTTAGATTCCATTGCAGTTGAACTATGTATTAATTCAGATGGTGATTACCAAAAGACATTAGAAAACGGTGCTCAACTAGTGAAGCATTTATTAGATAAGCACAACCTATCTATTAGCGACGTTAAGCAGCACCATGACTGGTATCCTAAAAACTGTCCTGCTCAATTAAGAGCAGAAAAAGATGGTATATCATGGGATGACTTCTTAAGAATGGTGGAAGGTAAATCCATTGAAGCACCAGACACGAAAGTAAAAGCAGTGTCGACTAAGAAGTCAAAGAAAGCTAATTTAAAGATTGATGGCAAGTGGGGTAATGCTACAACAAGAGCATTGCAAGAATATCTAGATACAGTTGTAGATGGTATTATCAGTGACCAATTACGCAATGCAATAACAGAAGCTTTTTACGGATCCACTATTGATTTTGGCAACGGCCGTAAAGGCAGCTTAGTCATTAAAGCACTACAGAGCAAGATTGGTGCTAAGGTGGATGGTTTATTAGGACCTAATACGATTGGAAAATTACAGAAGTACTTGGGTACCGTTTACGATAAGAAATTGAGTAGGCCGTCACTTGTCGTTAAAGAGTTACAACGTCGTTTAAATGCAGGAACATTTTAAGTCGTAAATACAATACACTATCTATGTAGTTAACAAGAGCCCAGGTGTGGAAAGCCTGGGCTTGAATAATTGAGGTGGAACTATGCAATTTCTAAATGAAGACTTGTGAAAAAGATAAATAATTTTTATCGATCACTAAGAAATTATCAATGCGATTATTGATGCAACAACTACAGCGGATATGCCAATAATAGTAGCAATGTTAGACCATTTGTTAGTAGTCGCAATACTTTCATTATGCTTAGTTAGATTAGAAACTATTTCTTGTGTTTGTTGGAATTCTTGTATTAAATTTTGGAATTCCTGTTTGATATCAGACTTAAACTCTTTATTATCTTCTTTTATTTCATTTTTAAAATCTTTAGTATCATCTTTGATTTCGGTAATTAACTGATGAATGCGCTCTTCGCGTTCTTTGTTTTCTTGGTGGTATTTATCAAGAGAGCGTTCAAAGCGTTCTTCGCGTGCATTTATTTCTTCTCGGGTTCGACTTTCTCTTTCACGCATATCATCTTTTAACTCTTTGAAAAACGTATCAAAATTTTTGTTTTCCATATTATCACCTACCTCAAAGGATGATTTTTGATCTACATCTAATTCTATTTTATCATCTTGGTATGGAATATATCCACTTTCCAGTAAATCAATTTCATTAGGATCTGTTTCTGATAATATATGGTTGTCCAAATGTATTAAGTCACCCATTTTGATCACCTTTTTGAACATAAAAATAGCAAGATTTTTCTTCGTGCAAGTTATTGATTTGGAATAAAAAGCAATGAACGCCTTCTTCTTCAAAGGTAATGTTTTCGAGTCCTAAATTTAAAGTTATATGAACTGGTTCATTACTATTAAAGTCTTTGCTACCTTTAGGCTCAGGGAAAACGTCCATGAATTTTCCAGTGATTTTTTCGCCGGTGGGAGAATAAATAAAATATGCAAACTCATATTCTACACTATGTCTTAAATTGAATAATCCTACATTAACCACAAAAGTATCGGTATAAGGTAATTTAGGAGCTTCTAAGTGTGAAAAGGGTTCAACTAATACTAATTTATTACTATTTCTTTGTTTCATAGTCTCTTTTGCGAATACTATATGACCAATTTTCGGCATTTAAATTCCCCTTTATACAATGGTGTAATATACATACTTCTACACAACCCAACAAAATTCCTGCAAATAGATAAAAACTTTCGAATTTAGAAAAAAAGTTTCTAATATCGAACATTGCATTGTGTGACCGTCATCTAAAATGAAACAGTTTCTGCTGAAATAACTGACACACTTTACTGGAAATTATCTTCCCCTTTTTAAAGTGAAATGCAACCCCTAATAACAAGACATCTGTTAATCATAGTCCTGATTTTATACGGCAAAGGTGAATAACAAAGAGCCAAAGTATACATTTTTATGAATAAAATAATGTATATTTTAGCTCTTTGAAACATTTGTGTTCTTGAACTAACGCACCCCTTTAGTTTAATAGGGACATACCTCCAGTAAAACTTCTATAATTACCTAACCTTTTGAATATCTGAATTTATTTTCCATTTAATTAATTGATAAATATTATGAAATTTGTTGGGAACACTTCTACTAACTGACTACTTTATAAAAAGGATGATATAACCTTATGGAAAAGCCCCAAATCACTTCATCAGAAATGGCAATGCTTTGGACGCAATATGTGCAAAATAGTATGTCTGTCCAAATCCTGAAATATTTTAGGGAAACAGTAGAAGACAACGCTATTCGCTCTGTGGTTGAGCAGGCACTAGATGTTGCTGAAAGCGTCGTTAAAGATGTTGGACAAATATTTCAACTTGAGGAAATTCCTTTTCCAGATGGTTTTTCCGAGGAGGATGTAGACTTAAAATCTCCAAGATTATTTTCAGATGGCTTTATGTTATCTTTCATTGAAAATTTGGGTACAGCAGGAATGTTAGCTTGGAGTATTTCACAAGCAACCTCCACTCGTGATGATATTCGTTCACTCTTTACAACGTTTCTTGCTGAGAGTTCTAAACTATTTAATTTAACAGTTGACACTGGTTTATCGAAAGGGATATATATTAGACCCCCTTACTTATCAAAACCAGAAGAAATTGAGTATATTCAAGGGAAAAAATATCTGTTAAGTGGACTTATGCCTTCTAACAAAAGGACATTAAATTATATCGAAATCCTACATCTTTTCCAAAATATAAAAACAAATTCCGTTGGTGAAATGATATGTATTGCATTTGCCCAGACAACCAATTCCGAAGAAGTTATGGCTTTCATGCGACGAGGCAAAGAGATTTCTCGTAAACACATAAAAATATTCACAAAAATCCTATCAGGGTCAGATTTACATGCACCAACATCGTGGGATAACTGTGTAACTAACTCTACGACCCGAGTTTTCTCCGATAAGCTGATGATGTTTTTAATAAATGTATTAAGTGCAAGTGGTCAAGGGAACTATGCTACTGCCTCAACGGCTAGTATGAGATATGATTTAATAATTAATTATCAAAGGTTATCAGTTGAAATTGCCTTATACGCTAAGGATGGACTAGAAATTATGATAAGCAATAGATGGATAGAAGAACCACCACAAACACCTGATAGAGATGAATTATTTAAGCAATAATGTAAAACCCTCTGTATTCAATAAATATAGAGGGTTTTTTATTAAATATACTTTATTGCACAAACCTGCCTCGTTTGTTGAATAAGACTTTCTCCTTGGATATGCATAAAAATAATGCCATATACACTATTGTTGTATTTAATTATATACTAATTTGATGCCTACATAAATCCTTTCGACCCTATCCACTATATGAAAGACAGGTTTTAACTGGAAAGTATGTGTGTCATTTTATCAAGCAAAAACTGTTTCATCTTATTAAGCGGTCACAATTCTCCTCAATGCCCATCACTAATAAGTGGTGGGTTATCCATTTATATGGTATTATACTAATCAAGGGAGCAAACCTTCCTTCATTGTGTTCAGTCCTCATCATGTTTTAGTCCTATAACCCCAACGTAGTAACTAAGTGATGAGGACTAATTCACTGTCATTTCAACACCTTCCAACAACTCTTCCAATATCAACAAAACCTTCTTCCTTATAGCCGGATTAAAATAATTCCGTTTTTCCTCTTTGCGCTTAGCGTAAAAAGTGTACTCCGTAAACAAATCATCTTTTCCTGTCTGTAACACCTTTAAATGTTTCATATGCATTTGCTGCTTTAACTCACGTCTTTCCTCAATAGCTTTCTTCTCAATCGATTCCAGCAACTTAATATAAGGCTCGTTAATTTTAAAGATGGTGTTGCTGCGTAATGTATCTAAATCCTTCTGTATTACTTCTATGGCCATAGACAAGAACAAATAACGGCTTGCGATTTTGAATTCTTCTTCCGTTATATATCGCATAAAGACAACTCCATAACTTTATTTATCTCCAATAGATCAATACCATCTGAAGTATCTACATAAAGCGTAGTTCCTTTGATCTTATCGATAAAACCTTCAATAGTATGAAGCCTATGATTGTTCCAGTAAACTATATCTAATTTCTTTTTAAATTGTAGAGCTTCATTGATGGTGATCTGCATTTCATGATACTGATCTTCAGATAAAGTAGGCTTATCAATCTTCTGTTCTTCTTCGAAAATCTCATGCAGCATCTCCAGATGTTCAGGCATCATCATTGCAGTCCATTTCTTATTTCCTCGATCGATCATCAATATCACCTCACAACAAGAACGTTTGTTCTTATTATATATCCAATTATTAAGTTTATGCAAATTGTATTTTCTGGAAGGAATTTAACAGTTAGTGTCGAAAGTAATAGTATATATGTCATGCGTGAAGGGTGGTGGTCCCGTTGGATGAAAGTATCTTAAAAGAGTTAGCCAACATGCCAAAAGAACAACGAGAAGAAATCTTGCGTTTGATGAATGATGAAAAGTACAGACAAGAGAGAATTTTAGAGATGCTGGCTCAGTCAACGTTAGATGATGTTTTAAAGGATGTAATGATGAAGAAGATGCCTAAATAATAGGTGTCTTCTTCATTTTAATTAGTCTTTTTCGTACAAATCTTCCATACTGCATTCGTATAACTCAGCCAATTTTCTTGCGTCAGAATATCTTGGAGTCCATCAAAACGTGCTTGGTGATTTGACTAGAAAGACAGATTAATGGCTACCTTTACATAGGTAAAAAGTAACTGTATTATTATGGTATAAAGAGGGGAGAGGTTAGTGTGAAGAAATACATATTGTTTTTATTATTGTTGTTTGTTGTTGCTTGTTCTAATGATAATGTATCATCGAGTGAACAAGGAAAAGGCGATATTGAAAAAGAGGAAAAGAATGCACCGGCAAACAAGGATACCAGAACCGAAGAAGAAATTGAACGAGAAGGAAGACTGGCTGAAGTAGGAGATATAGCTGAAGATGAACTTGGTAAAGTTGAATTGCTTAATATAGCCAATATCAATGAAGTAATAGAGCATGGACCTTTAGAAATAGACTTTGTTAATGCGAAAATCATAAAATGGTCTGATATGCCAAGTGATATCTTGAATGAAGTATCTCGTTTTGGAGATGTTACTGATGGGGAATTTGATTATCTTCAAATTAAAATGATTGTAGAAAATACTAGCGATGAGGATATTAGCTGGTATGGAATAGATAATCTTGTTACAGATAAAAAACAACAAATAGATGGAGTGAGTGAAGAGTTTTTAGGAAATTATGTTGATAGTGATTATTTAGGTAACGTAAAAAAAGAATATGTGCTTGGTTATATATTAAATGATTCTGACATTAAGGATTTAAGGATTGTTTTTTCGTACGTAGATGAATTGAATACTTATGAAAGAATAGCGGAAAAATTAGATTATGAATTAAATTTTGAATAAATTAAGCACCTACCGAATAAGTAGGTGCTAACCTTTTATATTAACAGTTCGTCCATTATGAAAACACCCACGAGTTCACCCACGAAACACCCACGGATTTAGAAAATAATTGATTTCATTTGATAGAGCAAATATTTTTAAGGTTGATTTATCAATCATTTGATATGATTTTAACGAGTTTCTTCCTATTAAAATGTAGTCCGTACGCAAGTTCACCCTTGGGAAAGAGAACAATATATCCAAGCATATTAATAACTATAAACCCTTGGCACTTTGAACTGACCCAGTAAAACGGGACAAGAAAAAACACCTATGCTGCCATAGTCCTGAATTCAACAGGACTGTGGCAGTTTAGTTTTGTAAACGG
>NZ_KB898690.1 GCF_000377765.1 Gracilibacillus lacisalsi DSM 19029 | reverse complement strand
TAAGGCCGTGCCCGTGGAAAGCGAAGTATCTTGCCGGAGCGCATGTAAGAACTCATCAAAATGCAGTACAGGAAGAGAGCAAATTCTTGTCATGTTATTTCGCAGTTTATGTATTCTTTCCTAATTTTATATTTTGAAGATAAAAATGAATAAAAGTCCTATCAGAATATTCTGTAGGACCTTTATCCAGCTATAAGTAATATTAAACATTACTCATCTTTTTCATCATTCACCTGTTCCATATGAACACCTACGACATGGACGTTAATTTCTTTAATTTGAATGGCGGTCATATTTTCGATTGCCTGCCTTACATTCAATTGTATTTTCTCAGCAACAGTTGGAACTGAGTGACCATAATCCACGACAATATATACATCTACAGACACAGTATCTTCGATCAAATCGACTTTAATCCCTTTACCATGTGCTTTTTTCCCTAATCGTTCTGCTACTCCCGTCGCAAAATTTCCTCTCATACTGGAGACACCAGATACTTCAGTAGTGGCAATACCAGCAATCACTTCTAGTACATCAGGTGCAATTTCTACTTTTCCTAAAGGAGTAGATTCACTAACATTAAGTAATTGGTTTTCAGCCATGATAAACACCCCTTTTTGACTAAAATTAGTCTTGCTCTTCTTCCATTATACTATACTTTTCTAAAAATCTTGTATTAAAATCACCATCAACAAATACAGGGTGTACCATCATTTTTCGATGGAATGGAATTGTAGTATAAACACCTTCTACTACAAATTCATCGAGTGCTCGTTTCATCCGATCAACCGCTTCTTTTCTTGTCTTGCCATAAATAATTAATTTCGCAATCATCGAATCGTAATATGGAGGGATTTGATAGCCTGGATATGCCGCTGAATCGACTCTAACTCCTAAGCCTCCAGGTGGTAAATACATGTCGATTTTACCTGCTGATGGCATAAAATCTTGTTCAGGATTTTCTGCATTAATACGGCATTCCATTGCCCATCCGTTAAATGTAATATCTTCTTGTTTATAGTTTAGTGTTTCATTATTAGCGATATGGAGTTGTTCTTTGATCAAATCCACACCTGTAACCATTTCAGTAACCGGGTGTTCTACTTGTATACGAGTATTCATTTCCATAAAGTAAAACTTGTTTTCTTTTTGATCAAAAATGAATTCAATTGTTCCTGCACCAGAATATTGAACGGCTTTCGCAGCTTTTACTGCTGCTTCTCCCATTTTCTTTCGCATATCTTCATCTATTGCTGGTGATGGTGTTTCTTCAATTAATTTTTGTAACCTTCTTTGAATAGAGCAATCACGTTCTCCAAGATGTATTACATTACCATGATTATCTGCTAGAACCTGAATTTCGACATGACGAAAGTCTTCGATGTATTTTTCTAAATACACACCTGGATTTCCGAACGCTTTTTCAGCTTCATTCTGGGTTACACGGATACCTTTTAGCAACTCTTCCTCGGTACGGGCTATACGAATACCTTTACCACCACCACCGGCAGTGGCTTTAATAATAACAGGAAATCCGATTTCATTTGCTACCTTAAGTCCTTCTTCTTCGTCCTTAATGATACCATTTGACCCCGGAACGACTGGAACACCAGCTTCTCTCATTGTTTCTCTTGCTACATCTTTTGTACCCATTTTTTGGATAGCATAGGCACTAGGACCAACGAACGTTATATTACATGCATCACAGATCTCTGCAAAATCTGCGTTCTCTGATAAGAATCCGTAACCAGGATGGATCGCATCCGTATCTGTTAATGTTGCAACACTCATAATATTAGTAAAGTTTAAATAACTGTCTGTACTTAATTTTGGTCCGATACAATATGCTTCATCCGCTAATTGTACATGCAATGCATCACTATCAGCTTCTGAATATACTGCCACCGTTTCTATGCCCATTTCCTTCGCAGATCGAATAATTCTGACTGCTATTTCTCCACGGTTAGCAATTAACAGTTTCTTAATCACAATGTCATCCCCTTATGCCTTCTTAATTCGGAATAATGGTTGGCCATATTCCACTAATTCACCATTTTCAGCTAATATTTCAGTTATTGTGCCATTTACATCTGCTTCGATTTCATTAAATAATTTCATCGCTTCTACGATACATACAATGGAATCCTCATTTACTTGATCTCCAACCTGCACATAGACGGGTTTATCTGGTGATGGTGAACTATAGAAAGTACCTACCATAGGTGAGACAATTTCATGATCATAATCCGCTTTTGGTTGTGGTTCTTCTTTTGTTTCTGTTGCTTCTGTTGTTACTTCTGATTTTGTTGTTGTTTCCGCTTTTGATTGTGGTATTGTTTCTTGCGGTTGTACGACAGGTTGCGATACTACATTTGTTTTCGAATCACCTGTATTTTTCTTCAGTTTAATCTTGGCACCACTAGCCTCATAAGAGAATTCTTCAATAGTTGATTGATCTAATTTTTCAATTAATTGATTGATTTCTTGTATTGTTAACATGTTTGCACCCCTTCATCTTTTGTTACAATTAATAACAGGTACTAATAACTCCTTCTAACATTTTACGCAATAGATATAAAAACTGCAACCCATTGTTTTAATTATGACGAAACATCACAGTTAATTCAAATGGACTCCAAATAAAAATGTCCTCGAGAGTTCTCAAGGACAAGTTAACGGATATTTAAACGGAAGACAACGGATTTAGCTTGACTTATAATTGACTTCAATTTTTATTTCACCAAATTCATCTTTTGCTTGTTGAATGATTTGATTTGCTTCTGTCGCTGAGAGACTGTCAGCTTGAACGGATATGACGAGACTATTGTCTGCTACATTGCGAACTAGAACCTCTTCATAACCATTTGACTTTAGTTCTTCTTCTAAAATGTTTTCTTTTGTATTTAGCGTATCTATTTCTTTCATAGCTTCATAAGCTTCATTCTTCTCATCTGAACTACTCTCACTTGAAGCAACAATTTCTTCCAGTCTTTCTCTTTCTGCACTTCTTTGATTGGTAATTTCTATGCGGGTTGCTGTAAAATAGTCGTTAGTGTTAATCGATGATGTATTTAAATCATCCATTTCCGTTTCTTCTTCAGCGGCATCTTCTTCCATACTTGCTTCCTCTGTCTCTTCTAAATTTGAATCATTCATTAATTGATCTAGATTGGATGATGATGTCGTTTGATCTTGCTCCTCATCAGCATCAAAATAGGCTAAATCTCCTTCAGTTGGTGCATTTAAATAGTACACACTTAATACAATCATTAAACTTAACATCGTTAACAACCAAACAGTTTGCTTTTTTAACATCGTTTCCCCTCCTAATAAATCTATGTGTTTTTCGGCATAACCGATACTCGGTGTGCCGGTACATCCAATACTTTGGACACGGCTTCTAACACCCATTTTTTAACTTCTAGGTTGTCCACGCCATCTGCAACTACCAGTACACCTCTCACTTGTGGTTTTTTGGTTTGAACTAATAATGGTGTTTCTTGTTCCCCTTGACGAATAATGACAACTGTTTGTTCTCTTGTTTCGTCATCAACTTTTCTTGTACCACCATTTTGATCTGATTCATTTGTTATTTGTGAACCAATTACTAAGTTTTTCTCGTAGACTCGTTCATTAGTTGCGTCTAAATTAACCATCACTTCCACTTCAGCTACACCTGTTATTTTCTCCAGTAATTGGACTAAGTCACTTTCATATGCTGCCTCTAAATCTCCTATCTTTGAAGTTGCATCAGATGTATTGGATTGGTTCCATGTTTCACTTTCTTCATCTTCTGATGATGATTCCATCATTCTTGGAGGATCAGTTAATTGATTATCTGGTTGATCTGAACTGAATATATTACTAATTAACAATATAAAAACTGCTATTAACACCAGCAAAGCAATATATTGCATCTTCGTAGGTTTTTTGTCTTTCATTTTTAGATTTGATAAAAACTTTTCCATCCATTTAGGCACCTTATTCCTCCTTCCATCTGATATGAATTATCTCTTCCTCTACTCCCCACTGATCAGCTAAGAAATTTTTTATTTCATTTGCATCATCTGGCGGAGATTCAGAAGTTTGAGGTAATGAGTCACCAATTTGTATATGCACCTCTTCAACTTTAGCAGAATCATCATCCATCGTGACAAGCTGTACATATATACGCTCTAGTTCATTTTCTTCAGAAGTTGGATGACTAGCCCAATCTACTTCCATGTCCTCAATTTGATAATTGTACGTCTCCTGTAACTCCTCCTCTACTATATTTTCCATTTGGACAACCATCTCTTCTAATACATATGCAGCTTGTATCTTTTCTATTTCACTTTTCTGCTGATTCATTCCATTTTCTATTTCGGATTCAACAGATGAATCGCTATTTGTCGGAATTATTTGATCCACCATTTGGTGAACATTCACATTAAAAACAGACAACAATGGTTGCAAAATAATTAAAATAAGTAATAATCCTACTACTAATTTCACATATTGTTTTAATGTAGAACTGGGAAGAATAAGATCAACAATCATTGCAAGAATCATATAAATGATAATTTGTAATATCCAACTTGATAGGTACTCAATGATTCTCCCCTCCTATCTCACCATCATCGTTAAATTACTAGATATAATAAGAATGACTATCGTGAAGAAAAACATAAAGGTAACTAATAATAGTGCAGCAAATAAGTAAAGGATATGTTTGCCGATAATATCCAAGCATTCTATAACCGGTCCATCACCAACGGGCTGTAGAATAGCTGTCGCCACTTTATACATTAAAGAGATGGTGAAAATTTTAATCGCAGGGAACAATACGATTCCAATTAAAATGACGACACCAATCATGCCAATTCCATTCTTAATCAAAATGGTAGCACTTAAAACGGTATCAGTTGCATCTGTAAAAATCCTGCCGATTACTGGGATGAAATTACCGGTTACAAACTTAGCTGTTTTCATCGCAATACCATCTTGAATTGCGCTAGCAGCTCCTTGTACGGATATTACCCCAAGAAAAACGGTCAGTAAAATCCCCATCAAGCTAATAGCTATATTTTTGATTAAATTTGCTAATTTAGTCGCTTTATACTCGGTACTGATCGTACTAACAATTTGAAGAATAGCTGAGATTAATATTAACGGTATAACAATTTTGGAAATGACAAACACACTTGTATGAATGAGAAAAATGATGATAGGATGAAAAAATGAAATCGTTACAAGATGTCCAAGTGATGCTAATATACCTAGTAACATGGGCAATAAAGCTATTAAAAAACTTTGAGCCATATCCACTGTATCAAGCACATAATTCGTTGCGAGCTGGAAACTTTGTAATGCCATAATAATCAGCATCGTATAAACAATCGCATAGGCAACTTTACTAACGACTTGCTTTTCGAATGCGTTTTGTATGGTTTGTAAAACTAAACAAAATAATGTTAACAGCATTAACGTCCCCAGTAATTTACCATTCTCTACAATCTCATAAAAGAAGAAGCGGAGAAACCCTTTCAACCATTCCTTAATCGAGAGGCCTCCTTCTCCTTTTACCATGGACCATAAATTTTCTTTATTAAGCTCCGGGAGTGCATCGTTATATTGATCCCCTAAATAATCCCAATATCCTTCTAATTCGCTCCCTTCAATCATCTGTTGGTAGGCATCTGTTTGGTCGGTTACATCTGCTGCAAGTTGTATTGGAATAAGAAAGAAGAAAAGTGCGAAAATGATAGCAAATTTTCTAGTAAAGTTCATGTATATCCTTCCTAACTATGTGATCGGAAAAATATTTATTATCGTTTCAATTAAAGATTTAAATATCGGAATAGCTAAAATGAGGATAAACACTTTTCCTATCATTTCTATCTTGACAGCAATCGATTCTAAACCAGCATCTTTAACGATGTTTGCTCCAATCTCAGTAATATAAGATATCCCTATAATTTGAAGTATAGTCTTAATATAGATTTCATTAATATTTGCCTGTTCACCTAAATAAGTAATGAGTTGAAGAATTTCTTGTACATATTGAATAACGAAGATGAAAAAATAGAGAACGGTTAAAACAATTACAAGAAACGCAATACTGGGCTGCTTGTCCTTTAATAATAAAAATAGTACGGATGCTATAATTCCTACACTGATTACTTCAAAGATTTCCATAAACCATTATCCTTTTAGAAAAAATACAGCTCTTATCTGCTGGAATAGATCCGAAATACTGTTAAGCACAAACAACAAAACAATGATAAACCCTACCAAGCTTACAAATTGAGCATATTCCTCTTTCCCCATTTGCTTTAATATAGTATGAATCATCGCGACGATAATTCCGATTCCTGCAATCTGAAATAAAACACTTGTATCTCCAATCACGTGATATCTCCTCTCTATAGCAAGAGTAAAACGATAAATGTACCAACCAAAAAGCCAATACTTCTTGACATTTTTCCATAGCGATGATTCTTTTCTTCAGCCTCTGTCAGTTTTCTTTCTAAATGATTAATAGTTAAGCGAATATATTTTTGTTGTTGAACAATATCATGCTGTCCCAACGTTCTGCCAAATTGTTGAAGAATTTCTTTATCTTCAAATTGAATCGGATGTTTCTGATAAAACTTATCCACGTGACTTTCCCATATTGGATAAAGCTGTTCTTTATCTTCTTGGATATCCGCCGCAATCTGCTGAAAGAGAGCAGAAATTGGGTTAGGTATTTGATTTGCGACAGAAGTTAAAGATTCTTTAATAGTTGCCTGACTATAGACTATTTCTGCCTCTAGAATTTGCAGGGCATTTTTGAACATTCGGATGAATCTTGGTCGATTAGCAAGGTTTTTAGCATACTCATGCCCAGTCCAGGTTAAAGATCCTATGATGAATAAACACGCCAGAAGCCTGATCATAATATCACGCTTCTTTGATAAAGAGGTTGTCCTTTATCATTCAAAATTTCTGTTACTTCTCCTGCTTGATGCTGATTCGACAAGATAACAAAACGTTGAAATATGTTTTTTTGTAATATCTTTTGAATCGTTGGTCGCTCGCTAATATCAGCTAATGACCTGCCATGAACGGTACAAACTATTTGCACTCCAGCATGAATCACTTCGTCAATCGCTTCGGCATCCCGTTCACTTCCAATTTCATCAACAATAATGACATCGGGAGACATCGAACGAACAAACATCATCATTCCTTCTGCCTTTGGACAGCGATCTAATACATCAATTCTGGGAGCTAATAAATGCTGCGGGACACCATTAATGGAAGCGCAAATTTCAGACCGTTCATCGACAATAGCTGTTTTAAGTTCAAGCTTTGAACTGGCACTTGCGCAATAATTGGCAAGATCTCTTAAAAATGTTGTTTTACCTGATTGTGGTGGGCCTATGATTAGTGTATTTTGGATGGTATCTGTCATAAGGTAATGTAAATAAGGTTGAATAATACCAAATTGAGGTTTGGCAATCCTTATGTTAAAGGAACTGACATGGTGTATCGCCTTCACTTGTTTATTTTCTAAAATGACAGAACCTGAAATACCTATTCGGTGACCACCTTGAATCGTTATAAATCCATGCCTTAACTCTTCTTCAAGTCGATATAAAGAAAAGTCACTAATTTTGTTTAGAAACATTTTTGCATCCGACTGGCTAAAAAATGTCTGTTTTAACCACGTTACTCGTCTGCCATCATTTAACTCAACTGGTTGATTTACTCTTAGTCTAATCTCCTGTATATCTATATCTTCCTTTACCAGAAAAAAGTCAATTTGTTCAGAGATATGGCTCGGAAGTATTTTCAAAACACTCTCCATAAACATTGCCTCTTTTCCATAAGCTATTTCTATAAACATTCTATGCGAGTCACTAATAGATATAACCAAAGATAGACAAGAGTATATGAAAAACTTGACCAATCACCAAATTCTCAAAACAAAAACCTTTGTTTTGTACCTGGTTCATATAAAAAGAGTCGAACAACATGCTGCGACTCCAATTCTTTCATATGTCGTATTAGTAGATACAAACTGCGAAGTAATGTGGTAATTAGATGTGCGGGTCACCTAAGAAATAATTTTGAAATATATCGTGATGATAACTACCACTCCGGCTGCCCACTTCCCTTTCCGTGGGGTTTGCTTTTTCGAGCCAAAACCGCTCGAAAAAGTGGATCTTCAGGTCAAACAATTCCCACAGGAGTGGAAGTGGACGGCCTTCGTTAAAATATGCTCCACAACACTAATCAGAAATCAACCAGTCCATTTCTCCACCATATTTAGCGTAGGGTACGACTATGCTAAAGGAGCATTCACACCCAATTAGTACTGTAATAAAACAGAAAATTTTAGTTCCATGAGTTCATTCCTTTCTATAATCAGATAACAAAAATAGCGTAGGCAGAATACGGAGACTCCTGTGGCACAGCGAGGGCTAAAGATCCACTTTGCAAAGTGGGTTTCTTTGCAAAGTTAGCTGAAGCCGAGCCCACGGAAAGCGCAGTATTCTGCCGGAGCGTATAGCAGCACTCATCAAAATGCAGTACGGGAAGAGAGTGAATCCATGTCTTAGTTACTTCGCAGTTTATGTATTTTGTGCTTGACTGTTTATAAAAGAAAAAACTACTAAGTGAAGCTCACTTAGTAGTTTTTTCTCTTTCTATTCTAATATTATGCACGGGAGACGTATTTGCCGTCTGCTGTGGAGATTACTAGTACATCCCCTTCATTAACAAAGAAAGGTACTTGAACGGTTAAACCTGTTTCTAAAGTTGCTGGCTTAGTTCCGCCGCTTGCTGTATCACCTTTTATCCCAGGCTCTGTTTCTGTTACAGTAAGCTCAACATTATTAGGTAAGTCTACCCCGATAGTTTCCCCTTCGTATGTTAAAATGTTAACTTCCATGTTTTCTTTAATAAATTGCAGTTCACGTTCAATCTGATTTGCTTGTAATTCTGTTTGTTCAAATGAGTTGGTATCCATAAAGGTATGAGTATCACCAGAACCATATAAATATTGCATCTTTCTATTTTCGATGTGGGCTCTATTTACTTTCTCTCCACCTCGGAATGTCTTTTCCTGAATATTACCATTTCGGAGGTTACGTAATTTGGAACGCACAAATGCAGCACCTTTACCAGGTTTCACATGTTGAAATTCCATTACTTGCCAAATACCTCCATCTACCTCAATGGTTAGTCCTGTTCTAAAATCATTTACTGAAATCATCAAATTCCTCCTCAAAAATGTTTACGATACTGATAAACGAATTAAGTCTTTCGGTGAATGCGTTAGCCGTTCATTGCCATCTTCTGTAATTACAATGTCATCTTCTATGCGGCATCCCCCAACATTAGGTACATAAATTCCCGGTTCAACTGTTACCACCATGCCTGGTTCAAGCACTGCATCTGAACGGAACGACAAACCTGGCATTTCGTGTACATCTAATCCAAGTCCATGACCTGTTGAGTGACCAAAGTATTTACCATAGCCTTTTTGATCAATATGATCTCTAGTTAAGGCATCAGCTTGTTTGGCAGTTATTCCCGCTGTTATTCCTTCTACACCTTTTAACTGTGCTTCAAGAACTGTTTGATAGATCGTCTCTAATTCTTCTGATATATTCCCAACGGCTAGTGTTCTGGTAATATCGGAAGCGTATCCTTTATACATCGCACCAAAGTCCAATGTTACTAATTCACCAGACTGAATTTCTTTTGCTGATGCTACACCATGCGGCAATGCAGATCGGTAACCGGAGGCAACGATAATATCAAAGCTAGATGATGTTGCACCTTGCTTTCTCATAAAGAACTCTAATTCATTAGAGATATCGATCTCTTTTACTCCCGGTTTTATGTAATTTAAAATATGGTCAAACGCATCATCGGCAATTTTACAAGCATCTTTTATTATATTAAGCTCATCTTGATCTTTAATCAAGCGTAATTTCTCAATTAATCCATTTGAGGGAACCAAGTTTGCTTTGATTGCTTCATTATATTTTTCATATGAACCATATGTCAGGTCATCTTTTTCAAATCCAACCATTTTGATTTGTAATGACTCTACTAATTCCGCAATGGTGTCTTGAATTGGTCCTTTATGTTCTTTAATATCAAATCCTTTTACCTGTTCACTGGCTTGCTCCATGTAACGGAAATCAGTAACAAAGATTGCATCACTACTAGTTACAAGCGCTACGCCTGAAGTACCTGTAAAACCAGTAATATATCGTCTATTAATCGGACTGGTTATTAATAATCCATCGATATTTTCTTGCTTTATTACATTTTTTAATTTCTCAAGCCGCTTCATCCCTAACTCCCTTTCTATCAATTATTTTCTAAGAAATACATTGCTGCTAATTGATACCCTTTAGTACCTAAGCCAACAATTTGACCACTACAGACAGGAGCTAACATAGAAGTATGACGAAATGACTCTCGCTTATGTACATTTGATATGTGTACTTCAATAACTGGAACAGTAATGGAACTAATAGCATCTCTTAGCGCAATGCTAGTATGTGTATATGCCCCTGGATTAAATATAATGCCATGATATTTTCCTTCTGCCTCATGTATCCAGTCAATTAATTCACCTTCATGATTGGATTGCTTGGCATCTAAATAAACTTGATAAGGTTCTATTAGATCACGTACTTTATTCTCGATATCCTGTAATGTTTCATTGCCATATAGATCAGGTTCTCGTTTTCCTAAACGATTTAAGTTCGGTCCATTTAATAAGAGTAACTTCCCCATTTCCTTCACTCCATCCCACAAGCTTTCTTCACCATCTTAACATAGTTGGTTAATTATTTTCACCTATATGTTGCTGATAAGCAAAAGAAATAGAATATGCGATAAATACACTATATAAAATGAATAAACAAACAGTAGTCACCACTGTATCACTATCTAACTCAAAAAACGGTGGTATATTTGTAAAAATCGGTTCTAACAACCAAAAAACAATAAACCATAAAACAATTCCAGCCAATATGCCTGGTAACATACCTGGAAACTTTTTCAATAAAACATAATATAATAATGCTAATCCTATGGATATTAGACTGATAATCAATACAGAAATAAATTGGCCTAACCATTGATCAGACCATGCTGACTGTAACCAAGGTCGTAATATTAAACTCTTCGGAGTTACTTCTGTAAAGTTAAAGTAACCTGCAATGGCTGCAATTGTCCCCCAGATAAGCCCACCAAAAAACCCGATACTAATAGTTTTTGGAATTAAAGAAGTTTTGTCTTGTTTATTTTCTTTAAGATAGACACGTCTCAATATAATCACCTCAAAAAATAGGCTAACCAAAATCAACTTTTTCATGCTAAATGTACTTAAGATCTAGTTATTTTGCTATTTTTCTAATACAATAAAAATAAAGCGCTTTAATATCGTTGTTGCAAGTATTTAAAAAAATTTTGTATAAAATCCAACAAATAACGGGTATAACTATAGAAAGGACTTTAAATCGTGTATACTTTTATGTAAAGGAGGAAGCTTAAATGAATCGAAACATAGGTTCTATCGTTGTTTATGCATTAATCGGTTTAGCTGTGTTCGGTTTTATCTCTTTCTTAATTACTGACACACTCGGTTTACTTAAATTCCTATTTATATCCTTGTTGATTGGTGCAGCAATTTTTGGTTTAGTGTACTTCTTCTTTCTAAGAAGACGAACACCTAATGAATTGAGAAAATACCGAAAAGCTGTAAAACAATCGAAACAAAAATATAAATATCAGCATCAAAATAAGCACACGCAACCTAGTCCAATCAAACAAAATATCTCACTGAAGAAACCAAATCGACCATTAAAAACTAGAAAAAATCACACTCACTTGAGAGTCATTGAAGGAAATAAGCAAAAGAAAAAGAACAGAGCGTCGTTATAATGCGCTCTGTTCTTTTCTATAGGGACCACTTAGACAAAAACTTGATTGTCCTCTGGTACCCTAATTCCATTAATTCCTGTTTTTTTTCTAATGATATATTAAATTCAGTAGCACTCACATCATCAATCGGAAAAAACAAAATATCTTTCGCTACATTTTCTGAAATGTATCTCGTGTCATAGGCTTTTCTCATCGTACCTATTACCGCCTTTAACATATCCACAGCATTTTTAATTTTGTTATTGTAATAATATTGCGCAGGATCTGTTAATTGTAAACCTAGAATCGGGCGATCACGTTTTCCATTATCTCGATCGAATAACCATAATGGGAAATTACTTGAAATCATGCCATCGACAACAATACTTTTCTGTCTTGTGAGGGGATTGATAATTTTAGAAGGTCGAAAAAAATAAGGTATGGAGATACTGCTACGAACAGCTTTGGCGATGGGAAAATAACCTGCATCAATATGGTAATTTTTCTTCAGATCATCCGGAAAGACTACCACACGATTTAATGTTAAATCTGCTGCAACAATCTTCAATTTATCTGAAGGAAGATCAGAGAAAGATGTCAAACCTTTTTCCATCAGTTTTTCATTCAACCAATCTTCAAAATAATTTCCTCGATATAAGCCCATGGTGTTATATAAGGTTAGCCATTTTATAAAAGGAAACATGCTACTCCATTTCGATTGATCAAGGAATTTTTCAAGTGGCAAATGCAAAAAAATTTCTTTCATTTCTTTTGCTGTATAACCAGCCGCAATAAACGTAGCAAATAGGGCTCCAGCAGATGTACCAGCTACTCTTTCAAATTGTATGTTTTTTTCATCGAATGCTTGGATCGCCCCTAAAAATGCAAAGGCTTTAACACCCCCACCTGAGAAAACACCATCAATTTTCATGATATCACCCTATCTAACCGGTATCACATTATATATATACATTTGTACCAGTAGATAGAACTTGATAATCTAGTCCTTTTTTGACTGAAATTCCCTTAATTCTTTTGCTCGTTTAGGATTTTCTAAAAATTGTACCACATTACCAATGCGATCAATTGAATTCCAGCTTAAGTGATGTTCAATTCCTTCAACATCGGTATAAATATTTTCTTCATCAACTCCAATAATTCTAAGGAATTTTTCCAACAATTCATGTCGATATACTAATCTTTCCCCTACTTTTTTACCTTTTGAGGTTAAGATTAGCCCTTGGTATTTTTCATAATTCAAATAGTCATCACGGTCTAACTTTTGCACCATTTTCGTCACAGATGACGGCTGTACTTGTAAAGCTTCGGCTATCGCAGATACTCTTGCATATCCTTTTGTTTCCATTAGTATATAAATCTGTTCTATGTAATCTTCCATTGTCGGTGTAGGCATATACATCCTCCATTACTATATATATTATGTAAATAAAAGCATACAATAGAATGACAGGTGAGACAAGACATCTTTCTTAAAATCCTTAAGTTCAAAATTTTTTTCTTTATTTCACACTATTAAATGGTATAATCCTTTTTAGAGGATTTAATAGAAGACATTGGGGGATTCAAAAAATGACAGAATTATACATTCTTATCGGTATACTAATTGCCTTTATTTTATTTACCGTATACCGCTATTTTAAACAAAAAAAGATACTAAAAGCCCTAACGGAAAATGAATTTCGTGAAGGTTATCGTAAAGCACAACTTATTGATGTGAGAGAACCGAAGGAATATGATGGAGGGCACATTCTTGGTGCAAGAAACATACCATTAACGCAATTAAAACAGCGTTTAACAGAGCTGAGAAAAGATAAACCTGTTTACTTATATTGCCAGAATGGTTCACGCTCCATGAGAGCGGCATTAATTCTTGATAAACAAGGATATAAAGACCTCTATCAGTTACAAGGTGGATATAAAAAATGGACAGGTAAAATTAAGAAAACAAAAAAATTAGATTATTAAGCAAAAGTCGAGTGCCCACACTCGGCTTTTTAATATTCATATTAACCCCCTCTCCACACCAAACAGTATCCATATACTGCGAAATAACATGACAAGAATTTGCTCTCTTCCTGTACTGCATTTTGATGAGTTCTTACATGCGCTCCGGCAAGATACTTCGCTTTCCACGGGCACGGCCTTA
>NZ_KB898689.1 GCF_000377765.1 Gracilibacillus lacisalsi DSM 19029 | reverse complement strand
AACACCACCCGTGTGATAGATTAATCAGAAAAGAGGAATCCTCCGCATCTTTATAGCTATCCATCCTCGTTCGATATTCGACAACGTCTGTGTCATCCAGCTGATACGAATCATTCTATAAAGAAGGAGGCATCAGACTTTCCGACGAAGACTAAGCTTCAAGGGAAGTAACGATACCTCCATCTGATTACCCCCATTATACAATTTCATGGGGATACCTTAAAATTAAGGTTGCCTATATCATACGAGGGAAGTGGGCAGCCGGAGTGGTAGTTATCATCACGATATATTTCAAAATTATGTCTGATGTGACCGCACACCTAATTACCATATTACTAATGAAGACAGGTGGTTTTGCTTGTTTTGTAGTCATATGCACTGCTCGTCTGCATAGAATGGTACAAACGTATCTGTAAAGTGAGAAGAGGTGTGTCATGCGACCGTTTATTTATAGTATATGTATTGTATTAATTTTTGTCTTATTACCACAACCAGAAATAAAAGCAAATGTACAGGTTTCAGCAGAGAGTGCTATCTTAATGGATCAAGAAACAGGAAGAGTGCTATATGAGAAAAATGCGGACAATCCAACACTTATTGCAAGTATCACCAAGATTTTAACCGCTATAATTGCTATAGAATCCGGTAAACTAGATGAATATGTAAAAATATCGGACAACGCAATATCAA
The DNA here is from genome assembly GCF_000377765.1 of Gracilibacillus lacisalsi DSM 19029. Lineage (GTDB taxonomy): Bacteria > Bacillota > Bacilli > Bacillales > Amphibacillaceae > Gracilibacillus > Gracilibacillus lacisalsi. The sequence goes on along the minus strand of NZ_KB898689.1, from coordinate 18,993 downwards.
CTGAAGGATCCTCCATCTATTTAAAGAAAGAGGATAAGATTACATTAAAAGACCTTGTCTACGGTTTAATGTTAAGATCAGGAAATGATGCAGCCGTAGCTATAGGCGAGCATATCGGTGGCAGCCAAGAAGGCTTTGCATACTTAATGAATGAAAAAGCCAGATGGATTGGTATGACAAATAGTCATTTTGACAATCCGCATGGGCTTGACTCTGAAACTCATTTCTCTACAGCCTATGACATGGCACTTTTAACCAAATATGCAATGGAAAACGATATTTTTAGAGAAATTTCCGGTACATCATCATATCAATCTTCCGCCCGTGATTATGCTTGGATAAATAAAAATAAATTGCTTACCCAATTATATAAGTACAGTAACGGTGGAAAAACCGGTTATACACGAGCTGCAGGGAGGACGCTTGTTTCAACAGCTGAAAAAAATGGACAAACATTAATCGTTGTAACTTTAAATGCTCCAAGTGACTGGCAAGATCATATGAATTTATTTGAATGGGGATTTGAAAAATTTCCGTTAAGAAAAATACAAGATGAATCCACAATGAGACTACAAACTGATCAAGAAGATGCCATTACGGCAGAAATCCAAGAATCTATCTACTATCCTTTAGCAGAAAACGAAGTAAATAATATTAGCTATAAAAATTATGTGAGTCGTACACCTTCTGATTTTGATAAGATCGGAAAACGCGTTTTCTATCTTCATGATGAAGCCATTACGGATACATCACTATATCTCTCTTCTATGGAAGAATCGAAAGAACCATCATTCTGGAACACTTTTCTGGAACAATTGAAACGATTGTTCGGTGATAATCTTGATTAATGTGATATGGGCATTAATGGCGATCATTGGAATAGTTTATGCCATGTTTAATGGAACGATGGAACAAGTTAATGAAGCGTTGTTTGAGGGGGCAAGTGATGCTGTTACACTGGTCATTAGTTTATCAAGTGTATTAGTTTTTTGGCTAGGCATGATGAGAGTTGCTGAGCGAGCGGGGATATTAAAAGGTTTTGCAAAATTATTTAGACCGATTGTGAAACGATTATTCCCTGAAATTCCTGATGGTCATCCGGCAATGGGGTATATACTTGCCAACTTTTCAGCCAATTTATTCGGATTAGGGAATGCGGCTACCCCAATGGGTATCAAAGCAATGGAAGAGATGAAGAAAATAAGTAAATCGGATCATGCCAGTAATTCCATGATAACTTTTCTAGTTATTAATACTTCCAGTCTCACACTCGTACCGACCACGGTAATCGGCATTCGTATGGAGTATAGTTCAGCTGCACCAACTGAAATTGTCGCAAGTACGATTTTGGCTACTTTTATTACAACTGTTTCAGCGATAACGATTGATCGTTTGATGCAAAAAACACGTCAAAAATGAAGGTTGCAGTGCAGGTAGAAGGAAAGGAGTCTAAACATGGTTGAATGGTTGACGGTTATAAGTATCTGGTTAGTTCCAGTGACCGTAATGATGATTTTAATTGTGGCCATTATAAGAAAAGTTCCAGCATATGAGGTGTTTGTGGAAGGTGGGAAAGAAGGCTTGAAAATGTCGGTTTCTCTTCTTCCTTTTTTATTAGGAATGTTAGTGGCTATCGCGATTCTAAGGAGCTCAGGAGCTTTAGATGCGTTTATCGGCTTATTACAGCCTATTTTATCAAAGGTTGGAATACCAGCAGATATAGCACCGTTAGCAATATTACGACCCATTTCCGGAACAGCCGCTTTAAGTGTAACAACTGAGATTATCAAAACTTATGGTCCTGATTCCTTTTTAGGAAGACTGGCATCTACCATGCAGGGAAGTACTGATACGACCCTTTATATATTAACAGTCTATTTTGGCGCGGTGGGTATTAAAAAAATGGGTAATGCTTTAAAAGTTGGACTGATTGCGGACTTTATTGGTATAATAGTTTCAGTAATAATTGTGTCGTGGTTATTCTTGTAGTAGCGCTCGTTTTTTAAGCGCTACTGTTTTCATGAGAGGAGATAATTTGCGCGGAGATCTGGCTCCGAGCACTCAGAAACTAGGCGACTTCCCGAAAGCAACTTACGATAAGTCAACATTGGTTCGCTTTTTTTCAGTGATTCCTATATCTCAGTTGCTTCGGTCCAGTAGCTCTTGTTTTAAGCGGACGCTTGCGGTTTTCTGATGTATATGAAATAAAAGACATGGTTAACAATGATAACATAAATCTAGAAAGAAAGAGTGAGCATAATGGAACGACTGCAGAAAGTAATTGCTAAAAGCGGGATCACCTCTAGGAGAAAAGCAGAGAAAATGATCGTTGATGGTCTCGTAGAAGTAAATGGCAAGGTAGTGACTGAACTAGGTACCAAGGTATCGGATCAAGACGAAGTGAAAGTAGAGGGAGTACCAATTGAAAAAGAAAAATTATTATATTTTCTATTCTATAAACCACGTGGTGTGATTACTAGTGTATCTGATGATAAAAACCGGAAGACGGTGGCTGATTATTTTGAGGAATATGAAGAAAGACTTTATCCTGTTGGCAGACTAGATTATGATACTTCAGGATTATTAATCATGACGAATGATGGTGATTTTACCAATCTATTGTTACACCCGAGTCATCAGATTAATAAAGAATATATCGTCAAAACAGAAGGAATTCCATCGAAAGAAAAATTACAATTATTCAAAAAAGGGATTCGCTCTGAAGGAGAAATATTAAAAGCAAAACATGTAAAGGTAATGTCCACTGATTCGAAGAAAAAAACATCTATTGTTAAAATGGTTTTACATCAAGGTAAAAACCGGCAAATAAGAAGAATGTTTGAAGCAATCGGTACGCCTGTGCAGAAACTTAAAAGGGAAAAATTTGGGTTCTTAACGTTAGATAGTTTAAATGCAGGTGAACATCGAGAATTGACACCACAAGAAGTTGCCGAGCTTAAGAAATTGGCTAAGTAATTGTTAAATAACTGTCACAATTTTTGATCATCGTAAATGATACAATGATCGAAGGGAGTGAGATCGATGGAAAAGATTGAACTAGCGAAACAAAAGAAGCAAGTTAAGAAGCGAAATCGCTTTATTTTTCGATCAGCAATATTGGTTGTCCTGTTCGGAGCTTTAGTGTTTGCTATTGTTTCGAATTTAACAGCTGAAGAAGAAGCAGCTGTAGACATAAAGGAACAAGCACCAGATTTTCAATTGGATCGCGTTGCGAATAATGAAGATGAAGTAGAATCCTCACTGCAGCTTTCAGATCTTGAGGGTAAAGGCGTTATGCTTAATTTTTGGGCTACGTATTGTGAACCCTGTGAAAGAGAAATGCCTTATATGGAGGAATTGTATCCGAAATATAAAGAGCAAGGAGTAGAAATTGTTGCTGTTAGCGTGGATGCTACTGAATTAGTGATTGATAAGTTTGTAGATCATTATAATTTATCATTCCCAATTCTTCATGATAAAGATAGCCAAGTGTTGGATGCTTACGGAATACGACCATTACCAACTACTTATTTCATTGATGAAAATGGAGTGGTGGTAGACCGGGTGTTAGGTGAACTTTCACTTGAACGATTAGAAGGCTATTTACAAGAAATTGTACCAAAGGGAACGTGAGGGGTTTCTTATGAACACAATAAAATGTAGTACATGTGGTCATCAGAATAAGGAAGGGACCACTATTTGCGAAAAATGTGGAAAACCGTTAGATAATGACCAGCAAGGTACATTATTGAATATGCGATATGATGGTAGTTCAATTCGTTCCAAAACGAAAAATCGTTCGATAGTAGATAAAATATGGAATTTCTTTTCGTCGGTTAAAGTTGGTGTTACATTAATTGCGATTGCATTAGTTGCATCTGCACTAGGAACGATCTATCCTCAGGAAATGTATATTCCACAAAATGTCGATCCAGCTCTACATTATCGGGATCAATACGGATTATCAGGGCAAATCTATTACCAGTTAGGTTTTCATAACTTATACAACTCCTGGTGGTATATGGTATTGATCGCCTTGATCGGTATTTCTATTTTTATCGTAAGTATCGACAGAGGAGTTCCATTATATAAGGCATTAAAAAATCAAGCTATTAAACGACATCCCAATTTTTTGAAAAGACAGAAACTGTTTGGAGAATATACGGCTTATCAGACAGAAGATAAAACTCGCTTTATTAACAACCTTAAAAAGCATCGGTATAAGATCACAGAGAAAGACGGTCACATACTTGCGGAGAAAGGTAGATTTTCAAGGTGGGGTCCGTATGTAAATCATTTAGGACTTATTATCTTTTTATTAGGAACACTATTTCGTTTCATTCCATTTATGTACGTGGATGATTTTGTCTGGGTCAGAGAAGGCGAGACAGCAGTTATACCTAGTACTAGTCAACAATATTACATAAAAAACGAAGAATTTATTTTTGAAACATATGGAAATGATGACGAAGATGCGATTTTTGAAGAAGCTCTACAAAATACTAGTGGACCGGTACCGAAGCATTTCGAAACGAATGCTATTATATATGAAGATGTATCGAAGGATGTTATTGGGTCGGAGCCAGAATTAAAAGAAGTCAAAAGCGGTGAAATTATTGTAAACGAACCGTTGAAAATAAATGGTTTAGCACTTTATCAAGATAGTTATCAACTCAATGAATTTCAGACGATGTCTTTTAAGTTGCATGAGACAGATGATGAAGCGGAAGAAGCTATTGTAGAGTTTACCGTTGATTTAACTGATCCTGAAAGTGAATATGTATTTGATAATGGCTATCGTATTGAGCTGAATCGTTTTTATCCGGAATATGAATTAAATAACGGGGAGCCAAGGTCCGTATCTAATTATCCTCGAAACCCAGGATTTGTCTTCTTTGTGTATGGGCCTGATATAGAGGAGCGTGAAGCAAGTTTCTTAGCGATTGGTCAGAATATCCCTTCAGGTGATAATCAGTATAAGCTAAGTTTAACAGATTTTGGTGTGCGCGATGTCAGTGGTTTAAAGGTTAGGAAAGATTTAACACTTCCTATTATAGGCTTAGGCGCATTTATTTTCATGATTGGTGTTGTACAAGGGATGTATTGGCAGCATCGACGAATTTGGATTCATCAAGCTACGGATAGAATGTATATAGCTTGTCATACGAACAAAAATTGGTATGGATTAACTAAAGAATTTGAAAAACTAATCGACGGGACATCTTTTACAATGGTTCGTGACCAAGAAAAAAAGAATGATGTGTAATTCATTACCGTTTGAGGTGATGCAAGGAGGAGAAAGTGTATGGATTTACTAACTTTGAGTGGAGGTCTTTTGTATACTGCTTTTGTGATTTACTTAATAGCAGTCATCTTTTTTGCTGCAACCATTAGGGACAAGCAACACGAAAAAAAGTTCACACTCATGAACAAATTAGCGATTGGTACTACTATACTTGGGTTCATCGCACAAGTTGGATACTTTTTTACAAGATGGATGGCAAGTGGACATGCACCGGTTAGTAACATGTTTGAATTTGTTACTTTCTTCGGTATGATGCTGGTATTAGCGTTTATCATTTTATACTTTATCTATCGTATAGAGTTATTAGGGTTATTTGCTTTACCTGTAGCACTCTTAATTATCGGATATGCAAGTATGTACCCAAAAGAAATTTCACCTTTAGTTCCTTCCTTGAAAAGTCATTGGTTGTATATTCACGTTACAACAGTTGCTTTAGGTGAAGCGATTCTAGCGGTAAGTTTTGTAGCAGGTATTATCTATTTAATCCGTCAAATTAATCAATCTCGAACTACTGCCAAAACTACTTGGTTAGAAATCATTATGTATTCTATTTGTGCAACATTAGGATTTGTGATTATTACGACGATTTTTTCATCAATGGATTATAAGGCAACATTTTCTTATGTGATTGATGAAGAAGAAATGACATTAGATTATCAGCTGCCAGCATTGTTCGGTCCAGAAAATGGTGAATTAACATCAGAAGGTAAGATGGAGGCTGTTTTTACTGCACCAGGATGGCTGCACGGTGCAGAAGCGCCTCGTAAATTGAATACATTAGTCTGGTCTTTAACTGTTGGTTTGTTATTATATTTGATTGCGAGAGTTATATTGAGAAAAAGAGTAGCTGCTGCAATCCAACCATTGCTAAAAAAGGCAAACCCGGAATTATTGGACGAGGTCTGTTACCGAGCAGTTGCTATTGGATTTCCAGTATTTACTCTAGGTGGTTTGATATTTGCGGCCATTTGGGCACAAGAAGCGTGGAATAGATATTGGGGCTGGGACCCTAAAGAGGTATGGGCACTCGTTACTTTCTTTTTCTATGCTATTTTCTTACACCTTCGTTTATCGCGAGGGTGGCATGGTGAGAAATCAGCTTGGTTAGCTGTTATAGGGTTTGCGATTATTATGTTCAATTTAATCGTTGTTAATCTAGTGTTAGCCGGTTTACATTCTTACGCGTAAATCTTTAGACAGAAAGTACAAGTGCTATTTGTCTCTTGTGCTTTTTGCCTATATACTAGTAAGAGATAGGGGGGAGAAGGATGGAGCAGGAATCGAAAAAAATTCTTGTTGTCGATGATGAAGATAGAATTCGCCGTCTATTAAAAATGTATTTAGAGCGCGAAGGTTTTGAGATTGATGAAGCGGAAGACGGAGAGCAAGGCTTGAAGTTAGCTTTGACGGAAGAGTATGAAGTCATTTTACTTGATTTAATGATGCCTGGAAAAGATGGTTTAGAGGTATGTAAAGAACTGAGAACACAAAAGACGACACCTGTTATTATGCTTACTGCTAAAGGGGAAGAGTTGAGTCGAATTCATGGTTTTGAAGCCGGTACTGATGATTACATCGTGAAACCGTTTAGTCCACGTGAAGTTGTATTAAGGGTTAAGGCATTATTAAGAAGATCAACAAGTTCTAATACGATACATACAGCAAACCGGTCGAAAGACTTGATTGAATTTCCACATCTATTAATTGATAATGATGCACATCGTGTTTTAGCAGATGATAAGGAAGTTAATTTAACACCAAAAGAGTACGAATTGCTGTTATTTCTAGCCAAATCTCCGGACAAAGTTTTTGAACGGGAAGAATTATTGAAAGAAGTATGGAAATATGAGTTTTTTGGTGATTTGCGAACAGTAGACACACATGTGAAACGATTGAGAGAAAAGCTAAGTAAAGTATCAACAGATGCTGCGAAAATGATTGTAACAGTATGGGGCGTCGGTTATAAATTTGAAGTAACACATAACTCATAGAAGAATATGGGTGTTTAATGGTGTATTGCTTAAAAGGGAATCTGGTGTGAATCCAGAACTGTCCTCGCAACTGTAAGTGTAACGAAATAGCCTATGTCACTGTACGGTAAATTTACGTATGGGAAGACGCTAGAGTAGAATAATACACAAAGTCAGGAGACCTGCCATTAAACATTTATTCATGCTTCGAGGATTAAGCATGTCGAGTGTAGAATCAACTTTTACATACATGAACATCGCTTTTATCCTCAACATTACTAATTGAGGAGAATGGAGATTATGAAACAAATTAAACGATTATTTATTATAACTATTTTAGCAACTGTAATGACTGCTTGTGGAAATACATCAACAACAGATGAGGAAGTATCTATTTCATTAACGATTACAGATCAAACAACAAACACTACGATCAGTGAGGATGATTTCACTGTTCAAGCAGGAACAAGCTTGCAAACTGTCCTAGAAGAAAATTATGACGTGGAAGTAACGGACGAAGGTTTTCTTACGGCCATTGAAGGGCACCAACAAAATACTGATGAAAACACCTTCTGGACATATGAAGCAAACGGAGAAATGGTAAACGAAGGGATTGCTGATTATCAAGTAGAGGATGAAGATCATATTACCTTTGATCTTCAAGTAATCGAGTGATACGTTGAATACCTATAAACTTACACTTATATCATTATTAGCAGCTGTTTGTGTTATAGGCAGAATCACTTTTCAATTTCTACCCAATATCCAACCTGTGACTGCCATTGTCATCATTACTGGTGCAATGGTAGGTGCATTACCAGCAATATGTATCGCGATCATCTCAACGTACATTACGAATCTTTTTTTAGGTATGGGAATTTGGACTATTTGGCAAATGATTGCATGGGCAATAATAGGACTATTAGCTGGCGTTATCGGACAATATAACAGGAAAAATGCCATGATACTATTAACTATTTTTGCGTTTTTTGCAGCATTTATTTACGGATTGATCGTTAACTTAGGAACATTTACGTATGCTGGCAATTTTGTCGCTTACTACTTGGCAGGTATATCCTTTGATATCGCTCATGCTGTAGGAAATGTGATTTTTACGATCCTCTTATATCCGGTATTAGCGAGATTATTTCAGTATACTAATCATAGATTTTAACAAATTTACTACCACAGTATGGATTACTGTGGTATTTTAGTTCTGTATACTTAATTTGAATTTAATTGTAACTTTTCGCTGTAATTTTCGACAAATAGAATAAGGTGAGGGGGTCTCGATGTGAAGGCCACTTTTGAGGAACTATATGACAAATATCATCAGGATTTATTTCAATATATATTTTATATGGTAAAAGATAAACAACAAACCGAAGATATTGTTCAAGAAGTTTATATCAAGGTCTTACGTTCATATCAACATTTTAAAGGAGAAAGTTCGGAAAAAACATGGCTCTTTTCGATTGCCAGACATGTTACTTTTGACTATTTTCGCAAATTAAAGAAAAAACGAAATAAATTTTTAGAATTCTTTAACTGGGGAGAAGAAGGAGAGCAACTTCAGTCGGATCAGCAGGCGCCGGAAGAATACGTGTTGTTAGATGACCAAATGAAACAGATTTATACCTGTATGGAACATTGTAGCTATGATCAAAAACAAGTAATTATATTACGTTTTATCCAAGACTTTAATATAAAAGAGACGGCAGAAATATTAGATTGGACTACCAGTAAAGTAAAGACTACTCAGCATCGTGCGCTTAAAGTCCTGCAACAATGTATGATGACCTCGTTGAGAGAGGAGGAAGGCGATCATGAAGAATCATAAGTCAAATGATGAACAGTTAAAAGAACAGCTACGAAAATTACCAAAAATAGAAGATAAGCGTACTAAGGAAGAGGTTTTTCAGCAAATTGAAGCACAAATGAAGCAAGATAAACCATCTTCTCAGAAGAAGCGGTCATTTATATGGGTTCCGGTGCTTGCTACTGTTTGTGCAGCATTGTTAATTTTCGTCATTATACAGGGACAAGATTTTTCAAGGAGTTATGATCAATCAACTTCTGAAATGGCTGATGATTCAGACATGGATACTTTTGATAATGCTGATGATGAAGCATCAACAGCAGAAGAGTCTCGAGAAGCAGACATTTTTAATAAAGCGGAAATGCAGGACAATATAAAGGAAGAATATCGTTATTTACTTGACATGGAAGATACACAAGGTGCTAGCCATATGGCGTTTTTGACAGAACAAGGCCAACACATCATACCGATTACGATTTTGCAAAGTAACTTTTCTTATAATCAAATTAACGAATATATCGATTTAGAAGAAAACGACTTGTATGATATCGGAATACGAGAGATACAATTTCAGAGAGAGAATCAAAAAGTAATTGCAACATTTACAGATTCCTTTGAATTGCAACCTAGTGGAAATAATTACAGCAATTTCGAAAAAGTGTTAGCGTATATGTTTCGACCGTTAGGGATGAAGGAAATCCAATTCGAGAATCACCATCCTATCTTAAACGAAGGAGATATTAGTAATAACCTTGTTCCTCTAAGTCCTATCGAGCAAGTACCTTATAAAATATATCAAAGTAATAATGGGGCAGAATGGTTGGCTGCCAAAACCGATGGAATATTCAAGACATTAACTGCAGCGTTAGAAGAAATGAAAATAGCGGAACCAGCATTCAATGTTCAGCCTTCTATACCGGAAGATACTGTTATTGAGACCGAGGATCAGCCGGGTGGCCAGGTATTTGTTTCCTTATCCTCTGCTCAAATTGGGGACAATCAAATTACCGTTCAAATGATTGAAGCAATCTTAGCTACTGCATTCACTTATGGATATCAGGAAGTCATCTTTAGTATAGGAATCGATCAAATTGGTAAGTATGATTTATCCGAACCAATTCAAACTACCGATCAAATTAACATTATTCAATAAATGGTCGCAAAAAAAACAAAGAATAGGGCTATAACAATCCCTATTCTTTGTGATATATTTTTACTGATTCGGTTGGACAGCTCTCATGCGCATCTAGAAGGTCTTCTTCTGTATCTGAAGGCACTGCTGTTTCCCCTTTATTGTTATCGAGTTTGCTGTATGCAACACCTTCGTCGTCATAATCGAATAAATCAGGTGCAGTTGCACCACATACTCCACACGCAATACACGTTTCTTTCTCTATCCACGTATAATATGGCATCAATTGCCACTTCCTTTACTATCTTATATTCTAGTTATTAGATTATCAAATACTTTTGTAAGTTACAATGATGTTGTATTCAAATCTCACAATAATTGTTAAAATATAGATAGCTTAGATTGAGGTGTTCACATGTTTGAATGTATTTTATTAGATAGTATATTAAAGCTAAATGGTGAACGAACAGTATATAATATATATCACTTGTTAACAGCGAAGAAATCGACTCAAACGATACAAGATAGCAATTTATTTGGTTTAACCAATTATTTCGGAATATATAATTCTTTGACCAGACAAGCTTTTAATCAGGAAATCCAACGCCTAGAATATCATCAGCTTATTACGGTTAACCCCGATCAACAAACTGTACATATTAGTGAAAGGGGAAAGATGTATTATAAAAAACTAAGGGAAGAACAAGCGGATTATTTTCATCTGAACGGTGAGAAATTTCATCAAAAAGCGGATCGTTTTTCTAAAAATCTATTACTTTTTATTCAAACATTGACACATATTCATCGGAAAAATCCACGTTTTATACCGATTATTGAGGATGTTGAAAGCCAGCAATTTGTAAAAAAAGTATGGAACAAACAACACGAACTAGGTACTGCTACCATATTGAAATATCTCTATCAAGATTTAACCATGATCTTAGAGAATTTTCCAGATGATCATGCAGCAGCTTTTGTTGATAGTTTAACCTCACTTAAAAAAGTTGGCCTTAGCAGGTACCAAATTGCAAAGAAATATTATATTACCACTCACGATGTTTATTTATCTTTCATGAACATTATTCATGCTATCTGTAAAGCAATCGAAACGGAAGATAACTTTAGGTTTCTTCCTCAATTATATCCTGTTCATCAAACGAATAAGTTGTTAAGTGATTCAACAAATCAGACATTCTATTATTTGAAGCAGGGGCTATCAATTGATGAAATTGCTAATGTTCGTAATTTGAAAGAAAATACGATAAAAGATCACATTGTTGAAATTGCCTATATCTACCAAGAATTGAATTGGCCTGCCTATATTACGGAACAAGATTATCGATTAATTAGAGAAATTTTAAAAAAGCTTGAATCCAAAAAGTTGAAGGATATTAAAAGTCTATTACCAGATTCAATTAGCTATTTCCAAATTAAACTGGTAATAGCTTTAGAAGGACGAAATAATGTGGAGGAGAATCAATATGTCTGAATTACAACTAGAACAGAATTTACAAGCCCATTTCGGTTTTTCGACTTTCCGTACTGGCCAAAAAGAAATTATAGAAGCTGTTCTGAAGAAACAGAACGTCTTTGCGGTCCTTCCAACTGGAACAGGGAAATCTATTTGTTATCAGTTACCAGCTATGATGTCATCAGGAATTGTCATTGTTGCTTCACCTCTACTCTCCTTAATGACGGATCAAGTTAAGCAGTTGAAGGCTACTGGGTTTAAAAAGGTAGCTGCATTAAACAGTATGCTTTCCTATCAAGAAAGAGAAACACTTATACAACAAATCGATTCTTACCAATTACTATACTTATCACCGGAAATGCTACAGAGTAAACGGATTTTAACGAGAATAAAGTCTTTGAAGATTAGTTTGTTTGTAATAGATGAGGCGCATTGTATTTCTCAATGGGGCCATGAGTTTCGACCAGATTATCTTAGAATTAAACAAGCACACCAGTTATTAAATAAGCCACCATTATTAGCACTGACTGCAACGGCAACACCAGATGTCCAACAAGATATTTTGGAGGCATTACAAATACCGAATGTCAAAAAATTTATCTATCCAATGGATAAACCGAATATCTCCTTTGTAGTGGAACAGGTGGATCAGGTGAAAGAAAAAGAAGAGAAAATTGCGAAGATTATCCGGAATTATAGGGTTCCTACTTTAATTTATTTTTCTAGTAGAGAAGAGGCTGCTAGGGTTGCGTCGATATTGCAAGGAAAAGAACATGATCGAAATATCGCATATTATCATGGTGGTTTAGATAATCAGGACCGATTATTGATCCAACAACAATTTATGAACAAGCAATTGGATGTTATTTGTTGTACAAATGCTTTTGGCATGGGCATTAATAAAAAAGATATTCAATTAGTGATTCATTATCATTTTCCATCCCAAATCGAATCATTTATACAGGAAATAGGCAGAGCAGGAAGAAATGGACAGGAAGCTGTTAGTGTAACTCTTTTTCATGAGTATGATCACATCATTCCACAACGGTTACTTGATACAGAATTACCTGACATTGGCGTTGTTAAGCAAATGTTAAAACTAATTTATCATAATGATGTATCATTGAATGATTTAAAAGAGGAATTTATGTTGAATGTAAATGGGATGGAGCCTCATTGGAGGTTTTTTCGTTACCAATTAGAAAAACTGAATATTTTAGAACATGAACAATTTAATATAACCGCTCTACCATTTCATAATGCCTTAATGATATTGCAGGAAACAATAGAAAAACGCTATCGATACAAGTATAATAAATTAAACGAAATGTTACAATGGCTTCATACGACAGGTTGTAGGAGAAATAAACTCTTTTCACATTTTCAGGATCATATCCAAAAACCAACGAATATGTGTTGTGATTATTGTGATTTTCGATGGGAAAACTGGCATCCAGCAATTGAACAGAGTAATAGTAGTACACAAGATTGGCAAACCAATTTAAAAGAAATATTATATCAAGGAGACTAATATGCAAAGAAGCCAAGCAGAACTTATCAGGCTACTGTCAAGTAAACAATTAAAACAACAAATATGGCTCTCTCAGCTACTTCTGGGACTGATCGCGGTCGTTTTAGCTTCCTTTTTATTTAATGACTGGCAAGATATAGTTGCTTTAGTTTATTGGAACTTCTCCGATTGGATTATATTTGGTGTTTTCTCTGCTCTTATGATCATCTCATTGGATTTCCTATTAATGAAAATATTTCAAAAAAACTGGTGGGATGATGGAGGGATCAATCAAAAAATATTTCAAGAAGGCTCTTATATAGGCATTATCTTGTTATGTTTCTTTATTGCTTCTGTTGAAGAATTCCTGTTTAGAGGTGTGATCCAGACTAATTTTGGCATACTTATTGCAAGTATTCTTTTTGCGGTTGTTCATATTAGGTATTTATCAAAAGTAGTCCTTTTTATTGCGATTATTGTCTTGAGTTTTTGGATAGGTTTGGTTTATTATTGGACAAGCAATTTGAGTGTGGTAATTACACTGCATTTTCTTGTGGATGTTATATTGGCTTTGTTAATTAGGTCGGGGAGGTTTCGTCATGCATCATGAACAAAGAGATGACCAGGCAACATCGTTAAGAAATCAAGTTGAACAGCAACAAGTGAAATACGATGCCTCTTCATTGCCACCTAGGAGTGAAGTGCATCAAACGAGAAAAGCGAAGGCAAAATGGAAAATATCTTTTCCATTTATTCGGTTTATTTTACTATTGTTTATTGTGATCATCCTCTTAGTATTAACCGTCAAATTTTGGGGAGAAGAATATTTATCATCAGCAGAATCCGAGGAAGAAGATCACTTTGCTGAGCAGGTATTTATTAAATTGAATTCCTCTGAGGAAGTAAATGGCTCGGATATGATTATTCATGAAGTAGATCGAATGGATACGTTATTTTCGATTTCTGAAAAATATTACGGTAATACGAACTTTGTAAATCAAATTAAGGAGGCCAATCAATTAGAAAATGATACTTTAATTGTTGGTGAAGAAATTGTTATTCCAAATGTTGAAGAAAATTGAAAATTATTTACCCCCGTTAGATGTGAGCATGACGGGGGTGTTGTGTTAGTACGGCTATTAAAATACTTTTTTGCGATCGCGTTCTTCTTTTAATATTTCCACTGCTTCATGGAATCGTTGGGAGTGGACAATTTCTCTCTCTCGCAAAAATTTTAATGAATCATTTATAAACGGATCATCAGATATATCGATAATCCATTGGTATGTTGCTCGGGCTTTTTCTTCTGCAGCAATATCCTCATACAAATCGGCTATCGGATCTCCTTTTGTCTTATCAGACATAAATTAGACACGCCAAGTTATATCAAGGTTTTCGTCAGTTAATATTATTGAATCAATTAATTGAGCAATAGCAGTTTTAGCGATTTTACGATCTATATTCTTAATATCCGGGAGGAGTGTAGAGGCTTTTTCTTGAACTGATTTTGAAGCATTGATTTCTTCTAAGGATTCAAGTTGCTTTCTTAATAGAACCCTTTGCTCTTTAACATGATCGGATGAGTTTTTTAAGTCTTCATCTTCAATCAAGCCTTTACCGTGAGCTTCAATTTGACGCATCATTTGCATATCAAGTGATTTCAAAGCTTTTTTAATTTCATTTACTTCGTTTTGCTCATTGGAAGAAGATACTTTTAATTTTAGTTCCTCTGGGGAGGATTCAGTAAGTTTTTCAACTTGTTTAATAATTTCATTTTCCAGTTGATCACGATGCGCAAAATGATGTTTGCATCCATACTTAGTTACATAAGAGGAGCAAATATAACGGAAATATTCATATTGTTTATCTCCTCGATTATGACGAGCACTGCTACCTTTCATTGTGCTACCGCAATGACCACATTTCAATACTCCAGTGAGCAAATATGTTTCATTTTCATGTTGTTTATTATTAATTCTTGAATCAAGTATGGTTTGTAGATTCTCAAATCTTTCGGGAGAGATAATAGCGGGATGGTTGTTTTCTTTTATGATCCATTCTTCTTTCGGTCTTATAACATATTTATCTCCCACTTTTTTTCGCTTGTTAGTAACTCTGGTTCCAGTTATAGTCTCTGTTCTCATCAGCCTCCTCACAGCAGTTGAATCCCATTCCTTTCCTCGTTTTGTTGTTATGTTCATACTATTTAACCAACTAGCTATTGATCGATTGCCATTCCCATTTTCAATCATTTCAACCATTTTCCGTACATACTTGGCTTCTTTCTTATTGATCTTATATCGTCTATTCACAATGTCATAGCCAAAGCACGGACCTGATAAAGCCACATCAGAAGTTAGTGCAAGTGAAGTCATATTATCCTTTACACGTTCACTTGTCCTTTCTCGTTCAAATTCCGCGAACACTCCAAGTAAATGAAGAACCATTCTTCCAGCAGCGGTAGATGTATCAAAGTTTTCAGTTGCTGAAACATAACTGCAATCGTTGGTTTCCATAAAATTTATTACTTGGAGCAGTTCAAGTAAGTTACGACTTAAGCGATCAAGTTTAGTAGTCATTACTGTATCTATCTTTTGGTTTTCAATATCTTTTATAAGTTTTTGTAATTGTGGCCGCTTTAAACTACCAGCAGAATATCCATCATCCATATAATAAATTGGTTTCTCCCAACCCATTACTTTGGCATAAGCCTCAAGTCTTTCTTTTTGTTCTGCTAAAGAATGCCCATGATCAACCTGTTCATTAGTGCTTACACGTAAATATGCAGCGATTTTCATTTTAACACCTTCTTTAATAATAGAATGCACGTTCTGTTTAAGAGTGTGAAACTTACTAAACAGAACCTTCGAACCACTCAATAACTCCGAGAGGATCAAGAGAAATAGCGTATCTTTCGTAATGCACAAAGTCGCCGTATTTTTCTTTATATCTTATAAGAGCTTCATCTAAGAAACTTTCAGTGACGCCTAAAAAGTCTGCTAACTCATATTTGTTTCTAATATATTCTTTATGAGCTTCTACAATTCTGTGTAAAGGAACTATACGTTCATACGCCCAAGATCGAGCCAGTTTTTCTTGTTTTCTATTTTTTGGTTTTGTTTGGTCTAATATATTGCCAACTGTTTTGTAGTGATGCCCGATTTCTTCTGCTAGTACGCAATATTTATCGGTGTATGTAGGTAAATACTTATTAAGCCATATTACGCTATCACTATACAACCCGGCACTTTTCATTTCCTTTTCATATACTTCAATATCCTTATTACGACATTCCTCCAATAAAGTATCATATAAATACATGGCTAATCCCCTTTCTTTTTGTTGCGGGCTTCTCGTCGCATAGCCACGAAACGTTTAAATTCCTCTATCTCCTCTAATTCTTCCTCAGTCCAATCTTCTCCTTCATGGTGAGCAGCTAAAGTTTCTGGTTCATCAAGTCTTTTCTTATTTGTACGTCCTAGTAGATAGTCAACTGAAACATTGAAATAGTCTGCAACTTTTTGGATCTTATCTAGTCCAGGTGTTCTGGACTTCCATTGGTAAATAGTATTATTAGGAAAATCCAGCCTTTCTTCGAGTATCTTCACACTAATGCTATGTTCTTTGCAAAGTTTTTTTATACGCTCCAACGTAGTCATATCAACCATCCTTAAAGCAGAACACAATAAGCTAACGAAAATATTAGTTTTTATGTTGACAACTAACATATGAGTTAGTATACTGTGTTCATAAGCTAATTTGTTAGCTAAAAAGAGTACAAAAAATACGACCTATTAAAATACACATTTTGACGTTGGGGAACGGATAAATGTATTGTTCACAGGCTTTTAGTAGTCTTATTTAGCTATGGATATATACTAACAAATATGTTAGTAAACGTCAATGTATTTTTGGAAATTTTAGCTAACATTTTAGCTTATATCCTAAAAGTAAGGAGGTAAAGGTATGTCAGAAGACTTGGGGGCACTAGTGAGATCAGAACTTTTTAAACGCAAAATGAGTCAAACTCAATTAGCTAAAATGCTCGGCATATCAAATGCTTATTTATCTGACATCATCAACGGTCGTAAAGATGGTCCGAAAGCACAGGAGCATGTGAAACATATTAGGAAGATTTTAAATGTTTAATGCTTCATCTTATCAATGTTAATGGTTAGTCCTACGGTTAATATTGCATACCTTTTAATCAGGAGGTGTCAGCATGAAAAAAGAAACAAAGTACACCGTAAGACACTTTAAATTACTCGACGGAAAAAAAGTCGAATTTAATCCCAGTGAAAACAGAGAGCTAGCAAACAGATGTAAATTAGCACTTGCCCATATGGTAACAGGGAAAGAGCATGTACTGGTTAACAAATCGTAAAAAAAGGAGCGTGAAATCTAAATGTCAAACAAATGGCAAGAAAAAGCGGATGAAACTAGAAATTTACTCAAGCGATCAGATGGGTGGGTAATTAAAAATTATTCTGACTTGCCTGATGAAGTGAAAGAGGTGCTTGCAGCTGGTAAAAATGCAATGAGAGATAGCATAGATACTTATGAAAGATATGCCAGATGGGACGCTGAAAAAGCCGAATAGGCTTTCTCTTTTTACCAAACATGCGGAAATTGTTGAACGATTTTAGTCATAAAACAGGAAGGAGTGAATAGCGAAATGCGAATTGGCTACATGGTCGATCTAATCCATCGTTTTAACAACATCAAGCGCAACAGTATTAATCAGGTAGAAAAGATTGATGCACTCAATAGATTAATAGCAGATATGGAAGAAGCGTTCGAGATTCCGGTTGATGACTCTTATGCCATGAAGGAATTCAAAAAGAATAACGAATTCTTATTCAATCTGTATGTCGAAGCAAAAGATGAGAGGGAGGTTTCAATAGATGCAGTGGGTGTTTATTAGTTTTATTGTTGCAGCGTTAATCGGGTGTTTAATTAATATCAGCTTAGGCAAAGCAGTTGATCAGATTACGGACATGGAAGAGTTAGATAGGGGTGAGTAACAATGCCATTCAGTGATCATTTTCGAGAATCGGACAAGCAGCAAGCATTACATTATCGCAAAGAAATTTTCGACAACAAAGAACTATCTAGCGAATTAATCAATCAAGGTGAATTCGATAAAGCAGAAATGCAATTGATGCATGCATTAAGATTATTGGCTGAGGTTAGAATTTTGAAACGTAGAAAGATTACCGATCAGGAATTGCAATTGTCTGATAAAGCCATGAAGACCAGGTATAACTGGTAGCTTGAAAGGAGGTTAGAAATTTGGATAGAAAAACGCTTGAATATATGCAAAAACGTGTAGGTGAAGCTAATGAAATTATTGAAAAGATCAAACATTTGAACCATGCAGTTAAAGAAAGTCAAGATCAATTCTCACAATTAGAGATTCATAGCCACAACGGCAATGTTTTCACACGCAATAAAAGAGTTGTTGATGAAGTTTTAGAAGTAACTAGGTCAGTTATTGAAAAAGAAATCAAACGTCTTGAGGAAGAATTAGCAAAACTTTAAAGGAGGTGAAAGAGTTGACGGAACATCCAACAGTATATCAAATCAATAAAACTGGTCATCCAGAAAAAGAACCGGATATTTACGGTACTGACTTCTTTGGGAATGAAGTTTATTACGGTGATGAAATCTACATTCATGATGAAGAGTTTTGGCTTGTAGAAGATTTGGATCCAAGTGAAATAGCATTGCTAGAACACTTCGGTGCTACAAAAGTTATTGCTAATTTTGAAACAAAAGAAAAATGA
>NZ_KB898688.1 GCF_000377765.1 Gracilibacillus lacisalsi DSM 19029 | reverse complement strand
TGTCATGGAACCTTTGAAAGAAACGATTGAGATAATAAAGAATCATGCGACCTATCGCACCACTATCCATTCTGATCAAGGATGGCATTATCAGCACAACCAATGGGTAAGTACATTAAAACAAAATAAAGTATTCCAAAGCATGTCACGTAAAGCTACTTGTGCAGACAATGCTTCAATAGAGAATTTCTTTGGTCTATTGAAACAAGAAATGTATTATGGAGAAGAACTAGTAAGCTATGAGGAATTAAAAAGACGAATTAAAGAATACATCTACTGGTATAACCACGAACGATCAAAAGAAAAATTGGCTGGATTGAGTCCAGTAGAATACCGAACTCAATCTAGCCAATCAGCTGCATAACAAGACTCTAACTTTTGGGGGTAACCACCGTATAGACTGCAGAGTTTTTCTTCTTTTAAACCATAGGTATCACATTTTTTTAGAATTCAATGATATATTTTAGTGCTTTCATGAGATAATAATCCAAGTTTCTACCTCTGATATAGGTCGTAGAGTAGTACTTAACGTAGGCAGCCCACTTCCACTCCTGTGGTAATCGTTTGGCCTGAAGATCCACTTTTTCGAGCGGTTTTTGCTCGAAAAAGCTAGCTGAAGGGCAACCCCCACGGAAAGGGAAGTGGGCCAGCCGGAGTGGGTGGTCAAGCTGTTCAAATATTTCAAAATGGATGCTAGAGAAATGGTAAATCTTTAGCTTTGTAGTCATCTCGAAGGAAGAGAAATAAGAGATGTTAGTTTTATTTTCCAGTGACAAATGAATAAGATTATAGATTCGGGTAAATATTCCTGATTTCACTTATCTGTGCAAAAACTTTACAATCCTTGACATCCAAGTAATAGAAGATTAAAATTAACATGTATAATTCATATATTATTATACATTTAAATTTCCAAAAATGTATTATTGTACATGCCGACTTAAAAAAATTGTACAAGTTTATAGCAAGAGGAGGTGAAAGTATGGATACTGTAGCGATCATCATCTCCATTTTGCTTACATTTGTCGGTATTGTTGTTGGTTATCTGATTAGAAAGAAAATTGCAGAGAAGAAAATTTCGAGTGCAGAAGAATTAGCAAAACAAATTGTGGAAGAGGGCTATAAAAACGCTGAAGTTGCGAAGAAAGAAGCATTACTAGAAGCGAAGGACGAAAATCATAAAATTCGTCAACAAGCGGATGAAGAGCTTAGAGAACGTCGGGCAGAAATTCAAAAGCTTGAAAGTCGTCTCATGCAAAAGGAAGAAAACCTCAATCGTAAGGATCAAACTTTAGACAAGCGTGAGTTATTGTTAGAAAAGAAAGAAGGTTCGCTTACAGAAAAACAACAACAAATTGAAGAAATGGAAAGCAAAGTTGGAGCAATGTTAAGCGAGCAACAAGCAGAATTAGAACGGATATCAGGATATACCACGGATCAAGCAAAACAAATTATTTTGCAACGTGTGGAAGAAGAAGTTACTCATGAATCAGCAATGATAATTAAAGAGGCAGAAAATCGTGCGAAAGAAGAAGCAGATAAAAAAGCGAAAGATATCTTATCTCTCGCACTACAACGATGTGCGGCTGATCATGTTGCAGAAACGACTGTTTCCGTTGTCAATCTTCCGAATGATGAGATGAAAGGTCGAATTATTGGGCGAGAAGGGCGCAATATTCGAACTTTAGAAACACTAACAGGTATTGATCTAATAATTGACGATACACCAGAAGCAGTAATTCTATCTGGTTTTGATCCAATTCGTCGAGAGATTGCTCGAATTGCATTAGAGAAATTAGTGCAGGATGGGCGAATTCACCCCGCCAGAATTGAAGAGATGGTGGATAAATCAAGACGTGAAGTCGATGAATATATTCGTGAATATGGAGAACAGACAACCTTTGAAATAGGAGTTCATGGTCTTCATCCTGATTTAGTGAAGATATTAGGGCGATTGAAATATCGAACGAGCTATGGACAAAATGTTTTAAAACACTCAACGGAAGTAGCTTATTTATCCGGTCTATTAGCTGCTGAGCTCGGAGAAGATCAAACACTAGCTAGACGTGCCGGTTTATTACATGACATTGGAAAAGCAATCGATCATGAAGTGGAAGGCAGCCACGTAGAAATCGGTAAAGAACTAGCAACGAAATACAAAGAAAATGATGTCGTTATTAATGCAATTGCTTCACACCACGGAGACGAAGAAGCAACATCTGTTATTTCGGTAATCGTTGCTGCAGCAGATGCACTTTCAGCTGCTCGTCCAGGTGCAAGAAGTGAGACATTAGAAAATTACATTAAACGTTTAGAAAAATTAGAAGAAATTTCAGAATCATATGCAGGTGTTGAAAAATCATTTGCAATTCAGGCTGGTAGAGAAATTCGTATCATCGTCAAACCAGACGAAATTGATGATGCAGAATCTACCAAGATCGCAAGAGATATTCGTAAACGAATTGAAGATGAGTTGGATTATCCAGGTCATATAAAAGTAACCGTAATCCGAGAAACTCGTTCAGTAGAATACGCGAAATAGAGAGACTTTCATAGTCTCTCTATTTTTATGTTTATCATGGTACTATACATCTCTTGACATCTACTTCAAGCTTGAAGTAACACAAGGATAATAGACGCTAACCTCCTGATAAGCATAGCTAATGATTAGTAAGGATGAATCATAGACTCACTTTATATTGCATATTCTTTACTATATCAATCATATGAAATAAGTCTCGGTAAGGTTTGGCATCAAACTTTGACTTTTAGAAAATAATGTGCAAAACTATGGGTACTTAAAATAGAAAGGTAGACGTAGATGAAGATTTTATTTATTGGTGACATTGTAGGTTCACCAGGAAGAAATATGGTACAAGAGTATTTACCAAAATTAAAAGCAAAGTATCAACCACATGTAACGATTATTAACGGTGAAAATGCAGCAGCAGGAAAAGGAATTACCGAGAAAATTTATAAAAGCCTACTTGAGTGGGGGGCGCAAGCACTTACTATGGGCAATCATACCTGGGATAAGCGTGAAATTTTTAATTTTATTGATGATGCCACTTACATGGTTCGACCAGGTAATTTACCGCCTGATACACCCGGAAATGAAATTGTCTACATTAAATCAAATGGACAAGAGATTGCAGTTATCAATTTGCTAGGCAGAACGTTTATGCAGCCAGTTGATGATCCGTTTCGTAAAATAGATGCATTGATTAATGAGGCAAAAAAACGTACTAATATTATTTTTGTTGACTTTCACGCAGAAGCCACAAGTGAAAAGCAAGCTTTTGGATGGTATGCTGATGGTAAAGCAAGTGTAGTTGTAGGTACACATACCCATGTGCAAACGGCAGATAATCGCATATTACCTAATGGTACAGGCTATATAACTGATGTTGGGATGACTGGGCCTTATGACGAGATATTAGGAATGGAGAGAGAAGCTGTGATCAAGAAATTCCTTACTGGATTGCCTGTCCGTTTTGAGGTACCAAAATCAGGACGTGCCCAATTAAGTGGTGTATTAATCGATATCGATAATTCTACAGGAAAGGCAGTAAAAATCGATCGAATCCAAATAAATGATGATCATCCATTCTTCTCCTAAGCCTTGTCACCAGCGAAAAATTTGAAATTTCGACGACTATCCTTCATAATAAAAAGGAATATATTGAAATATCATGAATATAGTAAAAGTGGAATAACAATAGCAATTGAAGGAGGTACCAGGAATGGACATATTAAAAGTTTCAGCAAAATCAAACCCGAATTCTGTAGCAGGCGCACTTGCAAATGTATTACGTGAACGTGGTTCAGCGGAAATCCAAGCGATAGGTGCCGGTGCACTTAATCAGGCAGTGAAAGCAGTTGCAATCGCACGTGGTTTTGTTGCTCCAAGTGGAGTGGATCTCATTTGTATTCCAGCTTTTACTGATATTATGATTGATAATGAAGAGCGTACAGCTATAAAGTTAATTGTCGAGCCGAGATAATACGGAATATTAGTAACCTGTTTGTTAATAGACAAACAGGTTTTTAAATGTCTATTTTTAGCAGGGAGTGGAGTAGATGATTATCGATTGTCATTGTGATGCATTGTCTAAAATGTGGTTGCACCATGTCGATTTTGACGATGATTCCGTTCTAGATGTAAATTATCAGAAATGGATGCAAAGTCCAGTAAAAGTGCAGTGTTTTGCTATTTATATTCTTGAACATACTCCTACAGAATCGAAATTTGCTGTGGCATTACATATGGTAGACCTTTTTTTTGAGAGAATTATTAAACCGTTTTCTAATATCCGCTTTGTTCAAACGAAGGAAGATATAGAAAGCCTGAAACCAAATGAAAAAGGTGCAATGCTAACCTTAGAAGGACTGGATTGTATTGGGTCGGATCT
Organism: Gracilibacillus lacisalsi DSM 19029; assembly: GCF_000377765.1. Taxonomy (GTDB): domain Bacteria; phylum Bacillota; class Bacilli; order Bacillales; family Amphibacillaceae; genus Gracilibacillus; species Gracilibacillus lacisalsi. The sequence continues at coordinate 23,231 of NZ_KB898688.1, read as the reverse complement.
GTTCAAACTGAGAATACTTCTTCAGCTAGGCGTGAAGATGATTGGTATGTCCTGGAATCATGCAAATCTAGCTGTAGACGGGATAGAAGAGCCAAGAGGTAGTGGGATTAGTTCGCTAGGGAGAAAAGTTATTGAGTTGGCTAATCAACATAAGATATGGATCGATCTCGCACATATTTCGGAGCAAGGATTTGATGATGCAGTAGAACTTAGTGATCATTTGATAGTCTCTCATGCAAACAGTCGATCTGTTTGTGCACATTCTCGTAATCTAACGGAACAACAAGTACGTAAAATCATTAATCACAACGGGTTAATAGGTGTTACTTTCGTCCAATATTTCGTGACAGCCAATCATCGTGCTACTATAGATGACCTTTTGCGACATATATCCTTTTTTATAAGTGTTGGCGGAGAAGATCATCTCGTATTTGGGTCTGATTTCGATGGAACAGACCAATTTGTAGAAAATCTGTCTTCTATCAATCAGTATCACTGCTTACAAACTGCGATGAAACGAAAATTTCCTGCGTCCATTGTAGAAAAAATTAGTTATCAAAATTTTATCAATCATTTTCCAGAATAATTGCTAAAATATCAATTAATTCGCTTTGTATTTACACGGTTTTTCCCCTATAATAGATGAAGTAGTTTGTTAAGATTGATTAGGGGTAAGAAAGGAGATAAATAGCATGAACGAAAAACAACGATTAGAAAGTCAACAAATTAACCAAAAGAGTTCGGCGGACGTAAAATCCGATGCGAACGATAATTTAGATCGTTTAAAAAACATGTCAAGCGATGAGTTAATTTCGAGATATTTCCAAACAACTTATGAACCACCAAACATGCGTAAAGCAAAGAAACGATTGAAAAAAGATGTAGATATTCATTATGATTTTGACATTCCATTAGAGATGAGAGCGATTGGTAAAGGGAAAAAATTCCTTATCCGAACTTATGGATGTCAAATGAATGAGCATGATACCGAAGTGATGGCTGGTATTCTTACCCAAATGGGGTACACTCCAACAGAAGATACGAATGATGCAGATATTATTTTATTAAATACTTGTGCAATCCGTGAGAATGCAGAGAATAAAGTATTTGGTGAACTTGGTCACTTGAAACCATTAAAATTAGAGAATCCGGATTTAATCTTAGGTGTTTGCGGATGTATGTCCCAAGAAGAGTCAGTAGTGAACCGTATCTTGAAAAAACATCCATTTGTTGATTTGATTTTCGGTACACATAATATTCACCGTTTACCACAACTCATTAATGAAGCGATGTTCGGCAAGGAAATGGTTGTCGAGGTATGGTCTAAAGAAGGCGACATTATTGAAAACCTTCCAAAGCAACGTAAAGGTAAAATTAAGGCATGGGTTAATATTATGTATGGTTGTGATAAGTTCTGTACGTACTGTATCGTGCCATATACTCGTGGTAAAGAGCGTAGTCGTATGCCGGAGGATATTATCCAGGAAGTACGTCACCTTGCCGCTCAAGGATATAAAGAGATTACCTTATTAGGACAAAATGTCAATGCTTACGGAAAAGACTTAGAGTTTGAGTATGGTCTCGGTGATTTGATGGAAGAGATCAGCAAAATAGATATTCCTCGTGTGCGTTTTACAACATCACACCCTCGAGACTTCGACGATCGCTTAATTGAAGTCCTTGCAAAAGGTGGTAACTTGCTAGATCATATTCACTTACCAGTACAATCAGGTAGCTCTGACATTCTCCGGGTAATGGCGCGCCGTTATACAAGAGAAAGCTATTTAGAATTGGTAAGAAAAATTAGAGAAGCCATGCCAAACGCTACATTAACTACTGATATTATTGTTGGTTTCCCTAATGAAACAGATGAACAATTTGAAGAAACGATGACGCTAGTCGAAGAAGTTGGATTTGAAAGTGCCTATACCTTTATTTATTCACCTAGGGAAGGTACACCATCTGCACGTTGGGAAGACAATATTCCAATGGAAGTGAAGAAAGAACGTCTGCAACGATTGAATGCACTAGTGAACAAGCAGTCAGCAGAAGCGATGAAAAAATATCAAGGAGAAACAGTAAAAGTATTGGTAGAAGGCGAAAGTAAAAAAGATCCTGATGTCTTATCTGGGTATACTGAGCGCAATAAATTAGTAAACTTTAAAGGACCAAAATCTGTCATTGGAGAAATTGTTGAAGTGAAGATCACGAACACCAAAACATGGACTCTAGATGGAGAAATGGTTGAATCAGCAGTTGAGGTGAAATAAATGGCAAAATATACGAGACAAGAAGTGATGGAAGAAGCACATAAATTAGCTAACAAAATGGCTAACATCGAAGAAATCGATCGTTTCAAGCAATTAGAAGCTAAATTAAATGAAAATAATAAAATTCAAAGCTCGATTAAAAAAATCAAAGCCTTACAAAAACAAGCCGTTAACTTCCAAGCTTATGGTAAGCATGAAGCATTAAAACGTGTGGAAGCAGAAATCGACCGCTTGCAAGAAGAAATTGATGAAATTCCAGTTGTGCAGGAATTTAAGGAATCACAAGTTGTCATTAATGATCTTCTTCAACTTGTAACCAATACTATTGCTAGAGAGATCACGAATGAAGTGATTCGCTCCACAGGTGGAGATGTACTTGCTGGAGAAACAGGGTCTAAAAAAGGACAAAGTCATTGTTAACAATCAATAAAAGCATGATCAGCCAATAGAGTTGATCGTGCTTTTTCTGTTTTGCTGAAAGGAGATAGCAGATTTTTTCAATTCCTTCCACCTTCTCGAATGCTAGATGTCCGAATTAACTAAATTATATTCTTGAACTAGTAAAGGAAATAATAGAAAATAAAAAGAGAATTACTTTATCTCTAATTACGATTTATTATGTAAAATAATGTAAGTTGGGTTAAGGTTTTCATATCTACAGACTTACTTAATTCAACTATGCATTCAAGGAGTGGAATAGATGAAACGAATCTCAATTTTAATAGTTGATGATGAACAGGAGATTAGAGATTTAATTGCCATCCATCTAGAAAAAGAAGGATATGATATTATCAAAGCATCTGATGGACAAGAAGCCATTCAAATGATCGAGACAACAGAAATTGATTTGCTGATTTTGGATATAATGATGCCAAAAATGGATGGATATGAAGTAACAAGGCAAATACGTGGTCAACATAATATGCCTATCATATTTTTGAGTGCCAAAACATCTGATTTCGATAAGGTACAGGGACTTGTTATCGGAGCTGATGATTATATGACTAAACCATTTTCACCTATGGAATTAGTAGCTCGTGTAAATGCTCAATTAAGACGATTCATAAAATTAAATCAAACACAAACAAATAATAAATTGACCTTAGAATTTGCTGGACTAGTAATTATTCCTGATCAACGAGAAGTTATGTTATACGGCGAAAACATTGAGCTCACGCCAAAAGAGTTTGATATATTGTATTTATTAGCTAGTCACCCAAAGAAGGTTTATAGTGTGGATAATATTTTTCAACAGGTATGGGGACAAGCATATTTTGAAAGTGGTAATACGGTTATGGTCCATGTGAGAACTTTGCGGAAAAAACTAAAAGAAGATAAGCAAAAAAATAAATGGATTAAAACAGTTTGGGGAGTGGGGTATACTTTCAATGGTTAATAGGGTACGCAAATTTCGTTCAAAAATGGTGTTGCTTTTTGGTTTGAGTTTACTGTTTGCTGGACTGATAACATATTTTATCTTTAAAGTACTACAACTTTATTATCACACTATGGTAGATTATGGAGATCCATTATTTGAAGTTCGGTTATTCATCGGAAGGGTTGGGGACATTAATTTCTTTTTACTTTTTTTCATTCCACTTTCCGTCTTGTTTTTCTATTTCTTTACGAAACCTTATTCTGGCTATTTTAATGAGATATCAAATGGGATTCATTATCTTGCTCGTGGTGACTTTACAAATACTGTTCAAATTCAAACAAATGATGAATTTAAAGACATTGCACAGGACATTAATTTGGCAAGTGAAAAATTGCAACAAGCTATAGAAAGAGGAGATTTCTCTGAAAGTAGTAAAGATCAGTTAGTCATAAATTTAGCTCATGATTTGCGTACACCTCTTACATCTGTATTAGGCTATATAGATTTAGTCTTAAAGGATAACAACTTGACACAAGAACAGATTCATCATTTTTTAATGATTGCCTTTACTAAATCTAAGCGTTTAGAAGGACTCATTGATGAATTATTCGAAATAACTAGATTGAACTATGGTAAGTTACCAATTAATAAAAAAGAAATTGATTTATCTGATTTACTGCATCAATTAAAGGAAGAATTGTATCCTATCTTCGAAAATAATAATTTAGTTTGTCGAACAAAATTGAGTTCCCCATTACCAATTTTAGCTGATGGGGATCTGTTAGCACGTGTCTTTGAAAACCTTCTGACGAATGCAATTCGATATGGATATGATGGTCAATATATTGATATCAATGGTTTTATTGATTCGGGGGAAGTTGTTATTCAAATCATCAATTATGGGGATAGCATTCCACCAGATGAACTTCCGTATATTTTTGACATGTTCTATACTGGGGATAAAGCTCGCACTCATCAAGAAAATAGTACCGGCCTTGGCTTGTTCATTGCCAAAAATATTGTCGAACAGCACAACGGAATGGTTCATGTTGATAGTGATTTAATACGGACAATATTTGAAGTGCGCTTACCATAGGAAATTGAACCAGTTAATGAATAAAATCAATGTACAAATTTAAGAAAAATTTAAACTTTACCCTACTTTTTATTTAAGAAGTTTTTCCTATACTTTAATCAACTAGAAAGTAGGAGGAACTTAAAATGAAAAAGTGGGTAATTTTATTGTTTTTGTTAGTATGCTTGGGTATCTCAATTGTTTATATCGTACCCGATACCCAGGAAATTCCGGATATAGAGATTAAACCATCTGATCAGAATAACGATGATCCATTAGATGGTGAACTTTCGTCTGAAAACACTCTACAGAAAGAAATTACAGAAGATCAAATCAAGCGCGGAAATCTACTTTTGGTCAATAGTGAATATCCTGTAGACCAAGACAGTATAAAATCAGATATCGTTAATTTATTTACAGATAACGAGTTAACACAAGGTTATGTGTTGTTAGAGTCTGAAATGTATTTATCCAAAGATGTCGCACTTAGATTTTCTAAGATGGTTGCAGCTGCTCAAAAAGACGGCGTTAATCGTTTTTTAATAAGTAGCGGTTTTCGAGAATTTGAAAAACAAGAAACTCTTTATCAAGACAAGGGAGATGATTATGCTTTACCACCAGGACATAGTGAACATAATTTAGGTTTAGCACTTGATGTAGGTTCTACCGAAACTTCGATGTATAATGCATCAGAGGGAGAATGGATAAAAGAAAATGCTTGGAAACATGGATTTGTTTTACGCTATCCAGAAGATAAAGTGGACGTCACTGGGATCGAATATGAACCTTGGCATATTCGGTATGTAGGATTACCACATAGTGCGATTATTAAAAAGAAGAATTTTGTGCTAGAAGAGTACTTGGATTATCTGAAGGAGAAGCAGAAAGTTTCTATCGAGTATAAGGATGAGCAATATACTGTTATATATTATCCTTATTCCGAAAACCTAACAATTAATATACCGGAACATAAGGAGTATGAAATTTCTGGAAACAATATGGATGGGGTAATTGTGACTGTATATGAAAATAGATAATTAAAAAATTCACGACCTTAGAATTAAGCAAATTGAATATTATCTGCGTCAATAACACTGTAAATAGGCTAGCTTTAGGAAGGATTGTAACGAATTTATAATCCCTCATTTTACATATGTACACATTCCTAGGCAACTGCATAGGATGAAGTAGGCGCTATGGCTAACATTTTTTATACGAATGAAGGCACTATAGACGAATATCTCGCATATGATGAAATTGAAATAAGAGGGAGGTTATAATTCGATGTCTTATCTAGACCAAGAATACCGAGAAATTATAACAAAAGCGGTGATTGGAAAGGGTAGAAAATTTAAGCAAGAAACGAATACTATCTCACCAGCGCATCGTCCATCAAGTATTTTAGGTTGTTGGATTATCAATCATAACTATCATGCAAAATTAGTGAAAAAGGATACAGTAGAGATTAAAGGAACTTATGATGTAAATGTGTGGTATGCATACAATGATAATACAAAAACAGAAGTAGTAACAGAACGAGTAGAATATTGTGATCATGTACCGTTATCGATTCGAGATAAACAACATATTGGTGATGAGTGTGAAGTAATTGCAAAAGTCATTCAACAACCCAATTGCTTAGAATGCAGTATTGATACGAAAGGGAATAAAATTAAAGTGGATGCAGAAAGAGAATTCCTAGTAGAAGTTATCGGTGAAACAAAGATCTCTGTTAAGGTAGATCCTAAAGGTAAAGTCTATGATGATGAAGATTGGGATCTAGCAATTTCAGATGATGAATTCGATGACATTGACCCTGATTTCCTAGACGATCATGAAGAAGAATAACGTATACAGTGTGGGGAATGCTCACACTGTATTTTTTTATTTTATAGAAAGAATGAAATCAGCGCAGGAGTCTCCGTAATTAGTCTCCGCTATAAGGAGGTGCAACAATTCTTGTCAGAGGTAATAGGTTAACTTTTTACAATGGACAAGGTGAAAATCGCTATTAGTAAGGGAAAACAACCTTGTTACCTCATGCTATCGTTGTAGAGCATGATAATAGCGGAGGCCGCCCACTTTCACTCCTGTGGGAATTGTTTGGGCTGAAGATCCACTTTCTCGAGCGGGTTTTGCTCGAAAAAGTTAGCTGAAGGACAAACCCCAGCGAAAGGGAAGTGAGCAGCCGGAGCGGTGCTTAAGCTGTTCATATATTTCATCATTACTACCAAAGTAATAACGATCCGGCGGGGGAGGCCGTTTTTTCTTATCTTACTCCCTTTCCACTTTTAAAAATAGGGAGAATGATACGGGGTGAGGTAATTTCTTAATTGTTTATCTGCATTCTGCTTCTATGCTATAATGTTACAAGAAATGAAAGATGTTGGGGGATACTAGAATGAGTTATACGCCAATGATACAGCAGTATCTAAAAATAAAAGCAGATTACCAGGATTGCTTTTTATTTTTTCGTTTAGGCGATTTTTATGAAATGTTTTTTGAAGATGCAATAAAAGCAGCATTAGAACTAGAAATAACACTAACGAGCAGAGATGGTGGCGGCGATGAAAAAATTCCGATGTGCGGTGTTCCATTTCATTCAGCTGAAAGCTACATCAAAGCATTAATTGATAAAGGGTATAAAGTGGCGATTTGTGAACAAGTGGAAGACCCAAAAGCAGCAAAAGGTGTAGTCAAAAGAGAAGTAGTTCAACTTATTACACCTGGTACTGTGATGGAAGGGAATATGCTGGATGATAAAGAAAATAATTATTTGGCAGTAGTGACAGAAACAACAGATCAGAAATTTAATCTAGCTTATACCGATATGTCGACAGGTGAAACCTTCGTCATGGAAATAAAGCGTGGATGGAGTGCGGTGTTAAGTGAGTTATATAACCGTCCTATTAAGGAGGTAGTCGTCGAGAAAGATCTAGCTGCTACATATATTGATGAATTAAAAGAAAAAATGCAACTAACTGTTTCGTACGCTAAAGAAACAACTCCTGATCAAGCCATAGCTGAGCTTGTCAAAGATATTGCGGATGACCGTCTTAGAGAGACTTGTATGGTGTTATATCAATACTTATACCATACACAAAAAAGGGCAATTGATCACTTGAAGAAGGCCCAAGTGATTGAGCTTGCTGAATATATGACATTAGATATGTATTCACAACGCAATTTAGAAATTACTTCCTCATTATTGCGAAAAGAAAAGTATGGCAGTTTATTATGGGTAATCGATCGCACTGTAACGGCCATGGGAGCACGAAAACTAAAGAAATGGCTAGAGCGCCCCTTGCTAACACAATCGTTAATTGAAAAACGACTGGATTTAGTTAACGGTTTCTATGAACAGTTTTTCGAACGAGAAGAAATTAGAGAGGCCTTACAATCTATTTATGATATGGAACGGTTATCAGGCAGGGTATCATTTGGAAATGTTAATGCAAGAGATTTAATTCAATTGAAGAGATCATTGGCAAAAGTTCCGTATATCAAAGAGCAGTTAAAACAATTTGATAGTAAGGCAGTACAAGCGCTTTCCGATAGGATGGACCCGTTACCCGAACTTTACGAACTTCTTGAAAACAGTATTGCTGAAGATCCACCCATTTCGATAACAGAAGGTAAGCTTCTCAAGGATGGCTACAATCAAGAGTTAGATCAATATCGAGATGCGTCAAGGAATGGAAAGCATTGGATAGCAGAACTGGAACAAAAAGAAAAAGCTGAAACGAATATTAAGTCGTTAAAAATCGGATTTAATAAAGTGTTCGGTTATTACATTGAGGTAACTCGTCCAAACTTGCCGATGATTCCAGAAGGTCGTTATCAACGTAAGCAAACTTTAACGAATGCTGAACGATTTATTACTGAGGAATTAAAAGAAAAAGAAACATTAATATTAGAAGCTGAAGAAAAAAGTGTTGAATTGGAGTACCAACTCTTTCTTGAGATTAGAGAAAAAGTAAAAAGATTTATTCCTGACTTACAGCAATTAGCAGAAACATTAAGTGAAATGGATGTATTGCAAAGTTTCGCAACGGTAAGTGAAGAAAATAATTATGTCAGACCTAACTTTACAAAAGATCATCATATTTACTTAGAAGAAAGCAGGCACCCTGTCGTTGAAAAAGTGATGAAAGGTGAACAATTTGTTCCTAACACCATTGAATTAGCTGATGATAAGCATCTGTTATTAATCACAGGACCGAACATGTCAGGTAAGAGTACGTATATGCGGCAGTTAGCTTTAACGATCATTATGGCTCAAGTCGGCTGTTTTGTTCCTGCCCAACGCGCCGAACTTTCGATAACGGATCAGATTTTTACACGAATTGGTGCAGCTGATGATCTAGTATCAGGTCAAAGTACTTTTATGGTAGAAATGCTAGAAGCTAATCACGCAATTCAACATGCTACGAATGATAGTCTCATATTACTTGATGAAATCGGAAGAGGTACAAGTACATATGACGGGATGGCTTTGGCACAAGCGATTATTGAATATATTCATGATCATATTAAAGCTAAAACACTGTTCTCAACTCACTATCATGAATTAACAAGTTTAGAAGATAACTTATCTGCACTAAAAAATATTCATGTTAGAGCCGAAGAAATTGAAGGGAAGGTAGTGTTTCTTCATCAGATTCACGAAGGAGCTGCAGATGAAAGCTATGGAATTCATGTAGCTCAATTAGCAGGATTACCAGATAAATTAATCAAAAGAGCTAATATTATTTTGTCTCAGTTAGAAGGAAAGTCAAGCGATCAATCATCATCCCCAGTGGACAGGGACAAGGATGACATGACAATGGAACAAATAGCCTTTTTCGCGCCAGAAGAACCTGTTAAAAAGAAAGAACCTTCTGGATATCGAGAAATAGTAGAGAGTTTACAGAAGATTAAATTATTGGAAATGACGCCGATGGATGCGATCAATGAGCTCTATCAATTGCAAAAGAAAGCGCAAGGAATAAAGGGGCGAGAATAGATGCAAATCAACGAACTTCCGGATTTTTTAGCCAATAAAATTGCGGCGGGTGAAGTCGTAGAACGCCCCGCATCTGTTGTCAAAGAGTTAGTTGAAAACAGTGTTGATGCAAACAGCAGTTGGATAAAAATCGAGATTAAAGAAGCAGGATTACAGGAAATTAAAGTAACTGATGACGGGAATGGTATTCCTCATGATCAATGTAAGAAAGCTTTTTTACGACATGCCACGAGTAAGATAAATAATGAAAACGACCTTTTTCATGTGAGAACACTAGGGTTTCGAGGTGAAGCTCTTGCAAGTATTGCAGCGGTTAGCCGGTTAGAAATTAAAACATCTACAGGTGATGAAGCAGGAACAAGAATGCTTTTAGAAGGTGGCCATATTAAAGAAGAGGGAAGAAGTGATGCCAGGCAAGGTACTGAAATTACTGTTCAGGACATCTTCTTTAATACTCCTGCTCGGCTTAAGTATTTAAAGACTGTTCATACAGAGTTAGGCCATATCACAGATATTATTAACCGCATGGCTTTCTCTCATGCTGATATCCGTTTTGAGTTAACCCATAACGGTAAGCGAATATTCCAAACGACAGGTAAAGGAGATTTACGCCAAATTGCAGCTTCCGTATACGGGATGTCAGTAGCAAAACAAATGATTCCCGTGCATACCGAAACATTAGATTACGAAATAACCGGATATATTGCAAAACCAGAAGTCAACAGAGCTTCAAGAAACTATATTACGACGATAGTAAATGGCCGTTTTATTAAAAGTATTGGTCTGGCGAAAGCTATTACCAATGGTTTCCATACCTTTCTTCCAATCGGCAGACAGCCGGTTGTCGTGCTGAATATTTCGATGGATCCGTATTTAATCGATGTTAATGTTCATCCGACTAAATTGGAAGTGCGATTTAGTAAAGAAAAAGAGTTATTTCAAGCAGTGGAAAAAATGATTAAAGAAGCTCTTCATCAACAGACGCTAATACCTGCTGGTCAGAAAAAAAGTACTCCAAAAGAAAAATCAGATCAGCCACAATTTGATTTTGACAGACATCAGCCAAGTGTGAATACACCGATGCAGGAACCCTTTCAACAGAAGTCAGATCAGGACCCAATAGACGATATCGCGATGGTTCGTGAGGCGGAACATATCAGCACTAGTATGACAATAGAAAATAATGAACATAATAGTAGCAATAACTTGGAAGAAGTAGTAGAAGGTAAATCACAAGAACAGCAACAGGTAGTGAATAAAGAAGTGACTCGAGTGCCTGTTATGTACCCAATTGGTCAGCACCATGGAACGTATATTTTAGCCCAAAATGAACAAGGGCTTTATATTATTGACCAACATGCAGCACAAGAGCGAATCAAATATGAATATTTCCGAGATAAAATAGGTGAAGTAGATGGGCATATGCAAGACTTATTAGTCCCGCTAACCTTTGAATTTACGCAGCAAGAAGCACTCTATATTGAACAATATAAGGAAGAGTTACAAAAAGTAGGGTTATTTTTAGAGGCATTTGGCCAAAATGCCTATATAGTAAGGTCACATCCACATTGGTTTCCAAAAGGTGAAGAAGCAGAGATAATCCGAGACATGGTAGATCAATTGATTCAAGAAAAGCAGCTCAACTTGTACAAGTTAAGAGAGGAAGCAGCTATTCTTATGTCATGCAAACGATCGATCAAGGCTAACCATTATTTAAATATAGAGGATATGCAACGACTGCTAGATGACTTGCGAAAATGTGAGGAGCCTTTTACTTGTCCACATGGCAGACCGATTATTATTCAATTTACTAAGTACGAAATGGAAAAAATGTTCAAACGAATCATGTAAATAGATGAAGAAACAGGTAATGTAAGGTATACTGTAAGAAAGCATAGTCATCATTGGAAGTGATAACTTGAAAGAGAAATTAGTAGTCATTGTCGGTCCAACTGCAGTAGGAAAAACGGCGTTATCTATTGAGGTTGCTAAAAAATTTAATGGTGAAGTAATCAGTGGAGATTCCATGCAGATCTACAAAAGCTTAGATATAGGTACAGCAAAAGTAACCGAAGCAGAAAAAGCAGGCATCCCTCACTATATGATAGATATTTTAGACCCAGTTGCTTCTTTTTCTGTTGCTGATTTTCAAAAACAAGTGCAAGAAAATATTGTTAGGATTCAAGAGAAGGATAAACTGCCGATTATCGCTGGCGGGACTGGTTTATATATACAATCTGTATTATATGACTATCAATTCGCGGTAAGCGAACGGTCTAACGAATATCACGAGCAAATTGAGATTGAAATAGAACGTGAGGGAATTGAAGCTGTTTATCAACGATTGAAGCAGGTAGACCCTTTGCAAGCGGAAAAAATACACCCTAACAATCGCCGGCGCCTTATTCGAGCACTTGAAGTCTATGATCGTACAGGTATGACAATGACAGAGTACCAGCAAAAGCAACAGGAAGAATCTCGTTATGATTTTCGCATCATAGGTTTAGAGATGGATCGTCCACTATTGTACGAGCGAATCAATCAACGTGTCGATCAAATGGTGGAAGAAGGTTTAATCGAAGAAGTCAGACGCCTTTATCAAGCAGGTCTGGAGAATACTCAAGCAATGCGAGGTATTGGTTATAAAGAAATACTTCCCTACCTAAAAGGGGAACAAAGCTTGGAAGAAGCAATTAACACTTTGAAAAGAAATTCTCGTCGGTTTGCTAAACGGCAATATACTTGGTTCAAGAATAAGATGCCTGTAGATTGGTACTCCATTACAGTAGAAACGAAGAATCAGGTTTTTCAAAATATTTTAGCAGATTTAGAAGGATTCTATAAAGAAACATAGAATATAAAAAACATAGAGAAATTAGAGGAGGTACTACCATGTCTCAATCAGTTAATATTCAAGATCAGTATTTAAATCAACTTCGAAAAGAACGTATTCCGGCAACTGTATTCTTAACTAATGGATTCCAATTACGTGGAGTCATTAAAGCATTTGATAATTTTACGGTGTTGCTTGAGACAGAAGGAAAGCAACAGTTGATTTTCAAGCATGCGATATCCACCTTTGCTCCATCTAAAAACGTTACGCTTGATAAGGAATAATGAAGCATGATTGGCGCTATTCTTTCAGTAGCGCCTTTTCTATGCATTAAAACATATGTTGTTGTTACACTAATAAATAAAAATAGTAGGTGATCGATATCGAGAAAGTATTATTAATTGCTATTATGCATGAACAAAAAGATGAAGAACAATTTTATTATTCATTAAATGAATTAGAAGCTCTTGTACAAACTGCAGAAGGCGAAGTAGTTGAAACTATCGTTCAAAAACGCTCTGCACCACATCGGAAATTTTATGTTGGGGAAGGTAAATTAGAGGAGATCAACCAACTTATAGAAGAGAAAAATATTAACATTGTCATAACGAATGAGGAACTGTCAGGTGGGCAAATCAGGAATTTGCAGGAACAGTTGGATGTGCGCGTAATTGACCGAAGTCAACTAATACTTGACATATTTGCAGCGAGAGCACGTACCAAAGAAGGTAAACTGCAAGTGGAGCTTGCTCAATATGCGTATATGCTACCAAGACTGCATGGACAAGGTGCGGATTTATCGAGGCTAGGTGGTGGAATTGGTACCAGAGGACCTGGTGAAACAAAGCTTGAAACAGATCGTCGTCATATTCAAAATCGAATGGATGATATTAAAAGACGTTTAAAACAAGTGGTCAATCAACGGGAACAATATCGTGGTAATAGACGTAAACAACAACTATTTCAAGTTGCAGTTGTAGGATATACCAATGCTGGAAAGTCAACTTTGTTCAATAGCCTGACAAAAAGCGATTCTCTCTATGAAGATAAATTATTTGCAACATTAGACCCGTTATCACGAAGAATGAAACTACCGTCCAACCTCGAAGTGTTGTTAACGGATACAGTTGGGTTTATTCAGGATTTACCAACAGCGCTTATAGCGGCGTTTCGCTCTACATTAGAAGAAGTTCGTGAAGCAGACCTGATCCTGCATGTGATCGATGTCGCTGCACCGAATAGACATGATCATGAAAGCACAGTTTATCGATTATTATCAGAATTAGAAGCAGATACCATTCCGATTTTAACCATTTATAATAAAAGGGATTTAATTGAAGCAGATGAGTTTGTTCCATCATCCCATCCATATTTGATCATTAGTGCTTTAGAAAGTGAAGATATTTCTGTAGTGAAACAGGAAATCGAAAAATTAATTAAAGAACAGTGGACTTATTTCTCAGGTTTTGTACCGGAAGATAAAGCAAGTAAACTAGCAAAAATACGTCAATATGCTATTTTGGAAAAACAGACATATGTAGAGGACAAATCAGGCTATCATGTGGAGGGATTTGTCGATCCAAATCATGCTATTATGAAAGAAATAAAGGAGTTCCATCAAGAATGAATCAATCAATAATTAGGGAAGTCGAGAAACAAATAGAACCAATTTTCCATAAAATCCAAGAGGTGGAATACTATAATCAAGAAAAAGTGTTAAACGCTTTTCGAACACATCAAGTCAGTGACAGTGATTTTAATCCAACAACCGGTTATGGATACGATGATTATGGAAGAGATAAGTTAGAAGAGGTCTATGCTTCTATATTTGGAACTGAGGATGCACTTGTCCGTCCTCAAATAACCTCTGGCACACATGCAATAAGCACAGCTTTGTTCGGGGTTCTTCGTCCAGGCGATGAATTATTGTATATTACCGGAAAACCATATGACACGTTAAATCAAGTGATTGGCCATGATAAATTTGTATCGGGATCACTTTCTGATTTTGGCGTACAATATCACCATACGGATTTGAATGATGGTTGTATTGATTTCAAGCAATTGAAGCAAATGATAAACGATCAGACGAAAGTTGTTGCTATTCAGCGATCCAAAGGTTACGATGACAGACCTTCGATAACAATAGAGGAAATGGAGAAAGCAATCAAGCAAATTCGCCAATTAAAAGAAGAGGTCATTATATTTGTTGACAATTGTTATGGGGAATTTGTGGAAATGGAAGAACCAACTGATTTAGGTGCAGATCTTATCGCCGGTTCTTTAATTAAGAACCCAGGTGGCGGTATTGCCAGAATGGGAGGTTATATTGCGGGGAAGAAAGCCTATGTGGAAATGGCAGCTAACCGGTTAACAGCTCCAGGAATTGGGAAAGAAGTTGGTGCAAGTATTGGTATGTTACAAGAAATGTATCAAGGCTTGTTTCTTGCACCACATGTTGTAAGTGAAGCATTAAAAGGAGCGGTATTTACTTCTGCTTATTTGCAAAAGCTTGGATATAATACAACGCCCGCATTTGATGCTCACCGTACGGATTTAATCCAATCGGTTACTTTCCATACTGCTGAAGAAATGATTGCTTTTTGTCAGGCAATTCAAAGACAGTCACCTATTAATTCCCATGTACTGCCATACCCTGCATCAATGCCAGGTTATGAAGATGATGTGATCATGGCAGCAGGCACTTTTATACAAGGAGCAAGTCTAGAGCTAACAGCAGATGGTCCGATAAGAGAACCATATACTGCTTTTGTTCAAGGTGGATTAACTTACAATCATGTTAAATTAGCAGTTATCAATGCGGCAAACAAGTTGAAATCATGAGGAATAACAACCAAATCTTCACTAATGATTTTTATGTTAACTTACCTAACATATCTTGACACTAAATTTACAAAGTGTATAATAGAGTTATAGAAAACAGACGGAAGGGGTGATTGAGATGAGTGATTTAGATAGACGTTCCATGCCCTTGTTTTCTATCGGAATTGTTAAATCACTTACAGGATTAACTGCACGGCAAATCCGATACTATGAACAACATCAATTGATACATCCATCACGGACAGAAGGAAATCAACGGCTATTTTCATTTAATGATGTAGATCGTCTATTAGAGATTAAAGAATTAATTGAAAAAGGTCTCAATTTAGCAGGCATTAAACAAGTGCTTGAAATGAAAAGCATGCCAAAAACAGAAAAGTCCGATGAGTCAGATGCAAAATCGTCTGAAATATCTGAAAAAGAACTACGAAAAATATTGCATAAAGAATTATTGGATGCTGGCAGATTAGGCAAAACTTCGTTAAGACAGGGAGAATTATCACGATTCTTCCATTAAAATTATAAAGGAGAGAGTTTAATCAATGGGATTAACTAAAGAAGAGATTAAGCAAAGAATCAAAGAGGAAAATGTAAAATTTATCCGCTTGCAGTTCACAGATCTACTTGGAACAATCAAAAACGTTGAGATTCCATTAAGCCAATTGGATAAAGCGTTGGACAACCAAATGGTATTTGATGGTTCCTCAATCGAAGGTTTTGTACGTATTGAAGAATCTGACATGAAGCTTTATCCAGACTTAGATACTTTCGTTGTATTCCCATGGACTTCTGAAAAAGGGAAAGTAGCGCGTTTTATCTGTGATATCTATAATACAGATGGTACTCCATTTGAAGGTTGCCCGCGTTATAACTTAAAACGTAACCTGAAAAGAGCAGAAGAACTTGGTTTCACGGCCTTTAACATTGGTACAGAACCAGAATTCTTCTTATTCAAATTAGATGAGAAAGGCGATCCTTCTCTAGAACTTAACGATAAAGGTGGTTATTTTGACCTTGCACCTACAGATTTAGGTGAAAATTGCCGTCGCGATATCGTACTTGAATTAGAAGAAATGGGATTTGAAATCGAAGCATCTCACCACGAAGTTGCTCCTGGTCAGCATGAAATTGATTTTAAATACTCTGATGCTATTAAGCACGCAGATGATATTCAAACATTTAAACTTGTTGTTAAAACTATTGCACGTAAACACGGTTTACATGCTACATTTATGCCAAAACCACTTTTCGGTGTTAACGGTTCTGGTATGCACTGTAACATGTCATTATTCAAAGGAAAAACAAATACATTCTTAGATGAAAATGGACCACTTGAATTAAGTGAGACTGCATATCAATTCATCGCAGGTATCATTAAGCATGCTCTTTCATTTACAGCAGTAACGAATCCTACTGTAAACTCTTATAAGCGTCTTGTACCTGGTTATGAAGCACCTTGTTATGTAGCTTGGTCTGGATCTAACCGTAGTCCATTAATCCGTGTACCAGCTTCTCGTGGTTTAAGTACACGTGTTGAGGTTCGTAGTGTAGACCCATCTGCTAACCCATACTTAGCACTATCTGTACTTTTAGCGTCTGGTTTAGACGGAATCGAAAATAAACTAGAAGCTCCAAAAGCAGTAGACCGCAATATATATGTAATGGATAAAGAAGAGCGTGAAGCTAATGGAGTAAAAGATTTACCTGCAACACTAGCCGATGCATTAGATGAATTGAAAAAAGACGAAACAATTGTAGAAGCTCTTGGTGAGCACTTATTCGAACATTTTATCGAATCAAAAGAAATCGAATGGGACATGTTCCGTACGCAAGTACACCCTTGGGAAAGAGAACAATATATTCAAGCATATTAATAACTATAAACCCTTGGCACATCTAGTGTCTGGGGTTTTTCTTTGTTTGATAATAGTAGTGAATTTTTGTCCACCCACAACCGCACCCGCGAAACACCCACAAAAAATTAATCATCGTTTGATGATGTAATTTGATTGAAGTACGATTCATATTTTTCCATTGATTTTTCATCAAGACGTTTTGAAATGTGTGAATACACATCTGCAGTTATTTGGTAGCTACCATGTCCTAACCTTTCTTGGATGTATTTCATATCACTACCAGCTTCTAATAATAAAACAGCGTGGGTATGTCTGAGCGAATGTATAGGCAAGTTAGGTATACCAGTTTGTTTTAATATTCGTCTGAAAGCATTAAATAAACTAGACTTCGGCATTATATAGCCATCATCACGGCAAAAGACTAAGTTAAGATCATGTCGATAAATATCATTTAAATTTTGCTTATTTGTATTTTGCCATTTCAAGTGTTCTTTAAGCTGGTTTATTGTATTCTTAGTTAAAGTTATTGTCCTCTTAGAACGAAAAGTCTTTGGATCACCAAACAATTCATCATCAGAATCTGCTTGAAAATCTAATGTCTTAGTTATTTTGGCGGTTTTTTCTTTAAAATTAATATCTGACCATTGAAGTGCAGCCACTTCACCTTTACGCATTCCAGTATCAATCATGAAGCTAAAGAACAACCAATAAATATAACCGTATTTGTAAGCGGTTTTTAAGAATAAAGGTATTTCTGTTGAATCGATAAATTTAACTTTTCGTTCTTTTTCTTTACCCTTAATTACTGCGCCGATTGTTGGATTTCGATCGATCATATTGAGATGTAAAGCTTTTTCCATGGCATTGTGCATAGTACCATGTACAATTTCGATAGTTCTTTTACTATACTCTTGATCATGAAGATGATTTAAGAATTTCTGATAAATAGTAGGCTTAATTGATTTCAGTTCAACCTCTTTAAAATAGGGTAGTATTTGCTTTTCAATATTTCTTTTATGCAAATCATATGTGTTTTTTCTGACAACACCCTCCTTATATTCCTTTAACCAGCTAAATAGATATTCTTTTAATGAAATGTTTTGGCTGGCTAACTCAAAATTATTTAACAATTGCTTCTCGACTTCTTGTGCTTCGAATCTCGCTTCAGGTTTAGTCTTAAAACCTCTTTTTGATTTTTCCTTGTACTTTTTTGTAATGGGATCTTGATATTTAATGCGATATTCCCATGCGCCATTATGTTTTCTGTAGCTTATTCCCATAACTAATTACTCCTTTCTAATCGTAATAACGCGTTAAATTATTCATCACCTCCTTGAAGTGGGAATGTTTGTTCTGTTTCAAGTGTAAATTTTTTTAACAGTACACATTTTACGCTGGTCAGAATGGTAAATCGTCGTCTGAAAGATCTGGCACTGCTGATAATTGCGGCTTCTTGACATTTCCGTTTATAACTTCATTCCATTCAGAAAGGATCCCGTTCTCTAAAAATGTGGTTTTTGATCCACAACTTGGACAATATCTTATATTCCCTGGTAACGGATCAGGACATGTATGATATTCATTATCATTCCAATCTACATCAGTAACGGAACATTTGTTAACGATATATGTACCGCATTGTGTACAATAATCACCTTCTATGTTTGTTTCCTCATTACTACAAACAGGACATACAATTGCTTTTCCTTCTTGGTTTACTTCTACTCCTGGATAAATCATATCTATATCTTCCCCTTTCATAAAATTATGAAAATCATTACTACCACATATTCCACAGTGATGTAAATTGCTTCTAAATGAAAACGCGGAGCAATTGGAACATGTTCTCCCATACACTACCTTCCTAATGAAAGTTTTAAAACGATTCGATAGTGTTTCTGGTAAGAAAAAACGAAAACCCTTATTATAACTATTTTGAATGTACTTTAAAGTATTTATTGCTGCCGTAAATGATATACCAAAGAATTCCATTATTTTATTATGATCATGCATGTTAGCTTCAACTATTATTGCTGGAGGTGAAATAAAAAACCTAGAAAAGAAGTTTGCTTCTACTTCATGGATATTATATTCATCTTCACTAATTTCATTTCTTGATAAACTATATCTTTCTGATTCCTTGTGATGTCCTAAAATATAATGGCCGAATTCGTGTGCTAAAGTCCAATAAACTCTCTCTTTTACTTCAATGGTATCATTATAAGCAATAATGTATTTGTCTCTTTTTCCAGAGTAATGAATTACTCCATCTTCAGAAGAATTTAATGAAATTATTTCTTCGATCGAACACCCATGTTGTTTAGCCATTTCGCTATATTTAATTATTTTTATATCGTCATATGAATTAAGTATAGTAAGAATATCTATTGGAAAATCATTAACATTATGTTCTTCCAGAGCTTTATATGCGCACCTTTTTGCTTTATTATAATCAGGCTTAGTCCTCATCATCGAACAAATCCTCGAAAGTAGCTTCAAGTATTTTGATTGCTTTCTTTCTTTGTTCTGGTGTCATATCTTTAGCAGCTCTGCGAAGAGTTCTTATATCAGGATCAATGTGTTCCTCACCTTCACCTGTATAAATATAATCATATGACGTGTCGTAAAGCTCAGCTAAAGTTTGTGCGTGTTTCGATTCAAGCGATACTCTATCGTTCTCGATGTGACCCAAATTAGACCGACCAATTCCTAAAACATCAGCTACATATTGCTGTGTATAACCTTTTTTTAATCTAAGTTCTTTAAGCCTTTTTCCTACCGTCATCTTAGTACCTCCAATTTTTTTTTTGAAAAAAGGGTATTAAAAATACTTGACGGTATTATAAATACCATGTATACTTAAACCAACTTCTTAAAAGTGAGGTGAAAATTTAAGTGAGTGCTCAAAAAAGAGTGAATCTTATTACCGCAAGAGAAGCTAAAGGTTATAGCAGGCCTGAATTAGCTAAACTAGCAGGAGTTTCCTTTGAGCACATCAAAAGTCTTGAATACGGAAGGGTAAATCCAAGTACGTCGTTAATGTTCAAACTGTGTAATATTTTGGATAGGAGCCCAGAAGAACTATTCAAAGACATTGTATGTGTTTGAAGTGTATTTGTAATACCCAAATATAATTATCTATTATTAATTGGGTATTGTCAATACCTAAATTGAATATTTATATTTTTTTATCTTCAACGGTATTTAAAATACCATCGAAGATATATAAAGGAGGAAATTTAGATGTCGCTACAATTAGCAGTTAAAGAATTATTTGAAGGTAATGAAGTAGAAGTTTATTGGAATGAACAGAACGAACCGGTTATGACTATTCAACAGTTAGCGAAATCATTAGAGTACGCACAAGTAAGAGCTGTAGAAAAACTAATTGAAAACAATACTTACTTGAGAAATGAAGAATTCTCAGCACTTATCGAGGTACCGTACTCTAAGGGCGGTACCCAGAAGACAAGAATTTTCAATGAAGATGGCATTTACGAAGTCACTATGTTATCGAAAAAACCAAAGGCAAGAGAATTTAGAGCGTTCGTTAGAAAGTTACTAAAACAATTAAGAAGAGGTGAGGTTCAACTTGTTCAACCACAATCAGAACAAGAAAAACTTCAAGTTGAAAAGATGAAAGCTGAAGCACGATTAATGAATGCTCGTACTCGTCAAGCGAAGCTGATCTTAGATATGCAGAAAAATAATACACTCTCGCCGGTTGCGGTTGAGTTATTACAGGTTAACGCCTTAGAAGTTATAACAGACAAAAATACAGATCATCGCCCAGAAATTGAGAAAACTTATACAGCAACTGAAGTTGGTAATGAGTTAGGGATAACGGCAAACAAAATTGGGAGAATTGCAAAAGCAAACGAATTAAAAACAGATGAATATGGAGTATGGGTGATGGATAAGTCTCGTCATAGTTCCAAACAGGTTTCTTCTTTCAGATATAACGAGAAAGGAAAAAAAGAGATCGAGAAAATTGTGAAGGGTGATTAAAATGATCGAAGTCAAAATCGATCAATCCATGGTTGAAGATATCTGTCGAGAAGAAGTTCAAAAGCGATTGGATAAAGCGGAATTTGACATGGTGAT
The DNA here is from genome assembly GCF_000377765.1 of Gracilibacillus lacisalsi DSM 19029. Lineage (GTDB taxonomy): Bacteria > Bacillota > Bacilli > Bacillales > Amphibacillaceae > Gracilibacillus > Gracilibacillus lacisalsi. The sequence continues at coordinate 1,866 of NZ_KB898688.1, read as the reverse complement.
GTGGGATAGAAATGAACTGGTAAGAAGAACTTGTATGAGCTGGTCCAGTATTCAGCGTACCTTCTTCTATGATCCTAATTTTCCAAAAGTAAAGCTAGGTGGTAAGTGGTATTTTCCGGCTGCTAAAACGACTCAATTCTTGTTGGATTATTTAGAGAGAATGGAAGGAGCGTGAAGAAATGTCACTGAAACTAGCAGCTGATGCTATTGACATGCAAGACCATGAAATTCATATGCTGATGAAAACTTATAACAAGCACATGAATGCAATCGGTTCTGAAGAAAAGGGAAATTATAGACTAGGTAATATCAAGAAAGTGTTACGTAACATCCCTGAACGCTGCTTTGAAGTGCATTATGCAAACGGCGAATGGTTTAAATATTACACCAATGGAACTTGGGGATAAAAGCCGAATAGGCTTTCTCTTTTTACCAAACATGCGGAAATTGTTGAACGATTTTAGTCATAAAACAGGAAGGAGTGAATAGTGAGAATGGCAGCTATCGGAAGAATGGTTGATGTTATTGGTCGATTCAATCGCATTAAGTATTACAGTATCGATAATCAAGTGAAGGTAGAAAGCTTGGAAAGAATGATAACGGACCTGGAAGATGCATTCGAAATTCCTAATGATCCATATGCACTCAAGGAATTTAAGAAAAACAATGATTTTCTTTATAACCTGTACATGGAAATAAAAGCTGAAAAGGAGGAAACACAAAGTGCAATGGTTTCTTATTAGTTTTGTGGTAGTTGTTCTCATAGTGGTATTGTACAACCTTGCGCTTGGAAAAATGCAGTCTGAAATTGCCGAGAGAGCGGAGGATAAGGAATGAGTGAATCAGCATTCAAAGGAACTGTAAAGGAAGGTTGGGAGCGGAAATATACAGTCATTAATGAAAATGATCTAAATAAATACGTTCCAGTAAACACAAAAGAAGATTTCAGGATTGCATTTAATGAAGTAGCAGATTGGATTGAAAATGGTCGTATGAAAGATGGTAAAGAACCTTATAACAATTATGTAGTGATCAATCTTGATGAACCGTATATCGGTGAAATTATAGATATCTTAATGAAAAACGGTCATTGGGGGTGAATAGAAATGCCATTCAGTGATCATTTCCGAGAGTCGGACAAGCAGCAAGCGTTACATTATCGAAAAGAAATTTTCGATAACAAAGAACTATCTAGCGAATTAATCAATCAAGGCGAATTCGATAAGGCGGAAATGCAGTTGATGCATGCATTAAGATTATTGGCTGAGGTTAGAATTTTGAAACGTCGAAAGATTACCGATCAGGAATTGCAATTGTCTGATCAAGCTATGAAGACCAGGTATAACTGGTAGCTTGAAAGGAGGTGAGAAATTTGGATAGAAAAACGCTTGAATATATGCAAAAACGTGTAGGTGAAGCTAATGAGATTATTGAAAAGATCAAACATTTGAACCATGCAGTTAAAGAAAGTCAAGATCAATTCTCACAATTAGAGATTCATAGCCACAACGGCAATGTTTTCACACGCAATAAAAGAGTTGTTGATGAAGTTTTAGAAGTAACTAGGTCAGTTATTGAAAAAGAAATCAAACGTCTTGAGGAAGAATTAGCAAAACTTTAAAGGAGGTGAAAGAGTTGACGGAACATCCAACAGTATATCAAATCAATAAAACTGGTCATCCAGAAAAAGAACCGGATATTTACGGTACTGACTTCTTTGGGAATGAAGTTTATTACGGTGATGAAATCTACATTCATGATGAAGAGTTTTGGCTTGTAGAAGATTTGGATCCAAGTGAAATAGCATTGCTAGAACACTTCGGTGCTACAAAAGTTATTGCTAATTTTGAAACAAAAGAAAAATGA
>NZ_KB898687.1 GCF_000377765.1 Gracilibacillus lacisalsi DSM 19029 | reverse complement strand
ACTTTCAAGAGCTGGCTAAAGAAAAAGGCATTACCACAAGCATGTCCCGAAAAGGAAACTGCTTTGATAATGCCGTAATCGAATCCTTCCACTCCTCGCTAAAGTCGGAAGAATTCAACACTCAAAATAGAGTGCACCTTACAAACTCTATTGTACTAGAAAAAGTGCAATCTTACATGTATTATTACAACTATATACGACCGTTTACAAAACTAAACTGCCACAGTCCTGTTGAATTCAGGACTATGGCAGCATAGGTGTTTTTTCTTGTCCCGTTTTACTGGGTCAGTTCATATAGTCAATCAAGGTTTTTCATTTCTGTACTTCTTGCTTAACTAAGTCTAATAAAAAATCACCAAAGTCATTAGCAATTATTTCATATGTTTGACTCTCTAAGTTAACTCTAGGCACAAAAGATACTACTTTTGGTTCTCCATTATCATCAATCTGATTATAGTCTAAACAAAATATTTCATCACTCCCAGTATCGTATATAACTAGCAGATTATCAGGAAGATTAATTTCCCTGCGTTCTGTTAAAGTGTACCATATAGCGTCCGGAACTGATGAATTTTCAAAATCAGCATTAATAATTCCGTAAATTTCTTGTGCTCCGAAATTACCTGCTCCAAATGTCTTTAAATACTCAAAATATAAACCCGTAAACTTTAACCCTATTTTTTCTTCTGCCAAACTAATTAATTCATCCGTATGGCCACCCACAAAGTCAGCAATCTCTTCTTCATTCAAAATAATTTCCTTTGCTTTTTGATAATCTTCTACGCTCATTTTCATCCCACTCTAACAAATTTTGCAGTAGTATATTGTTCTTTTGCAAGTGATACAGTTGGAGTATTCTCACCTCTACTCACCATAATGATTTTCTGAAGTCAATTACTACGTTTATATGATACTACATCATAACTAGTAGTTCATTCAGCACTAGGTATAGTCCCAGAAAATAAAAACCTTGAAGGACCTATGCCAATCAAGGTCTACTTTTTTTCTCTATACAAATGCTTTGCTATTCAATATCATCATATGCATCACCTAAGGAGACAAAATCACTTCTTAGCCAATACCAATATTGCCCTTTATTTTTTATAAGTCGTTCAAGCAAATCAGTAAACGAAGTAGCTATTATCTGGGACTCACCTACAAGCCCATGGCGATCAAAAAAACTATCGCAACATCTACCTAGTCTATCTTCATTGAGGTCAACGGTTAAGTATTCATCCGTTCCATCATTACAAATAATATACCAATTAGACGAAATATCTTCTTCACATAATTCTCCTACAATTATTGGATTTGCCAATACAAACTTATCAGGAGACACAATATAAATTGGATATTCCTCATTTTCAAATAGGACTAATCCCCCACAAAGACTATAAAACTCTTTTAAATCATTAGGTAAAATATGCTTTTCTTCATCAATATTGGGTAATCCAGAAGGCTCAAAGATGCGGCAATGTGGTATAGTATTTATTTCTGTAAGCAACTGCTTTATCTTTTCCATTAGCTTTACTCCCGATAATTATATTTATTAAAGGAATTATAATATTTTTGTCTGGCTGATTTAGGAACATTTGTAGCATCAAACATTCTTTCTGTCAGTTCTTGTATCTCCCTTGGTGAGACTGATTGCCAATCAATTTTGCCCCCGACTTTCTTACCTGTTTTTTCATATAACCATTCTTTATATACAGTTTTTGTGTTTGTAACATTCTTAATTACTTCTGAATTCCTATTAACACTTCTACCAATTATTTCTCCATCACCTTTGAATTAAAGGTAAGGTAGGTCTACTATTAGGATCAGAAAGCCACTTTTGGATTTTTCCAATATTTTCAGGGTCTCTAAGAACTATATCAGCAACTTTTTCAGCTGTCATTCTATCCTTAAAAGTAGAAGAACCAGTAATTTTAGGATTATTATTCAAGTTCTTTGGTAAATAAGGTAGCTTACGAGTTAGAACGTCTGCGATATATTGATAGCCCAACTATCATGTTTTTCCGTTATGGCATAGCTGTTTCGTTCTGCATTGGAAAGTGGGTAATCAACAAACTTCTCAATCAGATACAACACTAAATCTCTTCCCATAACCGCCCGTATTCTAATCCAAGGTGTTGTCAGTACTTTATAGTTCGTAAGAAACATATCATTTATCATTGAGCTTACTCATATCATCTGTATACTAAATGAACTATTCGTCACTGGGTAGCCCCTAACAAAAAGAAACCTTAGCGATTCTCTCTAAGGCTTTCCGGAAAATATTATTAGTCAGTTCTTATTTCTAAAAATTCACAACCAGTAATATTGTTTTCTTCAACTAATTGCTTAAAAGTTTCTGATACGAATAATGGAATTTCATCTCCTTGTAATTTAAATAAATTTTTATTATTTATTTTGGCTTCTGAAACTGCATATTTTCTAACAGAATAAATTTTTTCACCATCTAAATCCATGACACTGTAATCAGAGTTTTCTAGGTTTAATGCGTCTACTATACCCAATACATTAACAACAAAATATTCATCATTATCGATTTTAGATTTACTTTCTAAATCAACAACATTCACAGGTAAAAATTGAATGTCATCTTCGATATTTTTGATTAACTTTTTAAACTTTTTTGATACTATGAACCATCCTAAATTATTTGCTAAATAGTCTGTAAATCTATTTCCTTCAAAAGAATTAAAGTAAAAAGTGATATTATTGTTCCAATTCTCTAAAAAGTTGCCTTCCTTTAACTCATACTGTTCAAATCCATGTGTATCTTTACAATGAACCACTACATCATTATCGTTGCTATCATCTAAAATCAGTTTGAAATATTTCATTTTGACCTCCAATACTCTTTATAAAGCATATCTGGATTATCTCTTACTTCTCGCTTTAATCCTTCAAACAATTTAAGGAATTTCTCTCTATCTCCTTTGGCTAATCTATCATAGGTACTAAGTTTATCTAAAACATAATCATGATATGCATATGGATGTCTTCCTTGATGCGGGAGTAATTCCTTATTCCATGCTTCATCAAGGTCTAATCCATACTTTTTGGTTATGTTTTCCATTTGAGGAGTGTATTTCTTGCTTTTATTTGTTGCATAATGATGATTTTGTAAAGGTTTAATGGTACCCTTTCCATCATTCCCAAACTTCTTCAAACCCGGCCCTGCCACATCACCCATTGTATCCAAGAACTTAGCTGGCTTTACAAAGGTGAATAGGGAGGCCATTGCCTTATCTCCCACTCCAGCATTCGGATCAATAATCGTTGCAATGTCTTCTGTAAAGAATTTGAATGTTGCAGTCGATGGTCCTGCTAAACCATCAGGGGTTCCTGTTCCCATTCCTCCTAATACTTTTCGCTTATCTTCAAAAGTAAGTTCTGGGTTCTCAAATTGGGAAACGTTCCAATCTTTGTTAGGCTTGACTTCTCCACTTTCTATTTCTTTTAGATAGTTCTGGATAGCAGCTACTTCTTCATCCGACATTTGTACCGTAGCAATATCTTCTGCCTGTAATTTGTCCATTTTATTCTGTACTTGACTACTCTTATCTTGTCGGTTGAATAAGCTTAGATAACCCAGTTGCCATTTCACCTTAGACGTTTGATACATTAGCGTTTGGCTCCACCATGTGTTTGCTTGTTGTATAGTTCGACTCAGTCGAAGATTCATATATTGTTGGATATGCTGACTTTTTTGCTTATCTATAAGAGAGTTATTCATATACTGTTGTAATCCCAACGCATGCTCCCGAGTCCTATTATAACGAGAAACTATCGTATTTTCCTCCATTTTGTTATGAAGCGGAGAAAGTATTCTTTGCATAGCTGAGGTTTCCATTGATGCTTTCACATAAGACCGTATTCCAGGCAATTGTGTTTCGAAGTTGGTTTTTAGCTGAGTTCTTCCATTGTTGTTTATCACTTTACCCATCAAGCTATTGATTTCCTGGATGGCACTCTCGATTTGGCTTTGATCACTTTTAAAACCATTCGAATAAGCTTCCATTCGTTGAGATAGCTGTTTCATTACCTGCAAACTCGCTTCACTATCATCTAATACATTTGCAGCTGTTGGCGCTCGAGCAGACGACAAATCAGATATACTACTTATTATCTGACTTACATCTGTCTCTATTTGTTGTATTCGTTTAGAGGATTGATGTATATCGGTTTCTTTTTCATCGAGGTATATTTGATGAATAATTGCATGATGACTGGAATCGACCTCTTCATGGAAATCCTGGAGATGACGGCTTATGTTAATCTCTATCTGCTCGAAAAGTCCCCTAAAGGCTTGCAACAGATTCTTATGTAAAACTTGAAAATACTCCTTGGTTGCGTCTGCAGCTTCTCCTTGGAACTGGTCCATATGTATAAGCTCATCAACCTGTTTTTCCACTAGATCAATAGATTCTGTTACGGTAGCCGTTTGTCTTTGTACTTGTTCATAGAATTGTTTAACTTCCTTTATACTTATTCTTAAATTCGACATAGCTTCCCCTCTTCCAAAAGGAAATATCATCCAATAGGTATCTTATCATGTCTTCATTAAATGGTTAATAAGTATAAATATTCATTTTATGGTTATAAATTACCTTTTGAGTTTTTTGGTATAATAGACTCGGTAAAATTTTCCTTTATAAAATAAGAGGGAAATAGTCTGCTCTTTCATTTATTATAAACTTCAGTTGAGGGGTTCCTGATATGGATCGTGGTAGTTAGTCACTTTAATGTTATTTGGGGTAGTGATCTAATAAAAGTAATCCGTTAATGGATATGTCGATTAACATTATGAATGATTACTTTCTTTCTGTTTATTATTATCTGTATAGTCAGGAATAAGTAATCCACCTCCGAAAAATAATATTATCCCTATGATTAGTAATAATAGTGCGTATTCTGTGGAACGTAGAAATAAAGCTCTGACCATAATAATAACCGCACCAATAATAGTTATAATGATCCCTATCCTTTTTTTAGAAAGCATAATTACTCCTCCTATAAGAATTATAATTGTTCTTCACTTTACACCGCCTTAATTAAAGAACAACTTGATTTAATATTAACACCAAATTCCATTTTTTACCACAAAAAATGAACTCCTCCATTTGAAAGCCCGCCATTTACTTGTTACACTGATCTGCCCAGTTCAGATAAGCCACCTGTTATTTTCATAACATTTTTCTGAATGGTTATTTCGTCTTCAGGTAAAGTACCTTCTTGTGTCCAGTTTTCTATCAATTGATTAAAGAAAATAGGGTTTAATAAACTTTTTCTACGTACTTAACCATCCCCATAAAAATATGATATATTGTCCTGTTTGGCATTAATCCCATTCCAAAATTGCTCCCCTTAACGGAAGAATGAATATGTATTTTTTATTCTTTTTTAATTTTTTTGAGTCAATTCTAACCCTTAGAGTTAACTATAAGGCAAGCATTTTTTATCGGGTAAAATTTGATCTTGAATAAACAGATGTTATTGCTGGAGTCTGATCCCTTTCTAGAATGTATATGTAGCGGTTAATGACTTATTTTCTACATTATGATATAATTTTTGTAAGAAAAGCATATAATAATAACCCGTAGCGGTCACTACGGGTTATGGATAAACGGTTCCCCAGAGGGATCGGCTATCGAAGGTGATAGACCTCTCCTACTACTTTAGACGGTTAATAGGGAGGTCTATTTTTTATTGATCAAAGAGATGATCAATGTGAGTAATGCAATCAAGAAGGTACCGAAACTAAACAGCACGATAAACCTTTCATACATACCCATGGCATCACCCCCTTTCACTGAGGGGATTAGCCGACCTTGCCCTAAAAGAACGTTATCCATTTTTTAGTATAACACAACAAACCAGAACGTACATTCCTAACCCAAACGGAAATAAAGCTTTCCTACTCAGCACTAATAGTAGAACTACTATGACACATGGAAAACTATAGTGGTTTCGAAATTGTATTAGTGATGTAAACGTTGATGAAAGATGTGAAAGCCAACTTAAAAACGACAGGCGAATACCTTGTTAAGCACTGGCAGCCCGATTGCGGAATTAAATCCGTCCTTCAAAACTCGTATTCTTTTCTCTTGTAGCGTTCATTACTTTGAAAATAACAGTGCCAAAAGTAAACTTAACAGGGTATAATGAAAGTACCACAGCAATAATCGCACTGAGTGTCTTTATCCCCCCAGTTAAGTGAAACATCTCGTTTATCAGGTAATTAGCTAATTGGATAAGACCGAATACAATACTCACCGACACAATAAATGCAAACAATATGAGAATTACTTGTAATAAGGACATCTGTTTTATTTTTCCTAATTTTTTAATGCTGCCATCGTAAATTGCAAAAGAAATGTACGCCACATTGGAGTTAATAATAAGTACCAACTGGAATAGCCAAATGCTATCCACGAAGCACCCATTCCCAAAAGTAGAATCCAACCAATTATGTTAAAGGTTTTTCTATTCACATAACCACTCCTATAAAAAATGATGTCCTGATTGGTACTAATTTCTAGTATATTTTTTATTCTTTTTTAGTTGTATTAGAGTCAACTGCTGTTCCAACTGTTATTCCGAAAACCAGACCTATACCAGCTCCGATTGCTAGGTTATCAAATATGATTAACCCCAGCACTGCTCCTAATGGTAATCCTATACTAATCCCAACCGATAGATATGTATTACCTGTTGTTTTTTTGTTTTTGCTCATCATTACATTTCTCCTCGCATAAATTTTTAGCTCTTATTCTTCAACATCTCTTCCATAATGGGGATTGTTTCACATACCTTATCATTGATACCCATAAGTATCACCTTCATCTAATTTTAAGATATGATTATTTATAGATACTTTCTCATTATTTTTCCATTCCGCTTGGACTTGTTCTACATTGTGTTGTAAATAAATTCGCTTTTTAAACCAAAATGGACCATTTAATTCTCCCCTTACACCAAATGAACCTGCTGCCCCTGCGTCAAACCGATAAAAATCAATGGTGTAATTGCCATCAGTAGAACTTACCGTCTTTATGTGTTCATTCGCCCCAACTGATGAAAAGAAAAGTGTAAATGATGCCACCAAAAATAGTCCAACAGTTGTCAATGATGACAAAATTACTGTTAACCAACTTCTTGTTTTTGTCCACCAGTTTCTTTTATCTTTAAAGCCGACAATTCCTAAAATTAAGGCTATCAAACTAATTATTAGTAATATATAATTTGGTGGTGCAATTAACCAAGTGTTCTTCATATTAGAATACAATGAATACGTTGCTAATCCTAAGCAAACAAGTATTAAATAAAAAGCCCATAAATTATATTGTTTCCTCATAATTCTCCCCCTTGTTAATCTTGCTTTTCATTCTCTACAATCATACTTTATTAACACTGGAAGTGATTTTTGGTTGTAGAAACACACCCGTTGTTTAAGTAAGCAAAAACCTTACCATATTATTCTTTCAAATTTTAAAAGTAACTCTTCTTTCGTTCAGTTATCCATTAATTCAACAACAAAATCTACTTTTTACTATTTTCCTTCAATTGTTCATGTATTTTTTTAAGTTCCTCGGTCTGCTCAAGGATATTATTATTAACTTTTCTTATTGCATCATATATTCCAAAAATACCAGCAAAAATTAAAATTAAAAACAGGGTTTCCATTTCATTTCCTTCTTTCTATTATCGAAATTTTTCCAACGCAACCTATACTAACAATAAGATTATTTTCTTACTAGTCTCTCGAGATAATCATAATCTTTTGCATTTCTTTTTCTTCCTCTTCCAAAACAGGTGTACTAAAGCTATAACCCATAAATCTAAAAGAAGGCTTACCCTTTTAAATGTTATATCATTAAAGTTAGTGATGTAATTATTTCTTACCTTTTAGTTCTAAAAGTATAGGTGCTATATTTAGTATGATAGAGACAATTGTCAAAAACCATAATGCCCTTTCCATACCAGGTACTACATCCGATAATGCTGCCCAATCTTCCACTTCTACCCACCGGGATACAAGACTGTATTCTGCACAAAGTGTTAACGCTGTAAATGATAATCCCATCGCCATTGCCAGCTTATAATCCTTTCCTGCTTTATACATATAAAGATTTATAAGAGTTGCTACTATAGCAATAACCCCTAATATGACCCACATAACTATACCTCCAAATATTTTTGTTTATGTCCTGTAATAATACTAATGTGCTTCATCTCAATTTTTTGCATTATTTTTTATTAGACATTAGTACGTCTATTCTTCTCTTATTCTTTTAATTAGTGCAACCTTTTTATTTTCTATAATTACTACTGAACCTCTATCACGCATAATTGCATCCCCTCTATGTCTTATATTCCATCATTTTAGCATAATATTCCAATGTTTCATTTTTAATTTAAAGACGATCGTTTGATAATCGCCTTGTTAAACTCTTGCACCGTTTGTTGAAATATCATATTTTTGGTTAACTGCTTATTATTTCTTCCACCCAATTAATTCCTTCATTTACGAACGTTTCTGTTGGATTTGTATGTGGTGTGTGCTCAAAAACAAAATACACACCTGAACTTGTCGAAAGTTTATATATTAATTCTTTTACATTAAAGTGTAAATTGTCTTTTTCGTGTGACGGGTGAACAGGAACCCAAATATATTTATTATTACGAAATTCTACGTTGTGTAAATGGACTACCTTTATATGATTCTTCCATTTTTCAATATAATCCATTACCTTATCTCCAGTCGCTAATAAATAATCCCCTATGTCAATACAAAGTTTTATTCCATACTTGTCCCAAATTTCAATTGGAAAATTATCAAGGGATCTAATCCCAAATGCTGACCGGTTAAGTCCTAGCTTTGGCTCGCAAACAATTGTTATAGAATATTTTTCTTGTAGTAAATGTAATCTTTTTATTCCATTTTCAATTATCTTATTAGTATCTATATCTTTTTCTTCTTTAAAATAAGGAAAGTGCACTAAAATATACGTAGCCCCTAACTGAGACATATATTTAACTTCTGATTCAAACTGTTCCCAAGCCTGTTCAGGTTCGTATTGTATCTTTTCTAACAAATCATATTTACTTTGATTTCTGTACAAAGGTGAGTGCAGACCAAATGTTACATTCCTTTCCTTTAATAGTTCTAAAAAATTTTCAAAGGACTCTACGCTTGGAAATTCACCAATCTCAATATGATTAATCTTTTTCTTCCTAAATAATAAAGGGAACTTTTCAGGATCTGTCATAATTACACTTCCAGAAAGTCCAATACAATGATGCATATTATAGTTTATCCCCTTCCAAAAAGATTCTAAGCAAAACATAATCTTTAAAAAACATTATTCAAAGCACTATACAATCGTCTTGTTTAACCATTACACCAGATAGCTTAAGTACACCATTTAATGAATTACTATACTTGATTAAATGGTTGTGCTAGATGAGTACTGCCTCTTCTACATATCAAATATCTTTACAAGCCCATGCATCAATTTCTACTTTAAGCGAAGGTGTTGCTAGTGTTACTACATAAATCATTGTAGTGCAAGGAAGATGTTCTCTAAGAAAATCTCCAATTATTTTTCTTCGTTGTTCCGCTTCAAAATCTCCAACTAAGTAGAATACTATTTTTGTCAAATCTTTAATCTCCATTTCAGCAGCAACAAGATTCTTCTTGAGTTGCCAAATCGATCAACAAGAAACGAAGATATTTAATCCCATATTTGAGGTCTATCAATATCCATCGTTCTCATATAATCTAACAACTGACCTGTATGAACAGATTCATGATAAGCAATGCGCAATAGCATATCTCCAAGTGTTCTAACATATCCTACATCAGATCGGTCTATTTCAATATTTTCAAAATCACTAGGATTGATTGTCTTTATGTAACTAATAAATTGCTCGCGATATGGTTGAGCATATGCCAATTCATCTTCTACTGTTGTAAATTGTTTTGTATCAAAAGGATTAGATAAATTGGTTAATGCTCCACTACCTTTTCCTTTGAGAATTTGGTGATAAAGAAACTCACCTTCTAATATATGTCTAATCATCTCCGCACAAGTCATTGCATTTTTGTCAGGCTTCCAATCCAGCATATTGCTCGGAATTGCTCTCCATACTTTTTTACTCCTACGTCTAATTTCTTCAAAATTTAGTATTATTAAATCATTCTGATTCACTTTCCATCTCCTCCAAATTCCTTTCATCAATGACCATCTATTTTCAACCCTTGCACCTTTTAATTGAAGAATTCTCTTATTAATACCAGTCCTTCCTTAGTAGAGAATACGAATAATGGTCATAGTATTTGCCTCTAAATAAATGTTTGTCTCGGTAAATGCCCTCATTTTTAAATCCTAAGCTTTCTAATGTATTTGTAGATTTTTTATTCCCCAAAGCTACATATGCATTTATTCTATTTAGTTTCATATTGGTAAATCCACTCTCTATTGCTTCCACCAATGCCTCTTTCATATATCCATAACCCCAAAATTCATACCATAAATCATACCCTATTTCCGCTATATTATTGGTTCTATCCCATAAATCAAAACCACAGGTTCCAATCTGTTCATTGCTATCTTTCTCCTCTATAACCCATCTATTATGCCCTTTTTCTTCAGGATTTGTGTTCCACTCTATAAATTCAAACGCTTCTTCTTTTCTCGTAAATATTTCTTCATCATATAGAAATTCACATATTTTTTCGTTACTGAAAAGCTTAAATATAAACTCTGCATCTTCTTCGTTAACATTTCTTAATTTTAATCTGCTAGTCTCTAATTCAGGGAAAAACCTTTGCTCGCTCATCATAAACACCCTTTACATCGATTTACTATCTTTTACTTAACCTGCTCGTTACTTTAAGTGCATATAACAAATACTCATACTAAAATTATACCAACAGAAATTCAATTTCCTTTCAGTTGTTCTATTAGATTACTTCATTCATTTAATATAAACGATTAGTGAAACGGATTCATTATCTCTGAAAAAATTCATCATAAATAAACCGACCACAATCAATAGAAGAAAGAAAAGAACAGCAAACCTATTCTCATAAAAATCCCCCTATTTTCGCTACTTTTATTTTACCATTTTTTACTTAAACTGCCATAGTGAATGCAAATAGTAAGTTTTATTCGGTATACCGATTTTCATTATTTAATAGTCGAATTATCTTCTTTAAAAAATACACATACTTCAACTTTTGGATAGTGTCACAAAAAGTTACCACTTGAAAAATAACCAAATTGCTAGTAAACTATTCAAAGTGTTTACTAATAAATGAATATAACCTGTATAACCTCAGAATATGGCTTGAGGGTCTCTACCAGGAACCATAAAATCCTGATTACAGAAAATGAATGACTCGTTTTCTGTAATCAGGATTTTTTTATTTCCTAAAAATATTTTTACTAGAAAGGACGTAAAACAGAATATGAATGTAAAAGTTTTTATACTAGCCTTATCCACTGTAGCAGTTGGACTAGTTGAATTAATTATTGGTGGTATCCTTCCAACTATTGCAGATGATTTAAATATCTCTTTAAGTTCAGCAGGGCAACTTATCACTATTTTCGCACTTATTTATGCCGTATCCTGTCCTGTGCTATTAGTCTTAACTAGCAAAATGGAGCGTAAGAAATTATATCTCCTATCTCTATCTGTTTTCTTCATTGGTAATATCATGACCTATTTCAGTCCGAATTTCACCTTTATGATGATTGCCAGAGTGATAACTGCCATGAGTACAGCACTTATTGTGGTACTATCCTTAACGATAGCTGCCAAGGTTGTTGCACCAGAACACCGCGCAAAGGCTCTGGGTCTGATTTATATGGGGATTAGCTCATCACTTGTTATGGGAGTACCACTAGGAATTTTGATTTCTGATAAATTTGGCTGGCGTGTTATTTTTCTTGGAATAGCTATTTTATCTATCGGTTCCTTTGTACTGATTTCGATCTTTTTGGAGCGATTATCTGGAGAAAACACCGTTCCACTTTCGCAGCAATTAAAAGCAGTATGTAGCTTTAAAATAGGTAGCGCACACCTTGCGACGATGTTTATGCTAGCAGGACATTACACACTTTATGCGTACTTTACTCCATTTTTAGAAACGGAACTTCAGCTAAATTCTAGTTGGATCAGTATCTGTTATCTATTATTTGGCATTGCAGCAGTAAGTGGCGGAGCATTCGGAGGGACTCTTTCCGATACGATTGGTGCTCAAAAAAGTATTATTGTCGTTATTGTTTCTTTTGCTATCGTGTTATTCATTTTACCATTCACTACTTTTTCGCTTATTGTATTTATACCAATTATGATGATGTGGGCAGCGTTAAGCTGGAGTCTAGCTCCTCCACAACAAAGCTATTTGATTCAAACAGATCCAGCTACATCGGATATTCAACAAAGCTTTAATAATTCAGCGTTGCAAGTTGGTATTTCGATTGGCTCAGGTTTTGGTGGTATTGTGTTAAGTCAAACTGGGACTGTAGCTCATACGTCTTGGTTTGGTGGAGTTCTTATTATCGTATCGTTAGGGTGTGCGGTTTTTTCTTTGACGAGGAAAACGACTGCAAGAGAAAATAATAGTGCGACCATAGCTTTTCAAAAACAAATACGTGATTAACCAATAGTAGAAGAATACAAGAACAGAGTTCCCCTTGGAATAAGGGATATTCACTAGAACTCTGTTATCTCAAAGAACTTCTTTTTATGACTTACATCGGGTGCATTTATACTTCAGTAATGCACCCGATTTTTGATAAGTACTTAACTATTCTCGAAAAACCTTCGTTATCTAGTTGGCAATGGTGCTCGCTGTGAAATAAATCCTTTGTCCACTAATTCACTCCAAAAAGATTGTGGGATATCTTTATTCATCATCTCTACATCTTCTGCACTGTGTTCTGGACGTGTTGAACCTGGAATAACAGCTTTTACTGCTGGATGAGCAGTTGAGAATTGTAATGCTGCTGCTTTCAAGCTTACATTATGATATTCTGCAATTACTTTTAACTGCTTTACTTTATTTACTATATCAGCATCAGCTTTAGCATAATCAAAATGATCTCCTCCAAGTAACACACCAGAATTAAATGGACCTCCTACAATGATATCTACACCTTTTTCCTCAGCTTTTGGCAGCATGCGCTCTAAGGCATGCTCATGCTGTAAAAGCGTGTATTGAGTGGCAGATAAGCAGACATCCGGTTGAGCTTCTTCCAAATCCATCACTAGTTCAATAGGTTCTGTGGTATTGACACCAAGTCCCCATGATTTGATCACCCCTTCTTCACGAAGCCGACTTAAGACACGAAAGGCTCCTTTTCTAGCCTCGTCAAACTTTGTAATCCATTCATCTCCATGAAAATCAGGGGAAACATCATGAACGAAGACCATATCCAAGCGGTCTGTTTTTAACCTGTCTAAACTTTGTTCAATAGATTTCATGGTAGCTTCCTCTGTATAATCTGTTATTACTTTATTTTGATGGCCATCTTCAAATATGCCCTCTTTTTCTTCTTTTTCGTCCTTCATATAACGCCCGACCTTCGTCCCTATTAAATACTCGTCTCGATCATACTTTGCTAACGCTTTGCCTAGACGCATTTCCGCTAAACCTGCTCCATAAAAAGGTGCAGTATCAAAATAGCGAATCCCTTGATCCCAGGCGGTTTGTATCGTTTTTTGTGCTTCCTCTTCGGGAACGTCTCTGAACATATTCCCTAATGGCGCGGTTCCAAGACCTACTTTATGTTGAAGTGCTTGCTCTAACGATTTCAACTAAACTCCTCCTTATCATGAAGTATATATTTCATTTTCCACTTATACTCGGCACTAAACATGAAGACTTGGATATTTAAATGTTAAAACGTTTTAGGAGGAATACTCGTTTTAAGTGGTAACCTTACTAACTTCTAGATAAGTTGGAACACTTTATTCTATGTATATTGAAAGGAAACCCACGATCGTTGGAGGAAAAAATGCAGAATGGTGCTTCAAGGAGGTAGTGTGAATTTTATAAAGCACTCCAAAATAAGTGTAAAACGTTAAGGTTCAGAAACCGCGAAAGAGCTACCAAGTATGCTTAGAAGAGGCAGAATCAAAAGGTTGTACATACCATGAGTTTATTGATCATGTTCTAGGATCAAGGACTACTTCAACTCTCTACTTAACCAGTATTTGTGATACAGTTCACTTTGCTTTTATGGTAAAGCATTAATTACTAATGAGTACAGTTGGTATCCCATATAAACAGCCATACCCCATATAATAAGTGCAGAGACCTGATTCATAAATTTCAAGAACCTTCCATTTTTATCAAACTGACCAATCTTTCTGCCAAAGATCGCCAAGGAAAAGAACCAGATCCAAGAAATCATTATACAAGCCACGGTAAACACCCATTTTTCATATCCTGTATAAGTCAATGAACTAGTTCCTATCACTCCAATAGTATCCATAATAGCATGAGGGTTAAATAATGAGACACTAGCAGCAAAAGTTACCTGACGACGTGGAGAAAAATGATTTTGCTTTTGATGATTGTTTATTTCAGGTTCGTTTTTCCACATACCCCATCCCATATAGGCTAAGAAAAAGACTCCAACTAAAAATAACAAAATCTTGACCCATTCAAAACCAAAAACAATAATGGATACCCCTGCAACAGCCAAATAAATGAGTATGGTATCACAAATCCCTGCTGTAATAATCGCAGGTAAAGCGTTGACGAATTTGTTGTGTGTTGCTCCTTGATTAAATACAAATACATTTTGAACTCCTAAAGGTAAGATTAATCCAAATGCCAGAATTATTCCATGCAATAATGGTTCCACGATGTTCCCCCTCTTCTTATCTAGAATAGCGAAGGATCACCAATATGTCTCCAACCAATTGGATGGAAATCTACCCAACCATTTTGTTATAATTTCAAAAAAAGATTGGAGGTATCCGATGTCTGATGTAGCGTGGAAGCCACAAAAAAATTCATCCATTCCTTTACATCAACAAATATCTGATTTTATGAAAAACAAAATAATGAACGGTGAATGGACAATAGGTACTAAAATACCATCACAACGAGATTTAGCAAAACTTTTCCAAGTAAACCGCAGTACAATTATAACTGCACTTGAGGAACTGGTTGCCGATGGACTAATTGAATCTAAGGTTGGGAACGGTACTAGAGTGATTAACAACACATGGAGCCTACTCGCTTCAACACCTCCTGCTGATTGGATTAGTTATGTAAAATCCGGTATTCATAAACCAAATATAACAATCATCCAAAAAATTAATAAAGCTGAGGCAGATCCTAATATCATTAGACTGGGAACAGGAGAACTTTCACCAGACTTGTTACCCAACAGCAGAATGGAGCAACTGCTACAAATAGATAATGAAAAGTCTTTATCGCTTGGTTACATGGAGCCGAAAGGAAGTCTTTCTTTACGTAAAACGGTTAGTACATATTTAAAAACAAAGGGAATTAACGCATCTCCCGAATCAATTTTAATCGTTTCTGGAGGACTTCAAGCCCTGCAATTGATTTCAATTGGATTATTAAAAAGAGGTTCAACAATACTTCATGAAACACCATCCTATTTAAACTCCGTTCACGTTTTCCAATCGGCTGGAATGAATTTAATGGGGATTCCACTTGATAAAGAAGGAATTAAAAGTGATTCAATTGGACGTATGAAGCGACAGCATAACGCAACTTTGCTCTATACGATCCCTTCTTTCCACAATCCTACAGGCACATTAATGTCCGAAAAAAGGCGGCTCAAATTAATAGAGGCTTGTCAAAGGGAATCTATACCTATCATCGAGGATGATGTTTATGGTGATTTATGGTTTGAGACTCCATCACCAAATCCTTGGAAGGCCAATGACGCACAAGGAAATGTACTGTATATAGGAAGCATGTCTAAAACATTGAGCCCAGGTTTACGAATCGGTTGGATTGTGGGGCCTGAACCTGTCATGGATCGTTTAGCAGATATCAAAATGCAAATAGATTACGGGTCAAGTTCCTTATCACAATACGTTGTAGACAAGTGGCTTTGTAGTGGGATGTATGAGGATTACTTGAAGGAAACCAAAGAAGAGTTATTATTCAGAAGGGATTTCACTATTCAAATGTTAAAGAAATATTTTTCTGAAATAGCAACATGGAGCACCCCAAAAGGTGGCTTTTATATCTGGCTTCAATTATTAACAGGTGTTTCCACCCGAAAACTATTTGATGTAGCCTTGCGAGAAGGAATTTTATTAAATCCAGGAAGTGTATATGATAATAATGATGATCAGCACCTTCGTATTTCCTATTCATATGCTTCAATAGAACAATTAGAAAAAGGGCTAATTTATTTAGCACAACTTATTAAAAATCTTTCTATCAATTGAATCTCTTCATGGAGGATACCGTAATAATGTAGTACGGTATCCTTATTTTTATAAAAGACTATATAATAACTTCTTATTTAGGTAAGCATAACATTTTATCTAATTGCAGTTAGCAATACCCATCACTATCCTACTTTCAGCTGCGAATCTTCATAATTACTTGCTCTTTTATGGTTAATAAGTTGCGATACAAACCAAGCAAGTACAACCAACCAAATAACCATTCCTAAAACCAAAGAAATACCATAGTCTAGGTTAAAGCCTTCTGGTGCATAGAAGAAATACGTGCTTACTACCGCTGTCATGAACAAAGCTGGAATACTACAGATCCAATGAAACTTGTTGTTTTTCACTAAGTACATGGCTGCCGTCCATAACATCACCGCAGCAATAATCTGATTCGATCCACCAACATAGCGCCAGAGGAAGCTATAATCAATTGTCGTTAAATAGAGCGTTGTTCCAGTCACTATTAAGATAAGGACAGCTAGTTTCCCTTTCCCATTAAAGTCTTTCCTCGTCAGTTGTGTCAATAATTCCGCAAGCATCATTCTGGAGGAACGTAATGCCGTATCACCTGTGGTAATTGGGAGAACAACAATACCTAAAATAGCGATGAATCCTCCAAAGGCACCTAACGTTGTAATACTGATTTCATTAACAACCCCAGCAGGACCTCCTGCATCCAAAGCTGTTTGCAATGCACCCGTACTACCAAAAAAGGTCATCCCTGCTGCTGCCCAAATCATCGCAATAACGCCTTCCCCAATCATTGCGCCATAGAAAACTTTTCTACCTTCATTTTCTTTTTTTAATGTTCGAGCTAAGATTGGACTTTGTGTACTATGAAATCCAGAAATTGCTCCACAGGATATAGTTACCATTAATAATGGCCAAATCGGCATTTCCCCAGGGTGTAAATTATTTAATGTTAAATTGGGAATTGGATGATCAAAAAAGAAGAACATTCCAATACCGATTGATACAGCCATAAAAATTAAGATAGCTCCAAATATAGGATAGACTCTTCCGATTATTTTATTAATTGGTAGAATCGCAGCAAGTATAAGATAAGCAAAAATAATCACCAACCAAGTCGTAGTGTTAAGTGGCGTTATTTGCGTTAGTAACTGAGCAGGTGCTGCCGTAAATGCTGCTGCCACTAAAACCATTAATATGATTGACACAATCGTTGTAATGAATTTCATTTTACCGCCCAAATATTTACCAACAAGTGTCGGAAATTGAGCTCCATTATGTCTAAGTGATATCATTCCGGAAAAGTAATCATGTACCGCTCCAGCAAATATACAACCAATAACAATCCATATAAATGCGACCGGACCATATAATGCGCCCATTATTGCACCAAATATCGGGCCGGTTCCAGCGATATTTAATAGTTGAATTAAACTCGCTTTCCACCAACTCATCGGCATATAATCAAGGCCATCGTTATTGGTATAAGCAGGCGTTGAATCCCGGTCATTAATGCCAAAAATTCGTTCGACCACCTTCCCGTAAACAATGTAGCCAACAATTAACAATACAATAGATGCTATAAACGTAACCACCGCTGAAACCTCCTTTTTTTGAAAAGTACATATTATGATAATATAATGTGGGAGGAAAAAGCAATGGTGTTTTTGAAATTTTCTGATATTTTCTGCTTTTTTTTAATAGGTAACTTCACATTTTGTTCTAAGGTATAATTTGTAAGATATTTCGATCCGGGTCTATAACATGAAATACGGAATCTACTTCTTCTTACCTGAAAGTTTTGCGACTCTAATAGCATTGGCATTGATTCTCGTATTGCTTTTGAGAGTTCTATAATAATCGTGATGAGGGGTAACCATCTCCATATTTATATTACTATTTTTGTTATTTCTTTTTAGCCCTTAACCTGGATGCTATTTCATTTGAAGTTTATCCAAATACATCTTTTAAGGTAACTAGCATAGCCTGTTTCAAAAACTTTACTTTGTTTGGCAGTCGATACGCTACAGAAGTCACGTAAGCACCGCCACCGAACACCAAAAAAGCCATTTAAAATTAAACAGTTGGCAAGTTCCTCAATATCTGGATCTAAAATTTTACGATCATTCCTTTTATCCGATAAACCATAACCAGGTCTGTCAGTAGCTATTACACGGGATTTGTAACGTTACGATATTTGTTTTTTGCGGATAATAATTAACCATAAGAAACCCCTTAATGTGTTAATGGATTGATGAATGATAGACAAAATTAACTCATAAGTGCTCAGATATGATATGTTATTTTGGACGGTTTTAACCTTTGCCAATTGGATTATAATAAAGTGAGACTTCAATCAGTGGGAGTTTTAACTCCCACTGATTGTTAGCGAAACTTATCAGGAAGTTAGCGTCCGTTTATCCCCACTTAGTTTCCTCGTTTTCACTCAAACCTTGAAGGGGGGTTTACGGACGTTTGCACCTTGATAAAGGTACGTCTTTACTGGATCTCATGCAAAGAGGAAAGGATATACAATATATGTTTAACATCATAGGTTATCGCACACTAAAAACTGCTATAGGAGCGGCACTTGCCATATTTATAGCAGAGCAGCTACAGCTTGATTTTTATGTATCAGCAGGTATTACTGCGATACTTTGTATATCGGTGACAAGAAAAGACTCTCTAATGGCTTCGTGGCAGAGAATCATTGCGTGTGTCATTGGATTAGCTTTAGCGACAGTCATGTTTGAACTTTTCGGATATCACGCTATCGTGCTCTGTGTTTTATTGCTTTTATTCATTCCAATAGTTGTGTATTTTAATGCAAAAAAAGGCATTGTGACAAGCACTGTGTTCATGCTCCATCTCTACACACTTGGACAAGTTACGCTCGGTATTCTGCTCAATGAAATCTTACTACTATTAATTGGGGTCGGAGCAGCATTGCTAATGAATACCTATATGCCAAGCAATGAAAAACAAATGCGGAACACTCAAGAAGAACTCGAGCAATGTTTTGAAAAAATCTGGTATGAATATGCGCGTTATTTACGGGGAAATATCACAAATTGGAGCGGGGAGGAACTCATAACTGCTTCCAAGAAAATTGATGATGGGCTTGCAAATGCGTTAAGAGCGAGCGATAACCAATTATTTCGTCATGATGACTACTTTTATCATTATTTTAAAATGAGAGAAAAACAGCTTGAAATTTTGAAACGTATGCTACCATTGATATCAACGCTTGATCACACAGTCGTGCAAAGTCAAAAAATAGCTGAATTTATGGAGGAGTTGAGTAATGCCATTCATCCGGGTAATACCGCCATCCTTTATTTAAAGCAGTTGCATGAATTGACAGAAGCACTTCGCGAAATGGAGCTTCCACGTTCCCGAAAAGAGTTTGAAGTACGATCTGCATTATTTCATTTATTGTACGAAATGAAAATCTATTTAACCATTAAGAAAAAATTTAAACCCTATCCGAAACGAAATTAACGATTATAAATACTTCAGAAAATATTTTTAACCTCTATCACTAAGCGTTAGTAGTGGTTGATATCATTAAGAGCATCTTTTAAAAACTACAGGTCGGAGGTGCGATCCTCGGCGACGTGATCCAGTTTAAAAGCCACCTCCCATAATCATAATGGTGGCTTTTATTTCACCTTATCGTTGGTGTAGATGACCTCTCTGACAATGATACTCTCGGAAACATTTTATTTGAACAGAGCATGGATAGTGCCATTGAGGGACGGTAAACAGCTGACTATTTGGCGGAAAATAAAGGGATTATAACCACACACTTTCAATATCCGCTCCCGAAAAAAAGTTAGCCGCTTACCTTCAGCAAATTTCAACTCTATTTATAGTATGGCTCTCCACCCTTCATTAGATGTAAACTCCTAGTAGGAGAAAACTAGAAGTTCATTTTCTCTATATCCTTCCGGTTCCCAGCCATGTGTACTTCTTTTATTAATGATCTCACAATGTTTTTTCGCTCGAGATAGGCTCCAATTCGCTCACAACCCCCTCTAATCCGCTCGCATCTGACCCTAATTCGCTCACAAAAAAAGACAAGAAACCCTACCGCAGTTTCTCGTCCTTTATTTAACTAATCCCCTCATTCCAACTCAACGCACGCCACGCCACGCAAACAACCAACTAGCAATCCCGACCAACATCACCGCCCACAAAAGCTGAACCCCTAGGCCCAACCACTCATCCAAATAAATTCCCACTGAAGCTACGTTATAAATATTCATCGCAACAAGCGTAGGTAAATACTTTGCTAACTGAAAAACTTGTAACAACATTTGGCTTAGTCCCAAAATAAGCGGGAGCATGATCGCAATCGGTGTGATCAGCGATTTGGTGATAATCGATAATGCTGAGGTAATCCAAGCTAATAGGATCCAACTAAGTATGGCAAGAGAGACACTTTCAAGTAACCGTAATCCGAAAGAATTTGTCCATTCCAAGTCATGTTGCAAGAATGAAACAATTAAACCAAGCAGACTCGAAACGATTCCTGTAAGAACTATAATCACAGTAATGTTCACGAATTTCGTAAATAATAATTTTATTCTGTGTGGTTGGGTAAGAAGGGTTGTTCGTAAGACAGATTGTGAATATTCTTGTCCGAAATAACTTGCGCTGGCAACAATCACTCCTAGTTGGCCTAAATATAGGGATTGCAAGATCAGAGAAAGCATTTCCTCCTCTCCCCCTGTTATCGGTGTGTTGGATGTCAATAAGAAAAGTACGGGAACGAGATTCGCTCCAATGATCCCTAACATGCACCAGCCAAAGGAAAAGAATTTCGTTTTCTCACCACGGAGGACAGCGTACATTAATACTCCCCCCTACATCGCTACGAACAAAAGTGAAATAAGATGTTCCTAAAGCTACCATCACCCAGATCAGCAGGATCATTCCGCCCTTTAGTGGGTCATGTTCAAACAGGTCTGTTGGTGTGGCAAAGAGAAGATTACCAGCTGCCACTGGGAGATACTCCGCCCATTCCCATCTTTGGGCTAAATATTTTCCGAGATTGTAAACTTGTGGAACTAAAAAAACTAAAGGTACGAGCGCATTTCTAAAGAGCATGCCGATACCAAAAGAAAGTATTGTTAATAAAATCCAATTGAGCGCTGCAAAGAAAATATACTGCCAGGCTATCGTACTGAGATATAATGGATGTAATCCCTCTTCTCCCAAGCCAACATGCGTAATCGAAATCGTAGCCCAAATGGTTATCAATGATAGGAGCGTCGTACACACTAATAGCGCGATTACTTTCGCACCAAAAACCTGGATGCGACTACTTTGACAGAGTAATGTCGTACGTAATTCATGATGTTTAAATTCACTTGCCCCGATGATTCCTCCAAAGACAACAATCGGTAATAACCCAAATAATACGGATTCCATTCCAATATAATCGAGAGGTGGTAACGCTTCTGCTAATCCCGGATGCGTTTCTGGTGTCGCGTCTAACCCCACCTGAGCATAACTTTTGGCTACGATATATGCTAGAATAGGTTGGACAACAACAACTAACGCACAAATGACCCACCACACTCTACTTGAAGTAATCTTAATTAATTCAAATCGCACGATTCTAGAGAAAGTTTTCATCTATTGTCTCACCTTCTTCTGTAAGTGAAAAGAACACGTCTTCCAATGATTCCAGATTCTTCATCACCTGATGAAGCTCACCCGTTGCGATGATTTTTCCATGATCAATAATCACGACATCATCTGCTACAGCTTCCACTTCCGAAAGAAGATGGGACGACAGCAAAACGGTCCTTCCCAAGTCCGCTTGCTGACGAATAAACTTTCGAAACCAGCGAATTCCTGTTGGATCCAGTCCATTCGTTGGTTCATCAAGGACGAGATATTGTGGGTTACCCAACAGTGCCGCTGCCAGCCCAAGCCGCTGCCCCTCACCCAAGGATAACGTTCCGAGCCTCGCGTTACCTTTATCCGGTAACCCGACGATTTTCAATACTTCTGCTACACGACTATTAGGAATGCCGTTACTTTGTGCGATAATTTTTAGATGGGTTTTTACCTTTCTCGAAAGACTGCCACCTATCCCGTCAAATGCTGCTCCAACCACTTTCAATGGTGTATCAAATGTTACATATTTTCTTCCGCCAAAAGTTGCCGTGCCTGTTGAACGATCCAGTCCTAACAAAATACGAAGTGTTGAACTTTTTCCTGCACCATTTGGCCCGAGAAAAGCTGTGATTCTCCCTTGTTTCGCTCCAAAGGACACATCTTTTAAAATTTCTTTGTTTCCGTGTCGCTTGTTTACATGTGAGATAACAATGTTGTTTGGCTGATTCGTCACTATATAAATCTCCTCCTAAATAAGTTTAGATTAGGTAACCAATTATTAAAACCTTTAAACATCTATACTTAGATTACCTTATCCAAAAACTGCTCTTTAGCTAATTCTCGATATAATGGCATTTTATCTAGAAACTGATTATGGTAAATAGAAATTAATATTTCTATTTACATTAATAATAACGTGAATTTTTGGAAACTTTTCCCTTATGTAATAATACGTAAGTTAGATGTAACAATTGACTTATTATAATTGTTCTAGTCTAATAAGTAGGGTAAGGGATTTTTTATACTAAACATTAATTCTTGGTAGCTATTTTCGAGGAAAAGTGCAGGATATGCTTCATAGTAGAAATTACCTTTTGTTTTTAAGAGGTTTTATTTAATTACAATGCTAGTGTGTCTTCATGCAGAAATAATCACCTTTGAGCAACTCCATGACTGCTATACAAATTTTTTAGTAAAAGACACTCATTTACGATGGTCTAAAGGAGTGAAACAATGGTAATAAAAGTTGCTATTTGCGATGATGTTCCTATAATCGTAAAAGAAATTGAAGAGTTATTGTTAGAATATGACTCCTCCTTATTTGAAATGGATATATTCTATAATCCTCTTCGATTAATTGAATCACTAGAGGAAGATACATATGATATATTTATTTTAGATATGGAGTTTCCCAATCTATTAGGTTTAGAGATTGCCGAGACTATTAGGGGAAATAACTATACTTCTCCGATTATCTTTATTACAAGTTTCAAAGAATATATGGAAAAAGCTTTTAAAGTGAACACGTTTGATTATATTTTAAAGCCAATAACAAAAAGTAAATTACATGCTGCCTTGAATCGCGCAATCAAATATTTAGATTTAAATGAATCGAAATTTACGTTTACGTTTAACAAAGTTTTTTACAGCCTTCCTTTAAGTGACATTATTTACTTTGAAAAAAATAAACGCAAAGTATTTATTCATACACCTTCTGATACATATGAAACGATTTTTCACACCAAAGCCCTTTTATCCAAAGTGAATGATAACTTTGTACAGGTTCACACCTCGTTTGTTGTTAATGTTAGATATATAAAACAAGTTAGAAATAATACCGTTACGATGAAAGTAAACGATAAACAAACAGTTGACATACCAATAAGCCGGAAATTTAAAGATCATGCGAAGAAACAAATTTTGATGAAGTTACGAGACTTCATCTATTGAATGGATATGAGTGGCTAGAGGGAAAGATATGGCTTTCATACTAATTATCATACTAATGTTTGTAGTTATTTTGATCATTACCCTTCTTCAAAAATTTAAATGGAAGCTACCTATCCATGTTTTTTTCGTCATGGTCATATTTTCTATACCATTGATTTCGGTATTTCTGTTAAGTACTGCTGTCGTGTCGGAAATTCATGTAGTGAATAACCCAAATTTTATTTTTATATGTATAGCTGCATTTATTATTTATATGAATCTTTGCATCCTATATCTTTATATAACCCTTGGAAATTATTATAAACAACTTGAAAAAACGACAACACAAAAGAAAGTATTGGAAGCCGAATTGAAATACCTCCAACAACTGAAGGATTCACAATCTAAACTCTATTCCATGAAGCACGACCTAAAAAATCAATATGTTGTTCTACTCGGGATGTTAAGTCAACACGATATTACTGGAGCAAAATCATATCTTCAAGATTCCATCCAGAAAATCGACGACAGTAATTATTTTTTTACAAATAACTTTGTCTTAAATTATTTTCTGAATGAAAAAGTATCGACTGCTAAAAGCAATGGAGTAACGTTAAGCGTTCAATCTTTCCTCCCAGAAGAGCTTCATTTGGATACGGACATTTTGGCAGTGGTACTAGGAAATTTAATCGATAATTCGTTAGAGGCGGTCTTACGTTTGTCTCATTTTAAAGAAAAAGAGATTTCACTCCTCATCAAACAATTTGATCATAACCTGCTTATTGAAATTTCAAATGTATTTGATAGGGAGGAGATTCATACGCGAAAGCATCGACAAACCGAGGGAATCGGAATAAAAAATGTGAAAAAAATCGTTGAAGAGCATGGTGGAATTTATAATCAATGGTTCGAAGATAATCGGTATGTTGTGAGTATACTTTTGTTGGATGTGTATGGGGAAGAGGATTAGGAAGGGGTGGGGGAACTTCAATAACGAAGGGTGCGAATCCTTGGAAGATATGCACCCTTTCATTTTTATATGTTACATATTAAATATCTCGCTATAGTAATTACGAAGCTCAACTGAGTTATCATTCCACGTTATTGGTTCCTCATTTAACTTGGGCAAGTACATCCGATCATTTTTCGTTCATATTGGCTGCATTCCATTCCATTTTTCGGAGCGCTCGTTCCTTACCTAGCCAATTTTTCTCCTGCTTCTTTCTACGATGTTGATCGATGAAAAGGTTCGTTGCAATTGTTATAAACCATGAGAAAAACTTGGATTCACCATTATACAGTTGGATTTTTTCAATACACTTCATCATCGTCTCTTGTATTAAATCTTCTGCGTTTTGTGGATGAAGGATAACTTTCATTAAATACCTTACGAGGATTAATTAGTTTTTATTTAAAACTTAAAATAAAACCCGTATAGAATCAAGTTTATTAAACTCGATTCTATACGGGTTTATCTCAACATCTTAAAATAACCTCATTTACTTATGATACGGTTCCCCCTTCATAATCCTAAACCCCCGATAAACCTGCTCCAACAGAACCAACCGCATCAACTGATGAGGAAATGTCATCTTAGAAAAGGACAGAGCATAATCACTTCGATCACTAACTTCCTTACTCAACCCCAACGATCCTCCGATAACAAAAACAATTTTACTCTTGCCATGAATCATTAATTGTTCTATTTTTTCGGCAAATTTCTCGGATGTTGGCATTTGTCCCATTATTTCCAGGGAAATAACGTATGCGTCTGGGGAAATTTTCGACAGGATTCGTTCGCCCTCTTTTCGTTTCACTTCCTCTTGTTCCGCTTCACTCATATTCTCTGGTGCTTTCTCATCTGGCACTTCAATTATTTCCATATGAGCATAAGCGCCTAATCTTTTCATATACTCTTGTATACCCTGTTTTAAATATTTCTCTTTTAACTTTCCTACCGCTACAATCGAAATCTTCATGTGTGTCATCCTTCCGAAAACTATCATTATTACTATTTTACCAAATCCATGAACTGGATACGAGTTGTTCATAATTGATTTACGCATCGTTTTACCTTACCATTAAATAAGGGGATGATTACATATTTTGTCTCTATCCTTATTAATTGGAGGCGATTTCGTGGAAAAAATCATATTTATTGAAACAGGAACTGGAATAGATGTACATGGACAAAATGTGACCAAAGCCTGTCTTCGTGCTGTGGAAAATGCCATTCACTACAATTCCATGCCAGGTATTGCCGAATACCTACCAGAAAACAACCTGCACAACATGAAAGTTAATGTTAGACTAGCCGTTCCCATCGACAAAGAAAAAGTAGATGTGGAGCTAGTCAAACAAGAAATACCATATGGAACAGTGACAGTCGAAGTGATTGATGGTGGTATGGCGACAACATCTGGTATTGTTCTCGAAGAAAAAGAAGACAAGAACGATCTGATGTATATTGTCAATGCAGCTGTAGAAGTAGGCTATTAAAAATAATAGGGAGGAATGTGTATGACGTTTATTGCGAGTCCCAAACGTTACCATGAAATACCGTATAACCGTTGTGGCAACTCAGGTATCAAGCTCCCGGCCATTTCCTTTGGCCTTTGGAACAACTTTGGAGGCGAGGATACGTTAGAGAATCAGCGCCGAATGCTAATGAAAGCTTTTGATTTAGGGATTACTCACTTTGACCTTGCCAATAATTATGGTCCACCTCCAGGGGCAGCAGAGAAAAACTTTGGACGTATTTTAAAAGAAGACTTCTCCAGCTATCGGGATGAGATGATTATCTCAACAAAAGCAGGATTCAGGATGTGGGATGGTCCATATGGCGACTGGGGCTCTCGAAAGTATTTAATCTCGAGTCTTGATCAAAGCTTACAGCGCATGAACCTCGACTATGTGGACATATTCTATCACCACCGTCCAGATCCAGAGACACCCCTTGAAGAAACAATGGCCGCTCTAGATCAAACAGTCCGACAAGGAAAAGCACTGTACGTCGGCATTTCCAACTATAACGCAGAACAAACAAAACAAGCAATTGACATTTTAAAAGCACAAGGTACACCTTTTATCATTCATCAAGCCGCTTATTCTATGCTTGATCGTACGATAGAAAATGGCTTAACGGATGTACTGGATGAACACGGAATTGGCTGTATTGCATATGTACCATTAGCTCAAGGGCTATTGACAGACAAATACTTAAGTGGTATTCCAAAGGATTCCCGAGCAGCAAAAGAATTTATTCCTTTCTTAAATGAACGCGATGTGTCTTCTGACAAACTACAGAAGATCAAAGCATTAAATACAATCGCACGAGACCGCGGGCAAACCTTAGCACAAATGGCACTCGTCTGGGTATTACAAGAAAAATCAGTTGTATCTGCATTAATTGGTGCAAGCCGAGTTAGTCAAATTGAAGAAAATATCAAAGCATTAAATAATACTACTTTTACACAAGAAGAACTGGATGCAATTAATGAGATTTTAAATTAAGCGTAAACTCGAGTGCTAGCACTCGAGTTTTCTAGTTAAGTATGCACTTCATACTTTATGTAGTTTTTATTTGTGTCTCAAAGTATTCCTTTTGCAGAAGTCCCATATGAATGTCATGCCAATCGCCATTTCTAAATAGGCTTTGTCTACTTTTTCCCTCTTCTTGAAAACCAATCCGATTGTATAATCGAATAGCTCTATCATTAAATGAAAATACTTTGAGCGAAACACGATGAAGATTCATTTCGTAAAAGGCGAAATCAATCAGTAACTTTAATCCCTCTGAACCATAACCTTGACCCCAATATTCTTTTTCACCAATGTCTATAATACATTCAGCGTTTCGATTCTTATAATCCATGTTAATCAATGATACAATGCCAATTGGTATTTCATTGTCTTTATCCATTATGATGTAGCTTTTAGAATGAGGAGAATTTAAAATAACAGTATCTACAAATTCTTTCGTTGCCTCTATCGAATATACATCCAAAGAGGGATTTGTGGATTGCATTACTTCTATATCATTTCTCCATCTGTGATAAAGTTCTGTATCTTCCTCCGTCATCTTCCTTAATCTTACCCTTGATGATTCAAACAACATTACGATCACTCCTTATTTTACGTTGTTACTGATTCGGTCCTATCCTTGAAACACATAAGGAACGGATTGATTTAGCAAAGATTTAACACCATTTTTATGATCAAACTGATCGCAACATCCCCATCCCAACAAGCTTATATTTCGTTAAATCCCTTATGGGGCTAACTTGCCTCTTTGCAAGCTTTTATTTAATTATTAACACAAATATCCAATACTGAATAGAAATATGAAGGATCCTCAATAAACATACTCTACGTTTTAATACAGAATTGGATTATTTTTTTATAAATCTGCAGTATGGAATTGATTCACTATTGGAAATTTCTTAGGCGAAGCATTAACGGATGTTGTAGTTATCAAAAAGTCTCCCCCGATATGCTACATATAGTTATAAATTACCATCCCACCCATCTGTAAGCCTAGATGAAACGAATTATTTCCAAAAATTTCATTATAAATAGTTGGTTTTACATATCATTATTCTTATAATGAAAATGCGTAAGCTTCGATGAGGAGGCAGTGTCTATTGAAGATGATTAAAAAAATTATTATAGTTACGTCTATTTTATGTGTATTGATTTTAGGAGGGTGTTCTAGAGATATGGACGGCGCTAAAAAAAACGCAGACCAGTCGGAAGAGAATAATGTGGAAGATGTTTATGTACCAGTCCAAGAATATACTGGAGAAGGATATAAGTTGGACAATGGCGAAGTGACAGGACGCATTGCTAATGAGAATAGAGCAGTAGTGGAAAAAGCAGTAAAAAGATTCTTTAAAGAAGAATATAAAACAGAGGTTACCGTACATCATATCGCTGGGAATGTAGATGGTGCAACGGTGTTTGTAGAATCAATAGGTAAACCGCATTTTTATACCTACGCAATTATTCCGATTGATGTTAAAAACGAAGAAATTCTAGAAGACAACGTTTGGTCTCAAGAATGGCAAATAGAAGATGCGATTATTGCTGGAATCTATGGTCTTATACTTGAAGAAGAATTTAATAATTTAACTAACCTTATTTCGGAAATCACTGAAAAACACAATTTAGTTGGAATAAATTCTGAAGCAATCCCAATAGGTGCGAATCGATTTAGTAATGATTTTTATTTCGTCTCTATACGAGATGAGAGCCCCTTTATACCAATTATAGAAAGTTATTTAGAAAATCCCAATAGATCTGAAGAAGAGTGGAGTGAAATGATTAATATTAATGATGTTAATCCAGAATCTATTAGAATATCAGTTAATCTTTACATGGAAGATGCAAATGCTAAACCAAATGAAAAAACAATAGAAATGCTTAAAACTTCTATAGAAGAAACTGATAATCTGCCAAAAGGAATGTATGGATTATCCATTCATGATAATAACATAAATAAAAGAAAAGCAGTAGGTAGTAATAAGAATTCAATAAGAATTGATAATTTAATAAAAGATTAAAAATGTGAAGAAATTATATGTGGTCAGAATGGATTCAACTAAAGATAGTATCTCTAATATTACTGATAATACATATGCGCAAGCTTCAATAAGGAGACTGAAAATGTTACAAGTTGGAAGAATTAGTTTAGTAGTCATCATGATGGTCAGCGTTGTTATTTTAAGCGGGTGTGGCGAATTGCTAAAAGAAATTTACAATTATGAATCGTCACATATAGATAATGGGGTAAACGGAAAAGATCCCGAGGTGTTAATGCCTGTACAAGAATACACAGGTGAAGAGTACACGTTAAGAAACGGAAAAGAAACAGATAAAATAGCAAATGCCAATCGAAAAGTCATCGAAAAAGCTGTGAAGCGTTTTTTTGATGAAGAATATAACACAGAAGTCATCGTACATAACATAGTTGGGAATCAAGATGGTGCTACCGTATTTGTGGAATCAGTAGGAGAACCACACTTTTATACCTATGCGATTATTCCAATTAATAAACAAAATGAAGAAATGCTAGTCGATCATGTCTGGTCACAAGAAGGACAAATAGAAAATGCCATTATGGCTGGAATATATGGAATGGTGATGGAAAAAGAGTTTCAACATTTAACAGACTTAATTGAAGAAGTGAATCAAGAATATAACTTAACAGGACTAAATAAAGAAGCTATACCTGTTGGAGCAAATAGATTTAGTAATGAGTATTATTTTGTAACGATTTGGGATGATAAAGATTTCGAGGGAGCTTATCGGGAGTACTTAAAAAATTCCAATCGTTCAGGTAAGGAATGGGAAGAAACGATCCAACTTAATAAAA
>NZ_KB898686.1 GCF_000377765.1 Gracilibacillus lacisalsi DSM 19029 | reverse complement strand
CATATTGTTTTCCAATTGGTTGAGCTAACCTGTGCTCCTCACCATTCCTATACCATCTCATCCAAGTTTTGATTTGTGTCTTATTTTTAATACCAAACTTCTCCATAATCTCTTTGTTCGTTAGTTCCCCAGAAAGTTTTAAGCGTATCACTTCTCTTTTAATTTCTTCAGGATAAACCATCTTCTTCCCCATAACAAAAAACACCTCCAAATGTCGATAAATAATTAATACGACTCTGGGGGTGTTTTTTCCTGTCTCATATTATTGGGTCACTCTAATCAGGATGAAGTGGTTTTTATTGATGTTGATGCTATTGAAGCAAATCGCTACCAGCCTAGATCCATATTTAATGAAGAAAAAATCAAAGAATTAGCACAAACCCTACATACACATGGTATGATCCAGCCGATTGTCGTGCGGTCTCTTGATGAGGAAGAGGAAAAATATGAAATAATTGCAGGGGAAAGACGTTGGCGAGCAGCAAAAAGCCTAAATTGGGACAAGGTTCCTGCAATTATTCGCGAGATGACAGATAAAGAGACGGCATCGGTAGCGTTAATTGAAAACTTGCAACGCGAGGAACTGACAGTAATCGAAGAAGCGGTCGCATATGAGAAATTGATCGAGATGCATGAATTAACACAAGAAGCGTTAGCCCAACGCTTAGGGAAAAGTCAATCGACAATAGCAAATAAAATGCGCTTATTGAAATTGCCTGAACCAGTGCAACAAGCTATTTTGCAGAAGACGATTACGGAGAGACATGCTCGTGCCTTGATCGCTTTAAAGAGTGAAGAACTTCAACTGAAAATTTTGCAACAGATTATAGACCGAGATTTAAATGTCAAACAAACAGAGGCACAAATAGAACGAATGTTATCTGATAAGAAAAAGCCTGCCAAAAAGCCTCGATTAAAAGGTGTTAACAAAGATATGAGAATTGCCATGAACACGATCAGGCAATCGTTAGACATGGTATCGGACACCGGAATCGATTTAGAGACTGATGAACAGGATCATGATGACTTTTATCAGATTACGATCAAAATTCCTAAGAAAAAATGATTACATGATGACCCATCTTTATAAGTTAGGAAGATGGGTTGTTTTTTGGCAAGATAGTAGGAATTTTCAGGTTTATAAATTGTACCATTTTGACTAAAAATGCTAAAAATCAAAAAAAATTTATTTATAATAGAATATTAGTGATAGAATAAGAGAAAAGATGCAAGAGGTAGGTGACACCATGGGTAAAGTAATAGCCGTTGCAAACCAAAAAGGTGGCGTCGGCAAAACGACTTCTTCTGTTAATTTAAGTGCATGTTTAGCACATCTTAATAAAAGAATATTAATTGTTGATATAGATCCTCAAGGTAATTCCACAAGTGGGGTAGGGATTAATAAAGCAGATGTAAGTCATTGTATATATGACGTGTTAGTAGAGGATATTGAAACGAAACAAGTATGCTTACAAACAGATATCGAAAACTTAGAAATAATACCTGCAACCATTCAGCTAGCTGGAGCTGAAATAGAATTAGTTTCTACTATTTCACGTGAAGTTCGTTTGAAGAAGGCTATTGATAGTATTAAGGATGATTATGATTATATTATCATTGATTGTCCTCCTTCACTAGGGTTGCTAACAATCAATGCCTTAACAGCTTCAGATACTGTATTAATTCCAGTTCAATGTGAGTATTATGCATTAGAAGGATTAAGTCAGTTATTAAACACGATTCGGTTAGTGCAAAAACATTTAAATAAAGAACTGATGATAGAAGGAGTTCTTTTAACCATGTTAGATGCTAGAACGAATCTGGGATTGCAAGTAATAGATGAAGTGAAAAAGTATTTTCAAGATAAAGTCTATAACACGGTAGTACCTCGTAATATTCGTTTAGGTGAAGCGCCAAGTCATGGACAACCAATCATATCATATGACTCTAAATCAAGAGGAGCAGAGGTTTACCTTGATTTAGCAAAGGAAGTGATTGCTGGTGGCTAGAGGATTAGGTAAGGGGTTAGATGCATTTTTTCCAGAAATAGAAGAAAAAGATTCTGACAAGATTGAAGAGGTAGAACTGAGTAAGTGCCGGCCAAACCCGTATCAACCGCGAAAAGTATTTGAAGCGGATGCGATCGAGGAATTAAAAGAATCTGTTTTACAACATGGTATCTTACAACCTTTGATAGTAAGAAAGAGCATTAGAGGATACGAAATTGTTGTAGGTGAGAGAAGGTTTAGAGCGGCTAAAGAAGCAAATTTAGACACAATACCTGTTATTATTAAAGATTTAACAGATGAACAAATGATGGAGTTAGCGTTATTAGAAAATATTCAGCGTGAGGATTTAACTCCAATAGAAGAAGCAACTGCATATGATCGTTTAATTAATGAGTTAGGTACAACACAGGATCAACTTGCTAAGCGATTAGGGAAAAGTAGATCACATATCGCGAACCTGGTAAGGCTTCTCAGTTTGCCAGAAGAGGTTATGGCCCAAATCAACCACGGAGCACTTTCCATGGGACATGGAAGAGCTTTATTAGGTTTAAAGGATAAAAATAAAATCAAACCAGTAGTGAAACGGATTACGACAGAGAGATTAAATGTCCGCCAAGTAGAAGCATTAATAAACGAACTAAATAATCAGCAACCGAAGAAAAAGAAAAAGCCAAAGAAGGATATTTTTATTACCGAAAAGGAAAATCATTTGAAAGAGTACTTTGGAACGAATGTAAAGATTAACAAAGGAAAAAGAAAAGGTAAAATTGAAATAGAATTCTTTTCGGAAGAAGACTTAAACCGTATTTTAGATAAGATAGAATAATATTTGGTCTGATTGTTTGCGGGTGCGAATGATCAGGCTTTTTCATGTGAAACTATGCTATAGGTGAAGGTGGATGCATAATGGCTTTATTAGGAACATTAGTAAATGGTTTATGTATAATTATTGGTACCATTATTGGTCTGGTTTTTTCTAATATCCCTGAAAGAATTAAAAATACTGCTTTACAAGGAATTGGATTAGTAGTAGCACTGATTGGTATTCAAATGGCGATTCAAGCAGATAATATTATTTTAATTTTGCTAAGTCTATTACTCGGCTCTATTATTGGTGCAGGTATCCATTTGGAAGATAAATTAAATATCCTTGGACAAAAACTAGAAGGTAAGATAAGTAAGGATCGCAATGGTAATTTAACAGAAGGATTTATAACGGCTTCATTAATTTTTGTCATTGGAGCAATGAGTATTGTCGGTGCATTGGATGGTGGACTGAGAGGGGATCATGAAGTCTTATATACGAAAGCGTTCTTAGATGGCTTCATGGCAATGGTGTTAACGACAACATTAGGATATGGCGTCATTTTTTCGGTGATACCAGTTATTCTTTATCAAGGCTCGATTGCATTACTAGCAGTACAAATTAATAACTGGCTCCCGCAGTCTATCTTAGAAGGATTTATCAATGAGGTTACTGCAATAGGGGGGTTATTAATATTGGCAATTGGCTTAAATATTCTTAACATCACCAAAATAAAAATAGGAGACTTCCTTCCAGCAATTTTTGTATTCATTATTTTTTACTTTAGCTATGGATTTATAGCATTTTAGCATACTGAGAAAGAGCGCGGACATTTGTTCCGTTATTTATAACAAAAGTGCCGTTTTTAGGGTGGTCGCGGACATCTATTCCGCTATTCCCCGAAAATAGTGCTGATGGAAGCCGAAATGAACCAAATAAGGGATTTAATGTCCGCTAACATCGAAAAACAGGCGATTTTTATTCAAATAACGCACTAAATGTCCGCTCAGGAAGCTTGTATCTATTTCGTATCTGACAATCAGTGCTTGGTTAGTGACTGTTAAAGTGATGGATTTTTTGTTCATACCTTTGTCCTGCGTCGCATATTTTTAATATATCTAAAGCTTTTTTGGAGGCAAAGATATGTGGAAATCGGGTGCGAAATGGATGTTCTTAATTATAGGAACAATGGTTGGGGCAGGG
Source organism: Gracilibacillus lacisalsi DSM 19029 (assembly GCF_000377765.1). Taxonomy (GTDB): domain Bacteria; phylum Bacillota; class Bacilli; order Bacillales; family Amphibacillaceae; genus Gracilibacillus; species Gracilibacillus lacisalsi. The sequence continues at coordinate 29,073 of NZ_KB898686.1, read as the reverse complement.
TATGCTTCAGGCAGAGAATTATGGCAATTTTTTGGTCATGAAAGTGGACTGGCTATTCTTTTATTTACCTTATTATTTATTTCTTCTGTTGCAATTACAATGAAAGTTGGTTATCAAAACCAAACGTCCAATTATTACGCATTATTGGAGATTATTCTGGGGAAACGTATTGCACGTTTTTATGATATCTTGATTTTCTTCTACCTTATGTCCACCACTGTGATTATGATAGCGGGAAGTGGTGCAACCTTCGAAGCTTTTCAACTTTCCAAATGGATTGGCATACTCTTTATAGTTGTTTTTATTATTTTGATTTTTATTAAAGGTATTAAAGGGGTGCTCACTTTTAATGTCATTATACTACCTTTATTAATCATAGGTTTATTATCGATTTTAGTCATTTATTCAATAGATGAACAACTTCCATTCATCATATCGTTAGATCATCAAGCAAACTGGACAGCTGCTTTTACATTTACAGCTTTAAATATCTTGTCCATCTTGGCTGTGTTAGGAGCAGTAGGGGAAAAGATTGAATCAAATGGTGAAATAGTGATAGCAAGTGTTGGTAGTGGTTTGATTCTAGGAATTATCTCTTTTTTATATAATAATTCTTTAATTCAAATATCTGAGGTCATTATTTTATATGAAATTCCTTTATTTGCGATACTGAAGAATTATCCCAATTACACGTATATTATAATGTCAATCTTACTATGGTGTGCTATATTTACCACAGCTATCTCAGGTGTTTTAGGACTGGTAACAAGGCTTGGCCGTTTCTTTAAATATCATTTATGGCAAATTACCATCGTTTTATTAATCATTCTCACACCGCTAACAACTATTGGCTTTTCGACATTGATTGAATTTCTTTATCCCATTTATGGAATTGTCAATTTATATTTACTTTGTGCTATCTTACTATTTCCTTTTTATAAAAAAATCTAATATAATAGGTATCAGAATATCGTGTAAGATTGAGGTGATAACATGGAGCGCAAGGAATTTCAGTTAAATGATGTAGTCGAAATGAAAAAGCCCCATCCATGTGGTGAGAATCGCTGGAAAATTATCCGCATGGGCATGGATATTCGAATTAAGTGTGAAGGATGTGGGCATAGTGTCATGTTACCACGTAAACGATTCGAACAAAAAATGAAACGAGTACTCGAACATCAGGAATGAAATAATTTTCATAAAAATGTTTCACGTGAAACAAAATCATTTTTTCTAATATGCTGAAAGGTAATAAATCATTTTTTCAATAGAGGGAAATTGGAAAATCAAGGGGTTAATGCCCTTGATTTTCGTTTTTTAATAACTTGTCATTTTGGAAAAGTATCACTATAATTGGTATGACTGATACGTTCATATGGACGGAATCCTTAAGGAGTGAAAGTTAACATGGCATTAACAGCAGGAATTGTTGGTTTACCTAACGTGGGTAAGTCAACGTTATTTAACGCAATAACACAAGCGGGTGCAGAATCGGCAAACTATCCATTCTGTACAATAGATCCGAATGTAGGAATTGTAGAAGTACCAGATGAAAGATTGCAAAAGCTAACAGAATTAGTAAAACCAAAAAAGACAATTCCTACAGCATTTGAGTTTACTGATATTGCAGGGATTGTAAAAGGTGCGAGTAAAGGGGAAGGACTAGGTAATCAGTTTCTTTCGCATATTCGCCAGGTAGATGCAATTTGTCACGTTGTTCGTTGTTTCCAAGATGAAAATATCACCCATGTATCTGGAAAAGTAGATCCTATTTCCGATATTGAAACCATTAATTTGGAGCTTATTTTAGCCGACTTGGAAACTGTTTCAAAAAGAATTCAACGTGTAGAAAAAATGGCAAAACAGAAAGACAAAGAAGCAATGGCTGAATTTGAAGTGCTTTCGAAGTTAAAGGATGCATTTGAAGAAGAAACACCAGCGCGTGCGGTATCTTTTACAGAAGAGCAACAAAAGCTTGTTAAAGGTTTACACTTACTAACAAGTAAACCGGTATTGTATGTGTCTAATGTAGGGGAAGATGAATTATTAGAAGCAGATAACAATGAATATGTACAGCTTGTAAAAGATTTTGCTGCTAAAGATGAAGCGGAAGTCATTGTGGTAAGTGCCAAGGTAGAGTCTGAGATTGCTGAATTAGACGGAGAAGAAAAAGAAATGTTCCTAGAAGAGTTAGGAATTGCTGAATCAGGACTAGATCAACTGATTAAGGCAACTTATAACTTGCTTGGCTTAGCAACATACTTTACAGCAGGGGAGCAAGAAGTACGAGCATGGACATTTAAAAAAGGAATCAAAGCACCCCAAGCAGCAGGTATTATTCATAGTGACTTTGAAAAAGGATTTATTCGTGCTGAAACAGTTTCTTATGATGATTTAGTTGAAGCAGGTTCTGAACAAGCTGCGAAGGAAAAAGGAAAAGTAAGATTAGAAGGTAAAGAGTATTTGGTGAAAGATGGAGATGTGATGCATTTCCGTTTTAACGTATAGCAGGATCACTTGTTACATGCAAAATATTGTTTGCATTAGAGAAAGAAAATTGATATAATATCTTATTGTGAGTAATGAGACTATTACTCCTTGCTCTATTCTCAGAAATAGGGCCGTCAAGACCAAAAGGAGGTGTAAACGGATGAATAAATATGAAATCATGTACATCATCCGCCCAGATATCGAGGAGGAAGCACAAACAGCTCTAATCGAGCGTTTTAACGGTTACCTTACGAATAATGGTGCGGAAATTGAAAAAGTTGAAGAAGTAGGTAAGAAACGTCTTGCTTATGAAATCAATGACTATCGTGATGGATATTATGTAATCATTAACTTTACAGGTGATGAAACAGCTATTAACGAATTCAATCGTCAAGCGAAGTTCTCTGATGACATTTTACGTCACATGGCAATTCGTGAAGATGATCAATAATAAGGAGTGGTTCTGATGTTAAATCGTGTCGTGCTTGTCGGCAGGTTAACGAAAGATCCTGATTTACGTTATACACCAAATGGCGTTGCCGTAGCTAATTTTACCATAGCTTGTAATAGACCTTTTACTAATCAGCAAGGACAACGAGAAGCAGACTTCATTAACTGTGTCACATGGAGAAGGCAAGCGGAAAACCTTGCAAACTACATGGGAAAAGGAAGTCTAATCGGTGTAGATGGTCGTATTCAAACTCGTAGTTTTGATAATCAAGAAGGTCAGCGAGTCTTCATGACAGAAGTAATGGCAGAATCGATTCAATTCTTGGAATCTAAGGGTGGATCAACTGGTGGACAACCTAACGCACAAGGATCTCAGGGATATAATCAAAATCAGAACCAACCGAGTCAAGCAAATCAAAATCAATTTAACCAAAACAATAATAATCAAAATAATCAAGGAAATAACGATGGCGGTAATCCATTCCAGGATAGTGGAGAACCTATCGATATTTCGGATGATGATTTACCATTTTAAATTAAAGGAGGTTTTTGATTATGGCAGCTCGTCGTGGTCGCGCAAAGCGTCGTAAGGTGTGTTATTTCACAGCGAACGGTATTACACACATCGACTATAAAGATGTTGGTTTATTAAGTCGTTTCGTTTCTGAGCGTGGAAAAATTCTTCCTCGTCGTGTAACGGGAACTTCTGCAAAATATCAACGTAAATTGACTAAGGCAATTAAACGCGCTCGTCAAATGGCGCTTTTACCTTACGTGAATGACTAATATTAACCTTTAAAGACACTATAGAGTAAATTCTATAGTGTCTTTTTTTGGTTATACGGTTTGAAATGGTGCATTAAAAGGGATTATATTATAATCAGAACGCTAATCTTGAAATCATTTGATCATCGCAGGAAATATATTACAATTTTTATAAACCTATGATACAATTATTTTAACTACATTTATGATATAAACCTCGTTTTTATTTCAACTAACGACCCAAGTGGTTAAATACTACTGAAATTTAAGGAGTGAAAATATGTTTGATAAACTGAAGTCATACTTTTTGTTTGTTGCAGGTATTCTTATAGGAATTATGATCGTGAGTATTCTTCGAAATGGGGAAGTAAATTGGACATTAACTGGTACTACATTCGCTTTATCAGTACTATTATTCATTTCTTTGTTGTTTATTAGTGTGGGAACAAAAAAAATAGATACTGAATAAAAGGGCATGAATAAATAATTGCTTTTGTTGAGTGCGTTAGTTGAAACAAACTATACTTCGAAATAGAACCTCAGATAATTGGAAGTTTTCTTTTTTTCATATACTAGCATTAAATTTTACAGAGCTACGAACTGCAAATATAAGATGATATAAACATATCTTACTTAAAAAGAATTACATGACAAATTATCAATCAGTTGGGAAAGGTCGATTTTATGTTAAATAAACCCTGGATAAATTGTGTAATAGGTTCGCTTCTAATCATTTCAGGATTGACTTCTTTAATGAATATTTTTAGGGGAGATGTAGGTTTTCTCGGGTATGAAATTATTTTTTTAGGTACATGCCCAGCAGGTATTTTCTTCTATGTATATGCCTATAGTAAATATAAAAAAATAAATGATGTATCAAAGGGTCTTCCCATTAAATTGTAGGATGTGTTAATATATGCATCTCTATATCCTTTTATTGAATGTTCGTATTTAACGGTCAAAAAATCAAATTTATTAATATCAAAATCAAGTTACAAGATAAAAACACGAACAATAATGAGGTATAATACGATTTTGCATTGACATTCTTTTTTAATTTGCTATGATAGAGAAAACTTTAATAATAGTCGTGTTTCTAAAAACTAAAGTGTCAAAATTTTCTCAATTCAATTCTATTTATTAAAGTTTAAAAGTGCTATAATAATATTAATTAATAGAAAGTGTATATAAGTGAAGTGTTTCACTTATTCAACAAGCTGGATGCTTTTTTACAAGAAATATAATTTTTTTGGAGGGGACAACTGTGACTTTTAAAGTATTAATTAGCGATCCTTTAAGTGAAGATGGAATTAAACCATTACGAGAAGCAGACAATATTCAAGTCGATATTGATACGGGTTTATCTCCTGATGAGTTGACAGAAAAAATTGGGGAATATGATGCCTTATTAGTAAGAAGTCAAACAAAAGTAACGCGAGATATTATTAGCCAAGCATCTAAATTAAAAATTATAGGTCGTGCAGGTGTTGGGGTTGACAATATTGATTTAAGTGCAGCAACAGAATACGGAGTAATTGTCGTAAACGCACCAGATGGTAATACGAATTCTGCAGCTGAACATACGGTTGCGATGCTTATGTCATTAGCAAGAAAGATACCTCAAGCATTTGTAGCATTGAAAAATGGGAAATGGGATCGTAAAACCCATGTCGGCGTAGAATTAAAAGGTAAAACACTAGGTGTTATTGGTATGGGACGTATTGGTGCAGAAGTAGCAGCACGTGCGAAAGGTCAACGAATGAATGTTATTGCTTATGATCCGTTCTTAACAAAAGAAAGAGCAGACAAGCTCGGTGTTGATTTTGGATCAGTGGAGGACGTCATTGTTGCATCTGACTTCATTACGGTTCATACACCATTAATTAAAGAAACCAAGCATTTAATTAATAAAGATGCATTCGCCAAGATGAAAGACGGTGTCCGTATTATTAACTGTGCTCGTGGTGGTATTATTGATGAGGATGCTTTATATGATGCGATTAAATCTGGTAAAGTAGCAGGAGCTGCTCTTGATGTATTTGAAGAGGAGCCTGCAACAGATCATCGTTTATTAGAGCTTCCAGAAGTGATTGCGACACCTCACTTAGGTGCTAGTACGGTAGAAGCACAGGAAAATGTAGCAATTGATGTTAGTCATGACGTTGTTCGTTACTTAACAGAAGATGTAGCGAAAAACCCGGTTAACTTACCATCTGTACCGAAAGAATTGATGAATAAAATCGAACCGTATTTCCATCTGTCTGAAAAACTTGGTACATTTTTAACTTATTTAATTCCAGGTGTTATTGAAGAAATTAATATCTCTTATTCAGGAGAATTAACAGAGATTGAAGTAGCACCATTAACAAGAAATACAATTAAAGGCTTATTGAAACGTCATTTAGGTGACCACGTAAATGATGTCAATGCCTCTTACTTAGCGGAAAAAAGAGGTATTCAAGTTAATGAAAATAAATCTTCTACACCGAGAGGATTTACAAACCTCTTAAAAGTGGAAGTGAAAACAAAAGAAGTGACACGTTCTATCGCAGGTACCTTATTAAATGGTTTAGGCCCACGTATTGTACAAGTAGATGCTTATAGTGTGGACTTAGTACCAGAAGGCGATCTAGTAGTCATTAAGCACAATGACCGTCCAGGGGTAATCGGGAAAGTAGGTAGCCTGCTTGCAGAACGTGGAATTAACATTGCAGCTATGCAAGTAGGTCGTTCAGATGTTGGTGGCGAAGCAATCATGATCTTAACGGTTGATAAATATTTAGAAGACACAGATGTAGAAGCATTGAATGAATTTGAAGAAATCGAAAAATTGACTGCTATGGAACTGTAATAGATAAGAGCTCTTCGATATTGAAGAGCTCTTTTTCTGTGGATTTTGTAAAGTTGATAGAAATTCAGTCGAAGTTGATAGTAAAATTTAAAAGTTGATAGAAACCCCTCCGAAATTGCTAGTGATGTGTGCTTTTTCTTTATGCATTAGTTTAAAATCGCAAACAATTCATCAAGATGTTTAATTTGATAAGTAGGCTGTACATCGTTTGGTTGTTTTTCTTCTCGATTGATCCACACGCTTTGAATCCCTGTCCGGTTTGCACCTAGGATATCTGTCATCAAGTTATCTCCGACCATGATTGCTTCATCTTTGGTCACGCCAGCTGTTTCCAGTGCATGTTCAAATATACTTGGATCAGGCTTTCCTTTGCCAAATCCACCAGAGATAATAATATGATCGAAGTATTCCTTTAGTTCTGGTGTGATCGTTAATTTGGTGTTTTGTAGATCAGGCGAACCGTTCGTTAGCATGACTAATTGGTAATCGCTCGCCAGCTTTTCCAAGACAGAAAATGTTTCTTCATAGACGAATGGATTTTTCTTTCGGTTTTCAGGAAATTGTTCTGCTAAGTAAGCACCGAACTCTTCATCTTCTATTCCTAGTTGTTTTAAACCATTTGTCCAAGCATCTTTACGGTAATTAGGCACAATCTCTGCCATTTTTTTAAAATATGTATGATCATCTAAGAAATTTCCCCATAGGCCTTCAAAAGGATTAATCCCGATCATTTGGGTAAATTCATAGGTTTCGTATCCTTGATACAATTTCCGAGCTTGAGCGCGTACAGCTTCTTCTAATTGTTCAGGGTCGATTCCATATTTTTGCTTTGCTAATTGACAAGTTTCTTCGAATGCGGTTTTGACACTTTTTTTGTCAAACAAAAGTGTATCATCAAGGTCAAAAATAATCGTCTTAATCATCTGGTGCTCCTCCTCTAATCATTCTACATACATTATAAAGGATTAAAGAAACTAAATCATTAGAAAGTCGATTTAATTTGTCGCAGATATATTGTTCGTATATAATTAATATAGTAAAAGTGTACGATGAAAAAGCACAGCGCTTTCTTGCTGTGCTTTTTCAATCAATTAGAGTAGTAAGGGTGGTTCTCATGGATCAGCAACCAGTAAGGAAAGACTTTTTAATATATGTAGGTAGCTTTTTACTTCTTTTGTTCATTACAATACTTATACCATTTATACAAATGATTACACTCGTTTTGCTACCCATCCCAGTTATATTGCTAATGAAAAATTACCCCATTAAATGGACGATATTAGGCATGCTTGTTTTGTTAACTTTTTCTCTATTTGTTGTGCCTGTATTCTCATTTCCATTAACATTATTAGCTTTGATAAGTGGAGCTATGATTGGATGGTCGATAAAACAAGACCAGCATCCATATGAAACATGGGCGAAAGGTACGGCCGGTTTTGTTCTAGGATTGACGCTTATTTACGCTTATATTGAGGTTGTTCTTCAATTTTCGATTATGAATGCCTTTGAAAATACGGTGGATGAGTCCATCCAGATGACAGAGGACTTGTTTCAAGCAATCGGTATGGGACAACAGGAGTTTGGCGTCATACGACAAGAAATGATGAATATGCTACAGTTACTGCCCGTGATATTAGTAGTTGTTTCCATGGGTTTTGCCATATTAACACAATGGATATGCTATAAAGTAATCAATAAAGTGCAACAAGAACATTATCAATTTCCACCCTTTCGCAGTTTTAACCTGCCAAAAGTGATGTTATGGATATATTTTGTGATGTTACTTATTTCCTTTTTTGCTGAAGCAGACTTTTCTACGATGCCATCTGTTATAATATGGAATGTGTATCATTTAGCAGGAATATTAATGGCTTTACAAGGATTGTCATTCCTGTTCTTTTATACGCATGCGAAGAAGCAGTCCGTTGCATTGCCAGTTATTAGCATCCTTTTCATTATATTTTTTCCGTTTATGGGTCTTTATTTGATGAGAATCTTAGGTATAATTGATTTAGGGTTTGAGTTAAGAAAAAGAATGGCAAAGTAAAGGGACTTTAGTTAGGAGCTGACAACAATGCCAAAAATTAAAGATAAACCAGTTGCAATGGGGAGGCATATCATAGGCATATATGTATTATCCTTTGTACTATTAATCTTTCTCTTTTATTTCCATTGGATTATTGGTGCCGTGATGACTGTTCTGTTTTCTGTATCATTGTACTACAGTATCGAACGGGAAAAGCAACTGGTGGACCAAACAGAGGCATATATATCAACACTTTCTTATCGTGTCAAAAAAGTCGGCGAAGAAGCCCTATTAGAAATGCCGATAGGGATTATATTATACGGAGACGATTATCAGATAGAGTGGGCAAATCCTTATATGAATCAGTTTACTGAAACAGACTCATTAATCGGTGATAATCTTGACGTCTTATCGGACGATATTTCTTCTTATTTGAAAGATGATAAGGAAACATTTTGGCTAACGATTGATCAATATGATTTACAAGTATATAACAAGAAAGAAGAAAAATTATTATACTTGTTTGACCGAACGAAACAAACAGAGCTACACACGCTATACCAGAATGAAAAAACAGTACTAGGTATTATTTTTCTAGATAACTACGAAGAAATAACACAAAACATGGATGATACAGCCAAAAGTCAAATTAATTCACAGGTTACATCTATTCTTAACAATTGGTCGAATGAACATGAGATCTATTTAAAACGAACATCACAAGAGCGATTTATGGCGGTGATGAATCAGAAGATCTTGGCTGACTTAGAAAAATCGAAATTTGAAATTTTAGATGAAGTTCGTGAATTAATTACCGATAAAAATGTACCATTAACCCTAAGTATTGGAATCGGGTTAGGAAGTGAAGGATTACCAGGCTTGGGTGAGCTAACACAATCGAGTCTTGACTTAGCGCTTGGCCGAGGTGGAGATCAGGTTGTTATTAAAGATGATAACACTGGAAAAGTTCGTTTTTATGGTGGTAAAACAAACCCAATGGAGAAGCGAACGAGAGTAAGAGCAAGGGTTATTTCTCACGCCTTAAAAGAATTAGTCAAAGAAAGCGACCAAATTTTAGTGATGGGGCATAAAGCTCCTGATATGGATTCAATTGGTGCGTCGATCGGTGTGTTAAAAATAGCACAAGCGAACGATGTAGAAGGGTTTATTGTCTTAGATGAGGATGATATTAATACAGGGGTACAGCGACTAGTAGATGAAATGAAAGACAGCGAGGAATTGTGGTCCCATTTTATTGACCCTGATTCGGCATTAGATATCGTAACGAAAGACACCCTTTTAGTAGTAGTGGATACGCATAAACCTTCCTTGGTGCAAGAGGAAAAGTTAGTCCATAAAACAGAACATGTGGTAGTGATTGACCACCATCGTCGAGGCGAAGAGTTTGTTGATCATCCTACTCTGGTTTATATGGAACCATATGCATCGTCGACATCAGAACTAGTAACAGAATTGTTGGAATATCAGCCTAGTAAGCTTTCTTTAAATATGTTAGAATCGACAGCATTATTAGCAGGTATTATTGTAGATACGAACAGCTTCACCTTACGAACAGGGTCGAGAACTTTTGATGCGGCATCCTATTTACGATCCAAAGGTGCGGATACCGTATTAGTCCAGAAATTCTTAAAAGAAGATTTGGATATTTACGTCAAACGAAGCAGATTAATTGAAAATACGAATATTTATCGTGGTAATATTGCAATATCTGTAGGGAACTCAAGAGAGAGATATGGTCCTGTCATTATCGCTCAAGCTGCAGATACCTTATTAATGATGACTGGAGTTGAGGCGTCCTTTGTGATTTCAGAACGAGAAGATGGCCGTATTGGTATCAGTGCCAGGTCACTTGGAGATGTCAATGTCCAGGTTATTATGGAAAAAATGAATGGTGGCGGTCATTTGACGAACGCTGCTACACAATTAGATGATATGGCAGTAATCGATGCCTATGAATGGTTGAAAGAAATTATAGATGAGTATTATGAAGGAGGAGAAACAGAATGAAAGTCATTTTTACCCAAGATGTAAAAGGTAAAGGAAAAAAAGGGGAAGTAAAAAATGTTTCCGATGGATATGCTCGCAATTACTTGCTGAAAAATAACTTAGCAATCGAGGCAAATCAAGCAAATATGAAGGCACTAAACGCAAAGAAGAATAAAGAGAAGCAATTGGAACAGCAAGAAGTAGAAGAAGCAGAGCAATTAAAAGAAAAATTAGCTAATATAGAAGTGAAAGTAACAGCAAAATCTGGTGAAGGCGGCCGTTTATTTGGTTCGATTACAAGTAAACAAATTGCGGAAACCTTAAAGAAAGATCATCAAATAAAAATGGACAAGCGTAAAATTGAATTAGATCAACCAATTCGTTCATTAGGTTATACAAACGTACCGGTCAAAATCCACCCAGAAGTAACAGGTACGATAAGAGTTCATGTTGTAGAAGCATAACACAATGGGAAGTTTTTCTTACTTCCCATTTTCTTAAGTAAAGAACTCGGATCATAGTGATATATGGCGGACATTTAGTACGTTATTTCCTAGAATAATGTTCCATTTTAGGTGTTGGCGGACATATAATCCCTTATTTAACGAAATGAACTGGAAAACAGCCTTATTTTGAATGAATAACGGAATAGATGTCCACTAACATCCTAAAAACGTTCATTTTGTCACAAATAGCGGAATGAATGTCCACTTTTTGTAGGAAAGGGGGCAATGAGATGGCGGAAATGATCCAAGGGCGCACACCGCCTCATAATATAGAAGCAGAACAAGCGGTACTTGGTGCCATTTTTCTAGATCCGGATGCTATTTCCAGCGCTTCGGAAATATTAATCCCGGAAGATTTTTATCGTGCAAGTCATCAGCTTATTTACCGCGTGATGTTAGAGCTGTCAGATAAAGGAGAACCGATAGATATTGTCACTGCTACAACAGTTTTGGCGAATAATCAACAGCTAGATGACGTTGGCGGTGTCTCTTATTTAAGTGATTTAGCAAATGCTGTACCTACAGCAGCGAATATTACTTATTATTGTAAAATTGTCGAAGAGAAGTCGATCCTTAGAAGACTGATTCGAACAGCAACCGATATTGTAACAGACAGTTATTCGAAAGAAGACGAAGTAGAAGAAGTGTTGAATGAGTCTGAAAAGCGAATATTAGAAGTATCGAATCGAAAAAATGCTTCTTCATTTAAAAATATTAAAGATGTTTTAATGGAAGTCTATGATAATATCGATCTATTGCACAAAAACCAAGGTGAAGTTACCGGTATTGCCACTGGCTTTCGTGACTTAGATCGTATTACATCGGGTTTCCAACGTAATGATCTTATCATTGTTGCTGCAAGACCGTCAGTTGGTAAAACAGCCTTTGCCTTAAATATTGCACAAAATGTAGCGATTAAAACAGAAGAAAATGTCGCTATTTTCAGTTTAGAGATGGGGGCAGATCAGCTGGTATCACGTATGCTCTGTGCAGAAGGTAATATTGATGCGCAACGTTTAAGAACTGGTACTTTAGAAGAAGAGGACTGGGGAAGATTATCGATGGCAATGGGTAGTTTATCCAATGCTGGTATTTTCATTGATGATACACCTGGTATTAGAGTAAGTGAAATTCGTTCCAAATGCCGTCGTTTAAAACAAGAACACGGCCTCGGGATGATTTTAATTGATTATTTGCAATTAATTCAAGGTAGTGCCGGTTCACAAGAAAACCGTCAACAAGAGGTATCGGAAATCTCTAGATCATTAAAGGGATTAGCAAGGGAGTTAAATGTGCCATTAATCGCTTTATCACAGTTATCTCGTGGAGTTGAATCCCGTCAGGATAAACGACCAATGATGTCCGACTTACGTGAATCAGGGAGTATCGAGCAGGATGCCGATATCGTAGGCTTCTTATACCGTGATGATTACTATGATAAGGAATCTGAAAAACAAAATATTATTGAAATTATTATAGCTAAACAACGTAACGGTCCAGTTGGAAACGTCGAACTAGCCTTTGTAAAAGAATATAATAAATTCGTAGATTTAGATCATCGCTATCAAGACAGCGATATACCACCAGGGTAAGGATATTCCATCCTTATCCTTTTTTAGTTAGATAAGCATATAATCCCGGGTACCACCGTATTTTTGAACTATGATAAGTGAAATTTGAGGATAATCCAAGATGCTTGATCTGACATTTGTTGTAGAGCAGATCTTAGCGAAGGCCGTCCACTTCCACTCCTGTGGGAATTGTTTGGTCTGAAAAAGTTAAACCCCACGGAAAGGGAAGTGGGCAGCCGGAGTGGGGGTAATACGATCGATATATTTCAAAATGGCTACTATAACAATAGCAGACCCACTTAGTATTTAGTGATAAGTACTGAGTCGTCGTTACTCATTGATATCCTCAAATATTCAGACTGGTTGGTATAGTCAGAATATCCAATGTTCATAATAGAGTATGGGTTTTAGCAATTTGATTTTCACGAACAATAATAATAAAAACATCATAAATGTTCGTAATTAAATTGACATTGCGCGGTAAGATTGGTAGAATTAGTTCGGAATCAATAAATTGATAAGGCGGAGGTGCCGTTTATGTCTTCAGTAGTCGTTGTAGGTACACAATGGGGAGACGAAGGAAAAGGGAAAATTACAGACTTTCTTTCACAAAACGCAGAGGTAGTAGCACGTTATCAAGGTGGAAATAACGCAGGTCATACCATAAAATTTGATGGTATTACATATAAACTACACTTAATACCTTCAGGGATATTCTTTAAAGACAAAACTTGTGTATTAGGTAATGGTATGGTTATCGATCCAAAAGCAATGGTTGAGGAATTAAAATATTTACATGACAAAGATGTTAGCACAGATAATTTACGTATTAGTAATCGTGCACATGTCATCTTGCCATATCACTTAAAATTAGATATTTTACAGGAAGAAGATAAAGGTGCAAATAAAATCGGTACAACACGTAAAGGAATTGGGCCAGCTTATATGGATAAAGCGGCTCGAGTTGGAATTCGTATTGCTGATTTATTGGACAAAGATGCCTTCCGTGAAAAATTAGAAAGCAACTTAAAAGAGAAAAATCGTCTTTTCGAAAAAGTATATGAAACAGACAGAATAGAAGTAGAAGATATATTAGATGAGTATTATGAATATGGTCAGCAATTGAAAAAATATGTGGCGGATACATCTGTTGTATTAAATGATGCATTAGATGAAGGACGTCGTGTGCTTTTTGAAGGTGCACAAGGGGTTATGCTTGATATTGACCAAGGTACGTATCCTTTTGTTACTTCATCCAACCCAATCGCTGGTGGTGTTACAATTGGTTCAGGTGTAGGTCCTTCGAAAATTGATCATGTAGTGGGTGTCTCCAAAGCCTATACAACTCGTGTTGGAGACGGTCCATTCCCAACAGAATTACATGATGAAATTGGCGATCAAATCCGTGAAGTTGGTAATGAATATGGTACAACAACAGGTCGTCCTCGTCGTGTAGGCTGGTTTGACAGTGTTGTCGTACGCCACGCTCGTCGTGTAAGTGGTATTACCGATTTATCCTTGAACTCAATTGATGTATTAACAGGTATTGAAACATTAAAAATTTGTACAGCTTACAAGTACAAAGGTGAAATCATGGAAGAATTCCCAGCTAGTTTAAAAGTACTGGCAGAATGTGAGCCTGTTTATGAGGAGCTACCAGGATGGACAGAAGATATCACTGGTGTGAAAAGCTTACATGAATTACCGGAAAATGCACGCCATTATTTAGAACGTATTTCCCAGTTAACAGGCATTCCATTGTCCGTTTTCTCTGTAGGACCAGATCGTTCGCAAACAAATGTTGTTAGAAGCGTTTATAGTATTTAATCCAGCATAAAGCTTTAAGGTATAAACCCTTTTCACGGATGTGAAGAAGGGTTTATACTTTTTTTTATATGTAAGGAAAGTATATAAACATTGGTATCACCATTTTTATAAGCAAGTATAGCTATACATATGGAGTTGCTATTTGGGAATCATTAAGTACCAAAAATCACTAGTATAAAGTCAAAATGGTACTAAGCGTTCAATTAAGTACCAAAAATAGAAAACAAACTGTCAAAATGGTACTTAAAACAGGATTTAGTACCAAAATGAATTTTTTTTACTGTAATTTGGTACTAAATTATAAAACCTTATAATATCGCGTGTTAATGGGATAATAATCCGATTTTCTAGCGCGGATTTATATTGGAGAACAACACTTAGCGAAGGCTGGGTGGTTGGTTATATCACCTTTTGTTTAGTGGTGGTTTTCCAAGGATATAGATACACGATTTGTCATATTACTCAATAGAGAAAAGAAGGAATCATTCCTAGGTATATATTCCTATTGTTACAAGTCATGTAATATTTTGGCTTTTATTATACAGTTTTGTTACATTCTCTTTAAAAATGTTTAATGCTATTTGGTTTTATGGTAGATTGGGTAAGGTAGAAGATTTGAATTAAAGATAAATAGAGATTTAATAGAGTAGTTGGGGTTATAGGAGGAAGTTAGAATGCGATTAAATATGAAAGGATTCGTGAAACAACTGACGGTTGCTGGTGTTGTGGCATTAGGTCTTACGTCACAAGTTGTTTTGGCGGATGACGAAGAATTAAGCAAAGTCTATCATGTCTATGTAGATGGTGAGCACGTAGGAATTGTAGAAAACAAAGACATTGTAGAAGATTACATTGCGGAAACAATCTCTGATCACCAAGATGAGAATGATTTTACATATACTGTAAATGAAGAGATTGACTATGTTGCAGAGACCGTTTTTTCATCACAAGTAGATAATCAGGAAGTGCTAGATTATTTAGATGCAGAATTAACGGTAGTCGTTGAAGCACAAGCCTTATCGATTGATGATGAAGTTGTAGGTTATTTTGCTGAGAAAGACCTAGCAGAACAAGTCATCCAAGAATATAAAGAAAACTACGTTAGTGAAGACGTATTAGAAAAAATAGATAATGATTCAGAAGAAGAATCTGAACCACTATCTGTAGGGGAGTCTCATATTATAGACGTTTCACTAACCGAAGAGGTTTCAATAATAGATAAAAAAGTCTCAGAAGATGAAATCTTAACCGTTGAAGAAGGCATTACACTACTAGAAAAAGGTACACTGGAAAACAAAAAACATGTAGTGGATGATGGTGATGTTTTAGGAAGTATTGCTAGTGAGTATGATCTTTCACTAGATGAGTTACTAGAACTTAACTCAGATCTAACAGAAGATTCTTTAATCAAAGTCGGTGATGAATTAAACGTAACAGCATATGAACCATTTGTAGAAGTTGTTGTTACGGAAGAGAAACTCGATGAAGAAGAAATCGCCTATGAAACAGAAGTAGAAGAGTCAGAAGATATGTATAAAGGCGAAGAAGAAGTGAAACAAGAAGGCGAGAACGGAACCGTTGAAACCCATTACCAAATCAAAAAAGTTAACGGTAAAACAGTAGACACGGAAGTATTAGATGAAAATGTAACGAAAGAGCCGACAAACAAAGTAATTGTCAAAGGTACGAAGGTAGTTTCATCTCGCGGTACTGGTGATTTCAACTGGCCGGCAGTCGGAGGTTATATATCAAGCCATCAGGGAGAACGTTGGGGTTCTTTCCATAAAGGAATCGACATTGCTGGTGTAAGTGACCGCTCGATTTTAGCAGCTGATAACGGAACCGTTACTTCTGCCGGATGGGATAATGGAGGTTATGGTAACAAAGTTGTCATTGACCATAACAACGGTTATCGTACGATTTACGCTCACTTATCATCGATCGATGTCTCATCTGGTCAGACAGTTGAACAAGGTCAAAAGATCGGTGTGATGGGGGATACTGGTTTTTCAACAGGTATCCATTTACACTTTGAAATTTATAAAGACGGTTCGTTAGAAAACCCAGCAGACTACTATTAAACACTTATTTAAAATATACCCAAAATTAGATAGTATCAAACCCTTGTTACCGTAACGTAACAAGGGTTTTTTGCGAATAGAGCAGAATCATTTTGATTAGATATAGTAGCGATAAGACATTTTTGTTAATATCGGTTAGAATAGAACGTAAGGAAAAATTTAATGAAAAAAGGACGTGCTTTTTATGAGTCAAAAAATATTAGTAGTAGATGACGAAAAGCCAATTGCAGATATATTAAAATTCAACTTAGAAAAAGAAGGCTATGAAGTATTGTGTGCCTATGATGGAGAAGAAGCAATCGAACTTGCGACCAATGAGGATCCTGATTTAATATTGCTCGATATTATGTTACCGAAAAAAGATGGTAATGAAGTATGTCGGGAAGTAAGAAAAACCCATAGTATGCCAATTATCATGCTTACTGCAAAAGATGCAGAGATTGATAAAGTGCTTGGCCTTGAACTTGGAGCAGATGATTATGTAACGAAACCTTTCAGTAACAGAGAGTTAATTGCTAGGGTGAAGGCTAATCTAAGGCGCCTGGAAGTGGAACCTGCCAACCAAAAAAACGAATCGAAAGATATTGCGATCGGTTCCTTGGTGATACATCCGGATGCATATACGGTTACAAGAGATGGCGAATATATAGAGCTTACACATCGAGAATTTGAGTTACTCCATTATCTTGCTCGTCATATTGGTCAAGTAATGACGAGAGAGCATTTATTAGAGACTGTCTGGGGTTATGACTATTATGGTGATGTAAGAACGGTCGATGTAACAGTAAGAAGGCTGAGAGAGAAAATTGAAGATAATCCGAGTAATCCATTGTGGATCGTAACAAGAAGAGGTGTCGGATATTATTTGCGAAATCCTGAACAGGGGTAATGTTGCATGAATAAAGTGAGTTTTTTTCAATCGATTCGGTTAAAAATTATTGTCATACTTAGTTTATTTCTATTATTGGCAATTCAGGTGATTGGTACGTATTTTGGCCAACAATTAGAGAGTAGTCTTTTAAAAAGTCACAAAGAAAACGTGGAAGATCGACTACAGGTATTGGAAACTAATTTAGTGGAAGCTTTTCGTGAAGAGCGATCAGATGATGGAGAAGGACGAACATTACAAGAAGACGTTCAAGATATCACAGCCCGATATGGCGGTTATTCGAATAGATACTCTAGCGAAATTTTCACTGAACTGCAAGTGATTGATTCACAATTCCGCGTTTTAGGTTCCAACAAATTTGATATGGTCGGGAAAAAAATCTCCGGAAACAGTGATATTCGTCTTGCCTTAGTGCATGGGCAATCAGACAATGGTGAAATCAAAAGAAAAGAAGGAACATCAGATCGCGTATATGTTCGCACATTACCGATTATGGATGGCGATGTAGCGGTTGGTGTTATTTATTCCGAAGCTTCCGTAGAGGAAGTCTATGAACAATTACAGGAGATAAATGAAATTTTCTTAAATGGGACGATACTCGCCATTATCGTATCGATTATCATAGGAGTTCTAGTAGCAAGAACGATTACTAAGCCTATTACGGAAATGCGGAAACAAGCAATGGGAATGGCCAGAGGGGATTTCTCGAAGAAAGTAAATGTCTATGGTCAGGATGAGATTGGCCAATTAGCAACTACCTTTAATGATATGAATGACCGATTAAAACTCGCAAATCAAACGACAGAAGAAGAGCGGCGAAAATTAAGCTCTGTACTTTCCAATATGTCGGATGGAGTTATCGCGACCGATGAGAAAGGGAACATAACGTT
This sequence comes from Gracilibacillus lacisalsi DSM 19029, assembly GCF_000377765.1. Classification (GTDB taxonomy): domain Bacteria; phylum Bacillota; class Bacilli; order Bacillales; family Amphibacillaceae; genus Gracilibacillus; species Gracilibacillus lacisalsi. The sequence continues at coordinate 10,720 of NZ_KB898686.1, read as the reverse complement.
AATGAATGACCCTGCCACACACTTAATTGGTGTGTCTTTACATGAAGCTAAGGGCCAGCCTATTTCGGAGATATTGCAGATTGAAGATAAAGTAGTGGATGTAAAGGAATTAGAAGAAGTAGGTTCTTTAACAGTCGACTTTAGTGATGAAGAACAACTCTTTTTAATTAAAGCAAACTTTTCGATTGTACAAGATGAAGATGGCAACTTTATGGGATTAATCACGGTGATTAGTGATGTAACTGAACAGGAGAAAGTAGACAGAGAACGTAAGGAATTTGTCTCCAATGTGTCACACGAATTACGAACACCGTTAACAACGATGAGAAGTTATCTAGAAGCATTAACAGATGGTGGTGCATGGGAAGACAAAGAACTAGCACCACGATTCTTACAAGTTACCCAAAATGAGACGGAACGAATGATTCGTTTAGTTAATGATTTATTGCAATTGTCTAAGATGGATCATAAAGAAAGTGCCATGTACAAGAAGAGAATTGACATTATTCCGGTATTCCACCATATTTTGGACCGGTTCGAAATGAATAAGACAGAATTAATACATTTTGAGCGTAAAATTCCTGATGAGCGTATTTTTGTTTGGGTAGACCAAGATAAAATTACCCAAGTAACAGATAATATTATGTCTAATGCGATCAAGTATTCTCCAGAAGGTGGAAAAATAACCTTCCAGGTGGTTAAGGAACCTCATCGTCTGCGAATTAGTATTAGTGATCAGGGGTTAGGGATTGCCAGAGAAAAAGTCGACAAGATTTTTGAACGTTTTTACCGTGTTGATAAGGCACGTTCAAGAGAATTAGGCGGAACTGGCTTAGGGCTTGCTATTTCCAAGGAAATAATTGAAGCACACCATGGGCAAATTTGGGCTTCCAGTAAAGAAGGAAAAGGAACTACCATATATTTTACGCTACCGCTCACGAAAAGAAAGCGAGGTAGTAAAAAATGAGAATAGATTTTGAGCTCGTAAAAACGATATTACTCGTTTTCTTAGTTTCATTAAGCCTATTATTAACGTTCGGTATATGGACTTATCAAGGGGACTATGAATCATCTAGCAGTAGTTCTGCAACAGATGCAGAGTTAAATGGGGAAGAAGAAACCAAGAAAAATTTAGTACAGCCATCACAAATTGTTATGCATGATGGTAATGCTCTATTAGGATTCAGTGATAGTCAAGATGAATTAGAAGTGTTTCAAGATATATCACAATGGGCGTTGTATGATTTTGATATTATTCCAGAAGATGAGGATATTGAAATAGATGAATCATCTCACGTGATAGAGCTTATTTTCCCTACTTCGATCCCAGCTTCATTGATCAATGAAGTTTTTACAACAGATGATAGTATGTTATATGATAGCAAATTTAAGCGTGTTTATATCTATGCTGATGAAAATCAATCCAGTCAACAGGTCATATTTAAAAATCGGGAACAAGATGGTATTAGTATTCGGGCAAGTGTGCAAAACTTGACCCAGGTTGTGGAATATTACAATCGTCTTTCATTGGTTTATGACCTGATTCCGTTCCTGGAAGTAGAGCTTGCAAATAACAGTTCCGTATATATAACGGAGGGCGAGGTCAATATTGCAGGGAAACAATTCCGTTATGAGACCATTGATCCGGAAACGACGAATTTTCGAACGATCTTTTTCCGTAGACCATCTACGATTGTCAATACACGAAATGCAGAGGGAAACCAAGTATTAGGTGATAATCAGCGGGAGGTCGTTCTTAACGGTTATGCCATGGAATATACGAACTTTTATCCATCAGAAAACCAGCAAGAAGAACAGGAGTCTTCGTTTGAAAGAACAGCAAATACAGGTGATTTCTTGATCTCCAGTTCGATAGAATATATCAATTCACATAAGGGATGGCTTACTGGTCAAGGAATTCAATACCGCTTGTTTAACTTAAGTGAAGTCTCGAATAAGGTTGATTACCGAATGGTGCTCGAAAATTACCCGGTATTTTCAAGGGGAAATGAAGGATTGTCAATGATGTCGGTTATGTACAAGAATCTAGATGAATATCAATATGTTCGACCTTTAGTACAATTAACGAAACCATATGACCGGGGACAGACTGATTTAATGTCTGGCCAAGAATTGTATGACTATCTTCACCAAACAAATCGTATTTCATTTAATCAGATAATTGATATTCAACTAGGGTATCGAATGGAACAACAAGGACAAGTTTTTGATTTTATTCCAACATGGTGTATTCAAACTTATGCAGGTTGGGAGTATATAACAACGGAAGCTAATGCTGTTACCCAAGGAGGAGAGACAAATGCAATGGGGCCAAATTAAAACGCTGTTCATTCTTTGTTTTCTTATCCTTGATATTTTCCTGTTACATCACTTTATTACTTATTCTAATACCAATTTTGAACCTATTGATAATGTTTCAATGGAGGACGATGTTCGAAATAATGTCAATGGAATTAATAATTTACCAGAAGAGTCTCCTGCTGAAGAAGCTATGTTATATGCAGAACGAAAAGAGTTTTCCGATACAGAGTTAACCGAAATTGAAGAGCTTCCGAATCAGACAAGCGTTATTATTGATAGACATTTAATAATATCTGAATTTGATAAGCCTTTAGCGGTTAATGTTGAGGAAGACGTGGAAGCTTTGGCAGAAAATATATGGAACTTTAATCAATACCGATACTTTGATAAAGATGAAGCTTCTAATACCTATATTTTCTTTCAGGAGATAGACCGCCCGATTTATTTCAATCCTAGTGGCGTACTCTTGGTACAAGTTAATGACAAGGAAGAAGTGACAAGGTATGTTCAAACGATACTGGAAAAAGCAGAGGACCAACAAGAACCAGAGGAAATAAATTCACCTATGGATGCTTTAACCGGATTGTATCTCAGAAACGGTTTTATTAGGTCTGGAGATGAAATCACAGCTGAAGTGGAATTAGGTTATCATAACTTATTGCCTTTACCAAACGGTGTGCAATTACTTGCACCTACTTGGGAATTTGAAGTAAATGGAGAACGCCATTATTATGTGAATGCCATTGAAGGCCATTTAACTTCTAGAAATGATGAAGATTTTATCCAAGAAATGAAGACCCAAATTAGTGACTACTTCGCAGAGGGTAGTACAGCGGAATTTGAAGTTACAGATGAAGAATGGGAAGAAGAAGATATAGAGTTATTACTAGAACAACTTTTAGAAATTCAAGAAGAAACAACAAATGGAGTGGAGTAAGATGACGTTACATTTTAGTGTACTAGCATCTGGCAGTACGGGGAATGCTTTTTATATCGGAACAGAAAAAGAGAAAATATTAGTGGATGCAGGCTTAAGTGGAAAAGAAATGACTCGCTTATTCTCAGAGATCAATGTGGATCCCAACAGTCTTTCCAAAATATTAGTAACGCATGAACATAGTGATCATATTAAAGGGCTAGGAATCTTTGCTAGAAAGTATGATTTACCGATTTACGCCAATGAAAAGACATGGAAAGCGATGGACAGTGCTATTGGTAAAATTGAACTCGATCAGAAATTTGTATTCAAAATGGAAGAGACTAAAACCTTTGGTGATATAGATGTAGAATCTTTCGCTGTGTCCCATGATGCAGCAGAACCAATGTTTTACACCTTCCACCATAATGGCAAAAAAGTAGCACTTGTAACGGATCTTGGCTATGTCTCAGAACGAATAAAGAAAACCGTACAAGGAGCAGATGCGCTGATTTTTGAAGCAAATCATGATGTGGAAATGCTACGAATGGGTCGTTATCCATGGAGTGTGAAAAGGCGAATTTTAGGAGACAGTGGTCATGTTTCTAATGAGGACTGTGCTGTAGCTCTAAAAGATATTATTGATAATGAAACTAAACGTATTTATTTAGCACATTTAAGCAAAGATAATAATATGAAGGATTTAGCGAGAATGTCAGTAGAGAATGGTTTAAATGAATATGGTTTTACGGTGGGGGATCACGTAACACTTCATGATACTGATCCGAAATCACCGACACCTATTTATGAAGTAGTTTAAATCAAGAAAGAAGGTGAAGTAATGGGCTATTATGATGACCATTACATATCGAAGAAACCACCAAAGAAAAGAAATTGGCTGACACCTTTTGTTATTGGCTTGGTTTTAGGTGCTTTTCTGTTTGCTGTCTTATTGCCATCGTTAGTCCAAAATAATCTTTTACCATATCAAATCATGATCAGTGATGAGACAACATCCAATCAACATCAAACAGACAATCGTGCAGGAGATAATATTGAGCCTTCAGACATTCGCAATGTGCAGGTGGACATCTCCACCAGAATCTCCGAAATAGTAGGGGAAGTATCACCAGCTGTTGTAGGTGTCATTAATGTGCAAGATCAGACTGATTTTTGGCAACAGGAAGATTCCGGTGAAGCAGGAACAGGCTCTGGTGTGATTTATAAAATTGAAAATGACTCCGCATTTATTGTTACCAATCATCATGTGATTCAAGGGTCCAGTCAAGTAGAAATCGTCTTACCAGATGAAACACAAGTAGAAGCTACCCTTGTTGGAAGTGATTTGTATACCGATTTAGCTGTGATTGAGATGGATGCTAACTATGCAGAAAAAGTCATTGAAATCGGCCGATCAGAAGATGTCCATGTCGGAGAACCAGCGATTGCCATTGGTAATCCATTAGGCTTGCATTTGTCTGGTTCTGTTACACAAGGTATCATTAGTGGAAAACAACGAGCGATTCCACAAGATTTCAATATGGATGGAAGGGCAGATTGGCAAGCGGAAGTTATCCAAACAGATGCTGCCATTAACCCTGGTAATAGCGGTGGAGCTTTGCTAAATATGGAAGGGCAGCTAATTGGTATTAACTCGATGAAAATTGCAGAATCTGCAGTCGAAGGGATCGGCTTTGCGATTCCAGTAGATGATGTGATTCCCGTCATTGAAGAGTTAGAACAAAATGGAGAAATCATGAGAGCTTACTTAGGCGTGGAAGCATACTCGTTAAATGATATCGCAAGAGTTGAATGGGAACGCAGCTTGAATCTGCCTGATCATGTCGAAGGTGGTATCTATATTCGTAGTGTGGAACCAATGTCTCCAGCTGATCATGGTGACTTAGAATCATACGATGTGATTACCGAACTTGATGGAGAGCCGATTCAGGATATTGTAGATTTACGCAAACACCTCTATTCGGAAAAATCAGTCGGGGATCAATTAACGATTACCTACTATCGTGATGGAGAAGAGCTGGAAACAACGGTAGAACTGACGTCATTATCGTATTAAACAGATGTGGATAAGAACTTTCAACAGTTTTTATCCACATTTTTTGTAGGTTATTCACATACTGTGGATATAATTCTGGATAAATGTCCATATATGGTGTAGAACATAAATTCTTATACGATATATACAAGAAAATTGTGAGTATGTTAATAATTTTGTGGATAAACTGTTTGTATGGCTGTTCAGATGTGAATAAGTGATAAAATTCGTACATTGTGAACAAAATTGTGGATAAATAACAGGATATAGATTGATTTTAGATGGATAAGATAGTATCTTTTAGGAAGTACGAACTTATAGAAATGATAGGGGAGAGTCTATTTATGTATCAAGAACCAATTTTCCTTCAACCGATTTTTCAGGAACGAATATGGGGCGGTCAGAAGTTACATACAGAGTTTCATTACACGATTCCTTACGAACAAACTGGTGAGGCATGGGCAATATCTGCTCATGAGAATGGACCAAGTAAAATTATCAATGGCCCTTTAAAAGATCAAACACTTTTAGATGCATGGAATCAGCATGGCGAATTATTTAACAAGCCTGTGGATAACCAGGAAGCTTATCCACTGTTAATCAAAATTTTGGATGCAAACGACAACCTTTCTGTTCAAGTTCACCCTGATGATCAATATGCAAGAGAAGTAGCGAATGAAGCATATGGTAAAACTGAATGCTGGTACGTATTAAGTGCAGAAGAAGATGCCGAATTAATCATCGGTCACCATGCTCAAACAAGAGAAGAATTAGAAAAGCTGATTGATGAGGGCAAGTGGGATGATTTATTACGCCGTGTTAAAGTAAAAGCAGGCGATTTCGTCTATGTACCAAGTGGAACGATCCATGCCATTGGTAAAGGAATCGTTATTTTAGAAACACAGCAAAGCTCTGATATTACCTATCGCGTTTATGACTATGATCGGACAGATGCAGCCGGTAATACAAGAGAATTACATTTAAAAGAAGCGAAAGAAGTAACGAGTGTTCCACATGAAACACCGCAATTAATCCAAGAAGTTGTGGATAAACAAGGATTAACGGAGAAAAAGCTAGTAGAAGAAAAGTATTTCACGGTTTATCATTGGGATTTACATGGCGAAGCAGAGCTGGAAAGAACGGCAGACTTTGTGCAAGTTAGTATGGTAGAGGGAGAAGCTACTATTACGACAGGTAACCAAACATACGATATTAAAAAAGGTGATCACTTTATTATTCCGGCTACGATTCAGCAATATAAATTAGCTGGTAATGCAACGTTTATTGTTTCGCATACGACTTGATCAATAAATTCTATAGAGCAAATTAAATCGACAAGCCCTCATCTGAGAATAACTCTGATGAGGGCTGTTATGTTTATATGTTAATTTGCTGCGCGTTCTACTTGTTCCTGTAATTGATTAATATTTACACTAATATGTCTGCCATATAATAATAACTCTAGAATGGTTTTGGCATGATGGTTTGCTAATTGGCTGTTAATATCTTGGAAAACTAAGTCCAGTTCTCTTATAAGTGCGATTGCTGAGTTATTATATAAATAAACATCAAAAAAACGTTCATTATTAAACAAAGCATTTTCTAAATAGGGACGAAACCTGTTTATAATAGTAGGGATATTGCTATTCAATCTTCTAACGCCATCCCTTACTCCATTAATCCTTGAGGCAAGGGTATCGATAGGCTCTAAAGTATTCTTGACTGTATTTCTCACTTTATCATCGAAGTCGGTAAACGTACTTACTATCATACCTGGCAAACTTTGGCGAAGAAATATATTGGTTCCTTGTTTAATGGCAAAAGATAAACTTTCGATTGTAACTTCTAAACCTAAGAGTATGACGTTTATACCTTCGAGTACAGGAGTGAGAAGATTGTTCATTTTCGTTGAGAAATAGGTAAAAGATAAGTCCAATTGTATTTCTTTAATATCCAGTTTAGCTTCTAAGTACGGGGATGGTTCTAAGTTGTCAGTGTTAGCTTTTACGGAGATGAATACCTCTTTAATGTAGGAAATTTTATTTTGGATTGCATTTGCTAATTGTAAATCAGTTTTTTCGAAAGTATCTGCGGTGTCTTCGATTTGTTGTTGAAAAGTTTGTATCTGTGTAAGCAATATATCGTTATTATTCATCAAAATGTTAAAATGTTCCTGTAATTCGTTTACTACAGCGTCATGCCATTTTTCCATTCCTACATGAAAAAGCTTAGGAACTACGCTTGTTAAAATAAGGTGAGAGTTATCCATTAATTCATCAACATTACTACTTAATTGATTCAAAAAATTTCTTGCTTCATCCACCAATGAAGATACATCAACTTGACGGTTCATGATAAATTCCATCAATTCAGCTGGCGGGGAATTTAATAAGTAGTTAAGTGATTGTCCTTTGTCTTCAATTAGATCCAATAATCGATGCATATCATCAATACTCGCTTGAATAGAATTCCCCATCATTTCCATATCTTCACCAATTTGGGATTCAATAATCTGTTGGAGCCTGCGTTGGAGAATGTTAATTCTTGTGTGCCTTCTTTCTGCTTCATCATCAATAATCTCTTTCGAATTGCTAAGATATTCTGAAGCTCTTTCCAACCTATTAAAAACAGAATCATGTAGCCCATTGGCTAATGTATGTAATGCTTCTGGTGTAATTCGAATATTAGTTGATCCATCTCCATAAATTGGTTGCCCTGTCCATGCGCTAGTAACAATGTGCTCATCAGCTTTTACATGAATTTGACCAGATCCTGGACCACCATCTGGACGGATTTCATAATACTGCGTTCCCTCATCATTTCTTAAATAACCTGTATGGTTACTTCCGATCGTTCCAAATTTGCTCTCAGCAGTACCTGGTATACCATTATAAATTTCATGTTTTTTCCCTGGTACACGATCACCGAGCCCTAAGCTATCTAATGTCATATTTAATACATCGTATTGACCGATATAGTTGGTAATGTTGTCATAATCCTTATCCGTGTCTACTAAATGACCAGGTAATAAGGCCGGATTGTACGTTACAGACCTAACATTAGGATACTCAACCGCTATGGAATTGGCTAATGCCCCACCTAAGGAATTGCCTGTAACGGAATCAATGCCATACTGTTTATCCATATTTTCATAGTACTTTTTAGCAGCTGTTAATTGTGGTACATCTGTGCTGCTAAGTAAATAAGCATCCGTGAGCAAGTCTTCGAGTTGGTCTTTATCGGTGCCGACGTAAACGATCGTGTATTCTTGAGTGGATAGGTTTTGTACAGTTATGGCGTCGAGACCGGCAGTATCTTTATAATTAGTATTTACCACTTCATATTCAGTACCATTAATGTTTATATGATTTAATTCACGTTGTTCTATATACGCATGATAACCAGATAATTCCACAAGATCACTATCTGAAGTATATTTCTCAACCACTATCATCACCCTATTCTTTTATAATATCATTTGGATTAGCTCTTTTAAGACTATTATCTTTATTTCCAGTAGCAGTTGTTTTATCAATATAGTTATCGTGAAGGCTTATCCCGTACAAACCTTTAGGTATTCTCTCATCGTTATCAATTAGATTAATTAGATAATCAAAAGCTTCTTGGTTTGGCTCCACTCCATTTTCAGTCATATAAAGATCAATAGCTATTCGTATTTCATCTGGTTGAATTTCATCCCAATCCATCAGACTGTTCCATTCTTCTTTTGTACGATCGGGATTTTCCATATATTTATTCAAAAGCCCTTTGAAGTTTTCTGTCTTTCTTATGGCGACAAAATAATACTCATTACAAAATTTATCTGCACCAACAGGTATAGCTTCTTTATTTAGTCCTGTTAAGTTATATTCTTGATTCACTTCTTCAATTAAGTCTGTTAAATGTTGAAACTCTTTTTCCATCACCATTCCATATATTCCAGCCATAATGGCATTTTCTATTTGTCCTTCTTGTGACCACACTTGATCAACTAGAATTTCTTCTTCTTGTTTATTAATTGGAATAATGGCATAGGTATAAAAGTGTGGTTCTCCTACTGATTCCACAAATACGGTAGCACCATCCACATTGCCAACTATGTTATGTACGATGACTTCTGTGTTATATTCTTCATCAAAGAAACATTTCACTGCATTTTCAATGATTTCGCGGTTTTCATTTGCTATTTTATCTGTTTCTTTTCCGTTTCTTAACGTGTACTCTTCACCTGTGTATTCTTGCACAGGCATTAATACTTCTGGATTTTTTCCGTTTACTCCATTATCTATATCTTTTGTTTCGTTTTCTGATGCATCATTAAATTTCTCTAGCACTTCACCACATCCTCCTAAAATAAATAAACTGACAATCATGATGACTACTAAACTACTTTTTCTCACTTTTAACATTTTCCGCCTCCTCATCGAAGCTTACGCATTTTCATTATAAGAATAATGATATGTAAAACCAACTATTTATAATGAAATTTTTGGAAATGATTCGTTTTATCTATGCTAACAGATGGATTATATGGTAATTTATAACTATATATAGCATTTCGGGGGAGCCTTTTTGATAACTACAACATCCGTTAATGCTTCGCCTAAAAAATTTCCAATAGTGAATCAATTCCATACTGTTTATCCATATCTTCATAGTACTTTTTAGCAGCTGTTAATTGTGGTACATCCGTGCTGCCAAGTAAATAAGCATCAGTGAGCAAATCTTCGAGTTGATCTTTGTCGGTGCCGACGTAGACGATGGTGAATTCCTGAGTTGATAGGTTTTGTACAGTTATGGCGTCGAGGCCTGTAGAATGTCCGTAGTTAATATTAATTACTTTGTATACTGTCCCATTGACTTCTAATTGATCTTCTTCTCTAGACTCAATATATGCATGATAACCTGCTAATTGTACTAAATCACTGTCTTGAGTATATTTATCATTCTTTTTAATCACCTTATTCTTTAACAATATAATTTGGATGTCCCTTTTCTAAAGTATTATCCTTACTACCAGATGCAACTTTTTTATCAATATAATTATCATGAAGGCTTATTCCATATCGCCCCTTAGGTATATTATCAGCTTCTTCAATCTTGTCAATTAAATGATCAAAAGCTTCTTGATTAGGTTCAACATCTTTCTCTGCCATATAAAGATTAATCGCGATACTGATTCCATCTGGCTCTATTTTATTAAGTTGGATCGTTTCTTCCCATTCCTTACCTGAACGATTGGAATTTTTTAAGTACTCCCGATAAGCTCCCTCGAAATCTTTATCATCCCAAATCGTTACAAAATAATACTCATTACTAAATCTATTTGCTCCAACAGGTATAGCTTCTTTATTTAGTCCTGTTAAGTTATATTCTTGATTCACTTCTTCAATTAAGTCTGTTAAATGTTGAAACTCTTTTTCCAT
>NZ_KB898685.1:26612-33836 GCF_000377765.1 Gracilibacillus lacisalsi DSM 19029 | reverse complement strand
TCGTGATCGCATTGCTAGGTCTATTCGTGCCTAGAACGAAACAAGAAAAGAAAAAATTAGCTGTTACCGCACGTGTCAAACGTCTGATTACGACTATTGCGATTATTTATCTTTTCTTATTCGCAACGAGCTTGCATTTTATTTGGAATGATTACCCGTTAAGCTATGCTGGGTTAGTGATGGTGTTAGGTTCGATCTTCACATATGGAGTAGTGTTATTGGCTAATCTTATTAACAAGCCGATTGAAAATAGAATCAAAGAATACTATTATCAAGATGCAAAACGAATGATCAACAGTGCCAAAAATACGAAAACAATCGGAATTACCGGTAGTTTTGGTAAAACAAGTACAAAGTTTATTTTAGATACGATTTTGTCATCACATTTTAATACATTAAAAACACCGAATAGTTTTAACACAAAAATAGGTGTAACGATTACTATCCGTAACTCTTTAAAGCCATATCATGATGTATTTATTGCCGAAATGGGGGCGAAAGAGCCAGGTAATATTCAGGAAATCTGTGAGTTAGTAGGGCATAAATATGCGATTCTAACAGCAATTGGGGAACAACACCTCGAAACGTTCAAAACATTAGACAACATTAAAAAAACAAAATATGAGATTGTTGAAACATTGCCAGCTGACGGCATTGCTTTCCTCAATCGTGATGATCAAAACATTATGTCTTATACCCCGAAAAATCAGTGCCGTAAAGTTTATTTTGGAATCGATGATAAAGAAGCAGACTATCTAGCTTCTGCTATTCGTTTTCACCAAAAAGGTACTACATTTAGGGTGACAAACAAAGCAGGCACATTAGATGCAGATTTTGAAACCAAATTATTAGGTAAGCATAATGTATATAATATTTTGGCTGCAATTAGTGTGGCGTGGGAAATGGGAGTTCCTCTATCCAGACTGCAAATGGGTGTGAAGAAGATTCAGGCAGTTAAACATAGGATGGAAATAAAGAAAGGATTCGGTAATTTAACGGTAATTGATGACAGTTTTAATTCGAATCCGACTGGTTCTCGTATGGCTTTAGAAGTACTTTCTTCGATGGAAGGATTTAAAGTATTAGTGACACCAGGTATGGTAGAATTAGGTGATAAGGAATATCAATATAATAAAGCATTTGGTGAATATGCGAGTGATGCGTGTGACTATGTGATTTTAGTAGGTGAAAAACAAACAAAACCTATTCAGGATGGACTTCGTGAAAAAGGCTATCCCGAGGAACAATTATTTATTGCCAAAGATTTAAATCACGCAATATCACAAATTCAAGCATTGAACCGCCAAGATGCAATTATCTTATTGGAGAATGATTTACCTGACACATATAACGAGTAATGATATTAGGAGGAATAGGCTGTGAAAACGAGAGTAGCCGTAATCTTTGGTGGTGTATCTGTAGAACATGAAGTTTCCGTTATCTCGGCACTTCAAGCATATAATGCAATTGATCGATCCAAATATGAACCAGTACCGATTTATATTAGCAAAACAAAAGAATGGTATACAGGTGATGTATTAACAGATATCGAAAATTACAAAGACTTAGACCAGTTGTTTAAACAGGCTGATAAAGTCGTACTGGAACAAGAAGGGGAAGGGAATATTGTATTAAAGAAAAAGGAACGTTCCCTTTTCTCAAAAGGAGTTATTACAACGATAGATGTTGTTTTCCCGGTTATTCATGGTACAAACGGTGAGGATGGGTCATTACAAGGTTATCTGGAATTATTAGGTCTTCCTTATGTCGGCTGTGATGTTGCGTCATCAGCAGCTGGTATGGATAAAGTAATGATGAAGCAGATTTTACATGATTCCGGAGTACCTATTGTTGATTATGAATGGTTTTACTCAAGTCAGTGGCATGAAGAGCAAGATAACATTAAACAATTAACTAATAAAGTCGGATATCCAGTAATTGTGAAGCCTGCAAATTTAGGTTCAAGCGTAGGCATTTCCAAAGCAGAAAACGAAGAGGAATTAGAAGAAGCAATCGAGCTAGCCATTTCCTACAGTTTTAAAATAATTATTGAAAAGATGGTAACAGATCTCACGGAGGTTAACTGTTCTGTTATTGGTGATTATGAAAAAGTGGAAAGTTCGGTATGTGAACAGGTGTTAAGCACCGATGAGATTTTATCATATGCTGATAAATATCAGAGTGGAGGGAAAACAGGAGATACAAAAGGGATGGAAAGTGTAAACCGAATTATCCCTGCAGAAATTAGTGAGGAAGCTACTGCGAAGGTTAAAGAATTAGCAGAGAAAACCTTCCGCTTATTGAATGCAAGTGGTGTTTCTCGAATTGACTTTTTGTTAAATCCTGATGGAGAGGTTTTTGTCAATGAGATCAATACGATTCCAGGTTCACTATCTTTCTATTTATGGGAACCAAGCGGAAAAGATTTTCAACAATTAACAGATCAACTAATCCAACTAGCGTTAAAACGAGAAAGAGAACGTCAATCGATCCAGTTCTCCATTGACACCAACCTCTTCTCACTACACAGTAAAGGCCAAGGTTCGAAAGGAAAATAAGTAATGTTGAAGACACGGAATTTACCGTGTCTTTTCTTAGCAGATAGGAAAGCATATAATACGCAACATGATAGTGTTTTTATATCATAGGTGGTCATTTTGAAATGATATGTAGACGGAAAGCATCGCTTCGGCTGCCTGCTTTCCTTTCCGTGGGGTTTTACCTTCAGCTAACTTTTCCAAGCAAAAACCGCTTGAAAAAGTGGATCTTCAGGTAAAACAGTTTCCACAGGAGTTGAAACGGGCGGCCTCCGCTATAAAGCAGCTCTACACCGTAAGTGACAGCTAACTTTTTGAGGTATTATACAATGTAAAATAAAAGACGTAATGTCCGTACGTTAAAAAAATGTAGAACGTAATTAAGCGAAGTGGGCAAGCCGGAGCGGTTGTTATGCCTATCATTCATGTCAAAATAACTACTTTGCACAGGACCGCGTGGGCTTTCCGGGTTTTTCTTGTAAAACAAGAAAGTATAAAATTTGCGCAGATGTTTAGCTCCGAGCGCCCAAAAACTAGGCGACTTCACGAATCGCCCTACGATAAGTCATCATCGGTTCGCAAACTCACCGTGATTCCTTTATCTCAGTTGATTCTGAAGCCGCTACGTTTCTAAGCGGGCGTTCTGCGCTTTTCTTACAGATAGATAATGTTTTTCAACCTCGATAAATTTGTCTCAAGTAATCGGTTGGAGGCATGCCGGTTACTTTCTTGAAGACTCGACTAAAATAAAAAGGATTAGAGAATCCTAGTTTGTCGCTCACTTCTGAAACATTGTAGTTTTCTTTGCGAAATAATTGAATTGCCTTTTCCACCATGCGCTCATTTTGATATTGTGTAATGCTTTTACCTGTATGCTGTTTAAACAGCGTGGAAAGATAAGCATAATTCATACCTAAAGCTTCTGATATCTCTTGGCTCGATAATTTGTTACTTTGCTGTTCATCAATTAACCGAATCATTTTAGCTATCATTCTATTTGATTTTCTATTTGTATAGGTTTCCAAATTCTCCAAGTATAACTCTAAAAAGAACTGATGTGTATGCATGCTGGTTAATATAGGTCGCATCGGATGAGATGATTCATACATTTCTAATAATTGCTCAAGTTGTGATTCGGTGTAGCCGAGGTGAGCCACCTCACCGTATTTAGGCAATGTCAACTTTCTTTGATATTCTTCATGATGAACAAGTGAAGTTTTTCCGTACATACTATATTCTTTAACATTTTCTTGTATATCACGATTAAAAAAATGAATATAAAACCATTCAGAACCTGGTTGATAGAATTCGCTTCCCCAATGATGGATATTTTTTCTAAGAAAAAGATAGGATCCTTTCTTTAGCTTATATACCTCGTCATCTTCTATAACTTGTAATTGTCCTTTTTTAACGAAAACGAATACATTTAATTTTGGCATCACACGATCCGGATGTTTCTCCACTCCATCTTTATCAGTCATTAAACCTATTTCATGAATAAGCGGGAATGAGCTACTTGATATAATTATAGGATGAGACAAAACGATCGCTCCTTTAAAATAGTTTGATTATATTTTAACAGAAATCAAAAAAAAAGATATGTAATTTTAGTTATTGTGAATGTACAACTGCTTCTCAACACTTCATACTAGTTATTATAGAAAAGCTAGTGGAGGTGCAGAATATGCAAAAAGTGAACTTGTTAGACGGAATGTTTAAAAACTCTCAACAGAAAGGAAAGGAATATTTACTATATTTAGATATTGATCGACTTGTTGCGCCATGTTATGAAGCTGCTGGTAAAACAGCTAAAAAAGAACGATATGGCGGATGGGAATCAATGGAGATTGCTGGCCATTCCATAGGTCACTGGCTGTCAGCTGCAGCAACGATGTATCAGGTAACAGGAGATGAAGCATTAAATAAAAAATTAGAATATGCTTTATCCGAATTAGCTGCTGTTCAATCGTTTGATAAGGATGGTTATGTAAGTGGTGTCCCGAGAGACTGTTTTGATCAAGTATTTTCTGGTGAATTTGAAGTGGGGAACTTTAACTTAGGGGGATCTTGGGTACCGTGGTATTCCATACATAAAATCTATGCAGGACTAATCGATGTCCATTACATAACCGGTTCTAAATTAGCATTGG
Source organism: Gracilibacillus lacisalsi DSM 19029 (assembly GCF_000377765.1). Lineage (GTDB taxonomy): Bacteria > Bacillota > Bacilli > Bacillales > Amphibacillaceae > Gracilibacillus > Gracilibacillus lacisalsi. Next base: position 29,149 of record NZ_KB898685.1, on the reverse strand, counting down.
AGATCGTGACCAAACTGGCTGACTGGGCATACAACGGTTTGCAGAGTTTAACAAAAGACCAATTCCAACGTATGTTGACCTGTGAGCATGGTGGGATGAATGAAGCATTTGCTGATCTTTATGTAATAACGAATGATACGCGTTATCTAGAGTTAGCTGAAAGATTTTATCATGAGAAAGTACTAGAACCTTTAGCGAAAGGCAAGGATGATTTAGAAGGAAAGCATGCCAACACCCAAATCCCAAAAGTGATAGGAGTAGCTAAACTATACAATATCACAGGGAAAGAAAAATATAAGCGGATTGCGACATTCTTTTGGGATCAAGTCGTTCATTATCGCACGTATGCTATCGGTGGAAATAGTATTCGAGAGCACTTTGGACCAGAAAATGATGAAGAACTAGGGATATTGACAACGGAGACATGTAATACCTATAACATGCTAAAGTTAACGGAAATCCTTTTTGGATGGGAGCAATCGGCTCATTACTATGACTATTACGAGCGTGCATTATATAACCATATTCTTGCGTCACAAGATCCTGATTCAGGAATGAAAACATACTTTGTATCTTCTGAGCCAGGACATTTTAAAGTATATCATTCACGTGATCATTCCTTTTGGTGTTGTACCGGTACAGGAATGGAGAATCCTGCAAGATATAATCGGCGTATTTTTGAAAAAATAGCTGACAGATTGTATGTCCATTTATTTATCTCAGCAGAAGCATCAATCAAATGTGATGATATGGTTGTTCGTCAACAAACCACTTTTCCATATCAGCCAAACACAACCATCACAATCGAAAAGGCAGGCAGTGAAGTAAAAGAGATTGCTTTTAGAAAGCCTTACTGGTTATCTGGTGCATCAACGATTAGAATTAATGGAAATGAAGTAAAAACGAAAGAAGATAAGGGATACCTAATCATCGAACACAATTGTCAAAAAGGAGATCAGATTACATATGATTTACCACTGCATTTACATCGATATCATGCAAAAGATGATCAGAAAAAGCAAGTAATCATGTACGGACCGATTGTGTTAGCAGGGGCATTAGGCCGTGAAAATTTCCCTGAAACAGATATTCTTGATGATCACCAGGCACTAAATAATCATCCATTAATTGATGTGCCCGTATTGGTGACAAATGAACCGTTGAATGAGTGGATAAAGATTAAAGATGTTGAAAAGCTGGTATTTGAAACAGAAGCGATCGGACAACCTGGTCACCAACAGCTGCAGTTGAAACCTTTTTATGATATTCATCATGAACGTTATACTATCTATTGGAATATTATGTCGGAACAAGAGTTCAAAGAATTTGGTGATGAAGAAAGAAAACGAAAAGCACGAGAACAAAAAATTATAGTTGATGAGGTTACGCCTAATGAACAGCAACCAGAAGTAGATCACAATATACAGGAGAAAAATTCAACCTCCGGTTACAGTAATGACGTCCATAGCGGTTGGAGAGATGCCCGGGATGAAGGGTATTTTAGTTATGACTTACGAGTTGACCCGGAAAAAGAGATGTATTTGTACATCACGTATAACAAAAGTGATTTTATGTTAGAAATCAATGGTAAAAAGATGGAAAGAGATTTTGAAATCAAAATTGATGGACATGTGCTAGCTAGAGAACACTTTAATAAACCAAATATTGGTGAGTTATATTCTAAATCTTACCCGATACCAAAGGCACTTATCAATGATAAAGACAAAGTGACGGTTACCTTTTATGCAAAAAGAAACAAGGTTGCTGGTGGCATATATCATGTTCGAATGTTAAACGAACCTTCATTATAGGGCAAGAATTATTCTATAATTGAAAAGATCCCCGGTTAGCGGGGATCTTCCTTAATGATGGAACAGGATATCCTGGATATATAATTAGCTATAGAAAGAAGCACCTACAATAATTAACAAAATGAAAAGCACAACGATTAGGGCGAATCCACCGCCATAACCACCGCCGTATCCAGCACCATATCCAGCACCGTATCCACCGTATGGAGCACAGCCTCCGTAATAGCTCATTCCTATCAACCTCCTTGTGTATTGTCACTATATAATGTATGTACCTTTTACAGATAAGTTAGGGTAAATGACTAGTTTTAGAAAAAATGGGCGATGCCAGCTTTAAAAAAATATATTGTCAGATATGTTTACAAGTTTGCTGTTGGAGTGAAAAACCTTTGTTATATTATATTCAACATATTAATTAGTGAATGTGGAAAGTTCATTAATTAATAATATACATGTAAGCCTAAATAATTAGTCCACTTTAGCCTGCTTATATGTATGATAGCTTGTTGCTCCCCTATCCATTTAAGGTGTCTGTTTTCACAAAACACAAAGAAGCCAACTTCAAAGAGAAGTTGGTTTCTTTGTGTTCTATGCCTCATAGAAGAAGATATTCCCGGAAGCGATTTTCTGTTCCGGGGAAAAAGCTCTCTCTTCCGAGGATAAACGACTATATCCCGGGAAGGGAAGAAGATATCCTCGGAACAGCAAGGTATATCCCTGGAAGCG
>NZ_KB898685.1:0-26427 GCF_000377765.1 Gracilibacillus lacisalsi DSM 19029 | reverse complement strand
GATATCCTCGGAACAGCAAGGTATATCCCTGGAAGCGCCGTTCTATTAGCTTTACAACTAAACAGATTTTCCGCAGTAAGTATCTAATGTTAATAAGGAAGAGTTGTTTAGTTAACAATTCCTAATTGCTTCAAACCGTTATAGATACCAGATTCTTCTACGGAAGTGGTGCGATGTTTAGCATATTGAAACACTTCTGGTGTAGCATTTGCCATCGCAAAGCTTTCACCGACATATTGTAGCATTTGCTTATCGTTCATCCCATCGCCAAAGGCAATTGTTGCTTCAGCGGGTATATCGAGCTCTTTGAGCACTTTTTGAATAGCTTGCCCTTTGTTGACATTCTCCCTGATCATATCATAACAATGCTCTAAGCCTGTTACATTTACTTGTGAAAAATAAATGTCCTCTTGTTTCACCTCATAAAGAGCTGGTTCATCAGGTCGAACATCCATCAGCGTAATCCCTAATATTTGCTCTCGATAGATAGCTTCATATGCTTGGTGATTTTTTAAATCGAAATAATCGATGAAATCTTTTACCACTTGCTTTGATTCTGATGTCACTAAATTTAATTCATTGGTATAAAGAATCATTTCATGTTCATTTTGTTTAGCGACATCTAAAAATTGATCAATCACAGAGCCAGATATTGGTTCGTCAACTATTGTCTTCCCATCATAAATCGCATATGCTCCGTTATAACCTATAAAGGAATCTACTCCTAATTCATCAGCGATATCATCTACTTCATGGAGAGGACGTCCAGTAGCAAGGAATACTTCAATTCCTTTACCTTGTGCTTGTTTTACAGCAAGCTTAGTCGTATCCTCAATTGTATGATCACGACGTAGAATAGTCCCATCAATATCTAAAAAAAGAGCTTTGTAGTTGGTCATCTTCAGTCTCCCTTGAATTAAAAAGTAAAGTTCTTTAGTTCTTCGCCACTTGTTTCTTCATAGCCCTTCATATACTTAATACGACGTTGAGCAGCAGATTGATTTACTTGTTCATCAGCGTGGTAGGATGAACGAACTAAAGGTCCTGCTTCACAATGTTTAAAACCTTTTGATAAGGCTATTTGTTTTAATTCATTAAATTCGTCTGGATGATAATAACGTTCCACATTCAAATGTTTTTTAGTAGGCTGTAAGTATTGACCAATTGTTACAATGTCCACATTGTTGGCACGTAAATCATCCATTGCCTCAATAAGTTCCTCTTTTGTTTCACCAAGTCCGACCATAATACTTGATTTAGTTGGTGTATTGGGGGCAATTTCCTTTACACGACGTAACAATTCAAGGGAACGGTCATACATTGCAATGGCGCGTACTTTTTTTGTCAGTCTTCTCACTGTTTCAATGTTATGATTAAAAATATCTGGACCACTATCCATTAAGGTATGTAAGCTTTCATAATCACCTTTCATATCAGAAGGTAAAATCTCAATGGTACAACCTGGTACTCTTTCGCGAATTTGTCTCACCGTTTCGGCAAATACTGCCGCTCCACCATCTTTTAGATCATCTCGTGCAACAGCTGTGACAACAACATGCTTTAAGCCCATGATCTCCACAGATTCAGCAACTCTCTTCGGTTCGCCCCAGTCCAATTCATTCGGTAAACCGGTTTTAACAGCGCAGAAGCGGCAGCCTCTAGTACAAGTATCACCGAGAATCATAAAGGTAGCTGTTTTTCTCTCGCTCCAGCATTCATGGATATTCGGGCATTTTGCTTCTTCACATACAGTATTTAACCGTTTATCACGCATTAAGTGTTTTAGACGATTATATGATTTGTTAGTATTAATTTTAATTTTTAGCCATTCCGGTTTGCGAAGGTGTTCTTGTTCTTTTGCCATTGTGTATCGCTCCTATCTAGTAAAGTTCCAATCATCACTCAAATATTTGCTTTCCATCAGTTCATTGATTTCCTGTTCTTGTTCCTTCGTAAATTGAAATTCCTGTAATTCAATGTCTAACCCTTTTTCAAACCCTTTCTTAAAGGCATCTTTCACTTCTTCCAATGTGACCTTTCTATTCGCTGCTTGCTCGATAGATATTGCCTTATCATTAAAGGCATCCCGTGCTCTCTGTTTTACCCTTTCATTTCGGTAAATAAACAAATCATACAGTTTATCATTGTCGACTGATAACGGGATCGAGCCATGCTGTAAAATAACCCCTTGCTTTCTTGTTTGAGCACTGCCCGCAGCCTTTTTTTGATCGACTACCAGTTCATACCATGAAGGTTCTTCAAAACAGACAGCAGACTGTGTTGTATTTAACTTACCCTCAGGTATAGCAAAGGATGCATCAATACCTAAGCTATGGAATCCTTCTAGCAGGCCTTTTGACAGTACCATATAGGCTTCTTTAATGGACTTAGGCATTTTAGGATGCGCCTCGGTTACGATCACACTGTAGGTTAATTCCTGATCGTGTAAAACAGCACGACCACCAGTTAGCCGTCTGACAAGTTCTATACCACTATTTCGGACTGCATCCAAATCAATCTTATTGACTGTTTTCTGAAAATATCCGATTGACAATCCTGCTGGCAACCATTCATAAAAGCGAATAGTAGGCGGTATTTTGTTTTCGCTGTGCCATTGAAGTAAGCACTCGTCGACTGCCATATTATAAGCTGGTGTTTGTTTCTTTGTGTCTATAAAATACCATGTCTCCGTCATATCATGTTAGTTTCTCTTGGAAGAGAAAACTAGTCCCCCTTTTAGAATTTTTAAACTATTTCCATAATTTATGGTACATCTAGGGGATATTTCTGTCAAAAGATTAAGATAAATACGAATTGTTGCACTATGTGATATAGTAGAAGGGGTGAGAAGAAACGAGACAACAGGGAGTTACAGTAAAATGAATGGATTTAATGAACAATTTCTAATCTCAATTGTTATTATTGCAATTGGCTATGTCTTAAAGCGATTTAACCTTGTTAAAGAAAAGGATGGCGAAGGAATAGCAAGGATAGTCTTTAATTTAACATTACCATGTTTAATTATCGTAACATTTAGTGATGTTGACTTTTCAGCTTCCTTATTTTATTTGGTGGTTATTGCTTTTATATACGGAGTGATCAATGCCATACTTGCTCTAATGGTATTTCGTAATCATCCGAAAGATATTAAAGGTACATTCGGTATGATGGTCCCAGGTTTAAACATCGGATTATTTGCCTATCCACTTGTAGAAGGTTTATTTGGTTTTGATGGGTTAAAATATTTTGGCATGTTTGATGTCGGTAATGCATTTATTGTATTTGGACTAAGCTATATTATTGCCGGTGTATATGCAGGTAGTGCTGGGATGCTGGAGACAAGGTCGATTATCGTTAAATTATCGAAATCGATTCCGCTACAAACCTATCTAATTATGTGTTTGATCAATATTATCGGTTTTGAATTACCTGATATAGTTTTAGATGTAACAAGTGTAATCTCTGGAGCTAATATGCCGCTATCACTACTACTACTAGGATTGTACTTAAATTTTTCTTTTGCAAAAGGGTACGGAAAACTTATTGCGAAGTTTTTATTTACCAAGTATGGGATTGGTCTGATTGCTGGCTTTGCATGTTACCTGTGGTTACCGGTAGAGGATATGTTTAAATTTACGTTATTGATCGGTTTTATATTACCAACACCTGCATCTGTATTACCATATGCGATCATGTTTGGCTATAATCAACGGCTTGTCGGTACCGCGTCCAATATTACGATGATTATCAGTTTTATCTTAATTTGGGTAATTGTCAATCTGATAGTCTAGTCTAAACTATTCATCTATTATAATATGATATACATAAGGGGTGATGATATGAATCAAAAAGTGATTTTTATTACTGGTGCAACAAGGGGCATCGGCCGAAACATGGCTCATTATTTTGCTGAACGAGAATTTATCGTCATTGGCTCCGGAAGAAATGAACGGCAATTAAAAGCAGTTCGAGATGAGTTGTTACAATATTCGGGAGACCACCGAATGGTTGCTATGGATGTAACAGATTTAGATGATGTGAAAACCACTTTAAAGTATGTCATTGATACGTTTGGACAAATAGACGTGTGGGTTAATAATGCCGGTTCTTTTCAGGCAATAGGTCCAACGTGGGAAGTATCTTCGGACTTATTTAAACAAGATATCGAAACTAATCTTATAGGAACCTATCATTGTGCTTCAGCAGTTATTCCATTCATGTTGGAACAACAAGCAGGTAAAATCATTAATATTGTTGGAGGAGGCACACTTAATGCCTTTCCACATGGAAATGGTTATGGCACATCTAAAACAGCCATTGCGAGGTTTACGGAAAATCTAGCAGAGGAATTACAAGAAACCAGTGTTGAAGTTTATGCACTTGATCCTGGTTTAAATGATACGGACATGACAAAATATCAGCGAACAAGTAAAGAGGGAAAGAAATATTTAGCCAATGTGGAAAAGCTTTTTGAAGATAATGTAGACGTTTCACCTGATTGTGCCCCTAGTTGGGTAGAAAAAATGATAGACGATCAATTACAAGCTTTTCAAGGGAGAATTGTTACGGTTTATGATGACTTGGAAGCTTTAAAACAAAAGACTGCTAAAGCTAATGAAACAGATTATCGTTATTTAAGGTGGAAGGATATTCCTAATAAGTAAGATTGGCTAATGGTCATGAAGGTTTTTTATTTCTCACTGCAACGTAAACATAGAATGAGGTGTTTATCATTTTTGAGTTAACTATATTCGAATGGATAATTATCATATTTTCGGCTTTATTAATAGGTTTTGCCAAAGCTGGAGTAGCGAGTATGGGAATTTTGGTGGTTACTATTTTTATGATGATCTTCCCTGCTCGTGAATCTGTAGGTATATTATTACCTTTACTAATCGTCGGTGATTTGTTTGCTGTAATTTACTATCGCAGAAATGTTGTTTGGCGTTATTTATTTTACCTAGTACCATGGGTATTAGTAGGGATTGTACTAGGCTACCTAGTATTAGATATTGTCACAAGTGAACAGTTAAAACCAATGATTGGTATCTTAATATTAGCACTCATTTTATTACATATTAGTAGAGAGAAATTAGGAGAACGCTTCGTAAAACTTTTACCAAAATCAAAGTTTTTTACTTTTAGTATGGGTGCTTTAGCAGGATTTGCTACAATGATTGGTAATGCTGCTGGCGGAGTAATGGCAATATATTTACTTGTCAAAGGATTACCAAAGCGAGAATTTGTCGGCACAGGTGCTTGGTTTTTCTTATTTGTGAATGTTATCAAGGTGCCATTCTATATTTCTTTAGGCATTATTACAGTCGAGTCGATAGCATTCAATTTATGGCTTATTCCTGCTATACTCATCGGAGCATGGATAGGAGTAAGAATTATCAAAATCATGCCGCAAAAAGTATTTCAAATATTAGTATTAACATTTGCTGCTTTGGGAGCGATTCGGCTTCTGATCGGTTAATAGATTAGCAACAAATAAGCAAATAAGAGTGAAGCAGGGTTTAAGGAAGTCTTTTTTCCATTGAATCTAAAAGGTATAAGCATTACCTTATAACATAATCTACGAAACATCTTCTAAACATAGATTGCCTTCCAGTAATTCAGGTGCTGAGTGGACATCTATTCCGCTATTCATTGAAATTAAAATGAACCGAATAAGGGATTAAATGTCCGCCAACTCCAAAAAAAAGGGTGTTAGTGCGTCAAATAACGCACTAAATGTCCACTCAACAAATGCTTCCTATAACTATATCGAATTAGTTAAACATGAATAGAGTAGAAGATATTCAATTAGAATACCCCTGCTTTCACTGTTAAAGCATGTTTAAAGTCAGCGATAAGATCTTCTACATTTTCAATCCCAACAGATAAACGGAATAGTCGTTCACTAATACCTCTAGCTTCTCTTTCTTCCGCTGGCATTGCAGCATGGGACATGGTAGCCGGGTGAGATAAAATCGACTCGACTGCACCAAGGCTAACTGCGAACACAGGAATAGATAATTGTTCTACAAAACTTTTGGCATCGACATGATCCTTTATTACAAAAGATAATACGGCACCTGGGCTAGAAGACTGTTTGGTGTGAATGGAAGAACCGGGATGATGTTGTAAACCTGGATAATAGACATGTTCAATTTCATCATGGGAATCGAAATATTCAGCTAGCTTTATTGCTGATGCTACACTTCTGGAAAATCTCGGTTCCAACGTTTTCATACCTTGTAATAATTGATAGCAATCTTTTGCGCCAAGAATCGCACCATAGGTGTTTTGGACAAACTTCAGTTTAGCGGCCAGTTCTTCATTTTTGGTAACTGCTAAACCGGCAACAATATCACTGTGACCAGATAAAAATTTGGTAGCGCTATGTAAGACGATATCAACACCTAGTTCTAGTGGTTGTTGGTGCAGAGGGGTCATAAAGGTATTGTCTAAATACGTTAAACATTTGTATTTCTTGGCAAGTTGAACCACTTTACTAATATCGGTAATTTGTAATAATGGGTTTGCTGGCGTTTCCACGTAAATAACCTTTGTATTTGATTGAATAGCTGCTTCTATTTCTGCAGGATTTGTCATATCAACAAAAGTATGTTCTATCGAAAATTGCGTTAATAATTGCGTGACAAAACGAAAAGTACCGCCGTAAACATCTTTCGTAATGACGATGTGATCGCCAGCTTGTAACAGCATAAATGCCGACGATATCGCGGCCATACCAGAGGAAAAAGCAAATCCTGCTGTCCCATTCTCTAATTTGGCAATCGCAGCTTCTAATTGGTCACGTGTAGGATTACCTGAACGACTATAATCATAATCACCAAATTCATTGAATTGCTGCTGATGATAAGTGGATGATACATAAATTGGCGGGTTAACCGCACCTGTATGTTTTTCCTGATAGCCTTGCTGATTTCCGCCATGCGCAAGTGTTGTTTCTTTTGAATATCCCATCTTATTTCCCTCCTAATGCTTGTTGGATATCTTGTTTCAAATCTTCCACAGCTTCAATCCCAACAGAAAATCGAAGTAATGTATCACTAATTCCCCGTCTCTCCCGTTCTTCTTTTGGAATATCTGCGTGGGTTTGGGTTGCTGGGTAGGTAATAAAGCTTTCTACTCCTCCTAAACTTTCTGCAAATGATATAATTTTTAATTTTTCTAGAAACGGAGAAACTAACGATTTATCCTGTACTCGAAAACTAATCATAGCCCCTTTACCAGGGTATAGAACTTCCTCGACCAAGGGTAGTTCTTTTAAAAATGCAGCCAATTGTCTGGCGTTTTGTTGTTGCTTCTCTAAACGAAGTGACAATGTTTTCATCCCTCTTATTAAAAGCATTGTATCCAGTGGTGAAAGTACGGCACCAATGGCATTGTGGAGATAGGTTAATTGCTCGCCTAATGTAACATCCTTTACTACGACTAGTCCGGCGAGTACATCATTATGTCCACCTAAATACTTAGTAGCGGAATGAATTACAATATCTGCCCCTTGTGTTAAGGGCTGTTGTAAATAGGGCGTGTAAAAGGTGTTGTCAACAATAAAGAGTAATTGATGCTTCTTTGCCAGTGTAGCTAATTTCTCGATATTAATTTCCATTAAAAGCGGGTTAGTTGGTGTTTCTATGAAAATAGCTTTCGTTCTTGGGCTAATATACTGCTCCATTTCTTCTACATCTGCATATACTGGTTTGATGTTATAAGATTCCTGAAAATGCTGAAACAACCGATAACTTCCACCATAAATATCTTCGGTTACAATTATTTCATCATCTTGCTTGAATAAGGAGAAGACTAGTTGGATGGCAGCCATACCTGACGAACAGGCGTATCCTTTTGCACCTTTTTCTAATGTTGCAATCGCATCTTCTACAATTTCCCGAGTAGGATTTGCTGTCCGTGTGTAATCATAACCAGTTGACTGTCCCAGTGATGGGTGTTGGTATGCAGTTGATAAATAAATAGGTGCTTCTACTGCACCAGTTCGCGGATCTTTCCGATTACCTATTTGCGCAAGGGTTGTTTCGATATTGTTCATTTTGCTCCATCCTTTCTAAAATAAAAAAGAGGTCTTCGATAAGTAGAAGACCTCCTTGATTAAGGTTGCATTCTCTTATCTTTGGTAATATACCGTCTGGATTTAGCACCATACAATTGCATTGCTGGTTGCTGAGGTGTCATCGGGCCAGTCCCTAGACCTCTCTCGATAAGATATTGTATTTATGGAAATATAATACAAACATCATACAACATTAAGGAAATAATTACAAGGTAAATCTTAAAAAATATTTATATGGAATCCATTGACAATTATGAAAGAATGGCTTATAGTATGTACATTATCAACAGTGGAAAAAAATGAAAATAACATATGATCTTATCAAGAGAGAAGGAGGGAACTGGCCCGGCGAATTCTCAGCAACAGGCTAAAAAGCACTGTGCTACTTCCAGCAGGTATTACTTGGCAGATAAGAGGAAAACTCCTACTTTATCGTCAAGTAGGAGTTTTCTATATTTATAAACCAAGTTTTCCTATTGGGATAGGATATTTATACTAAAAATAATTCCACTTTATTGTAGTGGTGAAAGTTGGGATCTGAGATGTTAGCAATCATCGCGATATTAGCTGCTTGTCTATTTGCCTTTAATATTGGAGCGAGCGGTTCAGCAGCTAGCATGAGTATTACGTACGGCACTAAAGTAATCAAGCAACGTAAGTACGCGTTAATCATCGCGGGAGCAGGTGCCGTTACGGGTGCTATACTTGGAGGTCAGCATGTTACGAATACGCTTGGAAAAGGTATCATTTCCGAAGAAATTTTAGATGTAAGAATTGCTTGTATTATTTTAGTTGTTTCGGGTTTTACATTGTTAATTACGAATTATATTGGAATTCCGTTATCCACGAGCGAGGTAACAGTGGGAGCTATCATTGGAGTTGGCCTCAGTTATCAACAACTGAATCTTCAAATGGTATTACTCATTATAGCTTTTTGGATCATTATACCAGTTGCGGCTTTTTTAATCACACTGTGTCTTGAAAAAATCAGAATAAAAATAAATAATAAAATAAATTATCGGCCACCAGTAAAGCTTTTAACTTTTTTATTACTGTTAACTGGTATAATCGAAGCGATAGCTGCTGGTATGAATAATGTAGCAAATGCATTAGGACCGTTAGTAGGCGCAGGGATTACTTCTATGGAAATGGGTTTACCTTTGATGGCGCTCATTGTAGCATTAGGTAGTATTTTGTTTGGTGGCAGAGTATTAGAAACCAATGCCAAAAAGATTACCTCACTGACTTTAGGAAATGGTATTGTGATTTCCGGTGCAACAGGAGGTTTGGTAGTAGTTGCCTCCTTATTAGGTATTCCAATACCGATGACCCAGGTAACTACTTCGGCGATAGTCGGGATAAATGCCAGCAAACAATTTAAAGAAGTTTGGAAACAAAAAATTATCCATCAAATAGCGAAAGTATGGATTACATCGCCAATCGTATCATTAGTGATTGCCTTTGGCTTAACAGAAATAATGGTTCATCAAAGTTTTGATCAAGTGATACTGTTAGCATTAGCCATTATTGCTACTTATATTTTAGTCAGATATCGAGAAAAACCAACAAAAGCTAATACAAAAAAAGGATGGGATCAACATGGGGAAAGTTTACTTAGTGGGAGCAGGACCAGGAGATGAAGAATTAATTACCGTAAAGGGGTTGCGTGCTATACAAGAAGCTGATGTCATCCTGTATGATCGATTGGTAAACCCATCATTATTACATCACGCCAAAGGCCAAGCAGAATTGATTTTCTGTGGGAAAGAACCACGCAAGCATGGGTTGATTCAAGAAAAAATAAATGAACAACTTATTTATTATGCCTCTAATGGAAAAGTTGTAACCAGATTAAAAGGTGGAGATCCTTTTATTTTCGGCAGAGGTGGAGAAGAAGCCATTCATCTTGAAGAAAATCAGATTGAATATGAAGTCGTACCAGGAATTACTTCTGGAATAAGTGCTGCAGCATATGCTGGTATTCCGCTCACTCATCGTCATATCAGCGGATCAGTGAGTTTTATTAATGGTTCCAATCCAGAAGCGAAAACAGATGAACAATGGCAGCATATTGCCAATGGAGCTGATACGTTGTGTTTTTATATGGGAATAAAGAAATTTCCGATTATCTGTGAGAAATTAAAAAGTGCAGGATTAAGTAAGACCACTCCTGTCTCTATTATACATTGGGGAACCCTTCCACATCAAAAGACGATTGTTGCCGATTTAGAGACGATATCAGGTAGGTTAGGTGAAATCAGCAACCCTTCCCTAATTGTAATCGGAGAAGTAGTTCGTTTACAGGAGCAAATTAAATGGTATAAGGAATCAACAGAAGCTTATATGTAAAGAACAATGACTAGTTATCATGATAACTAGTCATTGTTGATCACATTCATAATTTGTTCTTGGTCTTTTTCCCAGTCCCATTGTGGATTGATTCGGTCTATAAATTGTTGCAGCTGTTCTTCTGACAAGTCTTTTTTTCCATTAGAATTGTTAAGATAGGATTTCAATTCCCATTCTCCGCCTTTTTTATTTTTGATCGTTTTCCACTTCACAGTAAATATATAGTCATTTCCATTAATATCAGCGTGAATTAATAAGATATCCTTGTGTAGAATAAAGTTACTTAATATCATGAATAAGCACCTCCTAAATCAAGTATACCACATAATGAAAGGGATTACATTGCAAGGAAGGATTGGGACATTCATCATTTTTAAAGGAATGAATATAAAGGGAATAGAGGAGGTATGTGAATGGCTGTAATAAAAGCAAATGATGCAGATGTGAGATTATTAGCACGATTAATGAGAGCAGAAGCAGAAGGTGACGGTCAGCTTGGCATGCTAATGGTGGGGAATGTAGGTGTGAATCGGGTGAGAGCTCGCTGTTTAGATTTTGAAGATATTAATTCGATAGAACGAATGGTATATCAAAGTCCAGGAGGCTTTGAAGCAACACAAAAAGGGTATTTTTATCAACGAGCAAGAGATAAAGAAATCCGTTTAGCTCGAAGGTCAATCAATGGGGAACGCAATCATCCGGCAAGTAATTCTTTATGGTTCTTTATGCCGCAAGGGACTTGTCCAGAACAATGGTTTGGCCAATGGAATGTAGGACGTTTTAAGAGCCACTGTTTTTATAACCCAACCGAAGCGGATTGTCCGAGCGTATTTGGGACTTTTTAAAAACACTATACAAAGCGTTTTAGTGAGATGGCGAAGTATTAAAAAAAGTTTTTAGCAACTGGAATATGAATAACTTTCTATTCCAGTTGCATGAGCAGTAGTATAACTGGTAGGAAAATCTACACCATTCAAGTTTTACTTTGCTTATTTATTGAAACTTTTGGAAAGAACCATAAAATAACAAAGGTTAACGTCCCGATCATAAATAATCCCGTATATACAGTGTGTAAAGCATAGGTTAAACCATCTTGCATCGATGCCATTGTTTCAGGAGAAATGGTTTCTCTCATTCCTTCATCTAACAACATATCTGTACTGGCAACTTCAAGTTCTTCACCTCTTTGTTGGTAAAAGTGATGTAACCGCATGTTCAATATTCCACCTAGAAGTGACGCTCCGACTGCACTGCCAATAATTCGCATGAACATGTTTAACGAGGTTGCGACCCCTCTTTCAAACCACGACACCGTATTCTGGATCGATACAATAAATGTTGTTGAAGATAGTCCCATCCCAACACCAACGACAAATGAACTGATTCCAGCATAGATTGGTCCTTTATCTGCATCTAATAAAAAGAATAGGAAGGTCCCGAGAAATAAGGCAAAACCACCGGCGAATGCTGTCTTGCGGAACCCTATTCTTAAGACAAGGTGTCCTGCAAGGGTAGCCGAAATCGGCCAACCTATCGATAAAGTACTTAAGGTGAAACCAGCAACAATAGCAGATTCCCCCATAACGCCTTGGACATAGGTAGGAAGAAAACTAGAAAGCCCAAGTATAATCATACCGGAAAGCAATGTTGCAATATTGGCAATGACAATTAATTTATTTTTCCATAGGGCTAGTGGCATCATCGGTGATGTCGCCTTTTTTTCTTGCCATATAAAAATTGCCATACAAATTATAAAAATAAGCAATAAACTAATCGTTTCAAAGGATGTCCATGCCCAATTCGTTCCTGCTTGTACGAAAACGATGATAAGACAAGAGATTGCGATAAAAAATAGACCGGATCCTAAATAATCAACCGATTTTTTTTCTGTATCGACTTTTTCGTGGAAAAAGACGATGACACCAATCAACCCGATTATCCCTATTGGTACATTCATCCAGAAAATCCATGCCCAATCGATAAATTGAACGATAATTCCTCCGAGTAATGGACCAATTACAGACGATATACCCCACACACTAGCTAAATACCCTTGAACTTTTGCCCTTTCCTCAACGGTATACATATCGCCTACAATAGTAGTGACAATCGGCTGAATCGCACCAGCACCAAGTCCTTGAATTAAGCGGCATACAATTAATACCCCCATAGTTGGAGCAAGTCCACAAAGAATCGATCCGATTAAAAAGATCACAACACCGATAATAAAGATAGGCTTTCTGCCAAAGAGATCTGCAAGTTTTCCATAGATCATCGTTGTGACAGCCTGCATTAATAAAAAACTAGAAAAAACCCAACTGTATAAAGAAAAACCACCCAAGTCAGCAACAATATTAGGCATTGCCGTCGCTACAATTGTACCTTCTATTGCTGCCATGAACATCGATAAAACAAGTGAAACAAGAACGAGTGGCCGATTCGTCTGTTTTTCTGACATATGCGTCCGTCCTTTTTTATAAGCTGTTTCTATTGTATCAGAAATTAGCAAACATGTATGAAAAAAGCAAATGAGGAACATATATGATAAAATAAAGAAAGCGATAACACAAGGAGGGAATGGCAATGCTACAGAATCGGTTAGACGATTTATTACAAGGGTTTTTAAATAACGGACCAGCAGGTGTAGCTTTATCTGTCCAAAAAGATCAGCAATCAATCTATGAAAATTATTTTGGATATGCAGACTTGTCAAAACAAAAAGAGATAAATAGCAAGACGATTTATCGTATTTATTCCATGTCTAAAGTAATTACGTGTGTAGCAGGATTACAATTAATGGAACAAGGAAAGATTTTGCTGACAGATCCACTTTCCGCCTATTTACCAGAATTTCAGAATATGCAGGTGTTAGAAAATGGCCAGCTTGTACCAGCAAATCGGGAAATAACGGTTAAGGATTTGTTTACGATGACTTCTGGATTAACCTATGGCGGGGAACATACAGAGGTAGAGAGAATGACCAGTCAAGTGATGGCAGAGGTTCGCGATGAAGAACGTTCTTTAAATGTATCAAAACTGCGATTGTTAACAAAAAAATTGAGTGAAAATCCATTAGAGTTTCATCCAGGAACCCATTGGAAATATGGACTTAGTCATGATGTGCTAGGTGCATTAATTGAAGAGGTAAGTGGTCAATCATTTGGAGCATACTTAGCTGAAAACATTTTTCAGCCGTTAGGTATGCAGGATACTTTCTTTAACGTCCCGCTTGCTAAGAAACATCGATTAGCAACTTTATATGATCGAAAAGAAGCTGGTGAACTAGTAAAGAATACAAAATTAGATAGTTATGCGGAACCGATCGCTGTTTTTGAGAGTGGTGGCGCAGGGCTTCATTCTACTTTGGAAGACTATCAAAAATTTGCTCACTGCTTAGCATTAGGTGGAACCATCAATCATGTAACGATTCTAAGTAAGCATACGATTGAGTTAATGGCACAAAATCATTTACCAGATGAGTTGTTGCCAGAGTTAGGCTGGAATGATCAAAATGGTTATGGTTATGGCTTAGGTGTACGAGTGATGATCGATCAGACTAGAGGAGGAAGTAATAGTTCCATCGGTGAGTTTGGTTGGTCAGGTTTGGCAGGTACATATGTATTTATTGATCCAAAAGAAAAACTTTCGGCGGTTTATATGCAGCAAATGCTGCCAAACTTTGAGTTTTATCATCAACCAAGAATCCGTAATGTCATTTATGGCGCACTTTTGTAGGGAGGAATTAATATGGCACTAATCCATTGCGACTTTTTCTCAGAAGTATTAACGATTAGTACATCGATGACGGTGATTTTACCCGAAGAGACCACGACACAAATTGGGCTTAAAAATAATCGGTCAGACGGAAAGGTCCCAGTTTTGTATTTGTTACACGGTTTTAGTGATGATCATACAATCTGGACGAGACGGACTTCGATCGAAAGGTATGCAGCGGAATATGGAATTGCAGTGGTTATGCCTCAAGTCGATCATAGCTTTTATACAGATATGCAGTACGGCAAAAAGTACTGGACCTTCATTTCTGAAGATCTGCCACGAATTGCTCGATCCTTTTTTCCGTTATCAGCAAAAAGAGAAGATAATTTTGTAGCCGGTTTATCAATGGGAGGTTATGGTGCTTTTAAGTGGGCATTGCGTAAACCGGAACAATTTGCTGCAGCAGCAAGTTTGTCAGGTGTATTGGATATTGCCACACACATTGTAAAAGAGCGTGAGCAAGATGATCCCATTGGTAATGCACTATTTCATGTATATGGGGAGCAAGATCTCCAGGGGACAGAACATGATTTATTTTTTGTTATAAACAATTTGCTAAAGAATGAACAACAGTTACCACAATTATTCCAAGCGTGTGGAACAGAGGATTTCCTGTGGGAGGACAACCAGAAATTTTTTCAATTTGCTGAAGCGAATAATCTTCCGCTAGTACATACTTTCTCAGAGGGAGCTCATGAGTGGGGATACTGGGATGTAAAGATCCAAGAAGTGCTAGCATGGTTACCAATAGAAAGAGGATAAGTATGAAAAAGCACTACACACGTCCTTTTAGTCAAGGGTACGTGTGTAGTGCACTTTATCGTTATTATACGTGAACAAGATCTGAAACGATTTGATAAGATTTTTTGCGTTCTTCATGATCATAAATTTGAGAATTAATTATCACTTCATCTGCTTCTGTTTCTTCAATAAATGCAGCTAATTTTTCCCTTACTACATCTTTATCTCCCACAATAGTTGATTTGCTATTTACAGATTTTTCTACTGATGCTTTTTCATAAATTGTCCACTCTTGATCAATATCATCAATAGGTGGCATCAGTTGAGATGGTTTTCCGCGTATCATGGACAAGAATTGCTGTTGTTGAGATGTTGCTAACCATTTTGCCTTTTCAGTCGTTTCAGCAGCTATAATGTTTACACCAACCATGGCTTGTGGTTTGCTTAGTTGATTTGATGGTGTGAAACGATCTCGATACAATCGTAATGCTGGTAATGTATAATCAGGTGAAAAATGGCTTGCGAATGCAAATGGTAGTCCTCTTTCAGCGGCAAGTCGAGCACTGAAGTCACTTGAGCCCAGTAGCCATAACGGCACATTTGCTCCTTGGCCAGGTACTGCTTTTACCCGAGCCGCACCTGCAAAATAGGCTTCTAATTCTTCTACCTGACTTGGAAAATCTTCCGGGCTACTGTTTAACGTCCGTCTTAAAGCATGAGCAGTTGCTTGGTCACTGCCGGGTGCTCGTCCTAACCCTAAATCAATCCTATCCGGATATAATGCATCGAGAGTTCCAAATTGTTCGGCAATAACTAATGGTGCATGATTGGGAAGCATAATGCCTCCAGCACCTACACGGATTTTCTCGGTGTGGCTAGCTATATGACTAATTACGAGTGATGTAGCTGAACTTGCAATACCAGGCATATTATGATGTTCCGCCAACCAGTAGCGGTGATATCCCAATTTTTCCACGTGCTGTGCTAAATCGGCACTATTTTGAAAAGATAATGTAGCATCATGTCCATGTAAGACAGGTGCTAAGTCTAATATCGAAAATTTAACATTGGAGAATGCTTTTCCCATGTGATCACTCCTTGTTTTACTTGAGCATGTAAGAAATGATACGCTCAAAAGGAGCAAAGGTCTAATAATTTGCCTGGGGGTGATTTCCATTCAACTAAAGCGTATATATGATGAAGCGAGTCATGAAGATGGTTTTCGGATTCTTGTTGACCGTGTTTGGCCTCGCGGGATTTCAAAAGAAAGAGCACAGATAGATGTGTGGTTAAAAGAAGTTGGACCTTCACCTAAGTTAAGAAAATGGTTTGACCATGATCCTGCTAAATTTGAGCGGTTTAAGCAGTTATATCAAAAAGAATTAAAACATGATGCAGAAAAACAGGAAGCATTAGATCAATTGCGTACTTATGACCAGGAGTATGAGCATAACATTACATTAGTGTTTGCTGCGAAAGAGCAGCAGTATAATCATGTAGTGATACTAAAGGAGTTCATTTCATGATAAAAAAACCGCTTATGCTAAAAAGCATAAGCGGTTTTTCTGTTAAGCGCTAAATTAGTTTTTTACTACGTTAGCTGCTTGTGGTCCACGGTTACCTTCTTCGATATCGAAAGTTACGCTTTGACCTTCTTCAAGTGTTTTAAAGCCTTCGCCTTGGATAGCAGAGAAGTGTACGAATACGTCGTCTTGTCCTTCTACTTCGATAAATCCAAAACCTTTGTCTGCGTTAAACCATTTTACTGTACCTTGTACCATATTTCTTTTCCTCCTAGTGTGAACCGTTCACACAATTGTATTACTATTCTTGCTCTTGCCTCAAAACGAAAACTTTACGTTACGATACTTGAAGGTGTCATCGAACAAAATAGCTAAGGCAATTATAGCAAGATAAAATCGAAATTGCAAGTTAATGTTGAAATATTTTCGTTTTTACTTTTTTCGCTGATTTTGTTCAGGGCCTTGTATGGCATCTGTATTATTTCCACCAGGTGGCACAATCGGATAGACATTCACTTCTTCTTCAATAAGAAAGTCTAAAACTGCCGGCTGCTTTGACGCAAAAGCTTGTCTAATGATTGCTTCTGCTTCTGTTTTATTCGATGCACGGTACCCTTTGACACCAAAACTTTCTGCAAAGGTAAGAAAATCAGGAGAGCTAATTTTCACCTGAGAATATTTGTTTTTATAAAATAGTTGCTGCCATTGCCGCACCATACCTAAATAACCATTTCGTAATATAATTACTTTTATGTTTAGGTTATGATGTGCGACATGGTAGAGCTCCTGAATATTCATTTGAATACTGCCATCACCAGTGAAACATATAACAGTTTGCTCTTTTTTGCCTAGTGCGGCGCCAATCGCAGCTGGTAGTCCGTAGCCCATTGTTCCAAAGCCGCCAGAGGTTAATAATTGACGCGGACGGCGGAATGGATAATGCAATGCGGTCCACATTTGATGCTGACCGACATCAGTGGCTACGATAGTATTTTTACCAGCATATTGGTCTATTATTCGAATAATATCATCGGGTTTTAATTTGCTGGTAGAAGCTGAAAACTGTGGTGAATTTTTGTTCCAGTTCGACACTTCGTTAAGCCAATCGTTGCAATTAGAGCTGTTTAATTGATTTGTGAAAGCAGTTAGAACAGGTTTAATATCACTAATAATAGGAATATCAACATGAATGTTTTTGTTCACTTCAGCTGGATCGATATCTACTTGGATTTTAAGTGAATGAGGTGAAAAACCCTTCGCTTTCCCTGTAATTCGATCACTAAAGCGTACCCCTAAGCAAATAAGTAAATCACAACGATGTACGGCACGATTAGCAGCGTAGGTCCCATGCATACCTACCATTCCTAAGTGCAGTGGATGATTCACGTCAATGGCACCTAATCCCATTAATGTGCTTGTAAAAGGAATGTTTGTTTGATTGATAAACCTTTCGAGAATATGATTGGATCCCGAACTAATCACACCACCACCAATTAATAAAAGTGGTCTTTCAGCACTTTTAATTAGTTGGACTGCTTTATTAAGTTGTGGTAGAGGGGGGATTGAAAATGCCTTCTCGGTAGTGTAGAGCTCTCGAGGATGAATCGGTTGTGTATCAAGCTGTTCTATTAATTGATTAGACAGTACGATAATAACTGTACCTTTCCTTCCAGTACTTGCAATTTGTTCTGCAGCCCTAATGAAAGATGGAAAATCTTCTGGGTGTTCGATTTGGAAGTAATGTTTACTTATAGGTTTGGTCATTGTTTCAATGTCCAGGCACTCATCTTGTGTATTTGTATTTTGAATAAAGACTAAAAGTGGTACGCTATCTAATTGAGCTGTTGCTATCCCGGTTATTGCATTGGTTATCCCGAAATCCGTTGTAATAAAGGCAACACCGGTTTTGCCGGTAGCACGAGCGTAACCATCTGCTGCATGAATAATCGATTGCTCATGTGTTAATTGTTGGTGTACGATATCTTTGTCATGCTTTAACAATAATGACTGAAATACAGAGCCAAAAATGGTGTCCACCCCAATATTTTTTAACAATTGTGTAATGTAGGAACCTTTTTGGACAGCATGATTTTGTCGTTGCATTATACATTCATCCCTTTACCCTTTTCGTTTTATTGTAATGTGCTGTCCATTCTTGAGCAGTGATGTTTATCACGTAAGGAGGGGGAATTTATCAGACAATAAGTATCCATTAGTTTTAAGGAGTTGACGAAATGTCAGTTTTAAAAGAAAAGATTAAACATTTATTTACCGGATATTTTGCATTAGTTATGGCAACAGGTGCATTATCGATTGCTTCACATTTGCTTGGCTTTATAAAAATAAGTCAGATGCTTTTATTTTGTAATATTATTTTTTATACAGTAATAACTATCCTAACTATTGTTAGGGTCATCTTTTATTTTAGAAACGTCAAAGAAGATTTAACAAGTCATTTAAAGGGGCCTGGTTTCTTTACTTTGGTAGCAGGAACTAATGTTTTTGGCAGTCAGCTTGTTATTCTTGAGGAAATGTACAGTGTTGCAGTTATTTTGTGGATGTGTTCCATCGCTTTATGGGTTGTTATTATGTATGCTTTTTTTACTGCAGTTACAATTAGAGATGATAAACCAACACTGGCAGAAGGGATTAATGGAGCATGGTTAATTGCGACCGTTGCTACCCAATCGGTTGCTATATTAGGGGTGTTATTGATCCCGTTTTATGAAAATCAAGTATTAATTGGATTTATCAATTTTTTTACACTATCTATGTTTTTATTAGGTTGTATGTTGTATTTAAGTATTATAACGTTAATATTTTATCGTTTTACTTTTTTGCATTTAAAGCATGCTTCCTTAACACCTCCTTATTGGATTAATATGGGAGCAGTCGCCATAACAACACTTGCAGGTTCCTTGATTATTATCAATGCAGTCGGTTCACCTTTTGTTGAGCAATTCGTGTCATTTATTAAAGGTTTCACATTGTTTTTCTGGGTAACAGGAACATGGTGGATTCCATTGTTAGTTATCTTGATGTATTGGCGTTATATTGTCCATCGGTTTCCGATTAATTATGATTATCAGATGTGGGGAATGGTGTTCCCGCTTGCGATGTATACAACATCTACTTATCAGTTATCTGAGGCACTAGCGATACCTTTCCTGAAAAATATTTCCCATGTATTTATTTTTCCGGCGTGGATTACATGGGGATTTGGCATTTTATTACTTATCGTCCACCTTTACATGGATCTTGTCAGACAAAAATGACCTTGTTATTGTTACGGAAATTTAGTATGATGTAATGATGGAAACTAGAGCTATTATGGAAATGAGGGATTTAGATGAAAAGCTCGATTTATTCATTGACATTTGATCAACTGCAAGAATGGTTAATAGAACATGGTCAAAAGAAATTCCGCGCCAAACAAGTTTGGAATTGGTTGTATAAAAAAAGAGTGAATACATTTGCAGAAATGTATAATTTAAATAAAGATTGTCAACTAGTATTAGAGGAAAACTTCCATTTAGGTACATTAGAACAGGAAATTAAACAGGAATCGAAAGATGGAACGATCAAGTTCTTGTTTAAGCTTTCCGATGGTAATTTAATTGAAACAGTGTTAATGAAATTTAGTTATGGTTATTCAGTTTGTGTGACGACACAAGTCGGATGTAATATTGGCTGTTCGTTTTGTGCCAGTGGTTTATTAACGAAGAATCGAGATCTATCTGCCGGCGAAATCGTTGAACAAATTATGAATGTGCAAAAACACTTGGATGCTAAAGGGAAAGATGAACGGGTAAGTCATATTGTCGTCATGGGGATCGGTGAACCATTTGATAATTATGATAACACGATGGATTTTTTACGAATTGTAAATGACCAGGAAGGGCTTTCTATTGGTGCAAGACATATTACTGTTTCTACAAGTGGATTAGCTAAACGTATTTATGATTTTGCTGATGAGAATTTACAAGTGAACTTGGCACTTTCGCTACACGCTCCTAATAATGAATTGCGAACAAAAATTATGAAAATTAATAAAGCTTTTCCATTAGAGAAATTAATGCCGGCAATCGATTATTATTTAGAAAAAACTAACCGCCGCATTACTTTTGAATATATTTTACTTAAAGATGTCAATGATCATAAAAAAGAAGCAGAACAATTAGTGTCTTTGTTAAAAGACAAACGTCATTTGTCCTATGTCAATTTAATTCCATATAATCCTGTTGATGAACACAATCAATATGATCGAAGTGAGAAAAAAGCAATTTTAGATTTCTATCAAGTATTATTGGAAAATGGCATCAACTGTGGTGTCCGTGTTGAACATGGTACAGATATTGATGCAGCATGTGGACAGCTTCGTAGTAAACAGATCAAAAAAGATAAAGAAAAGCAAAAAGCGTAAAAGAGTATCCATTGGGTACTCTTTTTTACTTGAAAGGAAAGTATATAACCATTGGTATCACAACTTTTATAAGCAAGTATGATAGGAAAAGGTGATTCAACACGTGTATTTTAAGAAGCAAGAATAGCTACACATATGGAGTTGCCATTTTGAAAGCTAGCTAGTGCAAGTCGTCAACCAGAGCGGTGGTCAAGCTGTTCAAGTATTTCATAATGAATGTTAGAGAAGTCGTAAAGTCATAAGAACTGAGCGTCTTTGGGAGTGGACATTTGTTCCGTTATTTGTGACATAAATGCCGTTTTTGACGAAGCAGTGGACATCTGTTCCGTTATTCATCGAAAATAGTGTTAATCTAACCTGAAATGAACCAAATAAGGGATTCAATGTCCGTTAACATTGAAAAATGTGTGATTTTTAGGTAAATAACGCACTAAATGTCCGCTCAATAAATGATTCTCCATACGGGAAGCAATTTTTTTACGAGGTGCAATCGATTGCTTTATCTGTATAATGAACTTTCTAATTCGATAAATACTATTGACATAAAAACAATAAATGATAATATTATATGTATGCAATCGCTTGCGCAAGTTATAGAGAGATTCAAGTGTCTCCTCAGAGCTAAGGTGAAGGCACTTAAGGGGGTTATTTTGTGAACAGAAAATGGTGGAAAGAGGCAGTAGCATATCAAATTTACCCACGTAGTTTTATGGATTCAAACGGAGATGGAGTCGGAGATTTACAAGGTGTTATTGCAAAGCTCGATTATCTAAAAGATTTAGGTATTGATGTAGTTTGGATCAGTCCTATTTATGAGTCACCTAATGATGATAACGGCTACGATATCAGTGACTATCAAAAGATTATGGATGATTTCGGGACAATGGAAGATTTCGATCTGCTTCTGGAAGAAGTACATAGTCGTAATATGAAATTAATCATGGATTTAGTTATTAATCACACCTCAGATGAGCATGAATGGTTTATTGAGTCTCGTTCATCAAAAGATAATCCGTATCGCGACTATTATATTTGGCATCCAGGCAGAGATGGCAAAGAGCCGAACAATTGGGAATCAATCTTTGGCGGATCTGCCTGGGAATATGACGAGAAGACAAAAGAATATTATATGCATGTTTTTTCTACTAAACAACCTGATTTAAACTGGGAAAATCCAGATGTGCGACAGGACCTTTATGACATGGTGAATTGGTGGTTAGATAAAGGAATAGATGGGTTTAGGGTAGATGCGATATCTCATATTAAAAAAGTGCCAGGGTTTCCTGATCTGCCAAACCCTGATAACAAGAAATATGTACCTTCCTTCGACGGCCATATGAATCGACCAGGTATTGATAAGTTTTTAAAAGAATTTGCGAAGGAGACTATTCATCATTATGATATTATGACAGTTGGTGAAGCGAATGGTGTAACGATAGAGGATGCTGATCAATGGGTTGGTGAAGAAAAAGGATATTTTGATATGATTTTTCAATTTGAGCATTTAGGTCTGTGGAATATGAGTGCAGAAGGGAAATTAGATATCCACACTTTAAAACAAACATTGACGAAGTGGCAAAAAGGGTTGGAAGGTGTTGGATGGAATGCGCTTTTCTTAGAAAATCATGATCAGCCTCGTTCGGTTTCGACTTGGGGGAATGACGATAACTATCGTGAACAATCGGCGAAATGTTTAGCGACTATGTTCTTTTTTATGCATGGGACACCTTTTATTTACCAAGGGCAAGAGATTGGTATGACTAATGTGCGCTTTGATTCGATTGATGATTATAACGATGTCGCGATCAAAAATATGTATGATAACGAGATTGCGGCAGGTAAGTCACACGAAGAAATAATGAAAAAGATCTGGAAGAGTGGTCGTGATAATTCCAGAACGCCTATGCAATGGAATCACGAGGTAAATGCAGGTTTTTCGAGTGGAACACCTTGGTTGAAAGTCAATCCAAACTATAAGGAAATAAATGTGGCAGCCCAGCAAGGAAATCCGAATTCTATCTTACAATACTATAAAAGAATGATTGCGACACGAAAACGATATGAAGTTCTTGTGTATGGTAGTTATGAACTTGAGTTAGCTAATCATGATAAGGTGTACGCGTATACGCGAAAGTTAAATGAGCATGGTGCATTTATTATTACGAACTTGTTTGATTCAAAGGCGGAAGTAAGCATTCCTACACATGTCCTTGAAAATACTCCTGAACTAGTATTAACAAATGTAGAAGGAAAGCAATTATCGGCAAAGATGGTTTTAGATCCTTATGAAGCAAAGGTTTATATCTGGTGATGGACACTCCTTGACAAAATTCAGACATTTCTTTAAACTATCAGAAAGTAAAGCAGATTATGTATAATAGAACATATATGACGATGAAGAGGAATAGTAGTTATAGGATTAGGCTAAGAGAGGTGGCGGTTGGTGCAAGTCACTACTATCCTGTTACGAACTCGCCTCAGATGTTACAAAAGTGAACAATGGTAGTAGCTTTTGTCGTTATCCGCGTTAAGGATTTTAAGTGAGTGTTAATGAATAGCTTAACACTAATGTTGGGTGGTACCGCGGGAATCTCTCTCGTCCCATTTTGGGATAAGGGAGATTTTTTTGCGTTCAAGAACATATGTTCGGCATATACATAATGGTTCGAAGGAGGAAGGAAGATATGTCATTTGATCATAAACAAATTGAAGAAAAATGGCGCAATTATTGGATAGAAAACAAAACATTTGCAACGAATACAGGTTCTGATAAGGATAAGTTTTATGCGTTAGATATGTTCCCTTATCCATCTGGGGCCGGTTTGCACGTTGGACATCCGGAAGGTTATACAGCAACTGATATCTTATCAAGAATGAAACGAATGCAAGGATATGAAGTATTACATCCGATTGGTTGGGATGCATTTGGTCTGCCAGCTGAACAATATGCGTTGGATACTGGAAATGACCCTGCAGATTTTACAGAACAGAATATTAATACCTTCCGTCGACAAATTCAGGAGTTAGGTTTCTCTTATGATTGGGATCGTGAAGTGAATACAACAGATCCAAATTATTATAAATGGACGCAATGGATTTTCTTAAAGCTATATGAAAAAGGGTTAGCCTATATTGATGAAGTTCCGGTTAACTGGTGCCCTGCCTTGGGTACAGTGTTAGCTAATGAAGAAGTAATAGATGGAAAAAGTGAGCGCGGCGGACATCCGGTTGAACGAAAACCAATGAAGCAATGGATGCTAAAAATCACTGCTTATGCTGATCGTCTATTGGAAGATTTAGATGAATTAGATTGGCCGGAAAGTATTAAAGACATGCAACGTAACTGGATTGGCCGTTCTGAAGGTGCAGAAGTCATTTTTGATATAGATGCTCATGATGAGTCCTTTACCGTTTTTACGACCCGGCCAGATACATTATTTGGTGCTACTTATGCTGTGTTCGCGCCAGAGCATCCGTTAGTGGATAAAGTCGTTACAGCCGAGCAACAGGAAGAGGTCAATGCATACTTAGAAAACGTAAAGACAAAAAGTGACTTGGAGCGAACAGACCTAGCCAAAGATAAAACAGGCGTTTTTACTGGAGCTTATGCAATTAATCCAATTAACGGAAAAAAACTACCTATTTGGGTTGCTGACTATGTGTTAATGTCATATGGTTCCGGTGCAATCATGGCGGTTCCGGCACATGATGAGCGTGACTATGAGTTTGCGAAACAATTCAACCTTGAAATTATCCCTGTTTTAGAAGGTGGCAATATAGAAGAAGAAGCATTTACGGGTGATGGTCCTCACATTAACTCCGACTTTTTGAATGGATTAAATAAAGAAGATGCTATCGCTAAAGCAATTGATTGGTTAGAGGATAATAAGAGAGGAGAGCGAAAAGTAACTTATCGCCTTCGAGACTGGTTATTCAGCCGTCAACGCTATTGGGGAGAGCCAATTCCGGTTATCCATTGGGAAGACGACTCGATGTCTGCTGTTCCAGAAGAAGAGTTACCATTAGTGCTCCCAAAAACGGCTGAGATAAAACCTTCTGGAACAGGAGAGTCTCCACTTGCGAATATAGAAGATTGGGTCAATGTGACGGATCCTGAGACAGGTATGAAAGGTCGTCGTGAAACAAATACGATGCCACAATGGGCAGGAAGCTGTTGGTATTTCTTGCGCTATGTCGATCCACATAATTCTGAGAAGCTTGCAGACTTTGATACGTTAAAGGAATGGTTACCGGTTGATGTTTATATAGGTGGTGCTGAACATGCTGTACTACACTTATTGTATGCACGATTTTGGCACAAGTTTTTATACGATATCGGTGTTGTACCGACAAAAGAGCCATTTCAAAAACTGTTTAACCAAGGTATGATTCTTGGTGAAAATAATGAAAAGATGAGTAAATCCAAAGGCAATGTTGTGAACCCGGATGAGATTGTCCAAACACATGGTGCTGATACATTAAGATTGTATGAAATGTTTATGGGGCCATTAGATGCTTCTGTGGCATGGAGTACCAATGGTTTAGACGGTGCAAGACGATTTTTAGATCGTGTTTGGCGTTTGTTTGTAACAGATGACCATCAATTATCTAATAAAGTAACGGAAGAAGATCGTTCAGATGATTTAGAAAAAATTTATCATGAAACCGTAAAAGTAGTTACGCAGAACTTTGAGGATTTACGATTCAACACAGGTATCTCACAAATGATGGTATTTATTAATGAAGCTTATAAAGTAGAGGAAATCCCTAAAGTATACGTGGAAGGCTTTGTGAAGTTGTTATCACCTGTAGCTCCGCACTTAACAGAGGAGATTTGGCAGTTGCTTGGACATAATGACACATTAGCGTATGAGCAATGGCCAGAATATGACGAATCTAAATTAGTGGAAAATGAAGTAGAGATCGTTATTCAAATCATGGGAAAAGTTCGTGCGAAGATGATGGTGGATAAAAATGCGACCAAAGACGAAATTGAACAAAAAGCTCTAGAACAAGAAGCTATTAAAGAACGTATCGAAGGAAAGACGGTGCGTAAAGTGATTGTAGTACCTGGTAAGTTAGTGAATATTGTTGCGAATTAAATAGTATAATTTCGATAAATCTCATATATAAAACCCGTTTCTAATTGCAGAAGCGGGTTTTAACATTATCTGATGGTGTAATATTAAAATTTCGATGTATATTTTAATTTGTATTATTCCATAATAAAATTTGAAATGTGGTATTGACTTTTTTAAAAATAGTCTGTATCATTGTAAAAGTTGACTCGTTAAAAAGAGTTCAAAAAGTTATTGACAGATATATAGCGATTTGCTATAATTTATTTGTCGCTTCAAAAAGACATTGATCTTTGAAAACTGAACAAAACAACCAGTATGATTTTAAACATGAAACAAGCTAGCTTATAGAAGCGAGCGCAAGTCAACTTTATTGAGAGTTTGATCTTGGCTCAGGACGAACGCTGGCGGCGTGCCTAATACATGCAAGTCGAGCGCGGGAAGCTTGTCTGA
>NZ_KB898684.1 GCF_000377765.1 Gracilibacillus lacisalsi DSM 19029 | reverse complement strand
ATTTCTTTCTATAATCAGAGAACAAAAATAGCGTAGGCAGAATACGGAGACTCCTGTGGGAACTCACGCGTGCCGAAGATCCACTTGGTAAAGTGGTTTTCTTTGCAAAGTTAGCTAAAAACCGCCCACGGAAAGCGCAGTATTCTGCCGGAGCGGTTTGCATGCACTCTCTAAGTGAAGAATGACAGAGAGCAATTCCTTTTCCTCGTTACTGCGCAGTTTATGGATTTTGCCTAAGCAGAAAAAGCTCCAAGTTCAGAATTATACTAAACTTGGAGCTTTTGGTTTAGTTGGATAATAAGGAGTGTAAGTCTTCGAAAAAAGTTGGATAAGAAATAGCGATACATTCGTCATCATGTAATTCTACTTTTTCATCTGTTAAAAGAGAGGCAACTGCAATCATCATACCAATCCGATGATCACCAAATGATTCGGTTACCCCGCCATGTAGCTTGGTATTGCCCTCGATGATCATTCCATCCTTCGTTCCGGTAATGGTCGCACCTAACTTGGATAATGTATGGACCACTGATTCAATCCGGTCTGTTTCTTTAAAACGCAATTCTTCAGCATCCTTTATAATGGTTTGACCAGTTGCCTGTGTTGCCAATAATGCAATAATGGGAATTTCATCAATGATTCGAGGGATAATATCCCCTTCTATAACAGTAGCTTTTGGTTTTGAAGCCCGTACCGTAATATCACCAATAGGCTCCCCACCAATTGTTCTTTTTTGCACAACATCGATGGAAACACCCATCAAGTTCAAAACATCTATGATCCCTGTTCTAGTAGGATTCAGACCAACATTTTCTATAGTCACATGACTTCCTTCTGTAATAGCAGCCGCTACCAAGAAAAATGCAGCAGATGAAATATCTCCAGGTACCTCGATATCACAGCCTGTTAAGTTTTTATTACCTGTTATTTTTACTTTTGTACCTTCCACATTAATATCAGCACCAAACGCTTGTAACATATTTTCCGTGTGATCACGTGTTTTGGTTACTTCTTCAACAGTTGTTACACCATTTGTTAAAAGACCAGCTAATAATACACCTGATTTAACCTGTGCACTTTTTACAGGTGGTTTGAAATCAATCGGCGACAATTGTCCACCTCGTATTGCTATTGGAAGCAATCTCCCTTGTTCACGACCATCAATTTTCGCTCCCATTTCGCGTAACGGATAGACAATCCGGTCCATCGGTCTTTTCGATAGCGAGTCATCACCATACAAGGTGAAGTGGAAAGGTAATCCAGCTAAAATCCCCATTAACAGTCGAGCGGTTGTTCCCGAGTTACCAAGATTAATCGGCTGAACCGGTTCTTGCAATCCATTAACCCCTTCTGATTCAACCAATACGGTATTATCTTCACGCTTAATAGAAACCCCCATTGCTTGAAAAGCTTCGATGGTTGATAAGCAATCCTCACCAG
The DNA here is from genome assembly GCF_000377765.1 of Gracilibacillus lacisalsi DSM 19029. Classification (GTDB taxonomy): domain Bacteria; phylum Bacillota; class Bacilli; order Bacillales; family Amphibacillaceae; genus Gracilibacillus; species Gracilibacillus lacisalsi. The sequence continues at coordinate 41,033 of NZ_KB898684.1, read as the reverse complement.
CTAAAAAGTTCGTTATCTTTGTTGTTCCTTCTGCAAGAGAACCAAACATAACCGCTCGATGAGAAATAGATTTATCTCCAGGAACCGTAATGTGACCCGTTAGCGTCTTTTGTTCAAATGCTAATACTTTTTGTGACAAGATATTCCTCTCCTATTCTTCAATCACCGTATCATAGTGATTTTTCTTCAAAATAGCCTGACTTAGTTCTTGATCATTTTTATTTTGGAAGCTTAAGCGTAACACACCAGTAATTCCTTCTCTAATCTCCAGTATTTCAATATTATTAATACTAATATCATGATTAGCTAGTAACTCAATTACTTTCAATATAGCACCTGGTTGGTCAAAAATATCAACATATATATCATAATAGGATGGAATAGCTCCCTGTTTTCTACTATCCAATCCATCACGATATTCGCGTGCTTGCTCTAAATATTGCTGGATTTGTGTTTTTTCTCCCGTGTCAATCAACTCTTTTAATTGTTTCATCTCTTCTATCCAATCAGCTAATAACCGACTCATTTTGGATCGGTTCTGAAAAAATATATCTCTCCACATTAAGGGGTTACTAGAAGCAATCCTTGTAATATCTCGAAAACCACCTGCAGCGAGCTTATGTATATATGGATGCGTTTTTTGCCAATTTCTCGCTTGATGAACAAGTGATGAAGCAATTAAATGCGGAAAATGGGAAATGACACTAGTCATTTCATCATGTTCTTCTGGTTCTAAAATTAAAAATTTACTATTTGTAGGAGTTAATAGTGCTTGCAATCGTTCTACATCCTCTTTTCTGCTGCTTTCTGTCGGGGACAGAACATAGATCGCATTTTCAAACAAATGTTTCTTGGCCGCTTGAATTCCTTTCTTGTGTGAACCTGCCATCGGGTGACCACCAATAAAAGCGATCTGAGGTGAATCAATTTTACTTGCAGCATCCATAATTGGCCCTTTAACAGATCCGACATCTGTCACGATGAGCGATTTATTTAAGGAAATAGTACTCAAATGGTTAATCAGCTCTATCGTTACAGAAACTGGAGCGGCTAATATACAAATATCTGCCTGAAGCAAGGCTTCAGTAAAATCACTGTAGACTTCATCTACGATTTTATTCATTTTAGCATATTCCAGTGTACTGTAATTGGAATCATATCCTATCAATCGTACTTCCTTTGTTTCACGTATACTTAAAGCAAGCGAGCCTCCTATTAATCCGAGACCCGCTATCAAAACCGTTTGCTTCACGATTTATTCTCCTTTTATATTGATGCTAAATATTCTTTCATGTTTGTTACTAATTCACTCATTTGTTCTTTAGACCCAATGGTAATCCGTACGCCATTAGGATGACCTAATGCCTCACCAGAGCGAACAATAAAACCTCTCCTTAATAAATAATCAAATAAGGCGTCACCTGAAGTCGGTAATTTCACAAATAGGAAATTTGCTTCTGAATCATAATAGCTTAACCTCATCTCATCACAACTTTTCATAAACGCTTTTTTATTCTCGAGATTTTCTTCATACGTACGTTGTAAGAATGCTTCATCTTCCAACGCTGTTAGAGCGGATAATTGTGAAATCGATGTTGTATTAAACGGTCCACGCGCAATATTTAAATAGGTGGCAACCTCTTCCGATGCAATACCATAACCTATACGCAAATTAGCGATACCATATGCTTTTGAAAAGGTACGTAAAATGACTAAATTCGGATATTTTTTTAATAATCCAAGACTATCCGGGTTTTGACTAGCTTCGATATATTCATAGTAAGCTTCGTCCAATACAACCATAACATCTGTAGAACATCTATCTAAGAAGGAGGCTAACTTATCTCGACTGATCAATGAACCAGTAGGATTGTTAGGCGAACAAAGCCACACAACTTTTGTTTGGCTATTGATTTTCTCTAGCATTGTTTCTAAATCATGATAACCGTCGACTAAGGGTACTTCTACGATATTTGCCCCTTGAATTAAAGCATTATGTTTATACTGAGGAAACGTTGGAGTAGCCATTACCGTATTTGTTCCTTCTTCTAAATAAGTGCGACAAATGATATCAACAACTTCATCTGATCCACAACCAAAAATAAGCTGCTTCTCTCCTACGCTTAACTTCTTAGCTAATGTTTCTCTTAATGCTGTCGCATACCCATCAGGGTAAATCTCCAAGTGATCAATCATATTTGGAATAGCTTCTTTTATTTTATCTGAATAGCCGAATGGATTTTCATTCGAAGCTAATTTAACTATTCTCGTTAAGCCATATTCCTTTTTGACATCTTCTATTTGTTTTCCAGGTGTATATGGCGACATATTTTGAAATACTTGTTTTGCTTGCAATGACATAACTCCTTTCATGTACTTACTGTTCTTCTAGTAAGTCGGGTCTTAGCTTTACTGCATCGTTTAGATAGATATGCTCAATTTCTTTTTGAGATTTTGTTGTATTCACCGTCATCATTACACGAATACATTTCGGTAAACTACCAGGAACATCAATTTCTGGCATACACATTACCGGTACATACTTCCAACCATCAATAAGACGTAGTGCTTTAGCTGGAAAAGTGGCATTTAAATCAGAAGTTACTGAAATCATTACCGAAGCAATAGTTTCCGGGTCTATTTCGTTTACTCTAGCCATCGCTTCAATCATCTCTTTTGTTGCCTGAACCATTTCATCAGCGTCATTGTTCTTGACAGTTGTTGCTCCTCGTATTCCTCTTATCATTAAGAATCCAACTCTCTCATAAAGTTTTCAAGAAGATTGGTTAGGTCATAATCAGGTATATCTTCTGTAACTGGCACACCTATTTCTTGTAATAATACCATTTGAACAATGGCATTCTCTGATTTTTTATCTATTTTCATACGTTCAACAAGTTGTTTAGTTGATATCTCTGGCAAATCTAACGGATAATGATTTTCGGATAGCCAATTATATAACGTTTCATATGGTAATGTACTGTTTAATCTTTGTTCACTTACTTTTATAGCAAATAACATACCAATTGCAACTGCTTCACCATGCGTAATCTGCCCATAGCCTAGCTCCGATTCAATGGCATGACCCAATGTATGTCCAAAATTCAGAAACTTCCGAATATTAGACTCCTTCTCATCTTGTTCCACGATCTTTGCTTTTACAGCGATCCCTTTCTGCAGATGATCGGTCAGCACATGTGAAGCAATCTCTTGCGTTAGATCCACTTTCCATATATCTTCCAGATAAGTACGATTACTTATAAATCCATGTTTCACTACTTCTGCATAACCTGATCGTTTTTCTTTAGCTGGTAAAGAATATAAGGTATCAATATCATAAAGCACTGCTTGTGGTGGATAAAAACTCCCGATTAAATTCTTACCCTCAGGGTGATTAATCGCAACTTTGCCACCTACACTACTATCATGAGCTAAGATGGTAGTAGGAACTTGTATAAAGTCAATTCCTCTCATATAAGTAGCTGCAACAAATCCCGCCAAATCTCCAATCATCCCTCCACCAAGTGCGATAATCAGCGATTTGCGATCTAACTGATAGTGAATCGCATCTGTCAGCAATTGATAATAGTTCTCCATACTTTTGGAAGCTTCTCCAGTTGGAACTACACTAACAGATACCTTGGCATCTTTTGGCAGGTTGGCTACCACTTTTTCCGTGTAAAGCTCGTTTACCACCGAATCCGTAATAATCATTATATTTCGATACGGTTTAGGTAGATATTCTTTCAAATTTCCCAAAATGTCTTTACCGACAAAAACATCATATTGACTGGTACTAGTTGTTATTGTCTGCCTATGCATTAAAAGCACCTTATTTCCTCGCGGTAGTTGTCAATTGCTTCTTTTAATTTTGGAAATTGATCGTTTGGAAATTGTTCCAATATCGCTTTTGCAATTTCAAATGCAACGACATGCTCCATTACCACAGCCGCGGCCGGAACAGCACAGGAATCAGATCTTTCAATACTTGCATTAAAAGCTTCTTTCGTCTCAATATCCACACTTTGAAGTGGTTTGTATAGTGTAGGGATTGGTTTCATAACTCCTTTGACGATCACTGGCATACCTGTTGTCATTCCACCTTCAAAACCACCTAAACGATTCGTTCTTCGGTAATAGCCTTGTTCTTCAGACCAAAGAATTTCATCATGTACCTCACTACCATTTTTACGAGCAGCTTCAAACCCAATCCCAAACTCAACACCTTTAAAGGCATTAATACTTTGCACTGCTCCAGCTATACGACCATCTAATTTCCGATCATAGTGTACATAAGATCCAATTCCTGCGGGTAATCCTTCAATAGCAACTTCACAAACACCACCAATGGAATCCCCATCTTTTTTTGCTTGATCGATTGCATCCATCATTTGTTTACCAGCTGTCTCATCTAAACAGCGGACAGGTGATTCTTCTGAAACACGTATCTTGTCATCAATTGATAATTCTGGTTTTTCTTCTGCTTTAATACCTGCAATTTCTTTCACATAACCAATAATTTTGATGTCTAATTGCTTTAATAGCGTTTTTGCAACTGCACCAGCTGCAACTCGAGCAGTTGTTTCTCTGGCAGACGAACGTTCTAAAATATTTCGCATATCTCGATGGCCATATTTCAGTGCGCCATTTAAATCAGCATGACCTGGACGTGGACGAGTTACCACACGACGTATATTTTGGTCTTGTGGCACAGGATCTTCTCCCATTACATCAATCCAGTGTTTAAAATCATCATTATGTACAACTAGAGCAATAGGAGATCCTAAAGTGTAACCATGACGTACGCCTCCAACTATATCTACTAAATCTTTCTCTATTTGCATTCTCTTCCCTCTGCCGTGGCCTTTCTGCCGGCGCAGCAGCGAATCATTAATGTCATCTTGTGTAATCGGCATTCTCGCTGGCAAACCCTCGATAATCGTTGTTTGTTGTTTACCATGCGATTCACCTGCAGTTAAATATCGCATTGTTCTCCCCCTCAAAATTATTTTTTGTACTACTATAACACAGCATAGGAAAAATGTGTGTGGAAATATTCTGATTTTTATGTATTTTATTTTTTTCCATAAAAAAAGGTGTCCAAAACTTTGAACCCGTATTTATCGGGTGAAAATATTTGTTCCGTGCTTCCTACAAAAAAAATACCATCATCAGATAATGCATCACTAAACTTATGATAAATCGTATTTTTGGCTTCTTCCGTAAAATAAATGAGTACATTGCGGCAAACAATTAAATCTACTTGAGTTGGGTATGGATCTGCTAGTAGGTTATGTTCCTTAAAGGTGATAGCCTGTTTTAATTTATCATCTACTTTAAATGTACCACCTTCTTGATGAAAATATTTCTTTTTAATATCTGAAGGTACTTCTTGCAGTGCTCTTTCATTATAAATACCTTGCTTGGCTCTAGCTAACACATTAGGATCTATATCAGTTGCCAGAATATCAATATCTGCTAGGTTCCAGAATTGATTGGCAATAATCGCTAATGTATATGGCTCCTCCCCTGTAGAACAAGCTGCACTCCAAATTTTTATTTTTTTCTTTGTTTTTTTAAATGTCGGAACAATTTTGCTTTCCAGTACTCTCCATCTTGCTGGGTTTCGATAAAATTCTGATACATTGATGGTAACCTTATCTAAAAATTCCTGAAGTAATTGCTGATCTTTGTTGATTGCTTGAAAATAGCTACTAAAAGATTGATAACCTCGTTTATTTCGTAAAGATGTTAAACGCCTTTTCATTTGTACCTCTTTGTATAAAGATAAGTCGAGGCCGGTCTTCTTGTATATCTGACCTATAAAAGTTTGATAATCCGTCATGTCTCTTCTCCCTCAATATTGCTGTTCAGATACAACTATGAAATCCAGTAGTCAACATTTTTTTCATAGCTCTGTATTTCTTCTTTCCTAAAAAAGAGATTGATTTCTCTTGTTGCACTTTCTGGTGAATCAGAACCATGAATAATATTACGGTGCATCACTAGTCCGAAATCACCTCTTATTGTACCTGTTTCAGCTTCTTGAGGATTCGTTTTCCCCATCATCTTTCTAGAAGATTCAATTACATTTTCACCTTCCCATACCATAGCAAACACAGGTCCGGATGTAATAAATGAAACTAAATCATGGAAGAAAGGTTTCCCGTCATGTTCAGCATAGTGCTTTTTTGCTAGAGGTTCCGAAATGGTCATAAGCTTCGCAGCAACTAATTTGAATCCTTTTCTTTCAAATCTAGTCACAATTTCACCAATTAAATTACGTTGTACAGCATCTGGTTTGATCATTAAAAATGTCTGTTCCATCATATTCACCTCGTTATATTTTTCTGTTTCCTATGTAGTTAGCTATATTAGCTAAAGCTTCTTTTGCTTGAATATCTGGTAATAAGTTAAGAGAATCATATGCTTTCTTAAGATATTGGTCACTCACTTCTCTAGCTCTTGTGATGGCGTCAGATTTTGATATTTTTGAGATTATAGGGCTCAATAGTTTAGGGCTTATATTGCTGCTATCTGCAAAGGCATCTTGCAACTCTCGTCGAATAGACGGATTTTCCATAGCATATAATACAGGTAGTGTAATATTTCCCTGAATCAAATCACTGCCAGCTGGTTTTCCTAATTCTTTCTCGGAAGCAGTAAAATCTAATATATCATCGATAATTTGATAGGACATTCCCATATAATACCCATAACGAAATAAAGCTTTCTCAGTTTCACTATCCGTATTTGCTACAATAGCACCTAACTGACAGCTTGAGGATATTAACAGTGCTGTCTTTCTTTTTATTCGTCTTAAATAGGTCCTGAAATTTTGATCTAGGTTATATTTATCTTTAATTTGCTCAATTTCACCAACGGTCAATTCCATCATCGTTTTAGCCAATATTTGATGTGCTCTAGGTTTATCTATCTCAGTAAATTGTTGTAATGCCTTAGCGAATATAAAATCACCTGTGAGCATCGCTACCTGATTGTCCCATTTCGCTTTTACTGTTGGTTTACCACGCCTTATATCAGAATTGTCAATGACATCATCATGTACAAGTGATGCCATATGAATTAACTCTAATGAACTGGCGACATTTTTGATTCTATTTAGGTTATAATTACCAAATTTAGATGCTAATAATACAAAAACCGGTCTTAGCCTTTTCCCTCCAGCCTTTAATAACTGGGTAGACGCCTCATGCAAAACTGGTTGGTCAGCATACACCGTTTCTTCCAATGCATCTTCAATTATTGATAAATCTTTTTTTAAAAAAGCATATGTTTTTGCAAGCTTCATTTGACTTCACCTTTATTTCTTCACTTGTTTTTCACCTAGATGCATCGCCGCTACTCCACCTGTATAGCTTTTATATTGGACATTTACAAGTCCAGCATCTTCAAATAAACGCTTTAACGCATCCTTTCCTGGAAAGTCTTTCGCAGACTCGTGTAACCACACATATTCTTGATAACTCTTCGCAAAAAGCTTACCGAATAAAGGCATAATATTTTTAAAATAGAAATAATATAATTTCCGAAAGACGATTCCAGTTGGTTGCGAAGTTTCGAGGCATACAACAATACCTCCTGGCTTAACTACACGGTGCATTTCCTTTAAAGTTTGCAAGTAATCTGGAACATTTCGCAAACCAAATCCGATAGTTACATAATCAAAATAATTATCTTCAAACGGTAGTTCCATTGCGTTACCATGTATAAAGGTTAGATTGTTAAGTGAATGATCAGATTGCCTTTCTCTAGCAACAGATAACATGTTTTGACTAAAGTCTAGACCAATCACTTCACCATTTTCTCCTACAGCTTCTGATAATGAAAAAGCCCAATCTCCTGTCCCGCAACATACATCTAAAGCTTTATTTCCTGGTTGTACTTGCATTCTTTTCATTACATCGTTTCGCCATTTTTTATGTTTTTGGAATGAAATAATCGAATTCATAAAATCATAATTATTATAAATCTTTTCAAATACTTGATGTACTTTCTCTTCTTTTGTTTGTTTTGTCATTGTGATAATCCTTCTTCCAACACCATATTCCATTTTTTCTGTAACGTATAATAATTAAAAAAATTTAAATCTTTTGGAAATGCTAAGCTCTTCTTGTTATCAGCGATTATTTTATCTAAATCATGATTAATTTTCATTAATTGTTGGCGTACTTTTTTCTCCAATTGATCCTTATTTTGTATGCTTTGTACATTTCCTATAATTAATTTATGGAAAAAGGTTCGCTTATCGTTTCGTAATTGGATTAATTCAAATTCTAGACGTTTTGCCATAAGCCAAGTAGTTATATACGGTAGCTGTTCTGTTTTATTAACAAAATCAGCTACTTTCTCTATCAGTTTACTCTCAATTTCTTTATATTCGGCAAGAAAACTATCTAGATCATTAAAATAGGTATAATAAAAAGCTATTTTAGCTTGGGTCATTTCATTAATCCCATCTGCAAGCAAACGAATGAACGGTAAATTATTATGGTTTGCTAATAAATGATAATAGATACCTGAATAGTAATCCCCTGCCAAAACTGTAAGTTGCTGTTCCCTTATATTTTCTTCTTCAAAATCAACGCTGATTTTATCATGGGTATTCAACGCTATTTGAACTAACATCGTTGTCTGAACTAATTCCTCGTAGTTTGGTTTATCTTGGACTAATTCATGAAGAGTAATCAATTTATGTACTTCTATCTCTGGTTCATCTAAATGTTTATTCAAGAAACTTTGATTAATGGTTTGCGTTATTAAGTTTGTATAATAATTAATTGTGTTTATGTATGTCATCAAATTCACCACAATTCTTCAAAATCCTATTCTATATTAACATAGTATATCATAAGTTTACATCTTACAGGATAGATAAAACTTGTGTTTTATGAAAGGGAAAATTTTCAGAGGAAAAATTAGGATAGTTGGTATGAAAAAAGGGTGCAATCTGCACCCTCTCTTGCCCATATGTAATACCATATTATTTTACGATATCTTTAAGGGCTTTACCTGGTTTAAAAGCAGGCACTTTGCTTGCTGGAATTTCGATTTCATCCCCAGTTTGTGGATTACGCCCTTTACGTGCAGCACGCTCGCGTACCTCAAAATTACCAAAACCAATTAATTGAACTTTGTCTCCATCTTTAAGTGAATCCATGATAGATTCAAAAACTGCATCTACAGCTTTTGTTGCATCTTTTTTAGAAAGTTCACTTTTTTCTGCAACTGCATTAATTAGATCTGTCTTGTTCATGATATTCACCTCCTCCCAATAAAAGCTATAAACTTCTTTCAAAGAATTACTTATAGCTAATTGTCATCCATCAAATGATGACAAGGCTTATAATAACTGAGAATGAAAGATAATTCAACAATTATTCGCATTTCATAGAGAAAAAATTATTATTTTCTCCATTTCCTGCTAAGTTATCAAGAATGTTATCATATGTTTTTTCGGGATGCAAGTGTTTTCAAACGTTGATATCATAATATTTTTAGTAATTAGGACGTAAGTTTCATCCACATTACCTATTATTACCATAAAATTTGAATTTAAACAAAATAAAAAAGCGTAATGTTGATACATTAACGCTTTTTCAATCTTCTTTATAAAATAATAGCGATCAATCCGCCTGAACCTTCATTGATGATTCGTTCTAGTGTCTCTTTTAATTTAAACCTAGCGTTTTCAGGCATAAGTGATAGCTTTGCTTGAATACCTTCTCTAACGATTGAACTTAATGATCTTCCAAAAATATCGGATTGCCAAATAGATAATGGATCTTCTTCAAAATCTTGCATTAAATATCTGACTAATTCTTCACTTTGTTTTTCGGTACCGATAATCGGCGCAAATTCTGACTCCACATCTACTTTTATCATGTGAATCGACGGTGCTACAGCTTTCAAACGAACACCAAATCTCGAACCTTGCCTAATAATTTCAGGCTCTTCCAATGCCATATCCGTTAAAGCCGGTGCTGCTACCCCATATCCAGTTTGTTTAACCATTTTTAATGCTTCAGCGATTTGATCATACTCTTTTTTAGCATTGGTAAATTCTTGCATCAATTGTAGTAAGTGATCTTTCCCTCTAATCTCTTCACCAACGATTTCTTTTAATACTTGATCGTATAATTCATCTGGAGCATGAAGGTCAATATCTGCTATTCCTTCCCCCATCTCAATTCCTGCTAAAGAAGCTTGCTGAATATAATCAAATTGATCAAATTGACCGATTACATGGTCAACATCTCTTAACCTTCTTATATCTTTAACCGTTTCCTCGATAGCCAGTTGATAATTTTGTCTTAACCAATGTGACTCATCTAAAACTAATACCCAGCTAGGTAAGTTAACATTGACTTCAAGCACTGGGAACTCGTAAAGTACTTCTCTTAATACATTGTTAACATCATGCTCAGTCATGCTTTCCACACTCATGGATAGAACTGGAATATCATATTTTTCTGTGAGGTCTTGCCTTAACAATTCCGTTTCTTGATTATAAGGTTGTACGGAATTAATAATCATAATAAATGGTTTACCGACTTCTTTTAATTCATCTACAATACGTGATTCTGCGTCTTCATAGTCTTCTCTTGGTATTTCACCAATACTACCGTCAGTTGTTACGACAATACCCATTGTAGAGTGTTCTTGAATTACTTTCCTTGTTCCGATTTCGGCTGCATCATGAAAAGGTATAGGTTCTTCGTACCAAGGTGTATGAATCATGCGTGGACCATTTTCATCTTCAAAACCTTGTGCGCCATTAACGGTATATCCGACACAATCTACTAATCGGACATTAACATCTAATCCCTCCTCAACTGTTAACGACACTGCCTGATTAGGAACAAATTTCGGTTCAGTTGTCATAATTGTTTTTCCAGCTGCACTTTGTGGTAATTCATCTTGCGCTCTCAATCGATCACTTTCATTCGGCATGTTTGGTAAGACTGTCTTTTCCATAAATTTCTTAATAAATGTAGACTTACCGGTCCGAACTGCTCCAACAACTCCTAAATAAATATCACCATTCGTCCGTTTTGAAATATCCTTGAAGATATCTACCCTTTCCAAATGATCCCCTCCCGATCTATTCGACCTCATCATTCCTTCGAATCTTTGACAATTCTATTCTATGATGTTGTCCTATTAATTTATGCTAAATATTCGCATAATAAATAAACTTTTCCTGATATAGCGCCTATGGATTATCCAGTTCTAACTTCAACATATGATGTAAAGAACTAGTTTATTCACAAAAATTAGAAAAGCTTTCATAGAAGAGAATCTTTTTAAACAACACCATTTTGACATAACTGCTAAATGACCCAACAAAAAAGCAAAATTCTGGTCACAGACGGCTTCATTTGCGTTTTTAGAGAAAAAGCAAGTATTAACCACACAACAGCTTACAGCTTATCTAAATCAAGTCAGATAACTACTGTATACTAGTGAAAATTTGTTTCGGTGATAAGGTTTGTTGACTGGACATTTAATGCGTTATTTGAGGGAATAACACAAGTGTTTGGTGTTAGCGGACATTTAATCACTTATTCAGTTACTTTTGGTGAAAATCAGCTATTGTTTACGATGAATAACGGAATAGATGTCCACACACAACCAAAAAAGGCCACTTTTATCGCAAATAACGGAACAAATGTCCACAATCAATCCCCGATTTACTGGACGCATTATTTCACAGTTTAAGCATTTTCTTTAAGGCATAGAAAAAACTTACCCAAACTGGATAAGTTTTTTCTAATATATGCTAATTTACCATCCTTCTTCTATTTCTGGTGCAAATACTGGCTCGTTATCTTCTACTGTAAATGGAATACTGTATGCAGGAACAACGGGATGATCCTCAATAAGGATAGGTCTGATATCATCCCCATTTTTATAAGTGTGATTTTTTTCTTGTAAAGCTTGATACAGCTCCATTCGATAATCAATTAATAGATTACCGTCTGTACTGATATAAACTGGTAAACGATTTTCAGAATACGGACTGTTTACACTTGGAGCCGCATCTAAATTAAGCTCTTCATAATCTAGTTCGTATACACCATCTTCCACTTTGTCTCCGAATGGAGGATATGTATGCTCATCTCGATATATCGTTAAACGCTGTTGGATGGTTCTTAGCTCATCTGTTAAATGTAAATCAATTACTTTAACAGTTGGATTTTCTTCCACATCAACTAAAACATATTGATAACTCCCACCATTTTCAAAAGCTGTTCCAGGAATAGATTGAATAAGTCCTTGCTGCTTTAACAAACTAAAATCGATAAGGTATTTTTGATATAAGGGTGTATCACTTTCTTTTGTTATAATCGGTAGAATACCATCATTTTGTTCTGCGTACAGATCTATAGCATTTTGAACTAATTGTAGTTGAGTATCATTTGAAATTTGATTTTGGCTGAGATTTTCTGATGGATACATGCAACCTGTCAGCAAAATCAAACTAAAGGTAAATACGATAAGTTTATGTACCATTGTTATTTGTCTTTCCTCCTTATCAGGATGATGGCCCGCTAATAACTACTAACGTAATGATAATGCCACCTATAATTAAACAGCTATAGGCAACAAATGCCACAATACCTGATAAAATTCCTTTTAATTTATATCTGCTAAGTACAATTAAAACCATGGATAATATAAGTGCACCCATGCCTCCAAACGATATCCACATTTTCATTAATGGATCTGACAACTGACATTCATCCTTTCTTCCGATTTCTACATAAATACATACATCGTTACATATTATAACATAATTTTTTTTAAAAAAGGAAAGCCCATATAGAAACGCAGTTATTTTAGAAACAACAGAGGCTAAGGAATCACTGAAAACCATTTTATATTTTCCTAAAATACAAAAAAGACCGAAGTAGTAGGGGCAAAATCTACTCCGGCTGTGACTAAATAAATACCCATCATCACCCTGAAAGTGAATGCTTGTGCGATTTATTGTATGCGAAGCAATAAGACCTTGCATCCTCATGTGCCTATAATGTTAATTTTTAAACAATTTACTTAACGAATTCATATCTTTAGGCATATTATTGCTTGTAATTGCTTTCACAATTTTATCTTCTTTTTGCTTTGACACAGGTTTGCCAGAAAGTTTGGCTAATTGCTTGACTAATTTTCTTACTGTCTTTTCATCAGAAAAGTCCGCATTTTGAACAGATTGTGCCACTTTCATAATTTGATCAGGCTGGACATTTGAATTTTTTTGAATCTGATCAAACATGTTTTGTTTAAAGTCACTCAAATTAACTCCTCCTAACTACTATAGTCATTCTTATAGTATGCACGGAGGAGTTAAACAGTTAATCCATATACCTATTTAGCAGTAAGGATGAAATATCATCTACTTCATTTGTCCGGTTTCTAGTCATGAGATCGTCGACCACTTCTTTTGGTGATCTTATTTCATAAATTACGTCATATATACCAGTAGTTATCGGCATTTCGATATTTTCTTTCTTTGCCAACTGATAGACTGCTTCGGTCGTACGAATTCCCTCTACGATCATGCCCATTTTACTCAAAATATCATGTAATGGAATTCCTTTACCTAACATATTACCCGCTCGCCAATTACGACTGTGCGCACTTGTACAAGTAACAATAAGGTCACCAACCCCTGATAAACCGATAAATGTTAATGGATTCGCACCCTTAATGGTCGCTAAACGTGAAATTTCAGCTAAACCTCTGGTGATAAGCGCTGCTTTTGCATTGTCACCATAGCCTAGTCCGTCGGAAATTCCAGCACCTAAAGCGATAATATTTTTTAGTGCACCACCTAGTTCTACCCCAATAATATCTTTACTTGTGTACACTCGAAAATACTGATTGATAAATAAATCTTGCGTAAATGCGGCCAATTCACCATTCTCTGAAGCAGCTGTCAATGTCGTAGGATGCTTCACACTCACCTCTTCAGCATGACTTGGTCCTGAAAGTGCCACAACATCATCGTATAAGTTTTGAGACAGCTCTTCTTTTATCATTTGTGAAATCCGATAATGACTATCAGGTTCAATCCCTTTACTGCCGTGAATGATCACTACTTTATGATCTAAGACATGATTCAGTTTTTGACAGATTTCCCGTATTGCTTTTGTTGGCACAACTAATACAATTGCTTCTACTTGTTCAATTGCTTGACTGAGGTCATCATAAATTGCTAATGATGCTGGGAGTTCAATATTAGGTAAATATTTTTTGTTTTTTCTTTCGAGTTCCATCGCTTTTTTTTGATCTGGGTTATGTGTCCAGAGCCTTACATTATGATGGTTATCACATAAAACCATTGCAAGTGCTGTACCCCAACTACCTGCACCTAGAACAGCTACTTTTGACATCTCATTCACCTCTAACTTCGCTTGCGAGCATAAATTTTTATCGGAGTACCCTCAAAACCAAATGCTTCCCGTATTTGATTTTCAAGGAATCGTTCATATGAAAAGTGCATGAGTTCCGGCTCATTAACAAACACAACAAAAGTAGGTGGCTTAACAGCGACTTGAGTTGCATACAACACTTTCAGCCTTTTCCCATGTTTTGTTGGTGTTGGATTTATTGCTAGTGCATCCATTATGACATCATTTAAAACATTTGTTTCTACACGTTTTGTATGGTTCTCGCTGGCTTGTACCACATTTGGTAAAAGCGTGTGAATCCTTTTTTTCGTTTTCGCTGACAAGTACACAATCGGTGCATAATCTAAAAATGGAAAATGGGCTCTTACGTTATCCTCAAATTCTTTTATTGCTTGATCATGTTGTTCTATCGTATCCCATTTGTTGACAACAATCACAACTGCTTTCCCTGCTTCATGTGCATAGCCTGCAATTTTTTTATCTTGTTCAATAATACCTGTTTCAGCATCAATTAAGGTGAGAACAACATCCGATCGTTCAATTGCTTTTAACGCCCTTAAAATACTGTATTTTTCCGTAGTTTCATAGATTTTTCCTCTTTTTCTCATGCCGGCTGTATCAATAATGACAAAATCACGTTCGTCTTTACTGAAATTGGTATCAATCGCATCACGCGTTGTACCAGCAATTTCACTAACTATAACCCGTTCTTCATTTAGAATGGCATTAACTAACGAGGATTTCCCTACATTTGGTCGGCCAATCAGGCTGAAATGAATAACATCTTCATCTACTGGTTCATTTTCTCTCTCTGGAAATAGGTCGACAACACTGTCCAATAAATCCCCTAATCCTAACCCATGTGTCCCTGAAATGGGATGAGGCTCGCCAAATCCTAAAGCATAAAATTCGTAGATCTGTTCTCGCATATCTGGGTTATCTACCTTATTTACCGCTAATACGACAGGCTTATTTGATTTGTACAGAATCTTAGCAACCTCTTCATCAGCCGCTGTAATCCCTTCTCTTCCATTTGCGAGAAATATAATAACATCAGCCTCTCTGATAGCGACTTCTGCTTGTTCACGCATTTGTATTAATAACGGTTCATCGCCAATTTCAATACCACCAGTGTCTATTAAACGAAAAGTGGTGTTTAACCACTCTGCTTCTGCATAAATTCGATCTCGGGTTACTCCAGGAACATCTTCCACAATTGATATTCTTTCCCCTACTAATCGATTAAAAATAGTTGATTTTCCAACATTTGGCCTTCCAACTATTGCTACAACTGAACTTCTCATGAAGGCACATCCTTCCTTTTATTGATTTCTAAAATGTTCCTCTATCGTTTCACTTTACTAAATTACCACAATTAATATAAATAAAACAAGTTAATATATATTTGTTAACATAATAAAATTATCGTATACCTATCAATGTTTCACGATAATATATAATTCATCACTAAGTGCGTGACTAATCCCGTCTAAAATTGCTTCTAAATTGGCAGCTACCTTGTCCATTTCTTCCTTATTCTCGCAGATAAAGATCGATGCACCTGCTGTTACCTTATTCGAATTAGTAGTGATTGTGGCTAGAATCGCTTTTTCTAATTCCATCAACTTTCACTCCTTACTTTGCGTATTCGCTTCAGATGGCATTCGAACTGCATTTTCTAAAACTGGAACTGATTGAAGCACCTTTATAGCCTGATTTAAATCTTTGTTTTGAGGCAATATAAATACCCCAATACGACCATCATCTAAATCACGTTTGATAAGTGGAACTAAAGCAGGCGTACCAGAATCTCGAAAAACTCCTAATGAAACGGAAATATCATGTAGTATCGCCTGACGTTGACCTAAATTTGCAATAGAAGAACGAACATCAAAGGTTTTCGGTTTTATCACGAAACCCATTCCATATTTTAAAATTTCTTCTTGGCGCTCTGGTAAACCGATATTCATGATGTAAATATTATCCACATATAACCCTGCACCATCAAATGTTACTGGAGCATGCTCTATGTCCACAATCTCTCCGAGTGTTGACCCACTCATATATTTACGAATAATGAGGTAGCACAATACAGAAACTACAATGGCGACATATATATTCCAAACTAAATACGCTAGCGTTCCCAATAATGAAGTGAAAATCACTAAGTAATTTCTACTTTCAAACGCAATCGCTATTCCCTCAATATATGTATTACCTCTCGGAACTAACTCATAACTGTCCATTTCTGTAAGCGTCTCTCTTTCCATATTGCGGACTTCTCTAAACTGAGATGCCGCAATGGTTAAAAACGTAACTGCGGTAAACTCTTTTTCCATTAACGCTGGAACAGCAACTGCTCCAAGGCTTGCAGCTATAAACCCAAGCGCCAAATGAATTATCTTTCCATGTAAATAGGTGGGGTATTGGCGGTAATCAGTTTTTAACATAATAAATCGAGCAATTGTACCAATTGTAATTCCGAATAAAATTGGATATGTATATTCATTCACGAATTCCACCTCTTTTTAAATTCCACTATTCTTACTATGTTTTCTATTTTAGTAATTAAATATTCCCAGCTATGTTGGATAGCAATAAGTAATAGGATAGATAATAAGATACTGAAAAAATGTGTTTCATTAATCGTATATTGCAAGTAATAACTTCGGCATATAATACTGTACATAAATTGACCAAAGCTGACACCTGCAATTAGAATGATTATTTGTTGATGAATATTTTTCGATGAAATTTGCAACAATAGAAACCCACTTATAACTGCAATGGTAATAAAAGCAAAGTCATTCAGAATTGGACTTGTAATTCGCCAAATAAAATAAATAGCATATAAATAACTGAAAAATAAAATTAAAAAATACTTTTTAAAGGACAATTTGCTTTGAATAGTAGTAAAAACACTATAAATTAATAGAAACAGGAAAGAAACATTCATTGGCAAATCAATGATAATAATTTCATATGGTAAAAATATTAAAAATAACAGTAACATAATCGAATAGGTGTTGCGTTTTCCTTGTTTCGACATAAAAAAAGTTACAAAACACCACAACACCCAGCATAGATAGATCGTTAAATATTGATACATGGACATCACCTTTAACAGTATGTACGGATTTCCTTGTTTTTAATCTTTTTTCAAGTACATAGTAGAAGACTTTATGAGGAGTGTGTTTATGGCCCTTGCAATTATACACATATCTACAACGAAAAAGTTATAATTTACTGGAAACAAAAAAACATGCTACAAACTGTAGCATGTTTTTTTTGGAATTAATCATCTTTATATTTATTTAATTTATCTCCGATCATATCACCTAATTGGAATCCTGATTGATCGTCATCACTTTCATACTGTTTTAATTCTTGTTGGTTCTTCTCTTCTTCAATTTCTCTAATACTTAATGAAATACGCTTATCCTTCTCACTTACATCAAGTACTTTTACATTGACTGTTTGTCCTACCTCGAGAACCTCACCTGGTGTTCCAATATGCTCTGTAGAAATTTGCGAAATATGAACTAGTCCTTCTACACCTGGTAGTACTTCAACAAAGGCACCAAAGTTAACTAAGCGTTTTACCGTACCTTCTACTACATCATTAATGGCTATTTTCTCTTCAATATTGTCCCATGGTCCAGGTTGTGTTGCTTTATGAGATAATGATACTCTTTCATTTTCCTTATCTACTGATAATACTTTTACTTTAAGTGTCTCACCTTCAGAAACGACATCTGAAGCTTTCTCTACATGCGTATGTGCAAGTTGTGAGATATGTACTAAACCATCTAATCCACCAATATCTACAAATACACCAAAGTCTGTAATACGTTGAACCGTACCTTCTATCTCTTGACCTTCTTGAAGTGAATCAAGTAAATCGCCTTTTTTCTTTTGTTCTTCCTCTTCAATAACAGCTCGATGAGATAAAATAATTCTATTTTGCTCTTTATCTAATTCTACAATTTTTAATGTTAACGATTTATCTTGATAATCAGCAAAATCCTCAACATAGTGTGTTTCTACTAAAGAAGCTGGAATAAATCCTCTGACACCTACATCTACTACAAGGCCGCCTTTCACCACATCACGGACGGTAGCTTCAATAATTTCGTTATTTTCAAACTTTTCTTGTAAGTCTTCCCAAGCTTTTTCCGCAATTACAGCTTTTTTAGATAAGACAATTTCCTCGTCTTCAACTTTTTTTACTTGTAATTCCAGTTGGTCACCTTCACTAACTGCATCACTTGCAGTTTCAATGCGAAGTGCAGAGAGCTCACTAATCGGAACAATCCCTTCCACTTTATATCCGATATCGACAAGGACGTGTTTTTCTTCTACTTTAACTACTTTACCTTGTACAATATCACCTACTGAAAGTTCCTTAATCTCAGAAATTTCTTGATTCATTTCATCCATGACAAAGACCTCCTTCGATTTCCAACACAAAAAACATAAATGTGCTTTTTTCTAACTTCTAACATTTAGCGTGATTTGTCAAGTTATATATATAAAACTTAATGATTTTCTTTAATTTTTTTAATCTCGTCCATTATTGCATCTGTTACCTCCTGGGCAGAAGCTTTGCTTTCACGTAAAGGCTCTAAATCAACTGGTTTACCGTATATAACCCTTAGAGGTTCTTTACTCTTGTAACTACCAACAATTGCACATGGAATGACGGTAGCCTGAGATCTAAGTGCAAAGAAACCTGCTCCTGCCAATCCTCTTTTTAACTCACCAGTTTTACTTCTTGTCCCTTCTGGAAACAGACCTAGAACGTTACCTTCTTTTAATACTTCTATACCTTTTCTTAACGCATTACGATCTTTCATTCCCCGTTTTATTGGAAAGGCATTTACATGTTTTAGAATAAATGCAAACAATTTATTTTTGAATAATTCTTCTTTAGCAAGAAAGTGGATTGGCCTTGGACAAGTGATTCCAACGATAGGAGGATCATAGTTCGAAATATGATTGGAACAAATAATAACAGGACCCTCTTTTGGAATATTTTCTATACCTTCTTCTTTTACCTTATACTTTGGCTTTAAAACTATTTTTACCACTGTTTTTGCAAATTGATAAAAACTCATATTCCTAACTCCTCATCTTTTTATTAGCTAAAGATAATATTTTTTCTGCAACTTCCTCAATGGATAAAGAAGTTGTATCAATTTCTGTTGCATCAGCAGCTTTTTTTAGCGGAGAGACTTTTCGTTCTGAATCCATTTTATCTCGCTTTTCGATATCATGTTTAATTTGATCCAAGTCGGATGAAAATCCTTTTCGTAAATTTTCTGTATGTCTCCGTTCAGCTCGTTCTTCGACACTTGCAACCAAAAATACTTTTACTTCTGCATCAGGAATTACATGCGTACCAATATCTCTACCATCCATTACAACCGCTCGTCTTTCAGCGAGTTTTTGTTGTCTTTTCACCATTTCCTGTCTAACTTCTGGAATCGAAGCTACAGCAGAAACGTTCTTTGACACTTCGTCAGTTCGGATAGCTTCTGTTACATCGTTCTGATCAATCAATACTTGTTGATTAGCATTGATGTCAATGGCAATGTCATGGAGATGCTGGATAACCAAGCTAGCATTGTTTATATCAATTTGATTAGTTAACACGGAATAAGTTAATGATCTATACATTGCACCGGTATCAATGTATATGTAACCTAATTTTTTCGCAACAATTTTTGCTACAGTACTTTTTCCTGCAGCTGCTGGTCCATCAATCGCGATGGCTATTTGTTTCTCGCTCATTATAATCCTACCCTTCTATCTACGAAAGACCTTTTCTCCGATCTTCTAATTGTCTTGTAAAGCAATACTGTACAATGGACTGCTGATCTTGTATATCCATTTCATTAAATTTTACAGATAAAATATTTTTATCTTCATTTCTCTCTTGTATTCGTACTGCTTCCCCAATGATATGTAGATATTCAATTCTTTGTTCTAAAGGTAATACTAACATAATATCCAATAACTCGCCTTGTTTTACATTGAAATTTTTATCCACTAAAATGGCCATTCCCCCACCACTGATATCATGAGTTACAGTCGTAAATGAATCAAACTTTTGATCCACACTTTGCACGGATACGTCCAATAACGATTCAACACGCACAAACTCTCGTCGTTGAATTTTTTCTAGATTATTTACTTCGACAGAAAGAATTAATGTTGGGATATTTTTAATTTTAGCCTTACCGATGATTTCACTTGGAAAACTGTATACCGAATTGTTTTCAATAAAGTGAACTTGAAAATGTGTGCCGACCGGTAAGATATCGGAGCGTTTTGTTTGCTCTTCAATAGGATAATCAATGTATAACTTATCCTTTTTTGTTTCGATCACCCTACATTTATAAGTTTTCCTCTCTTCTTTTATCTGTTCGAGTTGCAAAAATGTGCCAATTTTAATCAATGTTCATCCTCTTTCTCTACTAAGTATTTGTATGAATGATAAAAATGGAAACTAGTTCAATACTTATTATCGCAAAAAAAAGAAAGAAGGAAAAGTCCTTCTTTCTCACTTTTTTAATATTTCATCTCTGCTTGTTTTAATTTATCTACTCTCACTTCACTTCCATCAGATGCATTAATGAAAATTTTATATGTGTCTTGATTTAATGTTCCTAAATAAACATAGGTTAATACTTCTTCTCCCATGTCATCTTCAATAACAGCAAGGTGGTGTTCTTGAATCTTCAAATTAGGATTTACTTTATCACGTGCTTCTTCTTCTGATAATTTAACTTCCGGTATTTCTCTTTCATGATAATTTTCCAAGTAATCTTTTGCCACAAAACCAAGTACTTCTCCATTATCTAAAGCAACTTTAATTTGTATCGCATCTGGATAAATCCAGACATCGTCATACTGCGGTACAAACTGAAATACCCCGACATTGTCATATTGATTACTTTCGACCAAAGCAAGATCTGTAGTGAAATCCAATTTGGACAAGTAATCTTTAGCATTTTGCATTGCCTCATGTAGACTTTTATTTCTTTCTTCTACTTCTCGATTAATCATTAACGTAAGAGGATATCCACCATTTTGTGTTATATCGATATATCCAGTTGTATCATCCGCTTTATAGGATCCGCTGTATAACGGAACATTAGCCCCTTCACCTGTTGAGGCGACCGTAATATCAGTTTCTTCATCGATTCGTAACAGGGATCGCATTTTTTTCTTCGCTTCTTCCTCTGAAACTTTTTCGTCTCCAAGTATCGCAAAGCCATCTTTCTTACTTGACGTTCCCATCATGCTTGCATTCAGTTTTCCTTCCGAATAACCTTCAACTGTTTTTTCTACTGTTTCAAAGCCATCTATAATGGTATTATCTGCTTGTTCATCGTTATTAACTAATGCTAGCTGTACATCCATCCATCTCAAATTATCATTTAACACCATATTTTGTACTTTACGTAATTCCTGTTCAATGTCTCCTGACACTTCATATAGAGATTCTAAGGCTTCCAATTCATCATCAGAAAGCGGCTCTTTATCTAAATCTCTTATTGCTGTACGATAACTAAAATCACCCATCTGTTGTAAAAACTCTTCTGTCTTATTAAATGGCAGTAATGTTAGCGGTAATTGCCCAACATCATTATGAGCCATAGAAGTTAACCGCCATATCTCAGCCAATTGTGGTGACAATTGTTCTCTCGTATTCATTGCTAGAGTAGATCCAATTTTATCGTGTAGCAGATCTAGGTTATAGGTTAAATCATGAAAAGAACGTTGATAATTATTTTCAGCTTGAATGAGAATTGCATTTTTTTCTTGATGCTCTTGATAGCCCCATACAGAAACTCCAATAACAGCAATGCTTAATAGTGTAATAAGCGACCAACGAAACATTTTTTCACCTCCAAATAATTACATACAGAATACATGTTTACCAATTCGCTTAATTTGTGGTCGTGACCAAATCCAGCCCGAAGTAGCAGTATCCGGGTTAAAGTAATACAATGCTTCTCCAGTCGGGTCCCAGCCATTGATTGCATCTAATACTGCATTTCTTGCTCGCTCGTTTGGCGTTAACCAAATTTGTCCATCACTAACCGCTGTAAACGCACGAGGTTCAAAAATCACACCTGATACTGTGTTAGGAAAAGTGGAACTTTCTACACGATTTAAAATTACAGATGCAACTGCAACCTGACCTTCATAAGGCTCTCCTCTTGCTTCGCCATATACAGCATTTGCCATGATTTGAATATCATTTTGTGAAAAACCTTGTGGTATATTGACAGCTGTTGGTTCTAAGTCTTCCTCTGTTGCTTGTGGCTGATTGTTTTCTGGTTGGGCTTGTTGATTTTCTTGTTGCTGATTACTTCCCTGTTGGCCTCCATCACCCTCTTTTTGTTTTGTTGGAGATGGCTCCGTTTGTTTTTCTTTGTCTACTCCACCATAATGGGTGAATTTCTTTCCTTGTTGAATTTGCTCGTGCACATAGGCTTTATCAAATTCACTTGCATCTTCTAATTTTTGCTTTACTGCCTGGCCTGCTAAACCATCTATCTCCATACCAAATTCATACTGAAAATTACGTAATGCCCAATACGTACCCCAACCGAATACACCATCAATATCGCCATTATAAAAACCTAAATACTGAAGTCTCGCTTGAAGCTCAATGACATCGTCACCTGTGGCACCATGCTGAATCACTTGATTTGAAAAACCATGGACCTGATCATTTTTTCCATCAATGAAGAAAAAAGAACTTATGGCAAAAATGATAAGACAAATCGTTATCTTTTTTTTCATTAAAGCTACCTCCAAATTAATATCTAAGTAACATTTTGTTATGGATAGCTTTTAATAAAAAATGAAATTTATTCATTTAAAAACTGACAACTTTTATATCTATTGAACGCTAGACCACTCAAAAAGTGCTCAAAAAAATACCCATTTCCCTCTTCAATTAAAAAAAGGAAACGGGTATCCATTCATGAAATGTTTATTTATAAAAATATAAAATGTTTCAGAATATCATAAACTGCGCAGTAACGAGGACAAGGAATTGCTCTCTACAATCATTCTTGATTTAGAGAGTGCATGTAAACCGCTCCGGCAGAATACTGCGCTTTCCGTGGGCACGTCCTCAGCTAACTTGGTAAAGAAAAGCACTTTACCAAGTGGATCTTCGGCTCGTGTGAGTTCCCACAGGAGTCTCCGTATTCTGCCTCCGCTATTTTTGTTCTCTGATTACAGAAAGAAATGAACTCATGGAACTAAACTTTTCTGTTTAATTACAGTACTTATCGGGCTGTGAAAACCTTTTAGCATAGTCGTACCCTACGCTACATATGGTGGAGAAATCGACTGGTTGATTTCTGATTAGTGTTGTGGAGCATAGCTTAACGAAGGCCGCCCACTTCCACTCCTGTGGGACCTGTTTGACCTGAAGATCCACTTTTTCGAGCGGTTTTGGCTCGAAAAAGTTAGCTGAAGGGCAAACCCCACGGAAAGGGAAGTGGGCAGCCGGAGTGGCGGTTATGATCACGATATTAGTCAAACTTACTTCATAAATGAATGTACATTTAGTTTAGAACAAACAGTATTAGTATATCTACTGTGCGTTGTTTATACTTGCTGGTGACTGATTTCGTTGGCTACTTTTACTTTTCGTAGACTAAGCATCCATAGTATCACCATAAATGGGATGAGTCCGTATAACCATTGATTCTCAATTGCTTCTAATATAAAGTCATACGTCCCGTGTAAGAAAGTAGGTAATAATAATGCTAATAATAACGAGAGTATTCCATTGTTAGGCGAAAATTTGGCCCTTCCCAAATAATAACCCATTATTACTCCGAACAATGCATGAGATGATACAGGGAAAATCGCCCGGCTAAAGGCAAATTCAATTCCATGCGCAAATAAATAAAGAATATTTTCAACAGTTGCAAACCCTAAGCTAATAGAAACCCCATATACAATACCGTCATAAACTGTATTAAACTTTGAATACTTATAAGTGGTGAAAATAAATATAAACCATTTAAAAAACTCTTCAAAAAGTCCATAGATAAAATATGATTGTAAAAAAGGAGTTTGTGCAATACCTTCTTCCTGAAATGCATACTGAATAAACATAATTGGAAATACTAGTAATGCTCCATATATAAATGTGCGAAAAATCGCATAGATCGGCTCTAATTCATATTCATCTTTTAAATAAAAAAATGATAACAATGCAAATGCCGGAGCAATGGAGACTGATATAAGAGCAAACAACTGATATCACCTACTTTCTATCTCCCAATAATTATGGCATAATATCAAAAGAATTCATTTAACATATATACGTTTAATTAAAGAAAGTTGGGAGTATAATGAAAAAAACATTAATTATTCATACTGGTGGTACAATATCGATGAAAGAGAATCTAGATGGGAGTGTCGTAGAAACAGATACACATCCCTTATCCAAAATGGAATTATTACATTCTTTTCCTATAGAAGAAGTAAATTTATTTCACTTACCATCACCACATATTACACCGAAACATATGCTTCAATTAGCAGAGTTTATTAAGGAAAATATAGATTCAGATAATTATAATGGAATTGTAGTTACACATGGTACAGATACGTTAGAAGAAACCTCTTATTTTGTAGATCTATGTGTAAAAACAAGTATTCCTATCGTATTTACGGGTGCAATGCGATCAAGTAATGAAATTGGTTCAGATGGTTTATATAACTTGATATGTGCCATCCGTGTAGCGTCTAACCCTAAGTCATGTGACCGAGGTGTATTAGTTGTAATGAATGATGAAGTGCATACCGCACAATATGTCACCAAAACGTCTACTAGTAATGTGGCAACCTTTCAAAGTCCGCAATTTGGACCTGTCGGTATGGTGACGAAACAAGATGTTTATTTCTATCAAAAAACTTATCACCATGAAACTATTCATATTCAAGATTTAACGAAAAACGTACTTCTCTTGAAAGCATATGCTGGTATGTCAAATGACCTATTAGATTATATCCAACCTTCACACATCGATGGACTTATTATTGAGGCGTTAGGGCAAGGAAATGTTCCTCCTGCAATCGTCCCAGCCATAAAAAACTTTATTAAACATGATATAACGGTATTATTTGTATCTCGCTGCTATAAAGGAATTGTACAACCTACTTATCAATACGAAGGCGGTGGACGAACTTTACTGGAGGACGGTGTCATCTTTGCTAATCATTTAAATGGTCCGAAAGCTCGTTTGAAGCTCATGCTGTTATTGGAGAAAGGTGCATCTCATCATGAACTGATGAAAGCTTTCAGAGATTAATATATTCATTTTCCCTCCACATATCAATGTGGAGGGTTTGATTATTATCATTTTTCTTTGTTACTGATAGATGTTGCAATTAATCCACCGTGGAAACGACCATTTTCAATAAATATTTCGTTATTATCGTATCCGGCAGCAATAACTCCAGCAATATAAATATTTTCTATATTTGTTTCCATTGTATCTAAGTCAAAAGTAGGTCTACCTGTTTCTTGGTCTATCGTAATCCCTACCTGTTTAAGGAAACCTTGGTTCGGTTGGTATCCTGTCATCGCAAACACATAATCATTCTTAATCGATTTCTTCTCACCATTTACTAAATAAGTAACCTCGTCCTTTGTTATTTCCTCAATCGTTGCGTTAAATTCCATTTTTACTTTACCATGCTTTACAAGTGAAGCAAATTCTGGTAATATCCATGGCTTCACACTTGAAGAGTACTCACTGCCTCGATATAGCACTGTGACATTAGCACCAGCTTTATGTAATTCGATTGTAGCATCTACAGCAGAGTTTTTTCCACCTATTACTGCAACATTTTGTTGGTAAAAAGGATGCGCTTCTTTAAAATAGTGAGAGACTTTATCCAATTCCTCCCCTTTTATTCCCATATAATTGGGTTGACCGTAATAGCCTGTTGCAATAATACAATATGTTGTGTGATACTTTCTTTTTTCATTATGTTGATTTTTTGTTTCTAATTGAAAGCCATTATCTGTTTTTTCTATTTTATATACCTCTTCAAAGCTATTAATTCGTAAGTTTTGACGAATTGCGACCGTTCGGTAATAAGCTAATGCTTGGTTTCGAACGGGTTTATTTTTTTCCGTAACAAACGCAACATCACCAATCTCCAACTTATCACTAGAACTGAAAAAGGTTTGGTGGGTTGGATATTGATAAATTGAGTCAACAATATTTCCTTTTTCAATGATCAATGGATCTATTCCTATATTCTGTAATTCAATTGCTGCGGACATACCACATGGCCCTGCCCCAATCACAATCACTTTTTCTTGTTGCATAAAACGTTACACTCCTTCAACACTTGACATATTTATGTATGTTCTAATATCTGCTTCTGAAATGCGCAGCTTCGTCCTGATTTTTTCAAACCATTTAATAACGAACCATATATATATTAACATGTTTATTTTCAGAAACATAGCAAACTTGTTTGATCGTTTGATTGATTACACTGATAAATTTATAGACTGTTTCCAAATGATTAATTTTCAAATGGGTTAAGACAGAATTGTAATAGGACATGATGCAACCTCCATACAATGAAATGGAAGTGAATGGTTTTTATACTATAAATTTTGAGGATGATAGGATAAAAAAACTTCAAAGGAAGCCTCACTTTATTCGAAAGAAAGGAGAATATCATGTCTTTTACACTAACTAAATGTTACTCCCCGTTCGTGAGCAAATTTGATCCATGTAAGCCTGTCTTAACCAAGTGCTATTCTACACCGCCTAATTTATATATAGGTTTTCAGCCAAACAATACAGAACAATTCCACACTGCTAGAGAAGCACTTTTTGCAGGAACGTTATGGCCATGTTTGTACGATCCCTACTACTCGAAAAGGAGTGAATCAAACGAATGACAAAGGAAAAGTCACTACCAGAAAGTTATTATCAGTTAATGGAACAAATTCAAGCTGTAGATTTTGTCTTAGTAGAGCTAACATTATATCTTGATACCCACCCCCAAGATTTAGATGCCATTAAACAATTTAATCAAGCTGCTTACGAAAGTAAACAGTTAAAAAACCAGTTTGAAGAACGATTCGGCCCTCTCATGCAATATGGTCACAGTTATTCCAGTTATCCATGGAATTGGAAAGAAGCACCATGGCCTTGGCAAGTGTAAAAAGGAGGAATATCTGAAATGTGGTATTACGAAAAAAAATTGCAATATCCGGTTAAGGTAAGTAGGTGCAATCCGACGTTAGCCAAATATTTAATTGAACAATATGGAGGAGCCGACGGAGAATTGTCAGCTGCTTTACGCTACTTAAATCAACGTTATACCATACCAGACAAAGTTGTTGGCTTATTAAATGATATTGGTACAGAAGAGTTTGCACATCTGGAAATGATAGCTACTATGATCTATAAATTAACAAAGGACGCTACTACAGAGCAATTAGTGGCTGCAGGATTAGGTGAACACTTTGTTAACCATGACCATGCATTATATTATCAAAATGCAGCTGGGTCACCATGGACAGCAACATATATCCAAGCGAAAGGAGATCCTATTGTTTTTAAAGACACAAAAAGCACCTACTTATTCGGTAGGTGCTTCTTCATCTTCCACTAACTTCACATGGGCTTCATTATTTTCATCAAAGTCTACATTTTCGATAAGTGTAGCTGTGATCAAAGGCCCTCCTAATTCTTCATGTTTGCCATTATAAATGCCATACGCTCTTATAATATCTCCTTCTTTGAATTCAGCTCCTGGATCAAAATCTTTGACTATATATATGCCGTAACCGTCTCCCTCATATGTGGACACCATAAATTCTTGTAGTTTTTCTTCTGGTTCATCCAATACTTTGCCTTCAATAAACACACGTTGATCTGATTCTGCTTCACCACTATTCAATTCCACAAAATCAGCTTCAACTGCTTCGTCTTTTAATTGTTCATCTAATTCCTCTTGTGTAACCTCGCTATCTTCTTCTGTTAAAGCTTCCTCTTCGTCTTCCTTTACGTTATTAGCTGTAACTGGTTCGTCTGGATCGACAACAGGCTGATTTCCCCATCCAATAAACCAAATCAATACACTAGAACAAATAACAATGACAGGAATAATAGGTGATTGTTTTATCACTAACATAACGATTAATAGTATTATACCTATTATGAAACATACGATTCCCAATAACTCCATAACTTCCCACATATTCCAATCTCTCCTCTCTCTATACCATAATAATACAATTACTTTTTACCTATGTAAAGACAGCCATTAATCGACTGTCTTTCTAGTCAAATCACCAAGCACGTTTTGATGTACCTTGGAAAGATCATGAATCACATTAACCATTTCATCCTTCCGCTCCTGGTTCTCTAATTCTTCCGTAACCTTTATTAACATATCCATGGCCTTGCTTATCTTTTCAGCGTTCTTAAACATTTTAATCCCTCCTAATAAATTTGATATTTTAAATTACTTTTTACACATGCATCTTCTAACTTCCGCTTACGTGTTTCAGATAATGAGTACCATATTAATGTAGGAACATGCTTATATTGCTTAGCAATCATGTTGGATAGTTCTTTATACTTCTTAATCTTTTCATAGTTAGTTTTCATTGTTTGCACGTTGTCGATTTCAACAAAGTGATATATCCCATTCAGTTTAAACATTGCATCTGGTATCAGTGTTTCGGTACCAAAGTTTATTGGTACTTCCTTCTTCCAGTCATTAGGCATACCTAGCTTGATGTACATATCATTACGCATTAATGTGTGCTGAATCTTGTCACGTTTTAACTTGCTTTGATTGGATCCCACGCGTTCTTTCCCTCGATTACTTAGATAGTAGATCTTCTTTTCATATCGTACAGACAAGAGTAATTTATCCTTTTCCATTTGGTGTAATATTCTTCTAGCGTTTCGATCACCCCCTAAACTTTCAATGACCTGCAACTGTTCTCTGGTTGCAAAATTAAGATCATCCAAACGTAATAAAATCCGCTCCTCTCTCTTCTGTTTTTCTATTTGTTGAATCATTGACCTCATACCTCCTTAATTCATCCAATATCGTTTTGTCACTTATAAACGGTACCTGAATTATTTGCTTCTCATGTGTTCTATAGATGGCCCTACCTGGTACATTTAATTCCTCTGCTCCCTTTTCATCAATAGCAACACGACTTGCTACTTCTGTTGGTAATCGGAAGCTAATCTTTACATCACTGTTCTGTTTGATTTGACGTGGTAATGTATCTGCAGTTGGGTATTGTGTGCAAAAAATATTACGGTACCCAAGTGCTCCAGCTACTCTACAAATTTCAGATAAAACTTGCTGACAATATCTAAATTTATTTTTAGTTTCTCTATCATGATGTGCAGCTGGTGTAAGTTCCGCTGCTTCATCAGTAATAATAAAAGTGCGTTTATTTATATTCGTATCTAATACATTTGAATAACCTTTGTTTTTAAAGTGCTGCATATCCGATTTTATTTTTTTATTTATTTGCTGCAGTAATTGATAAGCATCGTCCACATTACTTGCTACCTGTTTGACTTGCTTTAATTTTTGGTATCGTGAAAACTCTAAGCCTCCTTTAAGATCAATAACGTAAAACTCCACATCTTCAGGATGATTGTAAATAAGATGTGCCAGGATTAATTTTAGCAGTACCGTTTTTCCTTGCCTTGTCATCCCTGCCACAGTTGCATGCGGTATCTTGTCAAAATCGTGATAAATAACTTTGGCACCAACAGCATAACCAATAGGCAATTGCCAACCATCAATTTTCGTAAATGCATAGTTATATTTACTTTTCAGATCTTCCTGGTACACGGTAATATACAATTTGTTTTTCATGACGATCTCCACTGACTTATTCAATGTTTTCTGCAGTATAGTTTCTAGTTTCGGATCGTCAATAAGACCATACGGCAAATGATAAATATACATTGTATATCGATCCGCTTTTATGGTCCTAATATGATATGGTAGCTGCTCTTTAAATCCATATCCTATATTTTTAAATACCAGGTTGATCTTCTCTTTTTCTGACTTTTCTCTAAAGAGCATGTGCAAGAATACATATCCACCTATGCATAACCCTGCTTCTAATAACACTATTCTCTCCTCCCTTCCATTTGGTATTCCGTTCGCTCTTCCTTTTACTATTCCGCACTGGAATTATGTTTGGAATATTCCGATGTTGCCATAACAACTATTAAAGTACTATAGACATGCAATAATTTCTTGTTCATATGAACGAAAAAGCGAAAGCGAATTTTGCTGAAGCTTTTGAGTGATAAGCTTTTGATAAATGATATGCATGGTGGGCTTGTTTGTTGAACTAAAAATACAATTTTTTTAACGAATATGATGAAGGATTTTCTTATTGCTTTGAAGAATATGTATAAATAGGGTGATGAAGATGACATTAAAAAGTAATATAAATGTATGTATTGCAAAAAAAGGACTGTCTAAAAAAGAGGTAGCTAATCGAATGAGGGTTAGTCAAACAGTACTATCAAGATGGATAAACGGACATAGTAAACCATCTTTAGAAAATGCTTTTAAATTAGCAGATTTATTGGATTGCAAAGTAGACGACTTATATGAAAGAAACAGTTGTTAGGATGATGTTTAAAATGGACGAACATGAATTAAGAAAACACGTAGGAATAAAAATAAGAGAATTCAGAATAAAAAGGAAAATAACTCAAAAAGAATTAGGTGAAAAGCTTGGAGTAAAACATAATACAATATCCGATTATGAACAAGGCTTATATAATTTAGATAGTTATATGTTGTATAAATTTGCTAACATTTTTAATAAAAAAGTTAGTGATTTCTTTCCCCAAAAAAAATAGCACCTACCCCATAAGTAGGTGCTAACAAATTATATAGCCGAATCATAGCTAAATTCTTTTACTCGATAGTATCCATTTTTTATGTTAAACCATTCATGATCGATGCATCTCTTTAATTCATTCAGCTCACTTGGTATACTCTTCACTTCATTCTCATAATACAGAAAATGTTGTTCTATCTCTTTATCATAAACCAAAATAGCTAGCTGTCCATTATCATAATGTCTAGTTGTTTGTATATTAAATCTAATCGAAGGCATTATATGATATTCTTCCATACTACCCCTCCTCTCCAACTGACATATATACTATTACTTTCGACACTAACTGTTAAATTCCTTCCAGAAAATACAATTTGCATAAATTCAATATTTGGATATATAATAAGAACAAACGTTCCTGTTGTGAGGTGATATTTATGATCGATCGGGGAAATAAGAAATGGACTGCAATGATGATGCCTGAACATCTGGAGATGCTGCATGAAATTTTTGAAGAAGAACAAAAGATTGATAAGCCAATTTTATCTGAAGATCAGTATCATGAAATGCAGATCACCATAAATGAAGCTATGCAATTTAAAAAGAAATTAGATATAGTCTACTGGAACAATCATAGGCTTCATACTATTGAAGGTTTTATCGAAAAAATCAAAGGAACAAATCTCACTATCGATACTGTAGACGGCATTGATTTATTAGACATTAACAATGTTGTGGAGTTGTCATTATGCGATATATAACAGATGAGGAATTCAAAGTAGCAAGCCGTTATTTGTTCTTGTCCATGGCTATTGAAGTGATCCAGAAGGATTTAGATACATTACGTAACAATAGCATCTTTAAAATTAACGAGCCTTATATACGTCTCCTGGAATCTATTGAGAAAAAAGCTATTGAGGAAAGACGTGAGTTGAAGCAACAAATGCATATGAAAAATCTAAAGGTATTACAGACAGGTAAAGATGACATGTTTACGGAGTATACTTTCTATTCTAAACGGAAAGAGGAAAAACGGAATTATTTTAATCCGGCGATAAGGAAGAAGGTATTGCTTATTCTTGAGGAGTTGTTTGAGTCGGTAAATAAGACAAAAATAATTCACTAATCAAACGCCTGAATTAATATAAGAATGTATTTAATAAACACGACATCAAATGCCGTGTTTATTAAATACATTTTTGGGTATATTATTAACGAATCAGCATTGACATGTTATTAAAACAATGCTAACTTATAAGTAGCTCATCTACCAAGTTGTAGAAGGAGACCGCTGGATTTCGCAATGCGATAACCAGCTTTTTTAATTTTTGTTTTGTGCAAATGAAGGTGAATAGTGGTTGAAATCTTTTTCAAATTGCTCCTTGTTTCTTTTGGTGAAGACAGGAAAAGCACTTATGAATTCGTATTTATAAACTGAACCGCCCCGAATATCTTCTTTTAGAATAACAACATAATCAACTAATTGAGATTCATATCTTATATAGTGTTTAAATACGTCATTTCTGTTTCTATCCTTTTCTGGTTTAGTCCACACAGTAATTCCTTCATCATTTTTGTTCGCTAGATTTATTATTTCAGGAATCCAATGAATTCTGGTCATCCGATATAAACATTGAGATCTTCCTAACTTTCTAAATTCTAAATGGGACCTAGTAATATCACATTTTGCATTACATTGATAATATGTTGCGTCATTATTACAAGGAAATATAGTGTAGTGATTTTTATCTTCTATAGAGCATATATGTAGAAACCTTTCAGGGAATCTAAGTTTTTCTCCTTTATACTCCTTATTAATGTTAAAAAAGATGAACTTATTGTTATAATTACTGCGAGCACTTTTATTCATAAACACATTATAGAAATTGCTCTCTATATTTGTTACTACTTCCATCAATGTATTACCAGTAATCAGCCTCGGACTTGATAATTTACCATACATTATTACTAACTCCTTGTGGATCCCATATAAATAAGTTAAATTTGTTTTCTTGTAAAGATGTACTCCTATTTAAATTTTTTTGAGAAATACTAATTATTTGGCTTATAACCTTCTGTTTCCCTTGGTTACCATTAAAGTATAGTCCACGATTAAAGTATGATAACGCTCCAATTAATAAATCACAAAGCTGCATTATCTCTGATTCATGAGAATGAATCTGTGTTATATCTTTAAGCACATCTTGATTAAAATCATAATTACTATTGCATAGAACCTCATGAAGCTTCCTTACTTTCTTACCTCCATTAGTATCCTTAATATCTAAGAAGACTCTATAATTTTCTTCAGGAAATATCATTGGGTCTAGGAGATAAAAATACATTCTATAATACCAATCGTCATGAGTATTACCAAAAGTCTTATGATCAAGATTTTTTTTACCTCTCATAACAATTCCTCTGAATCTTAAAAAATCATTATTAAAAAAATATTTAATTAAATCAAGATAAAAATCTATTTTTGAATTGGAAACTTTAGTCCACTTTATTTCAAACCAAGAGCTTAAATTATGTTGTTCTTTAATTCTTCTTATATCATTAAATATTTCTTTCTTTTTGCTTTCAGGAACAGCTAATCCACCAAGAACCATCACGTTAGATAAATCATTCTCTAGATGACAGCTCTCATCACAATATACATATATCATAAAACCATCCTCTAAATTAATACAAAGCAATTTTCTATTATTCTATCACAGGAGACAGTTATCCACAACTATAATTTAATTAAACAAAGGATTCATTAAACTTATCCACAAAAAAGGGCGTTCAGAAAAAACGCCCTCCTTTTCAATACTCTACTTAAATAACTTACTGAAAGTAACAGGTCCAGGTACTCCATCCACTGTAATTCCAAAAGATCGCTGGAACGCTTTAACTGCTTTTTCAGTTTCACTTCCAAAAATTCCATCTACTGCAATCTTATGATCTTTACAATAAAGCATAGCTTGAAGTATCCAAGTAAGGTTACCTTTAGCTCCCTTACGAACAGTTACAGATGCAGCTGCAGTTTTAGGCCCCCATATACCATCTACTTTTAGACCAGCTCCGAATTGTTTATTTAATTCAGTTTGATAAGCCTTCAATAATGCTTTATACGTTTCAGGACCGGGAATGTTGTCTACTGCAATGTTATAACCGTATCGATCATTTACTGTGTCTTGGATATCTGCAACTACTCCAGTAGCTTTTTTACTACTTGATTTTTTATTAGTGGTTCCACTTGATTTCTTAGCTTTACCAAGGTTGATTTTTTGTCCTATTTTTAATTTCTTAGGATCCACTCCTGGATTAGCCTTTTTCAGATCATCAACAGATAAATCTTTCATCCCTTTAGCAATAGACCAGAAAGTGTCACCTTCTTGAATTTTATAAGTGTTTGGCAAATCAGTTTTACCAGGAATAGATCCTTTTTCATTTAGAATCTTTTTATAGTCATACTCCTGACACTGCTTCCACTCATAACCACTGAATTCATGGTGCCCTTTCACATACTTTAAGACAGAATATTCTTTTTTAAGAGCATACACTAAACGACGTAAGCTATCTTCCTGTTCTTTGGTAGGTTCTTCATATCTGAAATCACCGGTTAAGCAAATACCTACACAATAATTGTTATGGTCACCAACATGGTACGTTCTTAATTCAAGATCATTACACCACTTAATTGTTCCATTTGGTTCAATTACATAATGATAACCAATGCCAGGCCAATCGTGAGTATCTACATGGAACTCTGCGTACCCCTCCGCATTTGAACCTCCAAGACCTTGTTTTGTTAAACTGTGGTGTAAGGCAATAGTTGTTTTCCCTGCCATAGATAGGACAGGGAACTTCTTAGACGGATGCTTTTTTAACTTGTTACGCACATCCTTAAATTTTGGTAAGTGTGATAGATTTCCGGCCATCTTATTTTCCCTCCTTCAATTGTTTTAAATGATCATCCGCAACTTTAGCCGCAAACGTAAAGCTGTTGTTTTTCCAATAAACCCAAATACCAGCTGCAGTATTAGCGACAATCGAAACACCTTCTACAATTTGCTCACTGCCAAAAGGTAGCAACGGATTACCAGCAATCGTAAAACCAGTATTGATTGATGCAATAGTAAAGGCGATTAACCTAACCCACTTGTTGTCGATCTTTTTTAATTGTTCTTTCAACTTACTCACCTCCTTCAAATACAATAAAAAATCAGCCCTTATCTGGACTGATTGCATCAATTCTCTTATGTGCTTGTTTACTTGATTCTTCTACCCTAGTTACTCGTTCACCAAGTGCACCAATTTCTCTCGCGTTGGCTCGCAAATCAATTCTTATGTTTTCGACACCATTGCCGATGTTATCAAGCTTAGTCTCAATAACGGCTTCTCTAGTTGCATCATTTTTAATGTTTTCCTGGTACTGTGTCTGTTGCTTTTGTTTGTTCAACTGGTAACCTAGATAAGCTATTACAATTGATGCAATAGATAGTAAAATGCCTATTTCGATCGTCATGCTTAATCCCCCTTCTATCTGTTTTTGGGTATAAAAAAGAGACCATTTTAAGGTCTCTAATCTTCTCCTAAATCATTTTTTAGTTGTCGGTTTTCTTTTTCAATACTTTCCACATGCTGATTTAACATAGAATCAAGTGATAAAATGGTATCTCTTGCCGAATTATATAGTCCTTTTTTTACAAAAATTAAAGAGTTGACGCCATTCATATTTTTATAATCTCTAAGGTTAAATTTATTTATTTTTAGCTCTTCCGGATCCCAATAGTAAACATCTTGGTCATGCTCAGCTAGGACTAATACATCTCCTATTTCTCTCCTGTATTCAAGGCTATTCGTAAATCCTTTAGATAAATACCACCTTGCAATTTCTTGATACTGCTCCATAAGTTTAAAAAGTGAATCCTTTTGTTGCTCGTATAAAGAATTGTTTTCGATTAGCTTCTCTTCTAAAACTATATGCTTTTTTTCAAGTTCTTTTATAGTTATCATTTTAAACAACCTCCTCCTTATCATAATTCGACATAAAGGAGGAAATTCCTGCATAAAAAATACGCCTTACGTGGCGTTGATTTCATTCAATAAATGCTCTTGTGCTTTAGCTTCTAATGTATCAAAGGATCCATCTTGGTTAAATTCCTCAGCAGTTAAGTCATACACACCACTCACGCTTACGCTTCGATCATTATTTTTAGCTGAGTAGGATATTCTCACACTTGTAGCTTCACCATCATTATATTTAGTTTGTACGGATCTGATTTCAAAGTTCATTATGCTTCATCTCCTTTTTCAAATTGTTCGCATAGATAATCATAGACAAAAGCCTGCTGACCGCTCCACTCTTTATCCGAATTTAATAATACCGTTTTAACCGTCTTAAGCATCCCTTCATTATCACCCCCGTCAATGACTAACGCTTCATCATATAATTCTTTTAAATCTGCTTGGAATGCCTCTTGATCTTCGATGTCATATCGCTTACCATCATCAATTACAATTGGTTCTCCATCTTCATCACTTTTGGCATGTTCTTTTGCAAGCTGCGCTCTGTTCTGATCGACTTCTTTTAAGCGATCCTGTAGTTGCTTAATAAACTTGGTTCTATGACGTGACTTCTTCCCTTTCAGTGGGAAGTCCAGAAGTAGTTCAATTGACGGTTTTAGCATTCTGTTTTCAATTTTTACTTGCATGTAAATTCCTCCTGTTTTTATTTCCATCTACCAACTGCATATGTGTATACACTGTATGCGGTAGATGAAGTATTTCCACTAAGTGAGTACGTCCGTATTGGCACACTGCTAGCACTTGGAGGCCCTGTTGTGCCACAAACTCTACCCAGTGAAGCACACACAGCGCTAACTGATATTGGGTAACTATCATCAAATGAAACTGGAAAATCCCAATAGTCAGTATCCGAATAGGAAACACCAGATGAATACGTATTAGTTGTAGCCTGATTAAACGGTTGAGCCCAACATATTTGAATACCGCTAGCATATCGTATCCAACGACCACCTGCATTTGAGCCCTGGCTTTCTATGACTTCAGCAGGGTTCCCGTTAAATGTTAAAGAGCTCGAACTCAATTGCATATGATTGTTTCCCTTATTCATCACAAAGCCCTCGTCGGAATATACTCCTAAAACAAGAGAATCGTTTCCACTAAAAAATGCTAGAGCACCATTTTCTATTTCTAAATATCCACTATTACCATAGCTTGAAACAAAACTAGAACCTTCAATAATAGCCCCTTCAATCTTACCAGTGAACGTGGCATCCCCACCGAATACATGACCGTCAAAGTTGATTTGATCTGCATCAAAAGTGAATGAATCCGCTTCTTGCGTAAAGATCGAGCGTACGTCGTTTTCTTCTACTTTTTGCTGAATTTGGTTAGCGTGTTGTGAGATAGTAGATTCTGCAGTATCTACTCTATCCTCTAGATTATCAAATTCCGTTGTACTTACTTTTGATGTGATTTCTCCTGCTAGTTGTGTGATTTCAGAAGAGGCGACTGACATAGAGCTTTCTCTGCCAATTGTCTTCTCGTGTGTTACTTCTACAGTATAGTATGAAGTATGACCATATAGCCTTATAGAAGGTTTTCCGTCATCATCTATGAAAAACTCTGGTTGGTTGGACGATTTGCCCCCTTGCTCATAGATAATTTCTAAACTCCAACCGTTACTGTCTGAACTACCACTAGTAGAATTAGATCTAAAAATGGCTACTGCCGTTGTGTTACTGCCCGTTCCTGTTACTTTCCCTGTTACTTCATAGGTGTAAAGGTTACTAAGAGCACTTCCATCTTTTTCGGTTAAGTTTTCGGGGTTAGCAGTTCTCACACGGTAACTTTTTGTCCATCTTCCTGTATCGCTAACAGCATTCTCTACATAAATAGCATCAACCTTACTACTTATCTCCCCTGCTTGAATCTCTAATTCTGCATTTAAATCACTAATTTCTGATGTATGATCATCTGTTGTTGATTGCAAACTACTTACATCAGCACTAATACCATCATAAGCAACAGAAAGACTGCTTACTTCATTACTTAAGGTTGAAAAGTCACCTTCAAGGTTTTCAACTGCACTTTTCTCTGCTTTAGCTTCAATTTGACCAGCCATGATTTCTAAATCAGCTGATAAATTTTCTACTCTTGTTCCGACTGCTGAAATGTCAGCTTCAAAGTCTTCTGGTGCAGGTGACCAGTCAGTCGCTTTATTTCCTTTTTCAATTTTAATAGCACCAATTATACAAGTGCCATAGGTATGATCTGAAGGTGAAGATGAAGCGTATCTTATATATGGCATTCTTGTCTCGCTATTTGCAGTAAATTCAACCTTCGCAACTTGCCACCCTTCTATATTAGGATCAAATAAATCCCGATCATCTGAGACTGATCCATCTGTAGGATTAGACCCATTCAAGAAAAGATATGGAGTATCTCCTACTATGTGTTTATACCATATTTGCATAATATACTCACCAGCAGGTATTTGCGTTGTATTTTTAAATTCTCTTGAACCACTAGGTGATCCTTCAAATCTAATTGCATAATCTGAGAAAACTCCTTCTTCAATAACCGAAATTCCTGATCCAGTCCAATTGTCCAAAGTGCCATTTTGTACTGCACTATTTCTTAACAAGTTCCTATTCTCATAACTCAATGCGTCAAACTCTTCCTGTAATCCTTCAACTACAGTTGCATCAGCTTTAAATCCAATCGCTTCAGCATTAGCACTAATCTGTGTACCTTGTGTACTTACTTCATTTTCTAACAATTCTAAATCGGTAATTGCTAATGATAGCTGACCCTCAACTTCGTCTAGATCATACTCAACAGTTGTAATACGACCCCCTTGCGCCTGTAACTCGTCAGCATGATTAGCAACGTCAATAAGAAGATCATCAGTTGTTAATTGTAAGTCATCCACTGTATCATTAATGGTATTGACAAGATCACTATCAGCCTTAAATTGTAATTGACCATCTACATATTCCAGATCAGCTTTATCCAGTAACTCTTGGTCAATTTCTTCTTTTATTTGGTCAGTATGATTATTAGCGTTTTCCTCTGCCTGGTCTGCTTTTTCCTGTGAGCCTTGTTCTGTTTCAATTACTTCATCCCAACCCACATCAGTTTCAATCTTGTCGGCTGCGTCATTACCAGGTTTGTCTCGTTCTTCTATTTCTGGCTTGGTATAGGTAACTTCCGTAAGATCAGTCATGCTGATTTTGTTTTTAATTTGTTGTTCTAGGCTCTTCCAGATAGCGTCCACTTCTTCTTGGGTATACTCTGTAAAGTCACCTAATCGAACCTGTTTCTCCGCTTGATCTTTTATATCTCGATCTTGGAAAAAGATTCGTGCATCCAAATAAAGTGCAGGCTCATAACTGGTGTCTTTAATCTGAATGGTATCGCCAAAACGGAATTTTTTATGTTCTAGTCCCGGTACCTTTTCCAAATCAGCAATGGTACCTTCATAGGTAACAATCGCTTTAACACGTTTGGCAAGTTCTTGCTCTCCAAGTTCGATTAATCGCTCTTCAGTAGCATTCTCATCCATCTCAAACTGTGGTTCATAATCTTTAATAATATGCTTACCGTTACGTGCCCAGCGCTGAAAAGCTTCTTCATCCTCGACTACAACTTCTAGCCGATCACCATTTTCATCTTCAGGACCAATGACATTTAACGCTGTTACAATTTCTTCTGTATTTTCCACACGTCTTAGTCCTAATAAGTCTTTGCCAAACTCTACACGTCTACCGCGCCATTCACCAACACGCTCTAACAAGTCAACATATCTTCCTGTTATTTTCCCGTTGTCATGTTCTATCCGGAAATGTAACTCTAAATCAAACACAGATGCAAGTCGTTTTAAATAACCATAAGGGTGTGTACGACTCTCGAATGTGATTGTCCGTACTGCATCACTTTCAACAATTCCTATTCGCCATTCTGTGCCATCTAGTGCGATTCCTGCATGTTGTCCAACTGTTAGTGATGATGTTGTGTGTTCAGGTATGACTTTTGCTGTTCTTAGTTCCGCATAGCTGGCATAGCTATATACTTCCAATTCTCTTTCAATACGATCTTCCTGTATTTCATAAATAATAAATTCTAAAAAATCACCATCCTCTCCAGGGATGATGATTCGGTTATTTCCTTCTATATATGGTGAATAAGGCTTATCAGCATGTGTGGTAAAATCAAACGTTTCACTACCATCCTTTAAACTTTTTTTATGGCTATTGGAGATGACGTTTCGATACCTTATATGTGATAATGCTTCATAATTATTACCATCCGCTACAAATACTTGCGACATCCTTTCACCTCATTTCTTGCTTTGACATGGCTTATGAGTATCGTTCACGGTACCTTCCACTAATCTTGAGACTATCACTCGGAAGCACCACAAGCTGGTTTTCACCTTTTTT
This sequence comes from Gracilibacillus lacisalsi DSM 19029, assembly GCF_000377765.1. Classification (GTDB taxonomy): domain Bacteria; phylum Bacillota; class Bacilli; order Bacillales; family Amphibacillaceae; genus Gracilibacillus; species Gracilibacillus lacisalsi. Next base: position 213 of record NZ_KB898684.1, on the reverse strand, counting down.
TAGAGTGAAGTAATCCACTCCTAACATATTATCCTCATACACTTCTCCATTTATATAAACTTGCCCGTTGTTAGTATGGTCAAATGTTATAATATCTCCAGGTTGAGCGATATATGGTGTCTGATCTTCTGTGACTGTTTGCAATGCAAAAACCTCAACGCTATTAATGCGTAATCGTGACGGACTTGGGCGGTCTTGATACTTCCCGACAAA
>NZ_KB898683.1 GCF_000377765.1 Gracilibacillus lacisalsi DSM 19029 | reverse complement strand
AGATCCCTCAGAGACGATGAGGTAGATAGGTTCGAGGTGGAAGCATGGTGACATGTGCAGCTGACGAATACTAATCGATCGAGGACTTAACTATACGATTTGTTTGAACTTGTAATATAACTCTTATCTAGTTTTTAGGGTACATCCCTTAAATATTATACACAGTCTGGTGACGATAGCGGAGAGGTCACACCTGTTCCCATGCCGAACACAGTAGTTAAGCTCTCCAGCGCCCATGGTAGTTGGGGCTCACGCCCCTGCAAGAGTAGGACGTTGCCAGGCCATTAATAAAAAACTTCTTAGTCATAGGGACTAGGGAGTTTTTTTGTATGTAAGGAAAGTATAAAAACAGCTGTGTTAATTCTTGCTAGCGTTGTAGATAAAAAAGTTTGAACATGATTTCTATAAATTTAATATCTTGTTCCATAATTTAGTATATAATAGGTGAAAAGATATGGAGGGGTTTTATGGATTTCTGGTCTTCTAATTTGTATGATGAAAGGCATAGCTTTGTATCGAACTTGGGCAAAGGTGTGTTGCGTTTACTTTCTCCCAAGGAAGGAGAGTGGATACTGGATGTAGGATGTGGTACTGGTGACCTTGCAAATGAAATAAACAAAATGGGGGCTAATATTACCGGAGTAGATCGCTCATCTAATATGATACTAGAAGCTCAAAATAAGTACTCAAACCTTCATTTTCAAACAATGGATGTATATGATATGGAATTTCATAATGAATTTGATGCTGTTTTTTCTAATGCTACATTGCACTGGGTGACGAAACCAAAGCAGGCATTGGAAAGGTTATATCAAAGCTTGCATTCAGGTGGAAGATTAGTAGTTGAGTTTGGTGGTAAAGATAATGTGTTATATATAAGACAGGCGATTCAAGAGTCCTATCATCAATTATTTCCAACATATGATCAATTAGAGGAGCCATGGTATTTTCCGAGTATAGGAGAGTACACTTCGCTAATGGAGGAGGTTGGGCTTACAGTTAGTTATGCAAGATATTTCACTAGACCAACTCCGTTAGAAGGGGAAGATGGATTGAAGAATTGGATTTTTATGTTTGCGGCAGGCATGTTAGCCCATTTGAATGATGCGGAAAAGGAACAATTAGTAAAGCGTGTTGAACAGGTATTAAAACCAACATTGTACAAAGATCAACAATGGCATGCAGATTACTGTCGAATTCAAGTGATTGGATACAAGAAATAAAAATGTTTCACGTGAAAAAACAATAAAATTGTCGAAGTGAAAAAATCTATTATTCTTTGTATATTATTTGCTAGATTGGCCATACTACTTAATGGAGGTGTGGCATATGGGGAAGAATATTCATATTTGTGGTATATGTAATCAAACAAAGGAAGACGGAATGTTTTTATATCAACTTTATATTTGTCAGGAATGTGAGGAAAAAATCATTTCCACGAGTCCCAAAGACGAAAATTATCAATTCTATGTAGAAAAATTACGTGCTATCAATCAATCATCTTATACTATATAATGGAGTCACTACTAGTGATTCCATTTATTTTTTTCTAAATTCACATAAGCTATCAATACAAATTATCTATAAAAGAGAGGCAATAGAATGGATAGCAAGCAAAATCAAATACCACTCTATCAAGCAATAACAGACTTTAAGGATAACCAAAATGTATCACTCCACGTTCCAGGTCATAAAAATGGAGAAATATTTGTCGCGAAGGCCAAGGAACAATTTCAAGCGTTTTTGCAAATGGATCTCACTGAATTAGATGGCTTAGATGATTTACATGCACCAGAGGGTGTGATTCAAGAAGCACAAGAAATAGCTGCTGATTGGTTTCGATCTAACTATACATATTTCTTAGTGAATGGCAGTACTGTTGGGAACTTAGCTATGATACTAGCAACATGTGATTCAGGTGATCAAGTCCTCGTGCAGCGGAATTGCCATAAATCGATTTTACATGGGATGGAGTTAGCAGGCGTTCAACCAATTTTCCTGCCTCCAGCTTATAACAAAATCAATCAGAGGTATACAGCACCTTCTGTAGCAACTGTAAAAAAGGCGATAGCCGAATACCAGGAGGCAAAAGCAGTCATCCTTACCTATCCAGATTATTTTGGAGACATATATCCAATTCAAGAGATTATTGATCTAGCTCATTCTTATAACATTACCGTTCTAGTAGATGAAGCGCATGGCTGTCATTTTTCTTTACCATCCTTACCCGTACCATCCGCTGTGGAACTGGGGGCAGATGTTGTTGTTCAGTCCGCACATAAGATGACACCGGCTTTAACTATGGCAGCATATCTTCATGTGCAAAGTAGTCGAGTAGCGCGAGAGAGGGTAAGCTATTATTTGCAAATGTTGCAATCAAGTAGTCCATCGTATCCGATTATGGCAAGTTTGGACTTAGCAAGATATTATTTAGCTACTTTTACGTCAGAACAAAGTAAGTATTTATTTGCTTATATAGAAAAAATTCGTGCATGTTTTAATGATAATAATGGCTGGGTCTTGGAACAAAGCGATGATCCATTAAAAGTATGTTTGCGTGTTAAAGAAGGAGTAAATAGTCAAGACGTCAAACAACTATTTGAGGAAGAAAAGCTTTACCCAGAATTAATAACGGACAAACATATACTATTTATTTTTGGGTTAGAGCCGACAATTGATCCTAACATTTTAATAGATAAAATAAGGAGAATTACTGATAGATTAATTTTTTGCTCTAAGCATGCTACAATAGAAGAAAAAAACCATTACTTTATCGAAGATATTACACCGCTAGCATTATCATATGCAGATATGCGACATCAAAAGCAAAAGTGGTGCATTTGGAAAGAAGCAGCTGGTAAAATTGCTGCAGAGGCAATTATTCCATATCCACCTGGAATTCCCTTGCTTGCAAAAGGTGAGGAAATTAGCGAAACAATAATAAAGAAGATACAAGGTTTATTAGACCAAAAAATAAATTTTCAACCAAAAAATCGAAGAAATGGTTTATATATTTATGATGTAACAGAAGGAGAATGAACGTGTTTATAACATTTGAAGGTGGCGAAGGTGCTGGAAAAACAACTATCATTAACCGACTGGCACAACGCTTAACAGAAGACGGACATCAAGTAATCCAAACAAGGGAGCCGGGTGGTATCCCGATTGCTGAAAGAATTCGTGACATCATTTTAGATACAAAAAATACGATGATGGATGCACGAACAGAGGCATTATTATATGCTGCTGCACGAAGGCAACATTTAGTGGAGATAGTAGAACCTGCATTGAAAGAGGGTAAAATTGTACTTTGTGACCGTTTTGTAGATAGCAGTCTTGCTTATCAAGGTGCAGCACGTGGTCTTGGCGTGGAGGAAGTTTTTCAAATAAATCAGTTTGCCATTGCAGACCAGATGCCAGATCTTACCCTGTTTTTTGATATACATCCGGAAGAAGGATTAAAACGAATTAATAAAAATGTGGAAAGGGAACAAAATAGGTTAGATTTAGAATCATTATCTTTTCATCAAAAGGTTTATGAAGCATATCAACAGTTACTTATAAAATTTCCTGATCGTATCGAGAGAATTGATGCAAACTTTGATATAATAGAAGTAGAAGAACAATCATATAAAAAGGTAAAAGCATATTTATCACGGTGAACGTCTATGGGCACCTATTTAGAAGCATTACAGAAAACTAAGAACTGTTAGTATCTTGATAATTATGCCAATGCAGCGGGATGAAGCAACTTCCCTCTGATGGAAGTCTTATTTTATACTAAGGTGAAATAAAAAATAAGGAGGTGGCAATTGTGAAATTAATTATGGCGGTTGTGCAAGATAAGGATAGTAATCGTTTGATTGATGCACTTGGAGAAAAGCAGTTTAAAACGACGAAATTATCCTCAACTGGTGGTTTCTTAAAGGAAGGCAATACGACACTGATGATTGGTTGTGAGGATGAGCATGTTGATGATGCGCTAGATATTATCCGTGATAATTGCAGTCAACGAGAGCAATTGGTTTCACCTGTTTCTCCGATGGGCGGAAATGCGGATTCTTATATTCCACGTCCAGTCAATGTAGAAGTTGGCGGAGCAACAGTATTTGTCGTACCTGTCGATTCTTTTCATCAATATTAAAAGGTAGGTTTCACCAGTTATGAAAATTAGTCAAGAAATGCGTACACAACTCGAAGCATTGAACAAAAAGGATCAACAATCAAGACCACCATCACAAAGGTTTGATACGATGGTGAGACAGCAATCCACACAATTAAAACAAGCCGAGCTACAAAAATTAATGAGTGAATTAACGGCTCAAGGACAGAAAATTGCTCGATTTCGTTCCTTTAAAGATCTCGCTGCATATAAAAGAATGGTCAAGCGGTTTGTCAAAGAAGCAGTGGATTATGGGATGGAGTTGAAACAATCCCACAGTTTTATGTTAGATGGAGATAACCGTAGATTAACCATTGTAGAAGAAGTAGATGAAAAGCTAGTGGAATTAACTGAATCTGTTATGGATCAAGAAAAAAACTCTATTCAAATCTTGGACTTAATTGGAGAAATAAAAGGTCTCCTCATTAACCTATATACGTAAGCATACAGAGGATAGATTAGCGAAGAAAACTAATCCATCCTCTTCTTTAAAAAAGGGGAAGACAGCTAACCATTGGTATCTCAACTTTTATAAGCAAGTATGATAGGAAGGTTACGTATATTTTAAGAAGCAAAAATAGTTATACAGATGGAGTTACATTTTGAAAAGTAGTTATTTATGAGTACAAACACTCGCATATCCACTTAGTATGTATCGATAAGGACTGGGCGGAAGGTGTTCAGTTTTTCTTAATCAAAAAAAGGAAAGTAGGCAATAATATGGACACGGTATGGGCGGACATGCTAGAAAAACAAACTGTTGTCAGTAAGATGGTAATGAACAGTATTAAAAAATCAAGAATATCTCATGCCTATCTATTCCACGGTGATAAAGGTACGGGGAAGTATGAGCTTGCACTCCTTTTCGCAATGAGTATCTTTTGTAAAGAACGGACAACTGTCGACCCGTGTCATCAGTGTAGTGACTGTCGCCGAATTAAAAGTGGGAATCATCCTGACTTACATATTATCATCCCTGATGGAGCAAGTATAAAGAAAGAACAAATCTTACATTTGCAAAAGGAATTTACGTATACTGGACTGGAGTCCAATAAAAAAGTATATATTATTTTACAGGCGGAAAAAATGACCGATAATGCGTCTAATCGACTGCTAAAGTTTTTAGAAGAGCCTAGTCAGCAAACAACTGCTATTTTATTAACAGAGAATAGTCACGCAATGCTGTCTACGATTCGTTCCAGATGCCAGATGATCGCATTTAAACCACTAAATCCCAAGCAATTAGAGCAAAGTTTACAAAGAGAAGGTTTAACAGAAACAAATGCCCGTCTAATGACTCATATAACAAATAATTTATCAGAAGCAATCGAAAAGAGTAAGGATACTTGGTTTGCACAGTCACGAAAATTAGTGGTACAATTAGTTGAAATGCTTCAACATAATAAAGACGAAGTGCCAATATTTGTGCATACGCAGTGGATGCCACATTTTAAAGAACGTACACAGTTACAAGAAGGTCTCGATTTATTATTATTATGGTTTAGAGATATTGTTCATTATCATTTAGATGAATCTTCTAGGATTGTGTTTGCTAATCACCATAATAAATTAGAAGCAGCAGCGATGTATTGGTCGATAAACCATGCGACTGATAACTTACAATATATTATGGAGGCAAAACGTAAATTAGAGCAAAATGTGCACCCACAGTTAGTATTGGAGCAATTAACACTTCAACTACAGAGGTGAATATTTGTGATAGAAGTTATAGGTGTCCGCTTTAAAAAAGCGGGTAAAATATATTATTTTGATCCAGATGACTTAAAGGTCGATACAGATGATTATGTCATTGTGGAGACTGTCAGAGGAGTAGAGTTTGGTAAGGTTGTTGTTGCGAATAAGCAGGTCGATGAAGAAGATGTTGTGCTTCCCCTCAAGAAAGTAATTCGTATTGCCAATGACAAAGATAAATTGATTGTCGTGGAGAATAAGGAGATTGCTGAAGAGGCTTATCAAACATGTCAGGCCAAAATAAAAGAGCATGAATTGGAAATGAATTTAGTCGATGTAGAATATACATTTGATCGAAATAAAGTTATTTTCTATTTTACAGCCGATGGAAGAGTCGATTTTCGTAATTTAGTAAAAGATCTTGCATCTGTATTCAAAACACGCATTGAATTGCGTCAAATTGGTGTAAGAGATGAAGCTAAGCTGTTAGGCGGTATTGGTCCGTGTGGTCGTATGCTTTGTTGTTCCACATTCTTAGGTGATTTTGAACCAGTATCGATTAAAATGGCGAAAGATCAAAACCTTTCCTTAAATCCATCGAAAATTTCTGGTCTTTGTGGGCGCTTAATGTGTTGTTTGAAATATGAGAATGATGATTATGAAACGGCTAAAAAAGAATTACCGGATCTAGGTGAAGAAATAACGACAGCTTATGGCCATGGAAAGGTAGTCGGACTCAACATCCTGGAACGCCTTATTCAAATCGAAATTCCAGAAAAGGAACGTATGATTGAATACACATTAGATGAACTTATAGATGAAGGAGTTATTAATACCCAGGCCACAGAATAATGGGGTGGAGTACGTGAAGAAAAAGGAATTATTTGAACAAGTTTCTGACATGGAAGAACAAATTGGTCAATTATATCAGCAACTAGGAGATTTGAAACAGCAGTTAGGCGAAATGCTGGAAGAAAATCACCGGCTAGAGATGGAAAATCATCACCTCAGACAACGGTTGGACAATGAATCGGAAAGTTCCGAGCAAAATGAGCAAGCTGATGATGAAGCAGCAATTGGCGAAGGATACGATAATTTAGCCAGACTTTATGAAGAAGGCTTTCATATTTGTAACGTACATTTTGGAAGTCCAAGGCAAGAAGGCGACTGCCTCTTCTGTCTACTATTCCTAAACAAAACCAAATAAACCAAACCAAGGCTGGCATACTCAAGTGTCAGCCTTCGTTTTAGGATTTAACTAAAAAAAAGTGAGCAGAATCCATATACTGCGTAACAACATGGCAAGGATTTGCTCTCTTCCCGTACTGCATTTTGATGAGTGCTTACATGCGCTCCGGCAAGATACTTCGCTTTCCACGGGCACGGCCTTAGCCAGGGAACTACTTGGAATCATCTTCTTTGCTCCCTTGCACCGAGGAAGCCACTTCGAAGCGTTACTAGAAGACGCAGGTGCATCACGGGGTCTTCGGCTCGCGCTGTTCCCGTAGGAGTCCACGTATCTTGCCTCCGCTTAGCGTATTGTTCTAAATTCTGAAAGAAGTAATACACGGGTATTGGTTTCCGAGTGTTTCTTCTTATAAAAGTAGAATTATCTAATAGCGTAGGCAGAATACGGAGACTCCTGTGGGACAGCGAGAGCTGAAGATCCACTTGGTGAAGTGCCTTTCTTCACCAAGTTAGCTGAAGCCGAGCCCACGGAAAGCGGAGTATTCTGCCGGAGCGGTGTTCCAGTACTTCCTATGGAAAGAATGGAGGAAAACCTCACTTCACAAACTTTCACAACTTCGCAGTATATATCAATTATGCACTTTATTGAAGGAGATAAACAAATGCAACTTAAAGAAGACGAACGTATTGATGATCTGTTAGCAGATCAAACCATGCAAATCATTCAAAGCCCGACTAAGTTTGCCTTTTCCATCGATGCTGTGCTACTGGCAGACTTCGCTACAACACCAAAAACAAGAGGAAAAATACTGGATCTTTGCTCAGGTAATGCCGTTATCCCACTGTTATTATCAAGACAATCTAACGTCCCCATTACAGGAGTCGAAATTCAAGCACGTCTATATGACATGGCATGCCGCAGTATTGAGCTGAACAAGCTGGACCATCAAATTAATATGATCCATGGTGATTTAAAGGATATGCCGGATCACTTCAAAAATAACAAATTTGATTTAGTAACCGTTAATCCTCCTTATTTCGAGACTGAGAATAAAAATCATCAAAATCATAATGACTATCTAACAATTGCAAGACACGAAATCTTTTGTACGTTAGAAGATGTGGTACAATCGTGTAGTAAACTCGTTAAATCAGGTGGGAAAGTAGCTATGGTCCATCGTCCGTCACGTTTTGTCGATATTATTACTTTATTCAGGCAATATAAAATAGAACCAAAGCGTGTTCGTTTCGTGTATCCTAAAGAAGGAAAAGAAGCAAATATATTATTAATAGAAGGAATTAGAGATGGAAATCCAGATCTCAAGCTTTTGTCGCCATTATATGCTTTCGATGGAGAGGGAAATTATACAAAAGAGGTAGAAGGTATACTATATGGGAGAAAAAAATAATCATTTTGTCTATATTCTTAAATGTAAAGATGAAACATTATATACAGGCTATACAACCGATATCGAACGAAGGATGAAAATGCATGAACAAGGTAAGGGTGCTAAATATACAAGAGGTAGAGCCCCATTTCAATTGCAGTACCAACAACAATGTAAGACAAAATCAGAAGCAATGCAGTTAGAAGCAAAAATTAAAAAGCTTACTAGAAAGCAGAAGGAATTATGGATTAAAGAAAACCAAACGGAAAGGTATGGCGTATATGCAGATACAGAAGAGCTACCAGACTGATAATGAAAAAGGCACATTATACGTAGTGCCGACACCAATCGGCAATTTAGAAGATATTACGATTCGAGCATTACGTATATTGGAAGAGGCTGATGCTGTTTTAGCTGAAGATACGAGAAATACTGGGAAGCTGTTACATCATTTTGAACTGAAGCAAAAGATGATCAGCTACCATGAACATAACAAAATGGCAAGACAGGATCAAATTCTTGAGATGCTAAGTAATGGGGAAAATTTAGCTCTAGTTAGTGATGCAGGTATGCCAGGAATCTCAGATCCAGGATTTGAAGTAGTACAAGCTGCCATTCAAAGAGATCTTACCGTTGTGGTATTACCTGGGGCAAACGCCGCATTATCAGCCTTAGTTGGTTCAGGGTTACCAACTGATCATTTTTACTTTTATGGCTTTTTGCCACGAAAGAAAAAAGATCGTGATCAGGCACTACAATTACTGCAATCAATGGATACAACGTTTATCTTGTATGAATCACCACACCGTATTAACGAGACAATCAAGTTGTTAAGCGAATCACTTGGTGACAGACAAGTAGCAATAGCAAGGGAGTTAACCAAGAGATACGAAGAATATATAAGAGGGAGATTACCAGAAATAGAAGAGTGGATAGCAGATAACTCGATAAAAGGTGAGTGCTGTATTGTTGTGGAAGGAATTAAGGATAATCCACAAACGAAATGGTGGACAGATCTTACCATAAAAGAGCATGTCGAAAAAGAAATGGAATTAGAGGGATATTCAAGTAAAGAAGCCATCAAAGCTGTAGCAAAAAAGCGCCATATTCCCAAAAGAGAAGTATACAATGCTTATCATATAGAGTAAACAAATAAAAACCCCGTTTCAATCATGAAACAGGGTTTTTATGTATCTTTATTTGTTTAATTTGTTTTGGATTTCGTCAACTAGTGTCTGAGCACCTTCAGGACTAAGTACTAGTTTTCCATCTGCTAATGTAAAGTTGTCGTCAGAGATATCACCAGTAATATGACAAGTCATATTTGGTTTATATTTTTGTAATATGATACGCTCATCATCGACATAAATTTCAAGAGCATCTTTCTCTTCGATTCCTAATGTTCGACGTAGTTCGATCGGAATTACAACACGACCAAGCTCGTCTACCTTTCTCACAATACCTGTTGATTTCATTATTTATTCTCCCCTTTGATAAATAAATTCGGCAATATTCGACATCTATAGCGTTATAATACCATTAGTTGCCATTATTGTCAAACTTAATTTTCTCATTTTTTTCAAGCTTTTATAAAAAAATTGAAGAAATACAAGTCACTAGTTTGTAGTGATTTTTCGACAATTTTAGATGTTTTAAACATAAAATAAATGGTGACAATGTATTTATAATGGAAAATTGTTCGAAAAATCGCTACAATGAAAGCAGACTGTTTATATATAGATAAAAATGTATTGAGGAGGTTATAGCATGACAGAGCAAAAGAAAACTTTTTATATAACAACACCGATCTACTATCCTAGTGGAAATTTACATATTGGCCATGCCTATAGTACGGTTGCAGGAGATGCGATGGCACGATACAAGCGACTCCGAGGATATGATGTTCGTTATTTAACAGGAACAGATGAACATGGTCAAAAAATCCAAAAAAAAGCGGACGAAGCAGGCGTTACCCCACAAGCATATGTAGATGAAATCGTTAGCGGTATTAAAGATTTATGGGAAAAGCTAGATATATCATATAGTGATTTCATTCGTACGACAGAAGAGCGTCATAAAAAAGTTGTCGAAAAAATCTTCGCAAAATTATTAGAACAAGGCGATATATATTTAGATGAATATGAAGGAAGCTATTGTACATCTTGTGAATCCTTTTTCACTGAAAGACAACTAGAAAATGGTCATTGCCCTGACTGTGGTGGTCCGGTTGAACATGTGAAAGAAGAATCGTACTTTTTCAAAATGAGTAAGTATGTCGATCGTCTGCTTGCTTTTTATGATGAAAACCCAGAGTTCATTCAGCCGGAAAGCCGTAAAAATGAAATGATTAATAACTTTATTAAACCAGGACTGGAAGATTTAGCGGTATCTCGTACAACATTTGATTGGGGTATTAAAGTACCTGGAGATCCTAAACACGTGATCTATGTATGGATTGATGCATTAAGCAATTACATCACTGCATTGGGTTATGGTACAGAAGATGACAGTTTATATCAAAAATACTGGCCAGCAGATGTTCATTTAATGAGTAAAGAAATTGTTCGTTTCCATACGATTTATTGGCCAATTATGTTAATGGCACTTGATTTACCATTACCGAAAAAAGTTTTTGCGCACGGTTGGATTTTAATGAAGGACGGAAAAATGTCGAAATCAAAAGGGAATGTTGTGAACCCGATCGATTTAACCGAGCGTTATGGATTAGATGCATTACGCTATTACCTGTTACGTGAAGTGCCATTCGGTTCAGACGGTGTTTTCACTCCTGAAGGGTTCGTAGACCGTACCAATTACGACCTTGCCAATGACTTAGGTAACTTATTAAATCGTACAGTAGCGATGATTAATAAATACTTTGATGGTGAAATTCCAGCATTCCGCGCTTCAGAAGAGTCCTTTGATGAACAATTAGAAACATTAGGGAGAGAAACAGTAGCTAATGTAGAAGATGCACTAGATGAGATGGGGTTCTCTGTTGCATTAACAAACATTTGGAAGTATGTAAGTCGAACCAACAAATATATTGATGAAACAGAGCCTTGGATTTTAGCGAAAGATGAAAGTAAAAAAGATCGTTTAGGTAATGTTATGGCACATTTAGTCGACAGTTTACGTCGAATTGCGATTTTATTACGCCCATTCCTGACACAAACACCGAATCGAATTTTCGAACAAATTGGTGTGAGTGACAACGAAGCACTTCATACTTGGGAGAGTTTATTAGACTTCGGAGTAATTGAGGTAGGAACGAAAGTGGTTAAGAAAGATCCGATCTTCCCACGTTTAGAAGTTGAAAAAGAAGTGCAAATTATTAAGGATATGATGACCAAACCTGAGCCAGAGAAGAAAGAAGCGAAATCCGAAGAAAAAAATGAAATAACGTATGATGATTTTATGAAGCTAGATTTACGTGTAGCAGAAGTAACGCACGCTGAGAAAATGAAAAATGCCGATAAATTATTACGTATTCAATTAGATCTTGGCAGCGAAAAACGTCAAGTAATATCAGGTATTGCACAATACTATACTCCTGAATCTTTAATAGGGAAAAAGGTAATCTGTGTAACCAATTTAAAACCAGTTAAACTGCGCGGCGAGTTGTCAGAAGGTATGATTCTATCCGGAGAAGACAAAGACGGATCTCTATCCTTGGCCACAGTAGAATCAAACCTGCCAAACGGCTCCGTCGTAAAATAAATATCAAAAAGTATACACACATTCCATTTGAAAACGTGTGTGTACTTTTTATTTATGCACAAAAAAATAGACTGCGAAGTAACGTGGATATGGAAAAGAGATATCCCCTCTGTTCCGAGGAAAAAGGCTTCTCTTCCAGGGAAAAGATCTTCTCTTCCGAGGTTAAACGACTATATCCAGGGAAGAGAAGAGCATATCCCCGGAACAGCAAAGGATATCCAGGGAAGGGAAAGAGGTATCCTCGGAACAGAAAGAGATATCCCTGGAAGAGAAGTCCTGTTAACTTTGCAACTAAGCTACTACTTCGCAGTTTGTATCAACTATGAATGAGACGAGCAGGGGAGAATCGGTTTAGTCTGTTTTTTTAAGGAGGAAGAAGTATGTTATTTGATACACACGTTCATTTAAACGTATCGCATTTTGATGAAGACCGTGAGGAAGTATTACAAAGAGCGAAAGAGGCTGGTGTCGAAAACATGGTCATTGTTGGATTTGATCATGAAACGATCCCGAAAGCAATAGAGATGGCCGAACAATATGACCATATTTATGCTGCAGTCGGTTGGCATCCAGTTGATGCTATCGATATGACCGACAAAGAACTAGCATGGTTAGAAGAATTGTCCTCACACCCAAAAGTAGTCGCTTTAGGAGAAATGGGCCTAGATTATCATTGGGACAAGTCGCCGAAAGATGTACAACAAGAAGTTTTTCGCAAGCAAATTCAGTTAGCCAAAAAAGTCAACTTACCCATTATTATTCATAATCGGGAGGCGACAGAGGATATCATCCAAGTATTGCAAGAAGAAAAAGCAGAAGAAGTTGGTGGTATTATGCATTGTTACAATGATTCTGTTGACTATGTTGATGCATGCTTAAAGATGAACTTTTATATATCACTTGGTGGACCAGTAACGTTTAAAAATGCTACTTTACCGAAGGAAGTAGCAAAGTATGTACCAGCAGATCGTTTATTAATCGAAACAGATTGCCCATTTCTCGCGCCACATCCTAATCGGGGAAAAAGAAACGAGCCTGCTTATGTCAAGTTGGTTGCAGAAAAAATAGCAGAACTGCGTGATGTGAGTTATGAAGAAATAAGTAAGCAAACAACTGAAAACGCCAAACGATTTTTCGGTCTAAAAAACGGATGATGCCTTTAGCAGCAAATGTTTCAGGTGATGTTACGGTAATGTAAACAAACTGAAATATTTCATAAAAATAAGCAGCAAAACCCTTTGAATTCAAGGGTTTTGCTGCTTTTTGCTTTTCATAACGCCATTTGACACTGAAAAAGGATCTTTATATAATACAACGGCGAGTAAAAAGGAGGGAAGAGTTCATGAAACGTCTTAAAATTAGTCACTTATTGAACAACAAAGACTTCATATACGCACTTTCTTTATTTGTATTTATCGGCTTTATTTGCACATCATTTTATGAATTATCAAAAGCAGAAGTTACAGTTGTTCAAGAAGGTGAATCAACGACAGTTCGTACACATGCCAAAACTGTCGAAGATGTTCTAAATGAACTTGCAATTGAAGTGGGAGAGCATGATGAACTTTCACATGAATTAAATGACCTCGTAAATAGAGAGATGAAAATCGAGCATACAATTGCAAATCAAGTAATAGTCAGCATAGATGGTAATGAACAAACATATTATACAACTAGTGATACAGTTGAAGAATTTTTGGCAGAGCAAGATATAGAATTAACAGAAAATGATCAATTGTCATTAGCAGCAAATACAAAAATAGATGATAACTTAGTGATTGGTATCGATAAAGCTTTTCAAGTTACCATTAATGATGCTGGTGAAGAACAGCAAGTCTGGACAACTGGAGGTTCTGTTCAGGAACTATTAGCGGAATACGATATTGAATTAGATGAATTAGATCGTGTGGAACCAGAACAGACTGCTTCAGTAGGCAAGAGCACTGATATCGAAATTACACGAGTAGAGAAAGTAACAGATGTTGTAGAAGAAGAGCAAGACTATAGTTTGGTGAAGCGAAACGATAGTTCGCTTGAGAAAGGCAAAGAAGAAGTTATATCAGAAGGTGAACCAGGTCTAGTTGAAAAACACTATGAAGTTGTATTGGAAAATGGGGAAGAAGTATCCCGTGAATTAGTGAAAGAAGAAGTCAAAAAAGAAAGTAAAGAAAAAGTCGTAGCAATTGGTACGAAGGAAAATCAACCAATAACAACAACAGCTTCTGCAAATACATCTTCTAATAGTAACGGAACGGCAAGTAAAACAGTTTCTCGCGGTGATAACGAAGAAAAGGGAGAAACCCTTTACATGAAAGCAACAGCATACAATTGGGATTGTGCATCATGCGACGGTAGAGGTAAGACTTCTACTGGCTATAATTTAAAGGAAAACCCCAACGGAGTTGTAGCAGTAGACCCTAGTGTGATTCCATTAGGTACAAAAGTTTGGGTTGAAGGCTATGGATATGCAGTAGCTAGAGATACTGGCGGCAATATCAAAGGGAATAAAATTGATCTTCACATGCCAACCAAACAAAAAGCTGAGAGCTATGGTATGAAAACAGTACAAGTAAGAATTGTAGAATAAATACAAAGCTTACCTTTCGAAGCAAAGGTAAGCTTTTTTGTGTTAAAATGAGAAAGGTTATGAGTAGGTATAAGCAAAACTTCTACTCGAAAGTTAGGTCATCTGGAAACGTATCAATAAGCTATCTTAAGTAAGAATGGAGGAGCCTTTTTTGAAGGTGAAAGAAATCATTGTCGTAGAGGGAAAAGATGATACCGCAAAATTAAAACAGGCATTAGATGTCGATACAATAGAAACAAACGGTTCAGCTATCAACAAAGATATATTAGCGCAAATTGCACATGCTAAAACTAAACGAGGGGTCATTGTATTTACTGATCCTGATTATCCAGGTCAGCGTATCAGACAAATTATTGATCAGCATGTTCCAGGTTGTAAGCATGCCTTCTTAAAAAGAGAAGAAGCTGTACCAGGCAAAAAGCAGCCTAAGAGTCTTGGCATAGAACATGCTTCATTGGATGTTCTCCGTGAGGCTCTAGGACAAGTCTATGAATTAACAGAGCACGGAGAATCAGAAATTACCAAATCAGATCTGCTCCGTTTTGGTTTAATAGGTGGACATGGTTCAAGAGATAGAAGACAGAAACTTGGGGAACAGTTAAGAATTGGACATATTAATGGAAAACAGTTATTAAAAAGGATACAGATGTTTCAAATTGCCAAAGCTGAGTTTGAACAAGTGATGGAACAAATAATTCAGGAGGAACGTGCATGAGTGAACAGAAAGCAATAGCCACACCGAGACGAACAAAGGAAATCCTTGAAAAATATGGCTTTTCATTTAAAAAAAGTTTGGGGCAGAATTTCCTTATCGATGTAAATATTTTAAGAAATATCATCCATAATGCAGGCATTACGAAAGAAATGAACGCAATTGAGATTGGCCCAGGTATTGGTGCACTTACCGAACAATTAGCGATTGCAGCTAACAAAGTCGTTGCATTTGAAATAGACGGACGTTTAGTGCCGATTTTAGAAGATACTTTACAAGCGTATGATAACGTAGAACTCATTAATCAAGATATTCTCAAAGCTGATTTTGAAGAGGTATGGGACGGGTATTTTAAAGATGATAAACCTGTAAAAGTAGTAGCAAATCTCCCTTATTACATTACAACACCTATTTTAATGCAACTATTGATGGCTAATTTACCTATTTCCAGTATTACCGTAATGATTCAAAAAGAAGTAGCGGAAAGAATGGCAGCTGCTGAAAATACAAAAGAATATGGATCTTTATCGATAGCAATTCAGTACTATACAGAAGCAAAAGTAAAAATGGTTGTACCGAAAACAGTTTTTATGCCACAGCCACGAGTAGACTCAGCAGTTTTGCATTTAGAGAAGCGAGCCACTCCACCTGTTACTGTTGAGGATGAGGAATTCTTTTTTCAATTAGTTCAAGCAAGCTTTCAACAACGGAGAAAAACATTGCGTAACAATTTATCGCGACATTTTAAAGATATACTTTCAAAGGCTCAGATAGAAGAAGGTTTTGAACGAGTTGGAATTGATGGGACAAGACGAGGGGAATCTTTAAATATTCAAGAGTTTGCTGCTCTAGCGAATTATTTTAAGCAGTATGTAATAGAAAATTCCTAAAAAATAAGGAGTTTTCTTTTTTTATACATAATTTTCTTAAAAAAAGGTAAGCTAAACACATAACTTCCAATTTTTTTGTTGACAGCTTTCAATTATAATTGGTATAATGGAATATTTTTAATTGACGGTTGGACAAGAATGTAGTATAATAAATATTAGTGAGGTGGAGTGTATTGGCTAAAACATTGGTTGAAATCAAACAAGGTTTAGATGGAAATGTCGGCAAACGTCTACGAATTAAAGCAAATGGTGGAAGAAAGAAAACCATTGAACGTTATGGAACATTAGCAGAAACATATCCTTCCGTTTTTATTGTTGAACTTGATCAACAAGAGAATGCATTTGAACGTGTATCCTACAGTTATGCAGATATTCTCACTGAAACAGTTGAACTAAATTTTACGGAAGAATTAGAAGCGGTCTCAGGGGAGCAGTAAACAATGTTTGCTGCTTTTTTTATTATAAAAATTAAAGAGACACATAATTTATAGACTGCGCAGTAACTGAACATAGATTTGTTCTCCTCCCGTACTCGTACTGCATTAAGAGATTGAAATATATCATGATGATAACTACCACTCTGGCTGCCCACTTCCCTTTCCGTGGGGTTTGCCCTTCAGCTAACTTTTTCGAGCAAAAACCACTCGAAAAAGTGGATCTTCAGGTCAAACAATTCCCACAGGAGTGAAAGTGGGCGGCCTTCGTTAAGATATGCTCCACTATATGTTGCGTAGGGTACGACTATGCTAAAAGGGTTAGTACTGTAGAAAAGTTTTGTTCCATGAGTTCATTTCTTTCTATAATCAGATAACAAAAATAGCGCAGTATTCTGCCGGAGCGTATGTGAGCAATTCATCATTAATCAGAGTGGGAGAAAGCCTCACTTTTTCTCTTTTCATTATTTCACAGTATTTATCTAATTCGGTTAATAATGCAGTAATTGTGATATCATCTAAGCATGTGACTGCTCATGCAATTTAAAGTGCCAACAAGATGTCTTTCACCCTTTTATTACCTTGTATCATAAAAAGTGAAAAACATAAAATAAGGTTGTCGTAAAACACGACAGAAAGGGAGTATCTTCAGATGGGTCGAAGACGAGGGGTAATGTCCAATCGGTTTAAAGAAGAGCTTGCTAAAGAATTAGGTTTTTACGACACGGTGCAAAAAGATGGTTGGGGTGGAATTACCGCACGAGATGCCGGTAATATGGTGAAAAGAGCAGTACAAATGGCAGAAGAGAGTTTAAATAAGGGCAAAGTCTAAGACTTTGTCCTTTTTGCGCTTTTATTTGTTTTTATGGTATCTTTACATATAGTAAAATTCCTGAATATAAAATGGTCAGTAGGTGAGCGAAATTGTACACGATAGAAAAAGCCCCGGCTAAAATAAACTTAACATTAGATGTACTTTATAAACGTCCAGATCAATACCATGAAGTTGAGATGGTGATGACTACTGTTGATTTGGCGGATCGAATTGAGTTCTTTTTGTTAGAAGAACATAAAATAGAGGTGGCATCAGAAAATCGTTTTGTACCCAATGATGAAAGAAATTTAGCATACCGAGCGGCGAGATTGTTAAAGGATCGTTATGATGTTAAAGAAGGCGTCCGAATTAAAATAGATAAACAAATTCCAGTAGCAGCAGGGCTTGCTGGGGGAAGTAGTGATGCTGCTGCAACATTAAGAGGATTAAATCGGTTATGGAAGCTTAATCTAACGTTGGATGAATTAGCTGATTTAGGAGCTGAGGTTGGTTCAGATGTGTCTTTTTGTGTGTATAATTCCACAGCTCTTGCCAAAGGAAGAGGAGAAACCATTATAGAATTGCCACCACCCCCTCAATGCTGGGTGATTTTGGCAAAGCCTGTTCAAGGTGTCTCCACACAATCTGTGTATAAATCTTTACAATTAGATGACTTAAATCATCCTGATACAGAAGGAATGGTTCAGGCAATTAAACAATCTGATTATCAAGGAGTATGCAGTAGGTTGAAAAATGTATTGGAAACAGTAACCTTGCCCAAAAATCCGGAAGTGGAACAAATAAAGCAACAAATGCTTAGTTCTGGTGCAGATGCAGTATTAATGAGTGGGAGCGGTCCAACTGTTTTTGGGCTAGTACAACAAGAGAGCAGAGCAGATCGAATTTATAACAGCTTGAGAGGATTTTGTGAAGAAGTATATGTGGTTCGCTCATTAGGTTGTCATCAAAGACTTGATTAAACACGTATAAAATGTTATATTTACCACAAAATATTCGGATTTTGGGGTGTAGTAATGAAAAGAAGTGATCGTCTAGTTGCGATGACCAATTATTTAGTTGAACATCCAATGGAATTAATCTCTCTTCCTTTTTTCTCTGATACATATGGTGCTGCTAAGTCTTCGATTAGTGAAGATTTGTCCATTATCAACCACATGTTTAAAGAAGATGGGATTGGTTATTTAGAATCTATTTCCGGTGCTGCTGGTGGAGTAAAATATGTGCCTAATGTTTCATTAAATAATAGTGAATCCATGATCAATAAGTTATGTGAAGAGCTGGAAGATCCAAATCGGATTTTGCCTGGCGGTTATTTGTTTATGAGCGATATTTTAGGCACACCTAGTACTGTTAGAGATGTTGGTAGGCTATTTGCTTCTCGATTTGCAGGATTAAACATTGATTCCATTGTAACGGTAGCAACGAAAGGGATTCCATTAGCCTATGCAGTAGCTTCATTTTTAAATGTTCCAGTAGTCATTGTTCGTCGTGACCCGAAAGTGACGGAAGGTTCAACTGTAAGTATCAACTATGTATCGGGCTCTTCTAAAAAAATTCAGACGATGGTGTTATCTAAGCGCAGCCTGAAGCCTGGTGAAAATGTTTGTATCATCGATGATTTTATGAAGGCTGGTGGTACGATTAACGGTATGAAAAACTTACTGCAAGAATTTGATGCCAATGTGAAGGCGATTGGAGTACTAGCAGAGGCTGAGGACGAAGAAGAAGATCGTGTAGTAGATGATTATACTTCTTTATTGCAAATTAAAAACGTGGATTCTAATAGTAAACAAATAGAGGTAATAAAAGGAAACTACTTTGATCAGTACTAACGGATTGTGTAAAAAGGTCTAATTATATCGAATTATGTCACTCACCACCTATTATAAGAAAATTTTCTTAAAAAGATAATATTTTTTAAAAATTAAGCAGGAATTTTAAAAAATTTGTTGAATTAAGATAATAAGTTCTTAAAAAGGGAAAAGGTGGTGAAACATAGTGGAAGTAACTGACGTAAGATTACGCCGCGTGAATACCGATGGAAGAATGCGAGCTATCGCATCCATTACATTAGATCATGAATTTGTGGTGCATGATATTCGAGTGATTGATGGGAATAATGGGATGTTTGTAGCAATGCCTTCTAAACGTACGCCGGATGGTGAATTTAGGGATATTGCACACCCAATTAACTCTGGTACTAGAGCAAAAATTCAAGATGCTGTTTTAGAAGAGTATCATCGTGCTGGAGAAGCTGAAGTAGAGTATGAAGAAGCAGGAGCTTCTTAAAACAAGGGTAAAAAAAGCCTAATCAATAACATTGATTAGGCTTTTTATTTTTGTCATCGTATACATAAAATATCTGCACATAATCCATAAACTGCGCAGTAACGAAGGAATTGCTCTCTTTCGATCTGTTATTTTGAGAAGTGTTGTCATTCGCTCCGGCAGAATACTGCGCTTTCCATGGGCACGGCCTTAGCCTCCTCGGAAAGCAAAAGTCGCTTTCCTGTGGGGTCTTCGGCTCGCGTGAGTTCCCACAGGAGTCTCCGTATTCTGCCTACGCTATTTTTGTTCTCTGATTTATAGAAAAAAATGAACTCATGGGACTAAATTTTTCTGTTTTATTACAGTACTAATTGGGTGTGAATGCCCCTTAAGCATAGTCGTACCCTACGCTACATATGGTGGAGAAATCGACTAGCTGATTTCGGATAAGTGTTGTGGAGCATATCTTAACGAAGGCCGCCCACTTTCACTCCTGAGGGAATTGTTTGGCCTGAAGATCCACTTTTTCGAGGGTTTTTTGCTCGAAAAAGTTAGCTGAAGGGCAAACCCCACGGAAAGGGAAGTGGGCAGCCGGAGTGGTAGTTATCATCACGATATATTTCAAAATTATCTCTTAGGTGAACGCACATCTAATTATCTCGCAGTTTATATCGACTTCATTATTACAATTTTAATTATTTATTATCACTGAGCCATCAATATTAAAATGTTGCCATATTATAGTTATTTAAATTATGCCATCTTTATTGAAAATACGTTTGTTTTCGTATATATTCATAATTGGGATATTATTGTACAAAAGCACACCCTTTTTTACATATTTTACATAAATATATAAGAAGTGAAGTGGAACGGAGGGACAACCTTGTCAAATCGGTATGCAATTGTTTTAGCTGCAGGAAAAGGAACAAGAATGAAATCTAAATTATATAAAGTTCTTCATCCTGTTTTAGGAAAACCAATGGTACAACATGTGGTTGATCAATTGAATGGATTAGATCTTGCTAGTATAACAACTGTTGTTGGTTTTGGAGCTGAGAAAGTACAGGAACAATTAGGACAAACAAGCGAATTTGTTATTCAGGAAGAACAGTTAGGAACAGGGCATGCTGTACAGCAAGCTGAAAAATACCTAGCAAATAAAAAAGGTACTACCATTGTAGTTTGCGGTGATACACCATTATTAACGAAAAACACCATACAAGCTGTATTGAACCACCATGAGCAGGAACGTGCTGCTGTTACTATTTTAACTGCAAATGCAGAGGAACCTGCTGGATACGGAAGAATAGTAAGAAATGCAAATAATCAAGTTAGCAAAATTGTAGAACAAAAAGATGCGACAGAAGAGGAAAAAGCGATTCAAGAGATCAATACTGGCACATATTGCTTTGATAATGAATGGTTATTTGAAGCACTAAAGAAGGTATCTAATGATAATGCCCAAGGCGAGTATTATTTACCAGATGTGATCGAAATCGCACAAGCAGAAGGCCGAAAAGTAGCAGCTTATCAGACAGATAATTTTGAAGAAACAATTGGTGTTAATGATCGAGTTGCATTATCCCAAGCAGAAATACTTATGAAAAAACGTATTAATGAGCAACATATGAGAAATGGTGTAACGCTTATAGACCCTACCAATACTTACATAGGTACAGATGTAACAATCGGATCAGATGTTGTAATTGAGCCTGGTTGTGTATTAAAAGGAAACACAACCATAGAAGATGAAGCTGTAATTGGACCGAATTCAGAAGTGAATGATTGCCATATTGGAGCGAATACAGTACTTCGTCATAGCGTTGCAACATCAAGCTATATTGGTCAGCGCGTTCAAATTGGACCTTTCGCACATATTCGTCCGGATGCATCGATTGGTAACGATGTAAAAGTAGGTAATTTTGTTGAAATTAAAAAGTCAAAGATAGATAATAAAAGTAAGGTTCCACACCTCAGCTATATTGGCGATGCAGAAATCGGAAGTGGTGTAAATATTGGATGTGGAGCGATTACAGTTAATTATGACGGGAAGAATAAATTTAAAACAACGATAGAAGATGATGCTTTTATCGGGTGTAATGCTAACTTAATCGCACCAGTTACGATTGGTAAGGGAGCATTAGTTGCAGCAGGTTCTACGATCAATCAAGATGTACCAGGTGATGCATTATCGATTGGCCGAGCAAAACAAGTCAACAAAGAGCAGTACGCAAAGAAATATAAATAATTATTAAAAATCACATGGAGGTATACAAATGTCCTATAAGGATTCATCCTTAAAAGTATTTACATTAAACTCGAATCCAAGCCTAGCGGAAGAGATTGCAGCCAATATTGGGGTGGAGTTAGGAAAAAGCTCGGTAACAAAATTTAGTGATGGTGAGATTCAAATAAATATAGAGGAAAGTATCCGAGGTTGTGATGTATATGTTGTGCAGTCTACTTGTGAACCAGGTAATCAGCATATCATGGAGCTATTGATTATGATCGATGCATTAAAAAGAGCATCAGCAAAGTCGATTAATATTGTGATGCCTTACTATGGATATGCCAGACAAGACCGTAAAGCACGCGCACGTGAGCCAATTACAGCGAAATTAATTGCAGACTTACTGCAAACAGCTGGTGCTACCAGAGTAATCACGTTGGATTTACATGCACCACAAATTCAAGGGTTCTTTGATATTCCAGTTGATCAGTTAGTCGGTGTTCCGATTTTATCTAGCTATTGGAGCAAGAAAGGTCTAGAAGATATCGTGGTAGTGTCACCTGATCACGGAGGGGTAACGCGTGCAAGACAATTAGCGGATAGACTGAAAGCACCAATTGCAATCATTGATAAACGCAGACCGCGTCCAAATGTTGCAGAAGTGATGAATATAGTAGGTAATATCGAGGGAAGAACAGCGATTCTAATCGATGATATTATCGATACAGCAGGAACCATTACATTAGGAGCAAATGCTTTAATTGAAAATGGAGCAACAGATGTCTATGCTTGTTGTACCCATCCAGTATTATCAGGACCTGCAATCGAAAGAATCGAGAATTCAAAAATTAAAGAATTAGTAGTAACGAATAGTATTCCATTACAAGAAGAAAAACAAATCGATAAGGTAACGCAATTATCTGTAGCGCCTTTAATTAGTGAAGCGATTATTCGTGTACATGAACGTCAATCTGTAAGTATACTATTTGATTAAGTTTTCTGAAAAAAGAGGTTTAGCCTGTCACACTCGAGGGAAATATAGTAATATCAGTTATTTTCTATGGAGGGTGATTATTTTGGCAGCAACTTTGCAAGCGAAAAAAAGAGAGAATTTAAAAACTTCTAATACAAGAGCAATTAGATCAGCAGGAGAAGTACCAGCGATTATTTATGGTTATCAAGTAGAACCAAAAACAGTGGCAGTAGAAAGTATTGAATTATTAAAAACAGTAAGAGATGAAGGTAAAAATGCGATCATCTCATTACAAGTAGATGGTGATGCAGTTGATGTAATGCTGCATGATTATCAAATTGATCCATTAAGAGATGAATTAGTACATGCAGACTTTTATGCTGTTAACATGAAAGAAGAAATGGATGTACAAGTTCCAATAGTGTTAGAAGGTGAAGCAATAGGTGCTAAAGAAGGCGGCGTTCTACAACAACCATTATATGATTTGTCTATTAGAGCAAAACCTAAAGATATTCCTGAGCAGATTACAATCGATGTTTCAGATTTAGCTGTAGGGGATAGCATCTTAGTTTCAGATTTAAAAGTAGGAAGAAATTATGACATCCTAGAAGATGAGGGAACAACTATTGTTTCTATCTTAGTTCCAGACGAAGAACCTGCAGAAGACTCCGCTGTAGATGAACCGGCAGAACCAGAAGTTATTGAAGGGGATAAAAAAGAACACGGAGACAGTGAAGAATAAAAGACAAATGCGAAGGGTAAACCGGTTGGAGCTAGACATCACTTTTGTAAATTTCTTATGAATAATCAAGACGCAACTATCAAAAGTTGCGTCTTTTCACCGTTTTTTATGTTAAACTATAAGGAAGAAAAAATAGGTAAAGGAAGTCTTTATGCTATGAAATGTATCGTAGGTTTAGGAAATCCAGGCATTAAATATCAGCAAACAAGACATAATGTCGGCTTTATGGTAATCGACGAACTACTGGAGCGTCATGGTTGGACATTAAATAAAAGTAAATTTAAAGGACATTTTGCGATTGAATCTGTTGGAGGAGATAAAGTGATATTACTCCAACCGCAAACCTTTATGAACTTGTCTGGTGAATCACTCCGGCCATTAATGGACTTTTATAATCTTCAACCAGACGAAGTGACCGTTGTCTATGATGATTTGGATTTACCATTGGGTAAAATTAAGTTACGGCAAACTGGTGGACATGGTGGCCATAATGGTGTTCGCTCTTGTATTGATCAATTAGGAACAAAGCAATTTAATCGATTACGTTTTGGTATCGGCAGACCAGATAGTCCGATGTCTGTGATTGATTATGTTCTTGGAAAATTTGATGAAGAGGATCAGGACATATTAAAACAGTCGATTGATCATGCAGCTGATGCATTGGAAGCGTGGCTAAAACAGCCATTTCCAAAAGTAATGAATGAGTATAATTAGAATAACAGGACTTATCGCCAAGAACTAGCAAAGTCTTAGCATTCTTATCAATTTGTACATTTGAACATTCACTACGTCGACGGCTAACATCTAAAATATAAATAAGTCATCATCAAGTATAGTTTTTACCTTTATCGGGTAAAATAACAACTAATTACTATAGCTTTCTGATAAGGAGGCGTGAATGATGACTTTGTTATATACGTGTAAACATTGTGGTACGGAAATCGGAAGATTGAGGCCACAGATGTTGGATTTAGAAAAGATAGGTTGGAATGTATTATCGACAGAGGAAAAGAACCAACTGATGAATTATCAGCAAGATCAGACCGTTACACTACAATCTATTTGTGAAAATTGCCAACAGTTATTAGATCAAAATCCACAGTACCATGAGTTAGATTATTTTATTCAATAGGATAACCTCAACTCTCCTTTAATTACACAATAAGCTTTGGTATGTTCACCAAAGCATTTTTGTGCGTTTTGGCAATTATTGAAGAAATCAACATATATTAGTTTTAAGGTATTTAGGGGGAGCATTATGTATGAAATAAAACGATACTTACAAAACCGGGATGATGTCTATTCCATTATTAATGGGGTCGAATCCGGTTTGAAAGAACAATTAGTCTCGGGGTTATCTGGATCTGCCAGAAGTATGTTTACAACCCTGATACAAGAAGCTACTCACAAGAAAACATTAATTGTTACCCATCAATTAACACAAGCACAACAATTATATGAAGATATGTTAGAGTTTTCGCAAGAGAAAAATGTGTATCTTTATCCCGTTAATGAGCTGCTTGCTTCTGAACTAGCGGTCGCAAGTCCGGAATTATTAAGCCAACGAATCACTGCACTGATCAATTGGCTTAATACTGATAATGCCATTTTAATAGCGCCAGTAGCAGCTTTAAAGCGGATGCTGCCGCCTGTGGAGTATTGGCAAACATACCAACTTCATTTCGAACTCGAGCAGATTATTGACATCGATCAAACCTTAGAATATTTAGTTGAGATGGGTTATCTTCGCCGGGATATGGCTTCAAGCCCTGGGGAGTTTAGTTTGCGTGGTGGAATTTTAGACATCTATCCTATAACAGAAGAACAACCACTTCGGATTGAATTATTTGACGATGAAATTGATTCGATTCGTTACTATGATGCCGAATCACAGCGCTCACTGGAGAAGCAAGAGCAGGTTACAATTGTACCTACGACAGAATTGTTATTAAAGGATAGTGACCTAGTAGCTGCAGGTCAAAAACTAGAACAGTCACTTAACAAAACGGTGAAAAAGGTTAAGAATAAATCTGATAAGCAAGTTCTTACGGAGACGATTACGGCGGACATAGATCGTCTAAACCATTGTGAACGTTTTCAAGAAATAAGAAAATATGCTGCGTTTTTCTACGATGATAACTATAGTTTACTAGATTATTTACCAGAAGACGGATTTATTATATTGGATGAAATGAGTAGGATTCAGGAAACCGCCTCTCATTTGGATAACGAAGAGCAAGAATGGCTCAAAGATAATTTGCAAAGAGGTAAAGCTGTCGGTGATTCTAGGTTATCGTTCGATTGGAATGAAGTTTGGAACAATATGAAGCAGCAGCGGTTATATCTTTCGGTCTTTTTACGTCATATTCCAAATACAAATCCAACGAATATTGTGAATCTTTCATGTCGGGCAATGCAACAATTTCATGGGCAAATGAATTTATTAGAAAACGAAATGGACCGTTGGCATAAAGGGGAATTCTCCGTTATTATTTTGGCACCAAATCAAAGTAGAATGGAAAAAATACAATCTGTTCTGGAAGATTATCAGATGAGTGCCACGATAAGTGAGACCTTACCAAATTTACCGGTGCAGCATCCTGTAATTACCATTGGCAATATTAGTGGTGGCTTTGAATTACCGATGCATAAAATTGCCGTTATAACTGAAAATGAGTTGTTTAAACAAAAAACCACTAGAAAAAAACGCAAACAAAAAATATCGAATGCTGAGCGGATTAAAAGTTATCAAGAATTACAAGTTGGTGACTATGTCGTACATGCAAATCATGGTATCGGTCGATATATAGGTATTGAAACATTAGAAGTGAATGGCTTGCATAAAGATTTTATGCTTGTTAAATATTCAGGGGACGATAAGCTTTTCGTACCGATAGATCAAATAGATTTGGTGCAGAAGTATGTTGGTTCAGAAGGTAAAGAGCCTAAATTATACCGGTTAGGTGGTAATGATTGGAAGAAGGTCAAAAGCAAAGTACAATCCAAAGTGGAGGACATTGCAGATGACTTGATGAAGTTATACGCTGAAAGAGAAGCTGCTAAAGGCTATGCTTTTTCACCTGATACTGAAATGCAGCGGGATTTTGAAGCTTCGTTCCCATATCAGGAAACAGAGGATCAATTACGTTGTATCGAAGAAATTAAGCAAGATATGGAGAAAGAACAACCAATGGATCGCCTTCTTTGTGGAGATGTAGGTTACGGTAAAACAGAGGTTGCCATTCGTGCAGCTTTTAAGGCAATCGCCGATGGTAAACAAGTGGCGATATTGGTTCCGACAACCATTTTAGCGCAGCAGCATTATGAAACGGTAATGGAAAGGTTCCAGGATTACCCAATTAATATTGGTTTATTAAGCCGTTTTCGAACAAGAAAACAACAAACAGAAACATTAAAAGGCTTAAAAAATGGCACAGTAGATATTGTGATTGGGACCCATCGATTATTATCCAAAGATGTTAGCTATAAGGAGTTGGGACTGCTAATTGTTGATGAAGAGCAACGTTTCGGTGTAAAACATAAAGAGAAAATCAAGCAATTAAAAACGAATGTCGATGTATTAACGTTAACCGCTACACCAATACCAAGAACACTGCATATGTCAATGCTAGGAGTGCGTGATTTATCGGTGATTGAAACACCACCAGAGAATCGTTTCCCGATTCAGACCTATGTCATGGAGTATAATGCGCCTTTAGTAAGGGAAGCGATTGAACGTGAGTTATCCAGAGGCGGTCAAGTATTCTTTTTATATAATAGAGTGGAGTCTATCGATAAAATTGCCCAAGACATCCAAGCATTAGTAGAAGATGCCCGGGTAACTGTTGCCCATGGCCAGATGAATGAATCGGAACTAGAGAATGTGATGTTTTCCTTTTTAGAAGGTGAAGCAGACGTATTAGTGAGTACAACGATTATTGAAACAGGGGTAGACATCCCTAATGTCAATACCTTAATCGTTTATGATGCCGATCGTATGGGGTTAAGCCAGTTATACCAATTGCGTGGTCGGGTAGGGCGTTCTAATCGTGTTGCTTATGCTTATTTCACATATCAGCAAGATAAAATTCTAACGGAAGTTTCTGAAAAGAGGTTACAGGCAATTAAAGAGTTCACGGAATTAGGCTCAGGGTTTAAGATTGCTATGCGCGACTTATCTATTCGAGGTGCTGGGAATATCTTAGGTGCTCAGCAGCACGGCTTTATCGACTCTGTCGGTTTCGATATGTATTCCCAGATGTTGAACGAAGCTGTTGAAGCGAAGAAACAAGGCAAAGCTGTCGAAGAAGTACAGCCTTTTGAAGTGGAGTTAGACTTAAAAATTGATGCCTATATTCCAGATCAATATATACCAGATGAGAAACAGAAGATTGATATGTATAAACGGTTCCAGGCTATTTATTCACAAGAAGATGTTCATGATTTACGAGATGAACTAATTGATCGTTTTGGCGATTACCCAGAAGAAGTCGAAAATCTTTTCCACGTATCGACACTAAAAATGATGTCCAAGAAGGAACGAATCGAAGCGATCACAGAACGAAAACAAAAAATAGAAGTAATAGTAGAAGAAGAGAGAAGCCAAGAACTGGATGGTGCGAAATTATTTGAATTTGCCAATCAGTATGGCAGGCTAATTCAGTTAGGGACGGAGAATCGAAAGTTAAAAGTGGAGTTCCGCTTTGATAAGTCCCAATACATCAAGCGATATGAGATTTTAGAGGAATTTATCCAGACATTAAATGAGATGAAACAAACACCTGTAGCGTAGAATTATGAAATTATCTCCGAAAAAAGGTATAGTTTCCATTTTAATTAATCATACTAACCTTACAACATAATTATTTCTCTTAAAGAAATAATTGTATGTACTGCTCAATTATAGAAAGTGAGGTAAATGATTAATATGAAGGCTACAGGAATTGTACGTCGTATTGATGATTTAGGAAGGGTTGTTATTCCAAAAGAAATTCGCCGCACGTTGCGGATTCGTGAAGGTGATCCACTTGAAATTTTTGTGGATCGTGACGGTGAAGTGATTTTAAAAAAATATTCTCCCATTAGTGAGCTAGGTGATTTCGCAACTGAGTATGCGGAGGCATTATTTGATTCCTTAGATTTATCGGTACTTATTAGTGATAGAGACGAGATTATTGCCGTTGCAGGTGAATCGAAAAAAGACTACTTAGGTAAGCATATTTCGAAAAAGATTGATCAATTAATGGATAGTCGTGAATCGGTTATCGAAACGAATACTAACACATTAGAGATTATCGAAAATAAAGACGAGGAATTAGAAGCATATTTACTGCAACCAATCATTGCAGGTGGCGACCCGATTGGTTGTATGGTGTTGTTTACAAGGGAGAATAAGGATTTTGGTGATGCAGAGAAAAAAGCAGCCCAAGCAGCAGCAACCTTCCTCGCTAAACAAATGGAATAAGAACAACGGATAGTATAGAAGTATATTGCTTCTATACTATTTTTGTTTAGAAGTAAAAATGGCGCGCTAAATAGATAAACTGTGAAGTAAAGTGGACATTGATTTACTCTCCTCCATTCTTTCCTTGGAGAGTGCAACAAATCGCTCCGGCAGAATACTGCGCTTTCCATGGGCACGGCCTTAGCTTCCTCGGAAAGCCAAAATCGCTTTCCTGCGGGGTCTTCGGCTCGTACTGTTCCCATAGGAGTCTCCGTATTCTGCCTCTGCTAATTAATGTGTTCCAATTATAGAAAGAAATGAACTCAAGGAATTAAGCTTTTTGGGTTTCCTGTCACTTGATCAGAACAGTATACTAAGCTGCGGAAAAATGCGACACTCCTGTGGGACAGCGAGAGCTGAAGATCCACTTGGTAAAGTGGTTTTCTTTACCAAGTTAGCTGAAGCCGAGCCCACGGAAAGGGAGTATTTTTCCGCAGCGACGAATTAGCACTCAAATTCATAAGAATGGAAGAATGTTATACTAAACAGAATTTTCATTACTTCGCAGTATGTATCTAATTTGCAGTTGTTGAGAGTAAGCGTTATTTTGTTATACGAATTCTAATATCGTGTTCTATAGTTCATTTGAAATAATGGATGGGACATTATTCCTGCTTCATTTACTCATTATAGGTGATATCTTTGGCGGTTTTTAGTACAATAGTGTAATGTGTTATGGTGGAAAGGGAGGTGGAGAGTTTGGACGAGCAACAAATGGCGGTTAAGAAAGCGCTAAATAATAACGTGATTATCGCGACCCACCCATTATATAAGGAAGTTATCTTAATCGGTAAAGGGATTGGTTTTGGTAAGAACAAAGGAGATATTGTACCACAAGAACAGGCAGAAAAAACATTTCTGTTAAAGGATGAGCAAGAGCAGGCGCAATATAAACAATTGGTGTCATATATTGATCCACACGTTATGGAAGTGTTGCATGAGATTATGCTATTAATTGAGAAAAGAATGGATGAAACACTCCATGAGCATATCCATGTTGCTTTAACTGATCACTTATCGTTTGCAATTAGCCGTGCACACCAAAATGTACAATTTTCTAATCCTTTTCTTTTTGAGATCGAATCATTGTATCCGAAAGAATTTCAGGTAGCTCAAGAAGTTGTTTCCGTAATTCAAGAGCGTGTTGGTGTAACTTTTCCTGAAGGGGAAGTTGGATTCATAGCATTGCACATTCATAGTGCTGTAACGAACAAAACCATCCATGATATGAACCGTCATCATCAACTTATTTCGAAATTAGTAACCATCATTGAAGAGAATTTAAATATCGAGTTGGAACGAAATGATATTAATTATAACCGTCTTATACAGCATCTCCACCGTGCAATTGAAAGGGCTTATCAAGGCGAACAACTTGGTGAACAAACAAATTTAGCAAAAGTCTTGAAAACAACTTATCCGGTATGCTATAATCTTGCTTGGAAATTGATCAAAGTAATGCAACAACAATTACATATACGAGTTGATGAATCAGAAGTATTGTATCTAACGATTCATCTACAGCGATTAACGCAATCATAAACGTGTTACTGATACGATCAGGCATGAGTAAAAAGGTTGTTTTAGGAAAAGATAGGGGAGAAGTGTATACTTCTATCATTTTCCTAAAACAGAAAGCCTTTTACTCATGCCTTTTTTATTTGCTTACGTATATGAAGTGAATGTTCTGTGAACATAGCTGTTGCATGTATAAAAACAACAAGAGGAGGAAATAGATCATGTCCAATTTATTTGGTACCCTGCAAAAAGTAGGGAAAGCATTGATGCTACCGGTAGCATTATTACCAGCTGCTGGTATTTTACTTGCATTTGGTACAAGCTTTGCTCAAGATCAATGGGTAGAGAAATTCCCATGGTTTGGTAATGAAATTGTACAAACTATTTTAGAGGTAATGTCTGAAGCAGGTGGTGTAGTCTTTGATAACTTACCATTACTCTTTGCTGTCGGTGTTGCAATCGGTTTAGCAAAAGGTGATGGTGTTGCAGGTTTAGCTGCCATCATCGGATATTTGATTATGAATGTAACGATGAGTGTCTTTGGTGGTATCACAGATGGAATGACAGAAGAGGCTGCATATGAAAGTGTTCTCGGTATTCCAACCTTAGGTACTGGTGTCTTTGGTGGTATTATAGTCGGTATATTGGCCGCCTATATGTATAACCGGTTCTTTGATATTGAATTACCGCAATTTTTAGGTTTCTTCGCTGGAAAACGTTTTGTGCCAATTATTACTGCGTTTTCATCCTTATTATTAGGTATTGTGATGTATTTAGTATGGCCATTTGCTCAAGAAGGTTTAAATGCTGTTTCTCACTTTATGTTAGAAACAAATAGAACCCTTTCAACTTTTGTATTTGGTGTTATTGAACGAGCATTAATCCCGTTTGGTTTACACCATATCTTTTATTCACCGTTCTGGTTTGAATTTGGTACTTATACAAGTGCAGCGGGAGATGTTATTCGAGGAGACCAAACAATTTTCTTCGAACAGCTTAAAGACGGTGTAGATTTCACAGCTGGTAACTTTATGACTGGTAAATTCCCTTTCATGATGTTCGGTCTTCCAGCTGCGGCATTAGCGATTTATCATACAGCAAAACCTGAGAGAAAGAAAGTAGTTGGAGGTATCATGTTCTCCGCAGCTTTAACATCTTTCTTAACAGGTATTACTGAACCGCTTGAATTTTCATTCTTATTCGTAGCACCATTACTGTTTGCGATTCACACTGTTTTCGCAGGCTTATCATTTATGACGATGTACTTATTAGATGTAAAAATAGGTATGACATTCTCCGGTGGTCTAATCGACTATATCCTGTTCGGAATTATGCCTAACCGTACGGACTGGTGGTGGGTAATCATCATTGGTTTAATTTTCTCTGTTATCTATTACTTCGGTTTCCGATTTGCGATTCAGAAGTTCAATTTAGCAACTCCAGGTCGTGAAGATGAAGCACAGGATGCTGAAGAAGACGGAGAAGTGGACGATCGTCCATTTGAAATTCTAGAAGCAATGGGTGGAAAAGAAAATATTACAAACCTTGATGCTTGTATTACACGTCTGCGCGTAAGTGTAGATGATAAAGGCAAAGTAAATAAAGACCGTTTAAAACAACTTGGTGCTTCTGGAGTAATGGAAGTAGGTAACAATATCCAAGCTATTTACGGCCCAGTCTCTGATACGATTAGAGGTCAAATGCAAGACATTATGGATGGCAAAACACCAACGAAGAAAGCGGAGCCTGAAAAAGAGGCTGTACCATCTGACAATAATGTAGTGGGAGACCTTGATTTTGTTAGCCCAATGCAAGGGGAAGTAATGCCGTTATCTGATGTACCTGATCAAGTATTCTCACAAAAAATGATGGGAGACGGTTTCGCGGTTAAGCCATCAGCTAGTGAGATTGTGTCACCTGTTAATGGTAAAATCATTAATATCTTCCCAACAAAACATGCGATCGGTATTGAAGCTGATAATGGAACAGAAATTCTAATCCATATCGGTATCGACACAGTAAACCTAAAAGGGGAAGGCTTTACAGCTAAAGTGGCAGAAGGCGACGAAGTAAAACAAGGTCAAACCTTGATGGAAGTCGATCTCGACTTTATTAGCAACAATGCACCATCAACGGTAACACCAGTTATCTTTACTAACTTAGCAGAAGATCAATCAATCCAATTAATCAAGACAGGAAACATCAACAAAGAAGATAAAGACATCTTCCAAATTAATCAATAATAAAAACCACGCGTTTCAAAAACAACGAAACGCGTGTTTTTTTGCAATCAATTTTAGTGCATAGTATCCATAAACTGCGCAGTAACGAGGACAAGGAATTGCTCTCTACCATCATTCTTGACTTAGAGAGTGGTATGCAAACCGCTCCGGCAGAATACTGCGCTTTCCGTGGGCTCGGCTTCAGCTAACTTTGCAAAGAAAACCACTTTGCAAAGTGGATCTTCAGCTCTCGTGAGTCCCACAGGAGTCTCCGTATTCTGCCTACGCTATTGTTGTGCTCTGATTATAGAAAGGATAGAACTCATGGAACTAAACTCTTTGAATTTCTTGTCACTTGATCAGAATTGTATACTAAGCTGTAGAAAATGCGACTTCCAAAACTACATATGGTGAGAAATCGACTGGCTGATTTCGGATAAGTGTTGTGGAGCATAGCTTAACGAAGGCCGCCCACTTTCACTCCGGTGGGAACTGTTTGACCTGAAGATCCACTTTTTCGAGTGGTTTTTGCTCGAAAAAGTTAGCTGAAGGGCAAACCCCACGGAAAGGGAAGTGGGCAGCCGGAGTGGTAGTTATCATCACGATATATTTCAAAATTATCTCTTAGGTGACCGCACATCTAATTACCACATTACTTTGCAGTTTATATCGACTGCGAATCTGATAACAGTGCATGATTTGGTTTTTCTTTGTTACTAAAGATTGAAGCGATATATGAATTGGGGAATGATCGACTGTTTTTTCATCTAGATGTCACGTGTCTGTGTTATAATGGCAAGGAATTTAGAAAATGAAGGAAGAACAAGATGAATAATGATAAGAAAGACAACCAAGTTTATAGAGGTGCTTTTGCCCTCCTTTTAGCAGGTATACTAAGCAAAGTGATCAGCGCCTTTTACCGGATACCGTTACAAAATTTAACCGGTGATATTGGCTTCTATATTTATCAGCAAGTATACCCGATTTTAGGGATCGCCTTCATGTTAGCCTTATATGGCTTCCCTGCTGCAATCTCTAAGTTTTTAGCCGAGAATGGAAAAGAACAACACCACCAAAAGATCTACATATCGATTTTTAAGGTGATGATGAGCTTTGCAATATTTCTTTTTCTTACGCTCTTCTTATTAAGCCCTGTTCTTGCTAACTGGATGGGGGACCATCTGTTAACCGATCCACTCCGTCACGTTTCTTGGGTGTTTTTGTTT
The DNA here is from genome assembly GCF_000377765.1 of Gracilibacillus lacisalsi DSM 19029. GTDB lineage: Bacteria > Bacillota > Bacilli > Bacillales > Amphibacillaceae > Gracilibacillus > Gracilibacillus lacisalsi. Next base: position 23,617 of record NZ_KB898683.1, on the reverse strand, counting down.
ATACCTTTTGTTGCCCTATTTAGAGGGATTACCCAATCAGATCAATGGATGGAACCGACTGCTTATTCGCAAATGATCGAACAGTTATTACGCGCTACTATCATTATTGTTACGGCAATACTGATATATCAAGGGCACCTACACGTATACAAAATTGCGGATGGAGCAATGATGGCAAGTATTATCGCATTGAGTATATCTTTTATTTTCATTTATTTATATGCTACAAAAAGTAGCACATGGAATCACGGCCATTCATCGAAAAGTATACCCATTAGTCACTTAATCTCCCCGGTCATTGTTGCTGGGCTTATCATCAGTATGAATCATATGTTGTTATTGCTTATGCAGCTAGCTGATGCATTTACAATGGTTCCAGGGCTACTTACATTTGGTGAAACATTAAGAGAGGCTACAGCGACAAAGGGAGTTTTTGATAGAGGACAACCATTATTACAACTAGTGACCGTTGTTGGATCATCATTTGCAATGGCATTGGTTCCACAAGTAACGAAAATAAACTGGCAAATTAGCAGAGAAGAAACCATCGAAAAGCTTCAATTAACAACTAAATATTGTATATTACTTTCCGTGGGAGCTACAGTAGGTTTGTTTACATTATTTCCTGAAGTGAACCAGTTATTGTTTCAAAATCAACTAGGTACTTCTAGTTTGCGAATATTAACGATTTCTCTATTGTTTACTTCTTTAACAGTAACGACCGCCTCTACTTTGCAAGGGTTTGGATATATGAAGTGGACGGCGATTATTCTTTTTTTAGGATTATGGGTTAAAATGGTGCTGAACTACTTCCTTATTCCTTTATGGGGGATGGATGGAGCTGCTATAGCAACTGTTAGCACCTTAATCATTATATGTATGACGAACTTTTTGTTGCTCCGATCGGTATTAAACGGAGACCGATTATTTGTGATCCCTTGGATAAAGGTAATAATAGCGAGTTTAGTGATGGCGGTTGTGTTAGCTATTTTAAAACAGATAGCCTTCTATTTTAATTCGTTCGAGAATCGATTAGCTCTATTCCTTTTTGTAATAGGGAGTGTAATAATCGGCTTTATCGTCTATGCTATTGTTGTTGTTAAGTGGCGTATTTTAACGAGGAATGAGCTTGCACCGCTCCCACTATTAAATAGATGGAAGAAAGGATAGGATATAAGAACATGAAACCTTTTATCGAAATTATTGGTCTTGGTGGAGGAGATATCAATCAGCTCCCATTGGGAATATATCGAAAGCTCACAAGCGAACAACAAGTATGTTATGTAAGGACGCTCGACCATCCGGTAATTCAGGCATTGCAAGAGGAATCGGTAGATTTTCATTCGTTTGATGATATCTATGAAAAGCACGATCATTTTGATGCAGTGTACCATGAAATCGCTAGGAAATTATTAGATACGGCTAACGAGAAGGGGAACATTGTTTATGCAGTGCCAGGTCATCCAATGCTTGCTGAGCAAACCGTACAGTTATTAATACAAAGTCAAGAGGTGGAGGTAGAGATTGTCGGTGGCCAAAGTTTCTTAGATGATTTATTTTCTGCATTAAAAATAGATCCGATCGAAGGATTTCAATTTGTAGATGCGACCTCATTCAGCCGCCGTCACCTGCAATATCAACAACATCTTGTTTTTTGCCAAGTATATGATGCTTTTATTGCATCAGAGGTGAAGCTAACTTTGTTGGAGGACTTACCAGCAGATTATCCAATTTATTTAGTGGAAGCAGTTGGTAGTAAAGAAGAGTCTATTCAAGAAATCCCGTTAGTCGAGTTAGATCAGCAAATGCAGCTAAGTAACTTAACAAGTGTCTACATCCCACCGATAGACAAAGAAAAACTTCATCACCAATTTTATCGTTTGAAAGAAGTGATTGCAGCTTTAAGAGCACCTGGAGGGTGCCCGTGGGATCAAAAGCAAACACATGAAACATTAAAAAAATATTTAATTGAAGAAGCTTATGAAGTGATCGAAGCAATAGATAATGAAGATGATGAAGCATTGGCAGAAGAACTTGGTGATGTACTGCTGCAAATCATGTTACATAGTCAAATTGGAGAAGAAGCAGGATTTTTCACCATTGATGACGTAATATATAGTATCACAGAAAAAATGATTCGACGTCATCCACATGTCTTTGGTGAATTAGAGGTTGAAGATGAAACAGAAGTAATCAAAAATTGGGAAGCTATCAAAAAGGAAGAAAAGAGAGAACAACAGCCAACGATTTTATCCGAATTGAACAAAGGGTTACCAGCAACATTACTAGCAGAAGAAATCCAAAAAAAAGCTGCGAAAGTAGGTTTTGATTGGAGTGAACCAGATTCGATTTGGGCCAAGGTTTATGAAGAGTTAGAAGAATTTGAAAATGCAAGGGAATATGAAAGTTTTGAGGCGCAAGAAAAAGAATTTGGAGATATACTATTTGCAATGATCAACTTAGGAAGATATTATAAAATTAATCCAGAAATAGCTTTAATGCGAACTAATCAAAAATTTATACATCGTTTTCAATTCGTAGAGCAAAAGGTGAAGGGAAGTGAACGAGCTTGGGAGTCTTTCACATTAAATGAATTGGACCAATTTTGGGAAGAGGCAAAGCGTCTTGAAAACGAATGACAATGTAGAGGAAGGGAATTATCGATGCGACTGGATAAATTTTTAAAAGTTTCTCGTTTAATTAAACGAAGGACCCTAGCAAAGGAAATTGCAGACCAAGGTAGAATTCTTATCAATGGTAATGTTGCGAAAGCTGCTACTTATGTAGCGGTGGGTGATGAAATGAAGATTCAATTTGGTCAAAAACTATTAACCATACAAATTGATGATTTAAAAGAAACGGTCAAAAAAGATGAAGCAAGTAATTTATATACGATTAAACATGAGGAATATATCAATCAATAGTGTTCTATTAAGTTCTAAACTTGTCCCTTTATTCATATATTAGTGATGGATAAAAGGGAGGGAAAAACTAATGAATTACTATGATAAAAAAACGATGCCAGCACCACAAATGGAACACCACGTGAAAATGACCAACCGTCGTCTCTTGGAGATAGATGGAGTCAAAGAAGTTGATAGCTTTGATAGTGAAGAGTTTCTACTGCAAACCGTTATGGGTTATCTAGTTATTCGTGGAGATAATTTACAAATGAAAAACCTCGATGTAGAATCTGGCCATGTTTCCATTAAGGGTAAGATTTATGAATTATCTTATTTGGACGAGCAACATGGGGAGAAGGCTAAAGGTTTGTTTAGCAAGCTATTCAAATGACATTAAGTACACAATTTATCACAATCATAGCGATGGTGGTATCTGGTGTCTATCTCGGTGCTAGTTACCATACGTTCAAACGGCTGGAACGATTGTGGACCTCAAGCATACTATGGAAATATGTGTTGGAGATTCTCTTTTGGCTCATACAAGCAGCGATTCTCTATTTTATATTGTTTTTTGTCAATGAAGGAATTTTAAGATTCTATATATTTTTGGCAGTGCTATGTGGTTATGCGATGTTCAAAAGCCTTTTCGAACAGGCTTTTGGACGCGTTGTAGATACGTTAATCCGAATTGCACTTCGTATTTATCGCTTTCTATACCGAATAATAGAAATTTTAGTTGTAAAGCCTATCGTATTTATCGTATCATTAATAGTAGTATGTATTAGCAAAGTATTTATCGCTTTATATTCATTGCTATTATTGCTATTAAACGTATTGGGGTGGCCGGTAAAGATGATTCTTTCTATCTTACAGCCATTATTACCAAAAAATGCAAAGAAATATTTACATCCTTTTTATCGATTTTATAGTAAAATAAGAAGAAAAGAATAATTTCCACAAGGGAGGCACTGGTGAATTATGGCTAAACGCAACAAGGTATCTCGTATCAATGACGCCTATATTGAACAATACGACGCTCAAGTAAAACGTCAAAAACGCAGAAAAAAGAAATTATATCGTAGATTAATGTTATTTGGCATAATTGTCTCCGTCACCATGGTTAGCCTCATTACTTTTCATATTAATCAACGTGTGAAATATCAGGATATGCAACAGGAATATACGGAGCTTTCCGAAGAATTAACTACTCTTCAAAACGAAGAAAAGAAACTGACTGAAGAAATAGAGCTTTTAAATGATGAAGAATATTTGTTGCAAATTGCAAAAACGAATTATTTCTTTACGGAAGAAGGAGAGATCGTCTTTAAATTGCCAGAAGAGGATCCATCTTATTGACACCGTTTTAATTGCTTGGCTATAATATAGTTGTAGTATATTTTTTTAAAATTTAAGGAGGAGCAATTTTTTTATGTCAATCGAAGTAGGCAGCAAGTTGCAGGGAAAGGTAACAGGAATCACTAATTTTGGAGCGTTTATTGAATTACCTGGAGGTAAAACAGGTCTAGTTCATATTAGTGAAGTTGCCGATAATTATGTAAAAGACATTAATGAACACTTAACTGTCGGTGATGAAGTAACAGTTAAGGTTCTTAATGTGGAAGACGATGGTAAAATCGGTTTGTCTATTAAAAAAGCAAAAGACAATCCACCGCCATCTAATCGTCGCAAAAATCAAGGAAATCCAAAAAATAACCGCGAAAGAGGCGAATCATTTGAGCAAAAAATGAATCGTTTCTTAAAAGATTCTGAAGATCGCTTAGCGACTCTTAAAAAGCATACAGAATCAAAACGCGGAGGACGAGGGGCGAGAAAAGGCTAAAACTTGCTGTCTATGTAACGTAAAGAAGACGGATGTGACTCGTAATTATATATTATAAAGAAAAAGCTATCGATCAAATGATCGGTAGCTTTTTCAGTGTAAGGGGTAAGTGTATAGAATGGAGGTACTGGATTAACTATAGAATCCTTCGCAAATAAACATATTAACACAAATACATAAAACTATCTCGAGGATCTACGCTGTCCAACCTCCCATAGAGAGTGCACCGAATACCGCTCCGGCAGAATACGGCGCTTTCCGTGGGCTCGGCTTCAGCTAACTTTGCAAAGTGGATCTTCAGCTCTCGCTGTCCCACAGGAGTCTCCGTATTCTGCCTCCGCTATTTTAGTTCTCTAATTATAGAAAGAAATGAACTCATGGAATTAAATTTTTCTGTTTTATTACAGTGATAATTGGCTGGGAATGCCCCTTTTCCATAGACGTACCCTATGTTACATATGGTGAAGAAAACGACTGGATTATTTCGGATAAGTGTTGTGGAGCATAGCTTAACGAAGGCCGCCCACTTCCACTCCTGAGGGAATTGTTTGACCTGAAGATCCACTTTTTCGAGCGGTTTTTGCTCGAAAAAGTTAGCTGAAGGGCAAACCCCACGGAAAGGGAAGTGGGCAGCCGGAGTGGTAATTATCATCACGATATATATCAAAATTATGCCTTAGATTACCGTATCACATTACTTTGAACAAATAGAGCTTTCATTACTTCGCAGTATATATCTACATCGAATCAAATAGAGTTGTATTAGTTTATATAAAAAAAGACTTAGGCAGTTGCCTAAGTCTTTTGCTTTATAGCGGCGGAGGGAATCGAACCCCCGACCTCACGGGTATGAACCGTACGCTCTAGCCAGCTGAGCTACACCGCCATGATATAAAAATAGGGTTGTCTTATTTGAAAGACACAAAAAATATAATACAACAGCTTTACCTATCTGTCAACAAACAACTTCAAATTTTTTATTATCTTTTCTGTATCTACAAGGTCTGTCAAAAAAATTGAAAGAAATCAAAGGAAATGTAAGAAGAAAATGTCGTTTGGTTCTTTATATAAAGAATAGCGTCGAACTTTTTAGAACGGCATCTTCCTTGTTTTGACAAAATATCGAGAGGAGATGTGATTTAATGTGGACAGAGGAGTGATATAAATGAACACATATACGGATAATAAACCAAAATCTTTTTTTTCTAGTTCTCATCCGATGATGAGTAACTTACGTCAAAAGATCGGTCAACATTGGACAAGCTTATTGTTTGAGAAAGGTTTGCTTATTTGTATTATCGGTTTTCTATTAGGAAGAGCTGTCATTTTATCGACACTTTCACCATTTGTCATCGCCTTTGTTGCGGCAGTCTGGTTTTTACGTCGAGACAAAGTACTTCCCCTTATTACATTCTCATTAATAGGAGCTTTTACATACGGTCTGTCACATAGCTTCTATATATTTTTATCTATTTCTATCTTAATAGTCCTCTCCTTTTTTATCTATCAATCGAAATCGGTCGAGAGGATCTTACCGTTTTTCGTCTTTTTTGCAGCAAGTATTCCTAGAATCAGTACTTATGCGATGACAATGAAGCTAACATATCTGGAGTGGGTCATCGCTCTTGTTGAGGGAATATTAGCAGCTGTTCTATTACTAATCTTTATGCAAAGTATTCCATTATTATCACCAAAAAGATATAAACCAATCCTAAAAAATGAAGAAATTGTTTGTTTTATCATTTTATTAGCTTCGGTACTAACAGGAGTGATTGGTGTAGAAATCTATGATGCGCAAATGGAACAGGTTTTAGCACGATATTTAGTATTGCTTCTTGCATTAGTTGGTGGTGCTGCAATTGGTTCCACTGTTGGGGTTGTGGCAGGATTAATATTGAGTCTTGCCAGCATCGCCAACATGTTTCAAATGAGCTTATTAGCTTTCTCAGGCCTATTAGGTGGGTTACTGAAAGAAGGAAGAAAGCTAGCTGTCAGTTTAGGGTTATTAATTAGTACGTTGTTAATCAGTTTATATGGCGAATCCTTTGATTATCTGGCAACTGCATTAATGGAATCAGCGTTAGCGATATTATTGTTTTTAATAACACCGAGCAAATTGATTAAACAGATTGCTAAATATATACCTGGAACGGTTGAACATACCAATGAGCAAGAGCAATATTTGCAAAAGGTTCGAAACGTGACTGCCCATCGGGTCGAACGGTTCTCTAATGTCTTTAAAGCTTTGTCTCGCAGCTTTCAAACAGAATCTAACCAATGGCAGGAACAGGATCTAGAAGTGGACTACTATTTAAGTAATGTCACGGAAAAAACTTGTCAAACATGCTTCAAAAAAGAAACCTGTTGGGTACAACAATTTGATAAAACATACGATTTAATGCGAGATGTCAAAGATCAATTGGAGACAGATAACCAATTGAATAATATAACGAACAGACAATTTGAAAATCACTGTATTAAATCTCGTAAAGTGATTGATATCATGCAACAAGAACTATCCTTTTTTGAAGCAAACAAACAACTGAAGAAACAAGTGTTAGAAAGTAGACGTTTTGTCGCAGATCAATTAAGTGGTGTATCAGAAGTCATGGAGAATTTCGCTAATGAGATTCTTAAAGAAAAGGAAAACCATGAGCAACAGGAAATTGAAATAGTTGCGGCGTTAAAACATGTAGGGATTGAACTAGAAAAACTAGATATTTATAGTTTGGAGAAAGGAAACATCGATATTGAAATGGTGATTGCGTTCCAGCAATACCATGGAGAAGCTGCCAAACTGATTGCACCAATTCTCTCTGATATTTTGGATGAAACGATCATTGTCGTTACGGAAGACCTTTCTCCTCTAGCAAAAGGGCATAGCTTTTTTACCTTTGGTTCTGCCAGGAAATTTGTCATTAATACTGGGGTGGCACACGCAGCTAAAGGAGGAGGATTAATATCAGGGGATTGTTACAAATCAATGGAGCTTGGTGCCGGAAAATATGCTTTAGCTATAAGTGACGGGATGGGAAATGGAGACAGAGCACATGAAGAAAGTACCGAAACATTACGGTTATTACAACAAATCTTAGAATCTGGTTTGCACGAGCAGGTAGCAATTAAATCGATTAACTCCATCTTAGCACTTAGAACAAATGAAGAGATTTATGCAACATTGGATTTGGCAATGGTAGACCTCCACCATGCAGTAGTTCGCTTTTTAAAAGTAGGTTCTACTCCTAGTTTTATTATGCGAAGTGATGCTGTAGAGAAGATAGAGGCTAGCAACCTTCCAATCGGGATTATTCAGGAGGTAGAAGTTGATGTTGTCAGTGCACAATTGAAAGCAGGCGATTTCTTAATCATGATGAGTGATGGGATATTTGACGGTCCGAAAGAGATAGAGAATGTCGATCTATGGTTGAAGCGAAAACTGCTAGAAATGGAGACGAAAGAGCCTCAAGAGATCGCTGATTTATTACTAGAAGAGGTGATTCGAACTCAAAGTGGTGAGATTGAAGATGATATGACGGTATTGGTAGCTCAAATTACGGAAAATCAGCCACAATGGGCACCTATTCGTTCTTTTCGACAATTTGAAAGAGAGGACATTAGTTAATGACAAGCAGGTCAAACGTATAATTCCCCCCATTATTGGCGAACCTTACTAATAATAAACGACCAATAATAGGAGGAAAATGTATGAAAACGGGGACACTTAAACAAATTCTTTTAATTACGGATGGTTGCTCGAACCAAGGAGAAGATCCAGCACTAGTAGCTAGTTTAGTAGCCGAACAAGGAATTACGGTTAATGTCATTGGCATATTAGAAGATGATCATACAGAACAACCAGAGGGATTGGAAGAAGTAGAAGAAATCTCTGAAAACGGCCAAGGGGTTAGTCAAATTGTTTATCAGGATGCCTTAGCACAGACCGTTCAAACTGTGACCAAACAAGCGATGACGGAAACGTTGCAAGGTGTGGTGAATAATGAATTAAAGCAAATCTTAGGTAGTGAAAAAACAATGGAAGAATTACCTCCAGATCAGCGTGGGGAGGTAATGGAAGTAGTGGACGAACTAGGAGAGACTTGTGATTTAGAAGTATTAGTACTCGTTGATACAAGTGCTAGTATGACCAATAAACTACCAACTGTTCAAGAAGCTCTTATTGATCTTTCCATCAGTATGAATGCAAGAATTGGGCGAAGCCGTTTTGCTGTATATCAATTCCCGGGACGGAAGAAGCCGATTCAACAATTAGTAGATTGGACATCGAAACTAGATTCCATCACTTCTATTTTTGCCAAAATATCAAGCGGTGGTATTACACCGACTGGGCCTGCTTTAAAAGAAGCCATGTATCAATTTGGTAAGAAGACGTTACGAAGGAGATTTACGAGCGATGATTACACAGACATCGAAGAAGCCTGATATTCAGTTAAGAAAAGGACAAATTGTCAAAGGTAAATGGCACCGTCATCATTACCATGTCGTAAAAAAACTGGGGAGTGGTGCGATAGGATCTGTTTATCTTTGTGTACACGAAAACAAACAAGTAGCACTGAAAATCAGTAAACAAAGTGCTTCTGTGAGTTCTGAAGTAAACGTATTGAAGTCCTTCCAAGCGGTTCAAGGTTATCACCTTGGACCTTCTTTGATAGATGTGGATGATTATCAGGCTCATAATGGCTTTACCTATTCTTTTTATGTAATGGAATATATATCTGGTGAGTCGTTACATGATTTTATGCGAAGAAATGGTCATGAATGGTTAGTATCTCTTTTGATCAAATTTGCTAATGATTTACACGTATTACATCAGCAAGGGTATGTATTTGGTGATTTAAAGATAGAAAATTTAATTGTATCACGTAAGCCCGTTCAATTAAGATGGGTTGATGTTGGTGGGACAACCTTACAGGGTAGAGCAATTAAAGAGTATACTGAATTCTATGATCGTGCGTATTGGCAATGCGGTTCACGTAAAGCTGACCCAGGCTACGATCTCTTTGCGTTAGCAATGGTGATTTTGCGTGTCTATTATCCAAATGGTTTTACAAAAGGAACTAATCCTAAAAAAACGTTACAACAGAAAATCAATCAAGCAGTGACAATCGATCCATTGAGAAAACTATTACTGATGCTCATTAATAATTCTATAACCGAGGCAAAACAGATAAAAGATTATTTGTTAAATTATTTTATTCATCAGAAGTCAAAACGAGATAAGAGAAGACAGCATCAAAAAGCAAAAAGCTCTCATGAAGCATTATATCCTTTTCTTGAAATAGGTAGTATATTAACCATTGGAGGTGCCTGTTATCTTTATGTTACATTTTTTATGTGATAAAAAGATTTTATCATTCATATTATGTTAAAATAATGTAAACAAGATTGGATGGGGTGGTGGTGTTTGAGTAAATCAACCCTTTATGATAAATTAAAGCCATTTATGGAGAGACATCAATTATTACATAAGCATGCCAAGGTATTAGTAGGTGTTTCAGGTGGTGCAGATTCTTTGCTATTACTACACTGTTTAGTAAGTTTGCAGAATCTATGGGATGTACAAGTTAAGGTAATTTCCATCGATCATGGTTTGCGTGGGGAAGAGTCTGCGGCAGATGTTCAATACGTTGAACAGATTTGTGAGCAATTAGGCGTCCCTTTTATAGGGAAAGAGGTAGATGTGAACAGGAGAAAAGCAATACATAAAGAAGGGACACAGTTAGCGGCCCGTACTTTGCGTTATCAAGTATTTGAACAGGTTATGAAGGAAACAGGTTCTGACCTTTTAGCTTTGGCACATCATGGTGATGACCAGGTAGAAACCGTCTTAATGCGAATGGTACGTCAGTCTAATCCTGCTGCTTTAACTGGTATCCCAGTAAAAAGAAAATTCGCAAATGGATACATCGTTAGGCCTTTATTATGTTTATCTAAAAATGAAATTTATCAATATTGTCGAGAGTTCGAGATCGTACCTAGGGAGGATCCTTCGAACCAATCTATCGATTATACACGCAATTTTTTCCGGTTGCATGTTTTACCGTTGCTCAAGCAACAAGACCGTCACGTTCATCTTCATGTACAGGAAATGACAGAGCGTATGACGGAGGACGAGGAATTTCTTCAAGCACAAACGAAAGCAATGAGGCATGAAGTCGTAACATGTGAAAAAGACTCGGTATTTTTTAATATTGAAGCTTTTCGATCTTACCCGATAGCTTTACAAAGACGAGCCTTTCATCTAATATTAAACTATCTTTATCAAGAAGTACCAACAGATTTATCTACACAACATGAAAAAGCTTTTTTTGCATTATTAGATCAAGAAAAGAGTAATGTTACTTTAGATTTCCCAAAATCCTTAAAGGTAACGAAAAATTACCAAGAATTGCGTTTCCACTTTCTCTCCCAAGTCGAAAAGAAATGGAAAGACCACCAATTCATAAAGGTTCCCGGTGAAATGTTACTACCGAATGGCGCCATTCTGACAGCCACATATACCTCTGGAGATATTCAAGAAGATAATAATTATACTTTACATATCCCGATTGAATGTGAATCATTATTACCACTCAGTATGAGAGTGAGAATGCCAGGGGACCGTATCAAAGTGAAAGGGTTAAACGGTCGGAAGAAAGTAAAAGATATATTTATTGATGAGAAAATTCCGGTTTATTTAAGAGATAGCTGGCCGCTCATCTTTGGTGCAGATGGATCTTTGCTTTGGATTGTTGGTTTAAGGAAAGCGGAACTAGTTCATGAAGGTTCTGTTGGTAAATATATTTCATTAACATATAGGGATTCAAATGAATAGGAGGCAGCAAGATGCATGATGAGATAAAGGAAATATTAATTTCCGAAGAGCAAATACAAGCGAAATGTCAAGAGCTTGGTGAGCAGTTAACCAAAGAATATGAAGGAAGGTTTCCGTTAGCGGTTGGTGTGTTGAAAGGTGCATTACCTTTTATGTCGGATATTTTACGTTCGATTGATACACACCTAGAAATGGATTTTATGGATGTTTCAAGTTACGGGAATGAAATGCGTTCCTCTGGTGAAGTTAAAATCGTGAAAGATTTAGACACAAAGGTAGAGGGCCGTGATATTTTAATTATTGAAGACATCATTGATAGTGGTCTAACATTAAGTTATTTAGTTGATTTATTTAAGTATCGTCAGGCAAATTCTATTAAAATTGTCACATTATTAGATAAACCTGAAGGAAGAACTGTTGATATTAAAGCAGATGTAGTAGGTTTTGAAGTGCCAAATGAATTTGTGGTGGGTTATGGACTAGATTATCAAGAGAAATATCGAAACTTACCATATATTGGTATTTTGAAGCCAGAAGTTTATGGTGGCGAAGAATAATTAAAATCAAACAAAGGTCAGTTGTAATTAGTTGTCATAAAGTCTTGCAATATGATACTATTTACTATAGTTTTCTCGTTTCGGGAGGAGGTAGGCAATGAATCGGATTATACGTAATGTGATCCTCTATTTCGTAATCTTTTTAGTTGTGATAGGGATCATATCAGTATTCAGCAGCCAAAACAACCAGGCTGAAGAATTAAAAGTAAACGAATTTATGCAAGCATTGGAAAATAACCAAATCAAAGAAATGGAAATGCGCCCTTCCAATGGTGTAATACGTGTGGTAGGGGAATTAGAGCAAGATGATAAACCCTTTATGACTAATATCCTAGATACTCCTGGTATCGTTGAACAGGTGGAAGATACCGCTAAAGATCAAGGGATATTAACAATTGAGGAAGAGGAACAACCGAGTGGATGGGTTACGTTCTTAACGACCATGATTCCATTTGTTATTATATTCATTCTGTTTTTCTTCTTACTTAACCAGGCTCAAGGCGGTGGTAGCCGTGTGATGAACTTTGGTAAGAGTAAGGCGAAAATGTACAATGAAGAGAAGAAAAAAGTTCGTTTCAGAGATGTTGCTGGTGCGGATGAAGAGAAGCAGGAATTAGTAGAAGTAGTTGACTTCTTAAAAGATCCACGTAAATTCTCTGCTATTGGTGCAAAAATACCAAAAGGGGTTTTACTAGTAGGACCTCCTGGTACAGGTAAAACATTACTTGCTAGAGCCGTTGCAGGTGAAGCAGGAGTTCCGTTCTTCTCTATAAGTGGTTCGGATTTCGTGGAGATGTTTGTGGGTGTTGGTGCATCTCGTGTACGTGATTTATTCGAAAATGCGAAGAAAAATGCACCATGTATTATCTTTATTGACGAGATTGATGCAGTAGGTCGTCAGCGTGGTGCTGGTGTAGGTGGCGGTCACGATGAACGTGAACAAACCTTAAACCAATTACTCGTTGAAATGGATGGTTTCGGTGAGAATGAAGGAATTATCATTATCGCTGCAACTAACAGACCAGATATTTTAGACCCTGCGTTATTACGTCCGGGACGTTTTGACCGTCAAATTACCGTAGATCGTCCAGACTTAAAAGGTCGTCAAGACGTATTAGGTGTTCACGCACGTAATAAACCATTAGCAGAAGATGTTGATTTGAAGACAATCGCTATGCGTACACCAGGATTTTCAGGTGCAGACCTTGAAAACCTCTTAAATGAAGCAGCACTTGTTGCAGCACGACATGATAAAGAGAAAATCGATATGGAATCAGTAGATGAAGCAATTGACCGTGTCATCGCTGGACCTGCTAAGAAAAGTAGGGTTATTTCAGAAAAAGAACGCAATATTGTTGCTTATCATGAAAGTGGTCATACGATTATTGGTATGGTGCTAGATGATGCTGACATGGTACATAAGGTAACGATTGTACCTCGTGGTCAAGCAGGTGGTTATGCCGTAATGCTTCCGCGTGAAGATCGCTACTTTATGACAAAACCAGAGTTGTTCGATAAGATCACCGGTTTATTAGGTGGTCGTGTAGCTGAAGAAATCATCTTTGGTGAAGCAAGTACTGGTGCTCATAATGATTTTCAGCGTGCAACCGGAATTGCTCGTAAGATGGTAATGGAATATGGTATGAGTGATAAGATTGGACCTCTTCAATTTGGAAGTGGTGGAGGGCAAGTTTTCTTAGGTCGCGATATGCAAAATGAGCAAAACTACAGTGATGCGATTGCATATGAAATCGATCAGGAAATCCAAAACTTCATCCAAGAATGTTATAACAGAGCAAAACAAATTCTCACAGAAAATCGTGACAAGTTAGAACTTGTAGCGAAGACTCTACTAGAGGTTGAGACATTAGATGCTGGTCAGATTAAAGGCCTGTTTGAAGATGGTAAACTTCCAGATCCGGTAGTTTCTGAACAAGATGGTAAAGAAAAACCATCTCCAACAGAAACGGATGATACAAAGGAAGATGATAACAAGTCATCTGACTTTAAAGTAAACATTCAACCGAAAGAAGAAGAAGAAAGCTATTTTGACCAGGATTCAAAAAGCTATTTCGACCAAGACAAATCAACTGAAGAGTCCGACGATAAAGATAAACAATAAAACGAAAAGCAGTTCCTAAAAAAGGAACTGCTTTTTTACGCTTCAAGAAACAGAATACATAAACTGTGAAGTAACGAGCACAAGGAATTGCTCTCTACCATTCTTCATTTAGAGAGTGCATGCAAACCGCTCCGCCAGAATACTGCGCTTTCCGTGGGCTCGGCTTCAGCTAACTTTGCAAAGAAAACCACTTTGCAAAGTGGATCTTCAGCTCTCGCTGTCCCACAGGAGTCTCCGTATTCTGCCTACGCTATTTTTGTTATCTGATTATAGAAAGGAATGAATTCACGGAACTAAATTCTTTTGTTTTACTATAGTTCTAATCGGCTGTAATTCTGTGATATATGGTGGAGAAATCGACTGGCTGATTTCGGATAAGTGTTGTGGAGCATATCTTAACGAAGGCCGCCCACTTTCACTCCTGTGGGAATTGTTTGACCTGAAGATCCACTTTTTCGAGCGGTTTTTGCTCGAAAAAGTTAGCTGAAGGGCAAACCCCACGGAAAGGGAAGTGGGCAGCCGGAGTGGTAGTTATCACCACGATATATTTCAAAATTATCTCTTAGGTGACCGAACATCTATTAGTTATTACTTCAGGGCCTTTTTTATTTATGGATTGAAATATTTGTGTTTTCTCAAGTGTATGATATAACTGATGTGAGTTAGGTCTACAACCATAAAACTTGCGACTTGTTGCTTGCAAGCTATACAATATGAAAATAAGTAAACAAATTTTTTTGGATATTTTGGAGGATATTATGATCTTTGTATTAGATGTTGGTAACACAAACACTGTATTAGGAGTGTTTAATGATGGCCGATTAACATATCAATGGCGCATGCAAACGGACAAAAACAAAACAGAAGACGAATATGCCATGTTTATTAAATCGTTATTAGGACATGAAGGATTAACATTTTCAGACATTAACGGTATTGTCATCTCATCTGTAGTTCCACCAATTTTATTTGCCCTGCAGCGTATGGCAGATAAATATTTCCATTGTAATCCCATGATAATTGGTGATGAAAAAGTGAATCCATACTTAAAAATGAAGTACCCTAATCCTAAAGAGTTAGGTGCTGATCGTGTTGTCAACGCAGTAGGCGTCATTAAAGAATATGGTTCCCCGAGTATTATTATTGATTTCGGGACGGCTACAACCTACTGTTACATCAATGAAGCAGATGAATATGTCAGTGGTGTTATCACCCCGGGCATTAATATTTCTTTAGAAGCTCTATACCAGAATGCTGCCAAGTTGCCGAAAATAGAAGTGAAAAAGCCAAGTCAGGTTTTAGGGCAATCAACGGTAGAAGCAATGCAATCTGGTGTTTACTTTGGGTACGTCGGTCAAGTAGATGCTGTCGTAAACCGGATAAAAAAAGAAGTTGGAGGGTCACCAAAAGTGATCGCCACAGGAGGTTTAGCAACATTAATTGCCAAAGACTCCTCTGTAATTGATATCGTCGACCCTTATCTAACCTTAAAAGGTTTGTACGAAATATACCAAAAGAATGAGCAAGATTTTGCGTAAAGAAAGGACGTTTATAAATGAGTGACTATTTATTAAAAGCAACAGCATTTGGCGGAGATGTAAGAGCCTACGCAATCCGTTCAACAGATACAGTAGAAGAGGCGCGAGTTCGCCAGGATACATGGGCAACTGCTTCGGCTGCACTTGGAAGAACACTTTCCATTTCCACGATGTTAGGTGCGATGTTGAAAGGTGAAGACAAGCTGACGGTAAAAGTAGAAGGAAACGGACCAATGGGAGCAATCATTGCTGATGCCAATGCTAAAGGGGAAGTACGTGGCTATGTCGGAAACCCACATGTCGATTTTGAATCAAATGCACAAGGGAAATTGGATGTAAGAAGAGCAGTTGGAACCGAGGGAACATTAAGCATTGTTAAAGATTTAGGCTTAAAAAATCATTTTACTGGTCAAGTTCCCATTGTATCTGGAGAAATAAGTGAAGATTTCACCTATTACTTAGCTAACTCTGAGCAGGTTCCATCAGCGGTAGGAGCAGGAGTTTTAGTCAATCCAGATCATAGTATTTTAGCTGCTGGAGGATTTATTGTACAGATGATGCCGGGAGCATCAGAAGAAACCATTGCTCAAATTGAGGAAAAGGTTGCCAATGTTCCACCTATTTCAAAGTTGATCCAAGATGGGAAACAGCCAGATGAGATATTAGAGTTGTTATTAGGTGAAGGAAATCTAAAAGTTCATGAGCGTTTACCAGTACAATTTTCTTGCCCTTGCTCAAAAGAAAGACTGGAAACAGCAATCCAAAGTTTAGGAAACGAAGAGATTGATTCGATGATTAGGGAAGATCATGGTGCTACGGCTTCTTGCCATTTTTGTAATGAAACATACAAATTTACGATCGATGAGTTGCGGGCATTGAAGACAGAGTAATAGGGGGAGTAATAGTTGAGGGTATCACGTCTGGTATTATGGTCTATTATTTTACTATTGCTCATAACAAATATTACAACCATTTTTATCTTTTCAGGACAAAACAGCTCAGATGAATTTGTAGTATTAGATGAGAATCCGGTGGATCGTAATCAACCTTTAGCAGAAATCGGGGATGAGGAAGTTTTATATCAAGATTGGATGAGCGAATTAATAGAGCAATATGGCGAATCCGTTTTACATGATTTAATTGATAAGGAAGTTGTTTTTCAGTTAGCAGAGGATAAAGACCTTGAGGTCCATCCGAAAATTATCGACCGAGAATTATCGAGAATGATGGTAATGCAAGGATTGTTATCTGAAGAGAAAAAAGAGAAAAAAATTGAAAAATGGACCGAGCAAATAAAATATCGTTATTATCTACAACAACTTTTAAGTGAAGGTGTTAGTGTTTCTGAAGCAGAAATAGAAGAGTATTATCAATTTTATCAAAACCAATACCAGTTTGATGATATGGTCCAGCTGTCACATATTCTCGTTTCGACACAACAAGAAGCAGAATATGTGATGGCAAGGTTGGATGATGGCGAACCTTTCAATGAGGTTGCAAAAGATTTGTCCATTGATGAGGAAAGCGGAACGGATGGCGGATATTTAGGGTTTTATTCTGAGACAAGCAGTTTTATACCAAGGGAATACTATGACACGGCGATTTCATTAGAGGCGGGGACATATAGTGAACCAATATTAGTGAATAACGGATATGCAATTATCTTCCATCACCAACATCTCCCTGCTATTGAATTGAACTATGATGAAGTGTATGAGGAAGTACGTCAAGATATTGCCTTAGATCAATTACAGTCTGAAGTAGATGCTTCAGCTCTGTGGGATCAAATAGAAGTAGAGTTAAACTATAAAAATGAAAAAAATTAACAAGCCCTTTCCAGTTTATGGGTTGACATTGTATACCGTTTCATGTACATTGTATATAAAACCAATAATTTTACTTGGATTTGAGGAGGAACTGGAATGAAAGTAGCTCAAAATGTTGCGGAATTGATTGGAAATACACCGATTGTGAAATTAAATCGCACAGCGGATCCTGAAGGTGCAGAGATTTATTTGAAGTTGGAATTTATGAACCCTGGTAGCTCTGTTAAAGATCGTATCGCACTAGCGATGGTTGAGGCTGCAGAAGAAGAGGGTGTTTTAAAAGACGGAGAAACCATCATTGAACCAACAAGTGGTAATACTGGTATTGGTCTAGCATTAGTTGCCGCTATTAAAGGTTATAAAGCGATTTTAGTAATGCCTGATACAATGAGTATGGAAAGACGTAATCTATTACGAGCTTATGGTGCAGAGTTAGTATTAACACCAGGTGCAGAAGGTATGAAAGGTGCAATTGCGAAAGCAACAGAATTACAAAAAGAAAATGGCTACTTCATGCCTCAGCAGTTTAATAACGTAGCAAACCCTGCTGTTCATGCTCGTACAACTGGTAAAGAAATTGTCGAGCAAATGGGTGATCAACTAGATGCATTTGTTTCGGGAATTGGAACTGGTGGAACAATCACTGGTGCAGGTAAAGTCTTGAAGGATCAGTACAAGGATATTAAAATTTATGCGGTAGAACCAACTGATTCAGCTATATTATCTGGAGGTAAACCGGGTCCTCACAAAATTCAAGGAATCGGTGCAGGGTTTGTACCAGAAGTTCTTGATACAGATATTTATGATGAAGTGATTACGGTATCCAATGATCAAGCCTATGAAACAGCTCGAGAGGCAGCTCGCAAAGACGGCGTACTTGGTGGTGTATCTTCAGGTGCTGCTATTTACGCAGCTAAACAAGTAGCACAAAAACTTGGTAAAGGCAAAAAAGTTCTTGCGGTTCTTCCAAGTAACGGAGAACGCTATCTCTCAACCCCTCTTTATCAATTTGACGAAGAATAAACAACAAGGCGATTTAATAAAGAGAATAAATAAGTACAACCCCGTTTCAGTTCATATTGAAACGGGGTTTTATTTTGCATAACCATCGCAGTAAACATAAACTGCGAAGTAACTCTCTTGAGGATCTGCTCTGTCCATCCTCCCATAGAGAGTGCACCCGAATACCGCTTCGGCAGAATACTGCGCTTTCCGTGGGCTCGGCTTCAGCTAACTTTGCAAAGAAAAGCACTTTGCAAAGTGGATCTTCAGCTCTCGTGAGTCCCACAGGAGTCTCCGTATTCTGCCTACGCTATTTTGGTTCTCTGATTATAGTAAGAAATGAATTCATGGGAATAAAAATTTTCTGTTTTATTACAGTACTAATTGGCTGTGAATGCCCTTTAGCATAGTCGTACCCTACATTACATATGGTGGAGAAATTGACTGGCTGATTTCGGATAAGTGTTGTGGAGTATATCTTAACGAAGGCCGCCCACTTTCACTCCTGTGGGAACTGTTTGACCTGAAGATCCACTTCTTCGAGTGGTTTTTGCTCGAAAAAGTTAGCTGAAGGGCAAACCCCACGGAAGGGAAGTGGGCAGCCGGAGTGGTAGTTATCATCACGATATAGTTCAAAATTATCTCTTAGGTGACCGCACAACTAATTACCACGCTACTTCAGACAGAACTTTCATTACTTCGCAGTTTATATCTAATGAATAAAGCATTCTGGTATCTGGTGGGTATCGCAATGTGTTTTTTACTATTGGATAAAAGTAGTGCTAGTAGTAGAGAATATTTTTCAATAGACCTAAACTTTCAATGTTTATTTGTGGTATAATATTTTGTTATGAATAGATTATAGAATTCGTTTCGTGAGGACGGGGTATCATGGAAAAGTGGTTACGAACAAAAATAAAAGACTATCATTATCCAGAGAAAACATTAGTAATGGGTATCTTAAATGTAACACCAGATTCTTTTTCTGATGGAGGAAAATATAATAATATCCAAGCCGCGATCCGCCAGGCTAAAAAAATGGAAGAGCAAGGCGCTGATATCATCGATGTTGGTGGTGAATCAACAAGACCCGGACACACACCGGTATCTGAAAAAGATGAAATAGACCGAGTAATTCCTGTGATTAGAGCACTTGTTGATGAAATCAATATACCTATTTCCATTGATACATGGAAAGCTAAGGTAGCAAAGCTATCAATAGAAGCAGGCGCATCAATTATTAATGATGTCTGGGGTGCCAAGAAGGAACCAGATATTGCAAAAGTGGCAGCAGAATTGGATGTTCCCATTATACTTATGCACAACCGGGAAAACCCAAGATATGATGAACTGATGGAAGATGTGTTATCTGATTTAAAAGAAAGTATCCAGATTGCATTAGATGTTGGTGTGAGAAGTGACCAGATTATTCTCGACCCGGGCATTGGATTTGCTAAGACATATGAAGAAAATATTCAAGTCATGCAGGAAATGGATCGACTTCGAGAATTAGATTATCCTGTTTTACTAGGAACCTCCCGTAAGTCCATTATTGCCAAAACTTTAAATTTGCCAGTGGATGAGCGGGATGAAGGAACTGGGGCAACTGTATGCTACGGTTTAACAAAGGGTTGTGAAATAGTCCGAGTTCATAATGTCGAGATGCATGTAAGAATGGCTAAGATGATGGACAAGCTGATTGGTAAGGGTGGTGCATAAGATGGATAAAATATACCTTAATCAAATGACCTTTTATGGGTTTCACGGTGTATTTCCTGAAGAAAAGAAGCTAGGGCAACGCTTTTTAGTAGATGTAGTATTGGAAGCAGATTTGAAACAGGCAGGTCAATCAGATGATCTTCAGCATTCCATTGATTATGGCCTCGTGTATCAATTGACGAAGCAAATCGTTGAAGGAAGATCAAAAAATTTAATTGAAGCAGTAGCTGAAGAGGTTGCAGAGACACTTTTATCCCAGTTTGATCCATTACAAGCTTGTACTGTCAAGGTAATGAAACCTGATCCTCCTATTCCTGGTCATTATCAGTCGGTTGCTGTTGAAATTTATAGGGAGAAATCTTTATGAAAAAAGTATATATAGCGCTTGGATCTAATATCGAACCAAGATTAGCTTATTTAAATAAAGCTATGGAACAATTAGCTGTACATGATAAAATAGAAATCAAAGATCAATCTTCAATATATGAAACAGACCCTGTAGGTTTTGTGGAACAAGATCAATTTTTGAATATGGTGATTGAAGTTGCAACAGATTTAGATCCAAATTCTCTGTTGAACGTTTGCCAAAGTATCGAACAGAATCTCGGTAGAAAAAGAGAAGTAAAATGGGGACCGAGGACAATTGATCTTGACATTTTAGTATATAATAAAGAAAATATAGAAACAGAGCGATTAATTTTACCACATCCAAGATTACATGAGCGAGCATTTGTTTTAATACCATTAGCAGAAATAAATCCATTTTTGTATATAGCATATTTTGATAAGAATATAACGGAATTATTAGCAAGTATACCTGCAGAAGATAAAGAAGGTGTAGTCAAATGGCAACCAATAGATGGGGTAAGAGAATCAAAGCATTTCGGAAGTTGAAAGGTTATACGCAAATTGAATTTGCGGATGAACTTGGAATATCGGTTTCGCAATTAGGAGAAATTGAAAGAGGTAAAAGAATTCCTACTGAGGATCATTTAAAATATATTGCAGCTAAGCTCGATATTTCATTAGAAGAGCTGCAACCTAAAATAGAAGATAATGAAGAGAAACGGTATGTGGAACACAGATGATATTAACATCCGTAACCAGGTTGTTTTAGCACCAATGGCTAGTTGGTATTTAAAAGGAAATGGTAAAGTACGTAATTAACGAAACAGAGTCCAAGAACTAGATGGACTGTTATACGACTACGTAGAACAACAAGTAAGAGTTTCCTGAGTGTGTAAACATTGACACAGACAAGTTCCTTTTCTATACTAATCATGAATGAATATGATACTGCCAGTGTGATGCTGGCAGTTTTTTGATATATATTACATAAATTAATTATAGAGGTGAACGAAAATGAGCGAAGAACTGAATGAACACATGCGTGTGCGTTTGGATAAAATGAACAGTTACCGTGAACAAGGGATTGATCCGTTTGGTGATAAATTTGTTCGTACACATTTGGCAGAAGAATTAAAAGAACATTATGATCAGTTCTCTAAAGAGGAATTAGAAGAAAAAGCAATTGAAACGACAGTGGCAGGCCGAATTATGACGAAGCGCGGAAAAGGAAAAGCTGGTTTCTCACATATTCAGGATTTAAGCGGCCAAATCCAATTATATGTACGGAAAGATAGAATCGGAGAGGAAGCTTATGAAATCTTCAAATCAGCAGACTTAGGAGATATTGTTGGTGTTACAGGTACAGTGTTCAAAACAAATGTAGGAGAACTTTCGGTTAAAGCAAACGAATTTACAATGCTAACGAAATCTCTTCGTCCTTTACCAGAAAAGTTCCACGGTCTAAAAGATGTAGAACAACGTTATCGCCAGCGGTACCTAGATTTAATTACTAATATGGAAAGTAAAAATACGTTTGTTCTTCGCAGTAAGATCATTCAGTCCATGCGACGTTACTTAGATGAGAGAGGTTTTTTGGAGGTAGAAACTCCAATGATGCATGGTATTGCAGGTGGTGCATCTGCACGTCCGTTTGAAACACACCATAATGCGCTCGATATTCCATTATATATGCGTATTGCCATTGAGTTGCATTTAAAACGATTGATTATAGGCGGTATGGAAAAAGTATATGAAATTGGCCGTGTATTCCGTAATGAGGGGGTATCTACTCGCCACAATCCGGAATTTACTATGATTGAATTGTACGAAGCATACGCAGATTATCATGATATTATGGAGTTGGTTGAAAACTTGGTGTCTCATATCGCTGAAGAAGTAACTGGATCTACCACAATTACTTATGGGGATTATGAGGTTGATTTAGCGCCAAAATGGACAAGGCTTCATATGGTAGATGCGATTAAAGAACATACAGGTGTTGACTTCTGGAAAGAGATGACGGATGAAGAAGCAAAAGCTTTAGCGAAAGAAAACGGGGTAGAAGTAGAAGATACGATGACATTTGGACATGTTGTTAATGAATTCTTTGAACAGAAGGTAGAAGAGAAACTAATCCAGCCAACGTTTGTGTACGGTCACCCTGTGGCAATATCTCCTTTAGCTAAGAAGAATAAAGAAGATGAACGTTTCACAGATCGTTTTGAACTGTTTATTGTTGGGCGTGAGCATGCAAATGCATTCTCTGAGTTAAATGATCCAATTGATCAGAGAGAAAGATTTGAAGCACAAGTTAAAGAAAAAGAGCAAGGTAATGATGAAGCACATGAAATGGATGAGGATTTCTTGGAAGCACTAGAATATGGTATGCCTCCAACTGGTGGTTTAGGTATAGGTATTGATCGATTAGTTATGCTGTTAACTAACTCACCGTCGATTAGAGATGTTTTACTTTTCCCTCAAATGCGTAATAAATAATAGTATGGAAGAACCTTGACCGTTCTTGGTCGAGGTTCTTTTTATGGGAGTAACTAAGATAGAAGATGACTTATTTAAAAAAAGTGAAAAAAGTTGTTGACTTTAAATCTAACCACGTGTTATATTATTAATCGTCGCTGAAAACGACATGACAAAAAATCATCCATCACGACTTAAAAACGCAACTTAAAATTTTAAAAAAGGTTGTTGACATAATGTGAGTGAGATGATATGATATAAAAGCTGTCGCAAAAAACGGCAGTCATATTGATCTTTGAAAACTGAACAAAACAACCAGTATGATTTTAAACATGAAACAAGCTAGCTTATAGAAGCGAGCGCAAGTCAACTTTATTGAGAGTTTGATCTTGGCTCAGGACGAACGCTGGCGGCGTGCCTAATACATGCAAGTCGAGCGCGGGAAGCTTGTCTGA
>NZ_KB898682.1 GCF_000377765.1 Gracilibacillus lacisalsi DSM 19029 | reverse complement strand
CTTACGACTTTCAAGAGCTGGCTAAAGAAAAAGGCATTACCACAAGCATGTCCCGAAAAGGAAACTGCTTTGATAATGCCGTAATCGAATCCTTCCACTCCTCGCTAAAGTCGGAAGAATTCAACACTCAAAATAGAGTGCACCTTACAAACTCTATTGTACTAGAAAAAGTGCAATCTTACATGTATTATTACAACTATATACGACCGTTTACAAAACTAAACTGCCACAGTCCTGTTGAATTCAGGACTATGGCAGCATAGGTGTTTTTTCTTGTCCCGTTTTACTGGGTCAGTTCAAAATGGATAGAGGGTTCTTGTCATTATGCTGTTTGCTCTTTATTCTTCTGATTCTTGGAAAGAAACAACTGCAAGGCAAAAATAATAGCAAGTGTCACTATGGCAATAATATCTGTCAGTAAGTTGTTTTGGATGAATAATAATGCTGTAATCAGCGCTAATAACCTTTCATACCAATGATATTGTCTGACTAACCAATTTTGAATGAACGAAGCAAAGGCAATCATCCCGATTGTTGCCGTAACAATCGCCCAAATAACTTGATACCATGCCACATCCGTAATCAAAAGAATAGTTGGGTTTAATGTAAAAACAAACGGCAATAACAATGCTGCTGAATCATATTTAAACCCTTGGATACCAGTCCGAACAGGCCCTGCCTTGGCTATACCCGCTGTCGCATAGGCAGGTAGATTAATCGGCGGTGTATCATCCGCTAATACCCCGTAATATAGTACAAATAGGTGAGCAATCAAAACATGAACACCCATATCTGTTAATACAGGAGCTACAATAGCTGCCAGAACAACATAGGTTGCCGTTGTCGGTAATCCTAATCCTAATAATAAACAAGCAAACACCGTTAATATTAATGCAAAATATAACTGGGTATTATCTGTTACTAAAAAGTTTGGCATCGCATTCGTTAATGTTTCACTAAAGCCAATTACAATTCTTGTGAATTTAGTAGATAAACCTGAAGTTGTGATCACACCAATCAAAATACCTGCAGTTGCACATGCGACAATAATCGATAATGCATTTCGTGCAGCTGTTTCAAAACCAGCTAATGTTTGCTTCCAGCCAAAATGGACTGGTGGTGAATCAATTTTCATTTTCTTTTGGGATAATGCAAAAATAAGCGCAATCCCTATACTAATAAGGATTAATGTTAATATTTCTGGCTTCCACCTAATTGTCTCCACACTAAAGAAATTGGTATTAAACAAATCATTTAACGCATGTATCCCTTGGTTAATTGGGTCGATAAAGATTTGTAGTAGTAAAGTAATCGCAATTACCCCAGCTGCAATAATAGCTGTACGACCAAGATTATCTTTGAAACGCTGGACAAATAACGCTAGCACCAATAATACGATAATCGAGAAAAACGCAGAATTATTTACTGAAACCCGAACATAAACCAAGTAATAAAGCAAAGCGATTAACGGTATTAAGAGATAACCTTGTTGCATTAACAACTTCCTGCCTGACGCCAATTCGCTCTTGGCAATCCCGGTAATACCGTGTTTGGATGCTTCAAAATGCACCATGAATAAAATACCAATATAGGCTAATAATGCAGGAATAATCGCACTTTGAATAATTTGATAATACGGAACTCCTGTAAACTCTACCATAATAAATGCAGCTGCACCCATAATAGGCGGTAAGAATTGGCCACTTGAAGATGCCGCCACTTCTACCCCACCAGCTACATGCGGTTTGAAACCGACTCGTTTCATTAATGGGATCGTGAATGTACCGGTAGTAACCGCATTTGCTGTAGAACTTCCGGAAATACTGCCCATTAACCCACTCGCTACCACACTGGCCTTGGCTGGTCCCCCTTTATAACGACCAAACATACGCAATGCCAAATCAATAAACATCTTTCCGGCTCCTGTAGATTCGAGGATCGCACCAAATAGGATAAATATAAATACAAACTGAGCAGATGCATAAATTGGTGTTCCAAATATGCCATTGTTACGGTACGTAATTTCATAAATAAACCGTTCAAAGTCACCTCGTGTATGGTGAAACTGACCTGGCATATATTCACCTAGAAAGAAATAAGCTATAAAGACAAGCGCTATGATAACTAACGGTTTTCCTACTACCCGACGTGTTGCTTCAAGCACTAAAATGATTAAAGCTAAACCAATAAATAAATCCAGATCTGTCGGCCGTCCTGACATAATAGAAGTTGCTGTTTGTTTTTGAATAATATATGTACCAACCGCTAATGAGAAAATTGCTAGTATAACATCATACCAAGGTATAGATGTTTGGCGCAGACCTTTTTTGATCGGAAAAATACAAAACACTAATACTAAACCAATCGTTAAATGCAATATTAAAAATGTTTTGGATCCAATACCTGGTAATCCAAATCCAGCAACATATAAATGAAAAGCAGATAAAAAAACACTAATCGCTAAAACAATAATCCCCCAAAAGCTTCGAAGTTCACGATCACTGCCTTCTAACTCTTGCAGCATTTTCTTCTGGCTGTCATCCATTTCCATCCCTACTTTCTACATAGATTTACTTTAATTTGAAGGAACGTATAAACCCTTCCCACCAAGGTAAGTCTATCACATTAATTTCTATAATTTTTGTAACAAATGGTTCTTTTGACAAGTATATGGTCTGATCACGAAAGGAGAATGTATGCGGATACAGACTTGAAGGCTTCATTCTTAATGCTCCTCCATGTACAGGACGGTTTAAATTTTTCATTACATAATAACCGTCCTTCATTTCAACATCTCCTTCCCTTTGATAAGGCATTCCTGCCCCAAATGATTTTGTCCAACTTTCCATTGTCATCACTTCACCGGTAGAAGAATATTGAAACACTTCCTTCACAGGAGATTTTTCTACTGAATGAATATATTCATGAAAGAAAGTTTCTCCTTGTTTTATATCACTTTCCCACAATATTTCACCAGTATTCATATCAGATATCACTAATAGGTGCTGAGGTCGATGCCATATGAGCCAACTTATCAAAAGAATAAGTATTACAAAAAAGATGAACATGAATTTCTGAAAAAAGGCATTGCTCAGTAGCAATGCCCCTTTTCTGTTTGTAAAAGAATTCCTTTTATTGTTCATCAAAATAGCGTTGAACTCCTGGATGCAAGTCAATAGACATACCGTCTTGTGCCGTATCGATGGTTAGGTCATTTCCTCGTTCATGTGCATTTTGCATGGCATCTAAATTATCAAAAATAGACTTCGTTAATTCATAAACTTGATCCTCAGGTAAATCATCTCTTACAATTAGCATTGCTTGTACTGCTACTGTTGTTGCAGTCGCATCAAAGTTTTCATAAGTATTTTCATCTAAATCTTCTCTAACATAGTATGGATATTCTTCTTCTAATTGAGCAATCTTATCTTCATTAATACTTACAATTCTAATATCCGCACTAGCAGCCAATTCTTGAATACTTCCAGTTGGCGTACCTGCTGTTACAAACGCAGCATCAACATTACCATCTTGTAAGTTTGTTGAGGCATCACCAAAGTCCATCCACTCTGCACTTAAGTCATCAAATGTCAGATCATGTGCGCCTAAAATTTGCTCCGCATTTGCTTCAGTACCTGAACCAACATCACCTACAGCGACACGCTTTCCTTCTAGATCCTCTACAGTTTCAATTCCACTATCCGCTAATGTTACAATTTGAATCGTTTCCGGATATATAGTGAATACACCACTAAAACCATCTACTACTTCGTCAAACATATTAGATCCTTCGTGCGCATAATAAGCCACATCATTTTGGATGAGAGCAAATTCTGCTTGGCCATCACTCAATTCATTGGCATTAACTACTGATGCGCCACTAGAGATACCGGTTGCACTCACACCATCCACTTGCTGATCCATAATTTCAGCCATCGCTACACCTAACGGGAAATATACACCAGCTTCTCCTCCAGTTAATACAGTAATATTATCCACCCAATCTTCTGAAGCTTCTCCGCTGTCATCACTTTCTCCTTCAGACTCACTTTCTTCCGGTGTTTCTTCCGATTGTGTTCCATCATCATCAATTGCGTCATCAGATGCGTCCCCACAAGCCGCTAACACTAAACCTAGAAACAAAAATACAATAAAAAACATACTAAGCTTTTTCATCATGAAAACCCCCTCATTATTTTTTATGATTCTACTTTACGGTGTATGTCTATCCATTTGTAGAATATATTATACCTAATTATCTAAATAATTGAAATAATTTCAAAGAGGAAAGTTAGAAATTCTGACAGTAAAATAGCACTTGGTCCCTGTAAACCAAGTACTATCACTATTAAAAATCATATTCAGCTTCTTTTTCTTCCAGTATTCTTTGATAGGTTCTTGCCAATGTCATCGTATCCTCTACAAGCCGTTCTATCCGAAACTTGACATCATCATTGGTGATTTCCTTCCGGTAAAAATCTACATCTTCTATATAAACATAACTTTGCACTATCTGTGCTTTCATATATCCCAGAATCGGTTTCAATTGCTGTTCGGGAATTAGATAGTGTCTTTGAGAGCCAGCTGTTACAATCATACTAGCCACCTTGCCCTCAAGTCCGCCAACAGGCAATAAATCAAAAATATTTTTTAACGATCCCGGAATCGATGCTTGGAAAATGGGTGTGCCGATCAATAATGCATCAGCTTCCATAATCGTTTCGGTCACTTTTTTTGTATCGCCTTGATAATCGAGATAATTTCTACCGTCACTAAACTGCATATCATATTCTGCTAGATCCAATAAAGTTACTTCTGCATCTGGATATTTATCTAAAAGTTGATCTGTTGCATATTGAATCGCTGTTTTTGTTTTAGATCCGACAATCGAACCTGCTATTGCAACTACCTTCATTCTTGGCCTCCTATTTTGCTGTGTATTTACGAATTGCTGGCAGAACTTCTTTTCCGATTAATTCGATATTTTTTCGCAATTTATCAAACGGTATTCCACCAAAGTCCATTTGTGCAATGTATCGTTGGTGACCAAATGTTTCATGTTGATATAATATTTTTTCAATGACTTCCTGAGGACTACCGATGTTCATTACATCGTGCGGGTCAGCTCCTTGAGCAAAGACTTGTTTGGCGAAACCCCTTCCGTTCGTCTTTTGCATACCTGCATTAATATAAGGATATGTTTCTCGTTGTGCCTGCTGTGTTGTTTCTGCTAAATAAAAGAAACCAGCTGTAGATACCGGAAATTCATTCGGATCGTATCCTCCTCGTTCTAGTGCATCACGATAAGAGTCAATGGTTCTTTTGAAAAGTGTTGCCGGTCCTCCTAACATAGCTACAAAGATCGGCACACCTGCATATCCTGCTTTAACAGCACTGGAAGGATGACCACCAACTGCTCGCCAGATTGGTAATGAACCGTTTAGCGGCCTTGGCAGTACATGAGCATTTTTTAATGGTGCACGGAACTGACCTTGCCAATCTACATATTCATTTGCATTAATTTTTAATAAAAGATCAAATTTTTCTTCATATAATTCTTCGTAATCATGCAAATCATAACCTAAAAGGTCAAAGTTTCCAACACGAGAAGCTCTTCCTGCAACAATTTCCGTACGTCCTTTTGATATTAAATCAATGGTCGCAAAGTCTTCATACACTCTGACAGGATCCAGTGTACTTATAATAGTTGATGAACTGGCAATTTTTATTTTTTCCGTTGCCTGTGCAATCGCAGCTAGTACAACAGAGTGAGCCTGTGTTGTGAAATAATCTTGATGACTCTCCCCAACACTAAAGAAATCAAGACCAGCATCTTCCGCTAATTTCGCCAACTCAATAATTTCATCTAAACGCTGACTTGCTGGAATTCGTTCACCTGTCTCCGGATGGGGTAAATGATCACCTAATGTATATAAACCAAACTCTAGTCCTTTACTAGGATCGATACGATATTTTTCCATTTTGAACAACCTTTCTAACATCAAAGTTTGCTATCATATGTTATTATGAAGCATAGAAGCGTAAAATGTAAGTACGCACTTAAATGATATATAGTATCCAAAAATATACTGTTAAGTAGGGTGATTGATGATGAAGTATGAACCGAATGCATGCAGGGTTGAAGATGCACTAAGTATTCTTGTCGGCAAATGGAAGCCAATTATTTTACTCCATTTGCTTAATCATGGCACACAACGTTTTAATGAACTTAAGAGAAGTATGCCCGGAATTACACAAAAAATGTTAACGAAACAGTTACGTGAGTTAGAAGCTGAAGACATTGTCGAACGAGTAGTCTATCCAGAAGTACCGCCAAAAGTCGAATATTCTATGACGGAATATGGTAAGAGTCTACAGCCTATTTTGGAGGCTATGCACGAATGGGGTGTAAAACACACGTTGCATAAGCAGGAGAAGTTAAAAAAACAACATGGATGATTATTAGGAGCGGTGGTTATGAATGAGAATGTAAAAGCACATTTACAGCAACTCGAGGAAAGCCATCTTCAATTAGACGTTAGGAGTAATAGTAAGAAATTAGCGCAAATACTTGCTAATGATTTTCAAGAGATTGGAAGCTCCGGCATTTTGATAAATAAAGCGATGTGTCTGGAAGATGGAGTGACTCTAGATGAAATGTCACTCCACAACTATCAAGTCGAACAATTAGCAGCAGATGTTGTTCTAGCAACGTATTATGTCATGAATCATTCGAAAGAACGTAACACATTGCGGAGCTCTATTTGGAAGTATATTGATGGAAGATGGCAATTATCCTTTCATCAAGGTACTATTACCAAGTTAAGTTTAGAAGAAATTAAGAAAAGCGCAGAGCGCCCGATTAGAAACGTAGCGACTGGAACGAATTAACTGAGATAAAGGAATCACGGTGAGTTTACGAACCGATGATGACTTATCGTAGGGCAATTCGTGAAGTCGCCTAGTTTCTGGGCGCTCGGAGCTAGACATCTGCGCAAATTTTATGCTTTCCTTACAATTAAGAAAGGGCAATAACCCCTTTGGCTTGGGTTACTGCCCTTCCTTACAAATCTTTATTTCAATTCTTCCATATATGACTTTGCATAGTGATTTAAAACTGTACTTGCTAGCGATGAAATTTGTTCTTTGTTTTTTTCTTTAATAAGTTGCTCTCTATACTTAGAAAGGAATTTTATTGCTTTTGTTGTTGAACCTTTTTCTACATGATGTTCCACTTGTTTTAATGTGTTAGTTAATTGAGGCACAATCGGTCCAGTTATATCACCAGTCTGGTCATATTGCCGCATGTAATTCTTTAAAACCGTAATATACCCAGGAGTAACTTCCACTACATTCGATTCTTCTGATTCGCCACTGGCATTCTCTGCTTTAATGTAATACGTATAATGCCCCCCTGGTTCTGCCGTGCGATCAAAGTAAGTATCTACTTTGGCATATCCAATATATTCAACCTCTCCGTTTCTTTCTCGATAAACATTATACCGATTTGCTCCACCTTGTGATGTCCAAGTTAAACCAACAACATCCGTTCCTATTAAACTAACGATTAAGTCAGATGGTGTATTAGGAGGAAGCATGTCAATATTAAGCTCTTCCGAGAACTCTGACTCTCCCATTTCATTCACTGCCAATATCTTGTAACTATATCCTGTATGATTTATACTGACACTCTCATCCTTATAGTTTGATGAATCTGTACTAGCAATTTTGCTAAACTCGCTTTCTTCATTCGCTTTTCGGTAAATATCATAATTTTCTGCTTCTTCAACAGAGTACCAGTTGATTTCGAATGTAGAATTAGTTATTTCCCCTGCTGAAAGTCCTTGTGGCACTTCTGGAAGATCAATAGCTTCTTCTGTAGTTGTACTTACTGCATTTGACATCTCAGATTCTCCGCCAATACTTGTTGCTGATACTTTGTAGTAATATGTCGTAGAAGAATCGACAGGCTTATCCATGTAAGAAGGACTTATTGTATCCGCTACTTTTTTAAATTCCCCATCCGGTTCAGTAGTCCTGAAAACGCCGTAACTAATAGCGTCTTCAACCTCCTGCCATTTTAATTCAACTGTTATACTCTTGGTTTCGGTGACGGTTAATTCAGCTGGTTTATCTGGGGTGGGTTCATTAGGGTCAAAGAAGAAAATTTCTGTTAGTTCAGACAGCTCAGATTCTCCCCCAGCATTTATAGCAGAAATCTTATATTGATATGTTACACCTAATTCAACTGTATCATCTTTGTAATTACTTTCTTCCGTGCTTGCAATTGCTCTAAACGAAGGGTCTTTGGACGATGAGCGATAGATTAAATACAATTCCTCGTCATTAACAGACGACCAATTCAATGAAACCTCGTCTTCTGCAATATCTCCTTCTAAGTCCTTAGGTACTTCATTGGGCGGCACCTTCTGACTCGTCGGTTGAATTAATGCAAAATAGTTCATTCGACTACTGTTATTATTTGGCCCCATTACCACGTAGGATCCAGCAGGGTAATGCTTCTTATAGAGCTCAAATGTTACGGGTTGATCATCTTCAATCGTTTGTCCGGTGTTTTCGTATTCTGATGATAACCATTCTGGCTTTGAACTCACTCTTGCATCATGAGCAACATATACATCTGCATCTGCAGCTAGATAAAAGGTAACGAGATCTTCACTTGTAGCACTTCTTGAATTCACTGCTGAGCGAATCCATTCCACACCAAGTAACTCTTCTGGTATATCGGTGAATCGATAACCATCTCGATCACCAGCTACCAGGTCTCCCTCTTGGAGGTTCTCTTCAATGGACCAATTCCTTGCATTTTGACCTCCTCCACTACTGTTATCATTAATGATGAGGTTTTTCGTAATTTCCCCATCCATTACTGGTAATGGTTCAGGCTCTATGTCTGGTTCGGGTTCTGTATCTTCTTCTGGCGGCACAAATGGATCACCTGTCCATACTGGTGGTTCCATTGGATAATTCTTTGGAAAAGATGAAGTAGCTAATTCATTTAAATAATCCTCTAAATTAGTATAGCCATTACCATTTTTGTCTTCATTTCTATCCTCTGGGTTATTTGGGTCAAATCCATTTGCTTGCTCCCATTCGTCTGGCATTCCATCCCGATCCGTATCCTTTGGTGCAGTTCCCTTCTCTAATTCTGGGAACCCACCAACATCTTCTTCATGCCCAATAATAGCGCCCGTTTGATTTCTAACATCGTGAATCACTCTTTGATCCACACTATCTCTCACTAATGAAGAACCTACATAATCTAAAACATGTTGATAAGCTTTTTCAGGCTCCTCTATATTAGTTAACGGATATTCAAAACGTTTATCCACAATAACACTTGGTCTTTCCACTTCCATCATTTCTGTTCCTGTGTCCGTTCCATCTAAGATACCATTCTTATTACTATCTATTCGGTTGTTTTCTAGGAATAGGCTATAATTTTCATTTCCGCGTACTACGGCATATTCTGGATTTCTTGAATTCACACCTGCTATAAAATAATTTCCTACCACATTACCATAGCCTTTCGTTCCTGATTCACCACCAGCAACATAAGGATACTGCCCCCAGTTGTATATAACATTATTTACAAAATCGATTTGCCCTTTTGTTTTAGGGTTTCTATCATTATTATGGGCATAAAGGTTATGATGCATGGTGATCGTATTCATCTCAATTAATCCACCCATTGAATGTGTTAAAAGTCCTTCTGAGATGATAGACCACTGTACGGTTATATTTTTCGATTCTGGATTATCATAATCTTTACTTAATATAGATAAATTTTCGTCAGTTCCCCAAGAAAATGAAGAATGATCAATGATCACATTCTGACTATCTTCAAAATATAAAGCATCATCTTGGAAATCATTCTTTCCTATACGAAATCGCATGAAGCGGATAACGATATCGTTACTATCAATAAAACGAACATTATTTCCTTTTATGGTTACACCATCTCCTGGAGCAGTTTGACCAGCTATGGTGATATTGGATTTATTACGAACAATAATTTGTGGTATCCTAATTTCTCCGGATATATCAAATACAATGGTTCGAGGGATATCACCAGCAGTTGTCAGTGCATCATGAAACGTTCCTGGACCTGTCAACTCATAACTATTTACATGGTAAACTTCACCACCACGACCACCCTTGGAATACTGCCCAAACCCTTCAGCACCAGGAAAGGCTAGAATTTCTTCATCTTCAGTAGCATTGGCAATTGGATTTACAAAAGGAAGCATGAAAAAACAGACAGTAAAACATAGCATACTATAAAATAATTTCCCCATAAAATACCTCCGTTTTTTTAGTGTCACAATTGGCAGTAGTTTCTTTTTTAACTAACTTTTCAATAAGGAATTCACACCTCCTCTCTATTTATAGAATAGTTAGGTGCTTCCATTTTAGGTTAACTACACACGTAAGCGTTTACAACAAACAATTCTCACAATTTATATACAAAAACAACAGTGACCGTTAAGAGGCAATGTTCATGTCTTTTTCATTGAAGGAATTAGATAATTAAATCAATCATTTATTTTCTAATTGAAAGCAAAAACCCCGTAAGCCTTATGACTCACGGGGGATTAATCTTTATGGCAATAATTGAAGTGATTCTTCAACAAATGCAGTAATATCATCTGGTTGCCGACTGGTAACCAATTGATCACCACAAACAACCACTCTTTGATCGTGCACATTAGCGCCAGCGTATTCTAAGTCTACTAGTATTGATTTGAAACCAGTGGCATCACGGCCTTCTAATGTTTTGGCTGTGATTAGTAGCTGTGGTCCGTGACAAATAGCGAAGACTGGTTTCTTCTCATCCATGAAATGTTTAGCAAATGTCACAAAACGGTCATCCGCTCTCAGCATATCAGGAGAAAATCCTCCCGGAATGAACAATGCATCAAAATCCTCTGGCGTTACATCATCGATTCCATAATCAATAGAAACAGTTGCGTCACCTTGTTTACCTTCTACTGTTTTGCCCGCCTCTTTTTCTATTGTGAAGACTTTATGACCAACACCTTCGAATTCCCTTTTTGGTGAAGTGTACTCGACATCTTCAAACATATCTGTAATCACTGTTGCTATTTTCGCCATTATTTAATACTCCTCCTTAAATAATAGAATTAATATTCTCTTTGTTTTCAATAATTCCACGTGTGAGTTTCTGGTAAACATTACAGATATTATACAAAAAAGTACTGAACCACTAAGTTAGAGATTTTAAAATCGGATAAAATAGGAGAGCGCTTTTCCATGGTGATGCCTGATACGATTTTACTCGTTACTGCATTACGTAATTGGTTGCTTATAACACTGTCTACCTATTTTATCGAAGTATTCCTGTTATGCTTTTGTCGTTAATTCTTCCCCAGTATCAACTTCAAGGTTGATACTTTACTAGAAGAATTTGAGTTTTTATCACTATCTGATCTTACCACTGTACCTATATCTATGCTCTTCACTTCCTTTATATAAAAAATCAGCCCTATTCAGGACTGATATTGTCAATTCTTTTATGTGCTTGTTTAGTAGATTCTTCTACCCGGGTTACTCTTTCGGATATTTCTGCAACATCTTTTTCATTGGCCTTCAGATCAACTTTTATGTCATCAATTCCTCTGCTAATATAAAGAAGCGATGTTCTAACTTCCGTTTCTTTCTCAGTTTCTGATCTCAAACTTTGATCTGATTGCAATTGTTGTCTTTGTTTATTGATTCGATAACCCA
Organism: Gracilibacillus lacisalsi DSM 19029; assembly: GCF_000377765.1. Taxonomy (GTDB): domain Bacteria; phylum Bacillota; class Bacilli; order Bacillales; family Amphibacillaceae; genus Gracilibacillus; species Gracilibacillus lacisalsi. The sequence goes on along the minus strand of NZ_KB898682.1, from coordinate 61,517 downwards.
TGTAAGCAATAATCAGAGATAGTGCTGCAATAATAGTCCCCATAAATTCTACGCTCATGAGCAGCCCCCCTTGTACATCATATGTTATCCTTTGATGACTCGTATACACATTTCCCCTTTTAAAAGACTGTTTAATGAGTTATGATTTTCTCATTTTTACCATCCATTTCATTTAGAGCATCTACTCATTGCAATAGACATGCTATGAGAAAAGGGCTGCATTCTCTTTAGGATTTTTCTGTATTACCTATATATTTCTTGCAAAATTTAAACAAATCTATATATGAAAAGTCCCCAACGATAGGCGGCTGGGGACTTCGTAAAACATAGTTTAAAATGATATTACTTAAACCAAAATGATAGAGCTAATTGAATACCATACTAAGTATTATTTTATTTCTGACCATCACTCATACATTCTGGTTTTTTCATATATTTCTCCACATAAATGATTAAGCTTTTCTTCTTCTCATGAAGAGGAAGAACACGCCACTTAAGAAGAGTAAAAACCCTGCTAATAAGTACTGATAGATCGTAGTGGCGGTTTCCGGTAGTTTTTGTCCGTCGTCCATAACAGACTGTTGTTCCATTGCTTCCTGTTCAAAAACAGTATAGGTACTGAAGTGATCGGTTTGTGCTGACACGTTTCCATCTTGCCATTCTCCGCCGATTGCTTCCCATTCCTCAAGTTCTGGATTCCAATAGAATAGTTGCACCTGATCTTTATCATTTACTTTGTCACTATCAACAGAAAAAGTCAGTGTCACTTTTTCATCGAAGGTATCCAATCGTTTTTCGCCTTGTTTGATTTCAAAATCATAGACCACACTCAATGCTTGATCCATGTCAGCTAAACGCTCTAACTGGATTGTTACAGCCTCGGATCCATTAGTGAAATTGGAGGCAGCTAGTTGCAAGCTAACATTTTTCAACTGAATGATGATCGTTATACGATGCTCCTTCAACCATTTTATTTGATCAGAAGTGAATGCTAGGTTAACAGAATCATTATGATCTCGTAAATCTATCCGTAATTCACCTTGTTTAGCTAGCTGATAGAGCGAATCTGTTTCGATCGACGCCTCGCCATCGGCAACATCAGGTGTTAAAGTAAGACTGGCTTGTTTCTCTGAATCCTTTAAGTCCTCAGAATCTTTTGGATCTTCTGGCTCTTCAGGGTCTTTTGGACCTTCTGGATCTTTAGGATCCACAGGATCTTCAGGATCTGGTGTACCTGGATTAGAACTATCGATTGCTTTGATATCTGCAACGACACTATTATGGTTATAAGTGACAGTTACCTCGTAATCATCTGCAGTTATATTATCGAATTTACCTTCCACCTTATCGGCAGTCATTAAAGTAATATTTGCTTGCTTGTCTATTTCATAATGAGAAAAATCCAGATTCAAATCCCCACCATCAAGGTATAACAGTCCATCTACATTTAGTTGAGTTTCATCATTATCCATTGCAATATCAAGGTTTCCAGCTTCCATTGTTAAGTTACCACTTACATTCAAAGCTTCATCTACATTAACTAACACTGTACCATCTTCCACATAAAGATCGCCTTGACCAAAAGCAGTCTCAGAAGTAGCTTCTAACGTTCCTCCTTGTAGCAATGTGCCTCCTGAATAACTATTATTTCCTGTTAATGTAAGTGTTCCTGTCCCTTGCTTGGTAAGCATACCACTGCCAGATATATCATTTCTCCACCAATCATGGGCATTAAATCTTCCTTTTGATGCATCCATATTCACTGTTACATTGCTTAAAAAGGCACCATATCCATCAGATGCTGTTACCAAATCAAGTCTTCCCCAACCATTTGATTCGTCTATTACAGGGTAGCCTGATTCAATTTCTGTAGTATACAATACTTCCCGACGTTGTTTATCGGTCAAATAAGGCTGACGAGTTTCCAATAAAACTTCAGCCCCTTTAGGTACTACAGGGGCTAAACCTTTTGTGCCTGTTTGAGGTAATCCGTATGTAAGTTTTTCCCGATAGAATGCCTTATTTGCTTCATGATCTTCCCACTTTTCTTCATCGTACGCACTTTCAAACGTATAATCCTCTGTTACCGTATGTGCAAATTCGTACAAGCTCATTTCTTTTGATGCAGCTAATTCACCGAATACTTCTCCAGCATTTTGATAAGCCTTATCCAATACCTCTTGGTTTTCTGAAAGATTGTATGCATAGGCAGTCATTGCTGTAGCTTGTATTCTTGCTCCTATAACATCAAGCGGAGAGTGCATACCAGTCACTATTCTATTTTCTCCCATTTGAGCTGCTCTTGTTAAAAATTCAGCATATCTTTCTGGTGTTGCATAGGCAAACCCGAATGTTGATAAATATGCTGCACTCGTATGTCCACTTGGAAAAGCTCCGTCTTTACCTCTCCCGTCTTCCGCTTTTCTTTTTACATATTCTAATGCAGGAATTACTTCCACATTCGTTTCATATTGCTGGTAATGTCGTTCTCCCGTTTCTTTCTTACCGCCTGAAGGTAATTCTTCTACTGTACTTTCACCACTGCCGATTGTGTCCCAAACAGGTAAACCGTTCTCATCAACGACTTCTTTCACTTCTCCTTTTGAATTCAGTCTATATGGTCTTGGAGAAGAAAAAAAGTATTTAGAAGGACTCGACGAAGAAGGATTCCTAAATCTAATTAAATGAACTAAATCCATCGCATCTTCTAGTGCTGATTCCTCCCATTGCCCCATCCCTTGGGCTTGATCTTCAACAGTCGCTTCTTCCAATACTTTATCCATGTCCTCTGCTGATCTGACAACACTTGTGATCGGGTTAACGATCTCTACGTAGGCATTAGCTAAAGGCCCATAAGCATCCATCATACTATATACCTTATCTCTTTGATCATCATAATAGGCCGCTAACGCCTCTTCATTCGTTCTATTTTTAGTAACCTCTTCTACATATTTTATATTAGCTTCCCAAGTCTCTGGATCTCTAATTTCTTCGTTAGCATATGTCTTCTTATCTGCTACTACCTTTGTCTTATCATTTTTATATCCATCAAAATAAACGGTAGGGCCGTCACCATATTTTGCAACTTCACCATTTGCACCTGGACTAGTTAACGCTGTTCCGTCTCTCCAATCTGGTTGATTCATAGACCATACTTGATCAAAACCGTCTAAAATATTGATAAAAGGATTAGTTCCAGCTATATTCTTTAAGATAGGATCGTTAGCATTTCCGCCATTATCTACTGCTGGTAAAGGTTGCTCGACTTCAGGTGCACCTGTATTTATTTCTTCAGTATTCCCTTGTGGCTTTGCAGGTTTTGAATGCTCCTTTTCAGCATATTGACTAGCCGCCTGAACAGGAGGCTCAAAAGATGAAATAGTTAGCACTGCAAGTAGTAGTAGTATCGATATTTTTTTCATGAATTTCATACCTATTTTCATTTCTCCTTTTCTGCTGCAGATTTTTAAATCACTTAACCACACTACTTCCACTCTAAGGTCTGTATGTTAAATGAATGTAGGGAAAATGTTAAAATTATGTAATTTTATGTAGAAGAGAAGAGACTTATTACGAAAATAAACGGGTTGGGGGAACTTTTCTTTTACAAATCTTTCGGATAGCTCTTTAAAACGCCAAAATGAGTTATACAACTACTACCATAAAAAATGGAAGAAAGCGATGGAACAGCCATGTGACCGATGAAGCGAAGGAGAAAACAGGCGAGTTGTTTCAGAAATACATAAAAAACCCTCTCTGCTCCATTAGAGCAAAGAGGGTAAACCCTTGTATATAAGGTTTCTTAACGTTTTGAGAACTGTGGTGCACGACGAGCTTTTTTAAGTCCGTATTTTTTACGTTCTTTAGCACGCGCGTCACGAGTTAAGAATCCAGCACGTTTAAGTGTTGTGCGGTATTCTGGGTCAGCTTCTAATAATGCACGAGCAACGCCATGACGGATTGCACCAGCTTGACCAGTGTATCCTCCACCATCAACGTTTACTAATACATCATAGCTACCTTCAGTTTCAGTAGATGCTAATGGTTGCTTAATGATTGTACGTAGTGTTTCATATGGGAAGTAATCTTCCGCATCACGATTATTTACAACGATACGTCCAGTACCTGGAACTAAACGTACACGTGCAGTTGAAGTTTTACGGCGTCCGGTACCGTAATATTGTACTTGTGCCACTATTCGTTACCTCCTTTTAATTATCCGCGAAGTTTGTAAACTTCTGGTTGTTGAGCTTCATGCTTATGTTCTGCTCCACGATAAACATGTAATTTTTTACCCATTTGACGGCCTAATTTACCTTTTGGTAGCATCCCTTTAATGGTTAGTTCTAACATTTGTTCAGGGTATTTTTCACGCATTTCGTTAGCAGTACGTGTTTTTAAACCACCTGGGTGATTAGAGTGACGGTGATATAACTTATCGCTAAGTTTTTTACCTGTAAGTTCGATTTTTTCCGCGTTGATAATGATCACATGATCACCAGTGTCAACATGCGGTGTATATGTTGGTTTGTGCTTACCGCGAAGGATTGTAGCAATTTCACTTGCTAAACGACCTAACGTTTGACCTTCTGCGTCGACAACAAACCATTTGCGTTCGATATTATTTTCATTTGCCATGAAAGTTGTGCGCATGATCGGTTACCTCCTAAATCAATGTTTCTAAAGTCTTTTTTAATTTGTCTAGCTCCGAGCGCCCAAAAACTAGTGCCTAACACTTGCGCTCTGTATGATAAGTCATCATCAGCTCCTTCGTCGCTGTGATTCCTTTATCTCCTACGCTTCAGTACAAGTCATACGTTTCTGAACGGGCGCTTACGCTTTTCTAGTTCCGAATTTATATTCTAACACGAGTAACTTTCCGGGGCTATTCGTGGTTTAGAAAATAAAATGCCATAGACCATAATATAATATACAACCCCAAATGTCAATAGATAGAACGCAAGGATTCGTTGTTTTTATCCGCTTTTTTTATCATAACTTACTTCCCATAAATACAACCCTTGTGGAGGAGCGGTTTTGCCAGCCTTAGAACGATCTTGGGCAGCGATGATTTCTGAGATTTCCTCTGGCTCTCGTTTACCTAGTCCGATATCAATTAAGGTGCCAACAATAATCCGGACCATATTATATAAAAAGCCAGTCCCTCTCACTCGAACGATGATGTCATTTTCTTCTTGATTGACCGTAATGTCTGTAATCGTCCGGACCTTATCTCCCTTTATATTACTGTTTGCTGCACAGAAAGAAGAAAAGTCATGACTGCCTAGAAAATGTTGACTTGCTTCATACATTGCATCAAGATCAAGTTCGCCTTCTACAAAATGGGTATAATGGCGGCGAAACAAATTTTTCTCCTCGGCATTCAAGATATAATAACGATATTCCTTCTCACTAACATCATACCGAGCATGAAAATCATCCGGAACTTCTGTAATGGATACCACCTCGACATCATCTGGAAGCATGGTATTTAAAGCTCGCAACCAGTTTTCAGATGGGATCTCTAATTCCGTATCAAAGTGAAGCACCTGCCCCACAGCATGAACTCCCTGATCGGTTCTGCCTGATGCCGTTACACGGACGTGATTACCTTTATGCATTTTTGTAAGAACCTTTTCGATTACCCCTTGTACCGTCCGGCCTTTTGGTTGAATCTGATAGCCTGAAAAAGACGTACCATCATATCGAATAATTGCTTTTAACCTCATTTTACTTTTCTCCTTAATTTCGCAGACTGAAAAAGATAATGATAATCAAAACGTAGATAATCATCGCTATAAAATCTAACGACTTAAATTGTAATTGCCTTAGTTTCGTTCGACCTTCACTTCCTCGATAACCTCTTGCTTCCATAGCCATCGCTAACTCCTCAGCACGTTTAAAGGCACTAATAAATAATGGTACTAACAATGGAACTATCGCATAAATACGGTCTTTTATCGATCCTGTCCGTAAGTCCACACCTCGAGACGCTTGCGCCTTAGAGATTTTCTCTGTTTCATCTAGCAATGTCGGAATAAACCGGAGTGAGATGGACATCATAAGTGCTAATTCATGTACCGGTACTTTTATCTTCTTTAATGGTCCCAGAAGCTCCTCGATTGCATCTGTAATTTCCATCGGTGATGTCGTTAACGTTAATAAAGAAGTGACTAACACCAATAAGAAAAAACGCAACGAAATCGTTAACCCTTGCAGAACTCCACCCTCATGTATAGTAAAGCCGACTATTTCTATTAAAACAGACCCTTCCTTTGTAATAATGAGATGAAGGATAAAGGTAAAGAAAATTAAAAACCATACAGGTGTAATACCTTTTAAGATATAACCGATACGTAATCTCGTTAATAGAACTAATATAAGTGCGAATAAAGTTAACCAACCGTAACTCCAACTATTGTTTGCAAAGAAGACGATAATGACAAATGTAAAGATAACGATTAATTTGGTCCTAGGATCTAAGCGATGAATCAAGGAATTACCTGGTACATATTGTCCTATGATCATAAATGACTTCATAATGGCTTGTTCTCCCTTAATTGCTCCATTATTTCTTTAGCTAGTTCATCTGGTTTTTGTCGTTTATAGCAAAGATCAGTACCGAATTTTTGATTGATTTGATTTATTAATGAAAGGATATCAGGTATATCAAGGTTCGCCTCTTCTAGTGATTCCACTTGCGAAAAGATGTGCTCTGGAGATCCTTCCATATGCACACGACCATCTGCAAGTACAAAGATATAATCTGCATACTTTAACGCATGATTCATCTGGTGTGTAACTAAAATGGTAGTCATATGCTTCGTTTTATGCAAATCATAAAACATATTCATCACATCGTGTTGTCCCTTAGGATCAAGACCTGCCGTTGGCTCATCCAATATTAATACTTCTGGATCCATCGCAAGCACCCCAGCAATCGCCACCCTACGCATTTGTCCACCACTTAATTCGAATGGAGATTTCTGTAAAACATCATCTGATAAATGGACTTTTTCTAGCGCACTTGCAATTCTTGCTTGTGTTTCTTCCGCTGGTATTTGAAAGTTTTTTAAGCCAAAACTTATATCACGTTCCACTGTCTCCTCAAACAATTGATGTTCCGGGTATTGAAAAACTACCCCTACTTTTTCCCGTAGTTTCTTCAAATCTTGCCTTTTATTGTCTCTTGAGAGTTGGAAATCCCCTACTTGTACTTGACCTTCAGTAGGAAGAAGTAATCCATTGATATGTTGGAGAAGTGTTGACTTGCCAGAACCTGTATGTCCAACTACTGCTACAAATTCCCCTGTTTTTATTTCCATGTTAATATCTTTTAGTGCTTGATAGGAAAAAGGTGTATTCATTTGATACGTATAACTCACTCTTTCAAATTGGATGTCCATAATGCTTTCAAAAACTCCTCATTATCTAATGGATATGTTGTAAATTGATAATCATATTGCCTCTCTAATTCTATTGCTAACTCGACCGTTAATGGTAATGACAAGCCGATAGACTGTAGCCCTTGATAATCATTGAATAAATGATCTACGGTAGTATCTTTATAAATCTGTCCTTGATTCATGACAATAACCCGATCAGTTAGGATAATCTCATGTAAATCATGGGTGATCATCACCATCGTAATCTCTAATTCTTCCTTCAGATCATGAATGGTCGACAGTATTTCCTTTCTACCTCTTGGGTCTAACATAGAGGTGGCTTCATCTAATAAAAGGATCTCTGGATATGTCGCCATGACACTCGCAATCGCTACCCGCTGCTTCTGTCCACCTGAAAGGTTGTGTGGTTCATGATCTTGATAGTTTTCCATTCCGACTTGGGTTAAAGAAGTATGAATTCGCTTGATCATTTCCTTACGAGGTATACCTCGGTTTTCCAAACCAAAAGCTACATCGTCTCTTACCGTTGTTCCAACAAATTGATTTTCAGGGTTTTGAAACACCATTCCAATGTTCTGTCGTATCTCCCATACGTTAGAAGCGGTCAGCTTTCTGCCATTAATCAGGATATCCCCAGCTTGTGGTACTAGTAAACCATTTGCTAATTTTGCGATCGTCGATTTACCTGATCCGTTATGACCGATAATAGCAACAGTCTCATTTTCTTCTATTTTTAAATTGAACTTTTTTAATACCCATGGGGCATCTTCATTATATCGAAAATAAACATCACGAAATTCTATCGCAGTCATCATTACTTCTCCTTAAAGTCATTATTTCCCGGGTAATATTTATCAACGTCTATTGTATCATAATACACGCTTTATCAAGTTCTACAAAACTTGCTCTGGTTCATTTTTTTGAGATATTCTCTAGTGAAGGAGTTCCGAAAGTGTGGATGTTTATGCCGGCTTCAGTGTATCTCAGATCCTGTTCAATTAGTCTCTAAATAGTTAAAAGGAGCTGACATATGCCAGCTCCTTTTCCTCTATTATGAAGAAGACGCTTCTCTTAATTCGCGCATTTCCTCAACCCATTCTTCTACTTCTTCTTTAATTTCTTTTGCTTCGGTATCTACTAGTGTTTTCTTTTCATCTCGTATTGTAGCGTTTAAATCTTCAAGCGCTTGTTTACGCTCATCCATGATCTCTTCCAATTGGGTTACTTTTTCTTCTGGTATCCATTCTTCTTCCTCTAACAAACTTACAACAGAGCGAAAACGATGGTCCTCTCGTGAAATAACAGCTGACCAATCACTGCTTATCTCATTAACTTCTTCTTGTTTTCGCATGATCTCCCAAGCAACTGGTGCTAAGTTTACCGGTGCCCAAGCTAATTCTGTCATGGAAGGCAGCCATTCGTATTCAATCGTGGATTGTAATTCCTCACTATTATTGGCGGCGTAGTATTCTCCCTGGCCTGCTTCCGCTACCGCGGTCAACTGTTCCTCTGCCTCCTGATCGACTTGGAAACCGATTATATTCACCGTTCCCTGATCATCGCTATTTTTCACAAAGTTCTCGGCAGCTTTTACCGGGTCTCCATCACAAGTCTCTACTCCATCACTAACAATATAGACGGTAACATTTCCACCTTGTTCAGCACTTAATTCCATAACTTCCTCAATTGCTGCTGCCAACGGTGTCCATCCCTTTGCCTCAACAGATGAAACAGCCTCATGAAACTTCTCACCTTCAAAACTTCCTAAAGGGTAAACCTCTTCGATTCCAGAACAGGATTTTTCTTTACCCGAATCGCTATCATCTCCTTTATGTCCAAAAGCTACTAATGATACGTCACTAGACTCACCAATTGTTTTGGCAAAACTCTCAACCGCATCTTTGGCAATAGCCATTCGTTGTTTGGAATCATCTTCAGCTTCCAGTAACATACTAGAGCTCGCATCCAATAAAATATAAGCGTAATCACTTGCTTCATTTTCCTCGCCTTCCACCGTTTCTGGTCGTGGTAATAATGGTTTTTGATAGTTAGGGTGATAGTCTTCTAATTCAGATAACAATTGGCTATGATATGGAGATCCAGCATAGTAAATCAGCGCCTTTAGGAATGTTTTTGGATCATCGGTCTCTGTTAGATCAGATTGTATCGCATCCTTTAATTCTTCTAGAGAACCCTGATCTAAATCATCAATACCCCATAACACACCCTCTGTTTCTTCTTCATAACTGAGGTCTTCCGTTAATTGCCCTGCTGATAATTGCTTGATAACCTCTGGTTCACTAGAAATAGATATTTCTGAAAGAGTGCTGGAAACCTCGTCACTTTGATCTGTGTTCTCTTCATCTTTATTTACTTGTTCTTTCTTACTTTCTTCTTCCACTTCCTCTGATTGCTTAGCAGCCTCATTACTACATCCAATGGTAATAACGACTAATAATAACAACATTATATACTTTCTCATCTAACTCACTTCCTTAGCCCTTTTATAGACTATAACGTCTAAATGAACAAAAACGTTTCAGACTCCATTAAAATGAGTAAATAGTAACAAAATTGGGATAGAAAAACCAAAGTCTTCTTCTATTCCTAAAGCAGAGAAGATAACTAGTGGAATAGATGTCCACCACCATAATAAAAAGGGTATTGTTGTCACAAATAGCGGAGCAAATGTCCGTCAACTGCTTTCGTACTATATGTAAAGTGCGCGCCATTCTTTTAGAACAACAAAAAAAGGGCTTGGATGCACCTCTTAAAGAGATTTGCTCCTGCCCTTGCCTTGCTTTGCTATGGAATTATACTAACTCGATTACTGCCATTTCAGCTCCGTCACCGCGACGAGGTCCTAATTTAAGCACTCTTGTATATCCACCTTGGCGATCTTCGTAGCGACCTGCAATGTCGTTGAAAAGCTTTTGTACAGCATCTTCGTTTTCGTTCGCTTCAGCATTGTATAAGAAAGATGCAGCTTGACGACGTGCGTGAAGGTCACCGCGCTTACCAAGTGTAATCATTTTGTCAACAACCGAGCGTAGTTCTTTAGCCTTTGCTTCTGTTGTTTCTAAACGTTCATGGATAATAAGATCCGTTGCTAAACCTCGAAGCAAAGCCATACGTTGATCTGTTGTACGTCCTAATTTTCTAGCCATGGAATATCCCTCCTTCGTTCGAAATCTCTAAAAGGTGTCGTGATTAATCTTCGTTTCGTAGTCCGAGACCTAGATCTTCTAATTTATGCTTCACTTCTTCTAGTGATTTACGACCTAAGTTTCGTACCTTCATCATATCTTCTTCTGACTTATGAGCTAATTCCTGTACAGTATTAATTCCTGCTCGTTTCAAGCAGTTATAAGACCTTACAGATAAATCAAGCTCTTCGATTGTCATTTCAAGAACTTTTTCTTTTTGGTCTTCTTCTTTTTCGATCATAATTTCAGCGTTCTTCGCTTCATCTGTTAAACCAACAAAAATATTCATATGTTCCGTGAAGATTTTAGCTCCTAAAGAAACTGCTTCTTCAGGACGAATACTTCCATCTGTTAACACATCAAAAGTAAGCTTATCATAATTGGCATCTTCACCAACACGGGTATTTTCTACTTGATAGGTTACTTTTGAAACTGGAGTGAAGATAGAGTCCACTGGAATAACACCAATCGGACGATCCTCATGGTTATTAGAGTCAGCTGGGCGGTATCCTCGACCGCTTTGAGCTGAAATTTTCATTTTTAAATGGCCATTACTACCAACCGTAGCAATATGAAGATCCGGATTTAAAATTTCGACATCACTATCAAAAATGATATCCGCAGCCGTAACTTTCCCTTCTCCCTGCACATCTACTTCAAGAGTTTTCTCTTCATCTGAATAGATTTTAAGAGCTAGTTTCTTTAAGTTTAAGATAATAGTTGTCACATCTTCGACAACACCTTCAACCGTAGAGAACTCATGTAAGGCTCCATCCATTTGAACAGATGTAACAGCAGCGCCAGGAAGTGAAGATAATAGGATACGACGCAAGGAGTTACCAAGTGTAGTACCATATCCACGCTCTAGTGGTTCTACAACGAATTTGCCATAAGTAGCATCATCACTGATTTCTACTGTTTCTATTTTTGGTTTTTCAATTTCGATCATCTATTAAACCCTCCTCTAAAACGTCGAAACCCCGGTTAGACTCAGGGTCTAACCGAAATTCCCCAGGTAGGCAGTTCCCGTTTCTGCACTATGCAATTGTGATTTTGTGTCTGTCGAAAGCAATGGTGTCATTAATAAACATCAAAAAAACTTTATTAAGCTATCATAAACCATTATAGACAGATTAACAAATAATATACTGTAATTATACTCGACGACGTTTTGGCGGGCGACAACCATTGTGAGGAACTGGTGTTACATCACGAATGGCAGTTACTTCAATACCTGCTGCTTGAAGTGAACGGATTGCTGCTTCACGTCCAGCACCAGGTCCTTTCACTGTAACCTCTAAAGATTTTACACCATGATCCTGAGCCGCTTTTGCTGCAGCTTCAGCAGCCATTTGCGCTGCGAAAGGAGTAGATTTACGAGAACCTTTGAAACCTAACGCTCCTGCGCTGCTCCAGCTAACCGCATTTCCTTGAACATCAGTAATCGTTACGATTGTGTTATTGAATGTAGAACGAATATGTGCAATACCCGTGTCTATATTCTTTTTCACACGACGTTTACGTGTATTTGTTTTACGAGCCATAAGTAAGCAAACCTCCTTTTATCTTATTTCTTTTTGTTAGCCATTGTTTTTCTAGGACCTTTACGAGTACGTGAGTTGTTTTTCGTTTTTTGTCCTCGAACAGGTAAACCACGGCGATGACGTACACCACGATAGGAACCAATTTCAATTAGACGCTTAATGTTTAAAGATACTTCACGACGAAGATCACCTTCTACAGTATAGCTGTCAATTGTTTGACGAATTTGACCTAATTCTTCTTCTGTTAAATCACGAACACGAGTGTCCTCGTTAACACCAGCTTCTTCCAATACTTTCTTAGCAGTTGTTTTTCCAATACCGTAAATATAGGTTAAAGCAATCACTACGCGCTTATCACGCGGAACATCTACACCAGCAATACGTGCCATAGAGTGATTACACCTCCTTATCCTTGTTTTTGTTTATGCTTAGGGTTTTCGCAAATTACCATTACTTTACCTTTACGACGAATAACCTTGCATTTTTCACAAATTGGCTTTACAGATGGTCTTACCTTCATCTTCCATACCTCCTCTTGTGTCGGAGCATTTTATTTATAACGGTACGTAATACGACCTCTTGTTAAATCATATGGAGAAAGTTCAACCGTTACTTTGTCACCAGGTAAAATTCGAATAAAGTGCATTCTGATTTTACCAGAGACATGTGCTAACACGGTGTGACCATTCTCTAATTCTACTTTAAACATTGCATTCGGTAATGTATCAATTACCGTACCTTCGACTTCAATTGCATCGTCTTTCGCCATCGAGTTGATCTCCCTTCTTCAAATCTGTCTCCATTTCTTCGACAAATTTATTAATAGCATAACGCAATTTACCATTGGTTACGCGCCCTGTTTCGAGAAGGCTTCTTTGAACTTCAGGAGATATAAAGCTTGTGTACGCAACATGATGAACATTCTTCTTCTTTGGTCGATCATATTTGCGTTTATCTCCATCTGCCAACAACACAAAACGACTGTCTACTTTTCCAATTACAATTGCAAACTGACCTGCTTCGCGTCCCTGTAGGATTTGAACAACCTGACCTAATTCCGGATAACTCTCCGTCTCGCTCAACCATCATCACCTTCATTTAGGTTTTACGTTATACCTATTTTCATTGTTAGTAACATTATACCAACTTTGGCGACATTTAATTAGGAAATTGTTTTTAATTTCTCATCAATATCGCTGAACACTTCATCAATTTCTTGAGATCCGTTAATTGTCACTAAGTCACCTTTATTAGAGTAAAAGTCTAACATTGGTTGTGTTTGTTCAATATTAACCTCTAAACGATTTCTAACTGTACTAGGTTGATCATCTTCACGTTGGATAAGTTTTGCACCATCTTTATCACATACCCCTTCAACCTTAGGAGGATTGAAGATTACATGATAAGCAGTACCACATTCTGGACAAATTCGACGACCAGTAAGGCGTTCAATTAATTCATCCTTCTCAACATCAACGTGTAAAACATAATCAATCGAGCGATTCATGCTAGAAAGTAGTTCATCCAATGCTTCAGCTTGTGCCAAAGTACGTGGGAAACCATCTAACAAGAAACCTTTTTGACAGTCATCTTTGCTTAATCTTTCTTTTACGATACCAATTGTTACTTCATCTGGAACAAGAGCACCTTCATCCATATAGCTCTTTGCTTTTTGTCCAAGCTCCGTTCCTTCTTTAATAGCCAACCGAAACATATCTCCAGTTGAAATATGAGGGATGTCATACTTTTCTACAATTTTTTCTGCTTGTGTCCCCTTACCAGCACCAGGTAGTCCCATAAGGATTAGATTCAACGATTTTCCCCTCGCTCTCTGTCTAGTCCGTTCTATAAAAACTTTACTTAATAAAACCTTTATAGTTACGTTTTACTAACTGCCCTTCTAATTGCTTCATCGTTTGTAAAGCAACACCAACAACAATTAAAAGTCCTGTTCCACCGATTTGCACGGATTGTGGTAGACCTGCCACATCACCTAATACTAAAGGTAAAACAGCGACAGCAGCTAAGAATAATGATCCAACAAATGTTAGTCGATACATAACACGTGTTAAATAAGTCTCCGTTGTTTTTCCTGGTCTAATACCAGGGATATAGCCACCTTGCTTCTTCAAATTATCTGCCATTTGCTCAGGATTAACTTGAACAAATGTATAGAAATACGTAAATGCGATAATTAGCACAACGTAAATAATCATACCGGTTGGATTTGAATAATCGAAAATATTGGAGATCGTTAGCGCAACTTCATTATTCTCAAAGAACCCTGCGATTGTACGTGGTGCAATGATAAATGAAATTGCAAAAATGACTGGAATTACCCCTGCAGCATTTACTTTCAACGGTAAATGAGTAGAGTGTCCTCCTACTGGTGAACGATTCACTAAACGTTTCGCATATTGTACTGGAATTTTACGTAACGCTTGTTGTATGAAAATAACACCTACTATTACAGCAAGTACAAGCAATACAATCAACAGCACAATGACGATGTTTAGGAAAAGTTCATCTCCTACACCAGATCCAAAGTATTGTGCGTAAATTTGATTAATACCATTTGGAATGGCAGCTACGATACCAGCAAAGATAAGGATAGAGATACCATTACCTACACCATTTGCAGTAATTTGTTCCCCTAACCACATTAAAAATGCAGTACCACTTGTCAATACTAGCGCAATAACTATGAACTTCCCTACACCGGGATCATTAATCAAAAGGCCACCTGACATTGCATTAAAGCCTACTGACATTGCACAAGCTTGAATAAATGCTAACCCAATGGTTGCATAACGAGTAACCTGCGCGAGTTTTTTACGTCCCATTTCCCCTTGTTTTTTCCATTCAGAGAATTTCTGAACGACATCCATTTGCAATAATTGCATAATGATGGATGCCGTGATGTAAGGCATAATCCCCATTGCGAAGATGGAAAAGTTTTGTAATGCTCCACCACCAAATGTATTTAGTAACCCAAAAACATTTTGTTCATTCATAAAGTCAATAGCAGTTCGATCTGTAAATGGAACTGGAATGAAAGTACCAATACGAAATACTACTAACATGAGAAGTGTAAAAATAATCTTTTGTCTAATATCAGCCACACGCACAAAATTGGAGATTGTACGAAACATTAAATCACCTCAGTTTGACCGCCCGCTGCTTCAATTGCATCTTTAGCTGAAGCAGAAAACTTATGAGCTTTTACGGTTAATTTCTTTTCTAACTTGCCGTTTCCAAGAATCTTAACACCAGATTTGACCTTACTAATGGTACCAGTCTCAAGTAAAAGCTCAGGTGTCACTTCGGTACCTTCGTCAAAATTATTCAATGTTTCAAGGTTAACAATTGCGAAATCTTTACGGTTGATGTTTGTAAAACCTCGCTTCGGTAAACGTTGGAATAGTGGCATTTGTCCACCTTCAAATCCTGGACGTACACCTCCGCCAGAACGTGCCTTTTGACCTTTGTGACCACGTCCAGATGTTTTACCATTACCTGATGACATACCGCGACCAACGCGATTGCGTTGTTTCTTCGCTTGTGATGGTTTTAATTCATGAAGTTTCATGCGAGCACCTCCTCTTTACAACAATTTTTATTAAACTTCTTTCACGTCAACTAAATGTGATACTTTGTTAATCATGCCTCGCACGACAGGAGTATCTTCACGGACTACTGACTGATGAATCTTTCTAAGACCTAGTGTTTGAACAGTAGCTTTTTGTACTTCTGATCTACCGATGACACTGCGTTTGAGGGTAATTTCTAATTGATTAGACATTTCGTTTCCCTCCTTATCCTAACAATTCTTCTACAGACTTGCCACGAAGTTTTGCTACTTCTTCAGCACGTTTTAATTCGCTAAGTCCATTGATTGTTGCACGAACCATGTTAATTGGTGTGTTAGAACCTAGTGATTTAGAAAGAATATCACCTACACCAGCTAGTTCTAATACGGCACGTACAGGTCCACCTGCGATAACTCCGGTACCTTCAACAGCTGGTTTCATTAAGATGTTACCAGCTCCGAATTGTCCGTGAATTTCGTGTGGAATCGTAGTACCAACGATCGGTACATTGACTAAGTTTTTCTTTGCATCATCAATTGCTTTTTTAATAGCATCTGGTACCTCTTGTGCTTTACCAGTACCGAATCCTACATGACCATTTTTATCTCCAACTACTACCAATGCAGCAAAACGAAAACGACGTCCACCTTTTACAACTTTTGCTACACGGTTAATTGTTACAACGCGTTCTTCTAAATCTAATTTGTTTGGGTCGATGTTAGTACGCAACATATGTCCCTCCTTTTTTGATTAAAATTCAAGACCTGCTTCACGAGCAGCATCTGCTAGAGATTTAACTCGACCATGATATAAATATCCACCACGATCAAAAACAACATTTGTCAATCCTTTATCGATTGCACGTTTTGCGATAAGCTCGCCAACTTGCTTTGCAGCTTCTGCATTTCCTGTTGCTTCTAAGTTTAACTCATTATCTACCGTAGATGCACTAACTAATGTTACATTGTTAACATCATCAATTAGTTGTGCGTAGATGTGTTTATTTGAACGAAATACGTTTAGACGTGGGCGCTCCTCTGTTCCGAATAGGTTCTTACGGATACGCTGATGTCTTTTTTTACGTACACTATTTTTATCAGGCTTTGTGATCATCTAGGTCACTCCTTTCTGCTTGCTACCTAAACTTACTTAGCAGTTTTACCTTCTTTACGACGTACATATTCACCTTCATAACGGATACCTTTACCTTTATAAGGTTCCGGTGGGCGAATAGCGCGGATGTTTGCTGCAACTGCACCAACTAATTCTTTGTCGATACCTTTTACAACTACTTTTGTATTAGCTGGAACTTCAATGTCGATACCGTCAATTGGTTCCAATTCTACTGGGTGAGAATAACCAGCATTAACAACAAGTTTATTTCCTTGTTTTTGTGCACGGTAACCTACACCTTGAATCTCAAGAGCTTTTTCGAAACCTTTATGGACACCTTCCACCATATTACCGATTAGGCTTCGAGTTGTACCATGTAATGCTTTATGTTGTTTAGAGTCACTTGGACGCTCAACAGTCAATACATTATCCTCAATATTTACTTTCATATCACTGTCGAAAGAACGGCTCAATTCACCTTTTGGTCCTTTAACAGTAATGTTATTTCCATTTACTTTGATTTCCACACCTTCTGGAATCTCTAAAAGTTTTAAACCTATACGAGACATGCTACTACACCTCCTGTCCTCTAAGAATATCTTACCAAATATATGCTAGCACTTCGCCACCGATTGCTTGTGCACGTGCTTCTTTATCAGATAATACCCCTTTTGAAGTAGAAACGATCGCAATACCTAAACCATTCAATACTTTAGGCAGTTCATCTGCTTTTGCATAAACACGTAAACCTGGTTTACTGATTTTCTTTAAACCTGAAATTACACGCTCTTCGTTTGTACCATACTTCAAAAAGATACGAAGGATTCCTTGTTTGTTATCCTCTACATACTCATAGTCACGGATAAAACCTTCACGTTTTAAAATATCTGCAATTTCTTTCTTAAGATTCGACGCTGGGAACTCCAATTTTTCATGGCGAACCATGTTAGCGTTACGAATACGAGTAAGCATATCTGCAATTGGATCTGTCATAACCATTTCTCATTACCTCCTTCCCTAATCGGGGATTTACCAGCTTGCTTTTTTAACACCAGGAATTTGACCTTTATATGCAAGTTCACGGAAACAAATACGGCAAAGCTTGAATTTGCGGATTACAGAGTGTGGACGTCCACAACGTTCACATCTAGTGTATTCTTGCACTTTGAATTTCGCTTTGCGTTGTTGCTTTGCGATCATTGATTTTTTAGCCACTCTTTTCCCTCCTTATTTTAGCTTTTCGCTTATTTTTGGAAAGGCATGCCAAGTTGTGTTAAGAGTTCCGCAGCTTCTTCGTCAGAATCAGCTGTTGTTACGATAACAACGTCCATCCCTCTCACTTTGTTTACTTGGTCATAATTAATTTCTGGGAAAATTAATTGTTCTTTTACACCTAAAGTGTAGTTACCACGGCCATCAAATGCTTTTTTAGAGATACCACGGAAGTCACGTACACGTGGTAGTGATACATCGATAAGCTTTTGAAGGAAGTCATACATACGCTCTCCGCGCAATGTTACCTTCGCACCGATTGGCATTCCTTCACGTAAACGGAAGCCTGCGATTGATTTTTTCGCTTTTGTTACAACAGGTTTTTGACCAGTGATTTGTGCCAATTCTTCTACTGCAGCATCAAGTGCCTTAGAGTTTTGCACGGCATCACCAACACCCATGTTCACAACTATTTTTTCGACCTTTGGTACTTCCATTACGGATTCATAATTAAATTTCTCAACTAATGAAGAAACAATTTCATTATTGTACTTTTCTTTTAAAGTGTTCATCACGTAAACCTCCTTTCATCGCTAAGACTATTTATCTAAAGATTCACCAGATTTTTTAGCGATACGAACTTTCTTTCCATCACGTACTTCATATCCAACTCGAGTTGGTTCGCCAGATTTAGGGTCTACTGGCAATACATTTGATACATGAATCGCTGCTTCTTGATTCAAGATACCACCTTGTGGGTTTTCCTGAGAAGGCTTAGCGTGTTTCTTCACAACATTAACACCTTCTACAAGCACACGATCTTTTTTCGGAAATGCAGCTAAAACAGTACCCTGCTTTCCTTTATCTTTACCTGTAATTACTTGTACTTTATCACCTTTTTTGACATGCATGCTATCCGCACCTCCTTACACGGTTTTTCCGTAACGTGCTTATAATACTTCTGGAGCTAGAGATACGATTTTCATGAATTTCGCATCACGCAATTCACGTGCAACTGGTCCAAAAATACGAGTACCTCTTGGACTTTGGTCATCACGAACGATGACAGCTGCATTCTCATCAAATCGAATATAAGAACCGTCTTTACGTCTTACTCCGCTCTTAGAACGTACGATTACTGCTTTTACGACTTCACCTTTTTTAACAACGCCACCTGGTGTTGCTTGTTTTACCGAGCAAACAATTACATCACCAATGTTCGCTGTTTTGCGACCAGAACCACCTAGTACTTTAATCGCTTGTACTTCACGAGCACCAGAGTTATCTGCTACTTTTAAACGAGATTCTTGTTGGATCATATTCGTGTACCCTCCCTTCGGAACTTATCCGAGCGAACTTAAATTAAATAATTACTGCTTCTTCCACAACTTCAACTAGACGGAAACGTTTTGTCTTAGATTGTGGCTTAGTTTCCATGATGCGTACAACATCGCCAATTTTTGCTTGGTTGTTTTCATCATGTGCTTTGAATTTTTTAGAGTATTTAACACGTTTGCCATATAAAGTGTGAAATTTATATGTCTCAACTAAAACAGTGATTGTCTTATCCATTTTGTCAGATACGACACGTCCAGTGTAGACTTTACGATTACTACGCTCACTCATCTGAGGCTAACCTCCTTTGTTATCAGTTATTTACGCTTAGCTCTCTTTCACGAACAACAGTCTTCATACGTGCAATGGATTTACGTACTTCGCGTAGACGTGCTGTGTTTTCCAACTGACCTGTTGCAAGTTGGAAACGCAAATTGAAAAGCTCTTCTTTTAACGACTTGATCTTTTGTTCAATTTCGGCAGTGGTTAGTTCTCTAATTTCATTAGCCTTCATTGATTTCACCACCAATTTCTTCTCGTTTTACGAATTTCGTTTTGATTGGTAATTTGTGAGATGCAAGACGAAGTGCTTCACGTGCTACCTCTTCCGATACACCCGCAATCTCAAACATTATCTTACCAGGTTTTACTACTGCTACCCATCCTTCAGGAGCACCTTTACCAGAACCCATACGAACCTCTAGAGGCTTAGCTGTATAAGGTTTATCTGGGAAAATTTTAATCCATACTTTACCACCACGTTTCATATAACGAGTCATCGCTATACGAGCTGCTTCGATTTGACGGCTAGTAATCCATGCAGCTTCAACAGCCTGAAGACCGTATTCACCGAATGCTACTGATGTACCGCCTTTCGCTTTACCTTTCATATTACCACGATGTTGCTTACGATGTTTTACACGTTTTGGCATTAACATAATGCTTTGCCCCCTTCCTTAGTTATTGTTTTTGGTTGGAAGGACTTCTCCACGATAAATCCATACTTTAACACCTAGTTTACCGTAAGTTGTGTCTGCTTCTGCAGTACCATAATCGATATCTGCACGCAAAGTATGAAGTGGAACTGTTCCTTCACTATAGCTCTCAGCTCTCGCCATATCTGCACCACCAAGACGACCTGATACTTGTGTACGAATACCTTTCGCACCTGCACGCATAGCGCGTTGGATCGTTTGTTTCTGTGCACGACGGAATGATACACGGTTTTCTAATTGACGAGCGATATTTTCTGCTACTAATTTAGCATCTAAATCAGCTTTTTTCACTTCGACAATGTTAATGTGTACTCTTTTACCAGTTAGTTGGTTTAGTGATTTACGTAGGGCTTCTACCTCAGAACCACCTTTACCAATTACCATACCTGGCTTAGCTGTAGAAATAGAGATATTTACACGGTTTGCTGCTCTTTCGATTTCAACTTTAGATACAGCACCATCTTTTAAACGTCCTTCGATATATTCACGAATTTTAATATCTTCATGTAAAAGGTCTGCGTAATCTTTACCTGCATACCACTTAGATTCCCAATCACGGATAACTCCGACACGAAGACCAGTTGGATTTACTTTTTGACCCACAGATTATCCCTCCTTTTTCTCAGATAAAACCACTGTAATGTGGCTAGTTCGTTTGTTGATTTGTGTTGCACGACCTTGTGCACGTGGGCGGAAACGTTTCAAAGTAACACCTTCATTTACAAACGCTTCTGACACTACTAAATTCTCAGGGTTCATTTCATAATTGTGCTCTGCATTTGCGATCGCAGAGTTTAATAATTTCTCCACAACTGGTGAAGCACCGCGTTGTGTATGTTTTAAAATCGCAATTGCTTCTCCTGCATCTTTGCCTCGGATTAAGTCAATCACTAGGCGGACTTTACGAGGAGCAATACGAACTGATTTTGCAACAGCTTTTGCTTGCATTAGGAGTACCTCCTCTCAATTAACGTTTTGTTTTCTTGTCGTCTCCAGCGTGTCCTCTATACGTACGTGTTGGAGCGAATTCACCTAATTTGTGTCCAACCATATCTTCTGTTACGTATACTGGCACATGTTTGCGACCATCATATACCGCAATCGTATGACCGACAAAGTTAGGGAAAATGGTAGAGCGACGAGACCACGTCTTCACTACTGTTTTTTTGTCATCCTCGTTCAATTTGTCGATCTTTTTCATTAAATGGTCATCTGCGAAAGGTCCTTTTTTTAAGCTACGACCCATGGATAAGCCTCCCTTCGCGATTGTCGGACGGGTATTAATGCCCGTCGTTCAACCCCGTTATTTTTTACGTTTACGTACAATAAATTTATCTGATTGTTTGTTACGCTGACGTGTTTTGTAACCAAGTGTTGGTTTGCCCCAAGGTGACATTGGTGATTTACGTCCGATTGGTGCACGTCCTTCACCACCACCGTGAGGGTGATCGTTAGGGTTCATTACAGAACCACGAACTGTTGGACGCTTGCCTTGCCAACGAGAACGTCCAGCTTTACCTACATTGATTAATTCGTGCTCTAAGTTACCTACTTGACCTACAGTCGCACGACAAGTCGCTAAGACTAAGCGTACTTCCCCTGAAGCTAAACGTACTAATACGTATTTACCTTCACGTCCAAGGATTTGTGCTTGAGCACCAGCAGATCTAGCTAATTGTGCACCGCGACCTGGTTTTAATTCAATGTTATGAATAATTGTACCTACTGGGATATCACCAAGTGGTAAAGCATTACCTAATTTAATATCTGCTTCTGGACCAGATACAATTTCATGACCTACTTGGATACCTTTTGGTGCAATAATATAACGTTTTTCTCCATCTGCATAATGGATTAGTGCGATGTTTGCAGAACGGTTTGGATCGTATTCGATTGTAGCAACTTTGCCTGGTATTCCATCTTTGTCACGTTTGAAATCGATAATACGATACTTACGCTTATGTCCACCGCCTTGATGACGAACTGTTAATTTACCTTGATTATTACGACCACCACGTTTGCTCAATGGTGCAAGTAGTGATTTTTCTGGTTGATCAGTTGTGATTTCAGCAAAATCAGATCCTGTCATACCTCTACGACCATTGGAAGTTGGTTTATACTTTTTAATCGCCATCTGTTTTCCCTCCTTTGTAATTCAAATTATAATGTTTCAAAGAAATCTAATTCTTTACTGTCTTCAGATAACTGAACAATTGCTTTTTTACGGTTAGGGCGATAGCCGCCATAACGTCCCATGCGCTTGAACTTACCTTTTTTGTTTAATGTGTTTACATTTACGACTTTCACACCAAAGATTTCTTCTACTGCATCTTTGATTTGTGTTTTGTTTGCTTCTTTACTTACTTCAAAAGTATATTTCTTTTCTGCCATTAAATCTGCAGAGTGTTCAGTTATGACCGGGCGCTTAATAATATCACGTGCATCTGCCATTATGCAAGCACCTCCCCTGCTTTTTCAGCTGCTTCTTTCGTTAAGATCAGCTTGTCATGCGTAAGCAAGTCTAATACATTCACTTCGCTTACTGATAGTACTTTTACGTTTTGAAGATTATTAGCTGATTTTGCTAATACATCGTCTTTTTCTGCTGTAACGATTAATGCTTTTGCATCAACATTTAATGAAGAAAGCATTGAAACAACTTCTTTTGTTTTTGGTGTTTCGATTGCAATTCCTTCTAATACTACTAAGCTATCTTCCTTCACCTTAGAAGAAAGAGCAGATTTAAGCGCTAATCTACGCACTTTCTTAGGTAATTTGTAGCTATAGCTTCTTGGCGTAGGTCCAAATACAGTTCCACCGCCTACCCATTGTGGTGAGCGAATTGAACCTTGACGTGCACGACCTGTTCCTTTTTGGCGCCATGGTTTACGTCCACCACCACTTACGTCAGAACGGTTTTTCACGGCATGTGTACCTTGACGTAAAGATGCGCGTTGCATTAAAACAGCGTCATGTAGTACATGTTCATTTGGCTCGATTCCGAACACCGCATCGTTGATTTCTACATCACCAACTTGTGATCCACTTTGATTATATAGTGCTACTTTAGGCATGACATATCCTCCCTTCGGTTAATAATTAGTTAGCCTTTATTGCACTCGTAACTTTCACGAATGATTTTTTTGCACCTGGAACGTTACCTTTAATTAATAGAAGGTTACGCTCTGCGTCTACTTTTACTACTTCTAAGTTTTGGATTGTAATTTGCTCTCCACCCATTTGCCCAGGTAGTTTTTTACCTTTAAAAACTCGTGCAGGGTCAGCGGCAGCTCCCATTGAACCTGCTGCTCTGTGGTAGTGAGAACCATGAGTTTCCGGTCCACGTTGTTGGTTGTGGCGCTTGATCGCACCTTGGAAACCTTTCCCTTTAGAAGTACCTGTTACATCAATTTTATCTCCTGCTTCAAAAACCTCTACGTTTATCTCTTGACCTAAATCATATTCATCAAGATTTACGTCACGGATTTCACGAATGAAGCGCTTAGGAGTAGTATTTGCTTTTTCAGCATGTCCTTGCTCTGGTTTGTTAGCGCGATTTTCCTTTTCGTCAGCAAAACCAATTTGGATTGCTTCATAGCCATCATTTTCTTCTGTACGCTTTTGTAGCACAACGTTTGGCTCAGCTTGAACTACTGTTACAGGGATTAATTCGCCCTCTTCAGAGAAAATCTGTGTCATGCCGACTTTGCGACCTAAGATTCCTTTCGTCATCCGTTACACCTCCTAGAATGTTAAATTTATATTATAGTTTAATTTCAATATCTACACCTGACGGTAAATCAAGACGCATTAATGAATCAACCGTTTTTGGTGTTGGACTTACAATGTCAATTAGACGTTTATGTGTGCGCATTTCGAATTGCTCACGAGCGTCTTTGTATTTGTGAGTCGCACGCAAAACTGTGTATACCGATTTTTCCGTTGGTAATGGAATCGGTCCTGAAACTCCTGCACCAGATCTTTTTGCAGTATCTACGATTTTATCTGCAGACTGATCTAAAATACGGTGATCATACGCTTTTAAACGAATTCTAATTTTTTCTTTTGCCATTATTTTCCCTCCTTTTCGCCCATTTAGATAATAGACTTTCTCCGCGAAAATTCCTTGATACACCCGCCATGGCAAAGGGGCCGGGTGTGCCAACAACCTTCCGCATCATCGCCTGTTTTATGACCAACATTGTTTATTATATAGAAAACAGCAGGCAAATGCAACATTATATGCATATTTTTTAAGATTTTTTTAGAATCTAATGCGTAACTATTTTAACACCCAACAATCAATATGAAACCTACACAGATTTCCAACTAAAATGCTACATGCTATACCGATAATAAGGATTATGTTCAGTAGACTTTTATGTTGTAGTAATATTGAAATGTATATTCTGCTTAAAATTCGTTCCGGCTGCCCGCTTCCCTTTCCGTGGGGTTTTCTCTTCAGCTAACTTTTCCAAGCAAAAAATGCTTGGAAAAGTGGATCTTCAGAGAAAACAGTCCCACAGGAGTTGAAGCGGGCGGCCTCCACTACTAGAAGTTCTACATCTCATGTCACAATAAGAATCTTGATTTATTGATCAATATGTACAAAAGACTTCCGTGAAATCATTGTACATAGTATTCATGTATTAACTCTTATAATCTGTGTATAGCGATGTAGCTGAAGCCGTCCCCACGGAAAGCGAAGCAATCGGCCGGAGCGGTAATTAAAATCAATCCTTATTTCAAAATTAATATATAGCAATATAGCAGTTTGCTGAACATAATCCTTACTATATTTAGTAGACAAGGGTGTAAATATCTTTTCAAACTAAAAAGCAGGTAGCGTTTGGCTACCTGCTTTTATATATATCATTGATTACTCAATGATTTCTGCTACGACACCAGCACCTACTGTACGTCCACCTTCACGGATTGAGAATTTAGTTCCATCCTCGATCGCGATTGGAGAGATAAGAGATACTGTCATTTCGATGTTATCGCCAGGCATTACCATTTCCACACCTTCTGGTAACTCGATAACACCAGTTACGTCAGTTGTACGGAAATAGAATTGTGGACGATAGTTTGAGAAGAATGGAGTGTGACGTCCACCTTCGTCTTTAGAAAGTACATAAACTTCCGCTTTAAATTTTGTATGTGGAGTAATAGAACCAGGCTTAGCTAGTACTTGACCACGGTTGATTTCTTCACGTGCAACACCACGAAGTAGTGCACCAATGTTGTCACCAGCTTCTGCATAGTCAAGAAGCTTACGGAACATTTCAACACCAGTGATAGTAGTTTTAGAAGCTTCTTCAGCAAGACCGATGATTTCTACTTCGTCACCTACTTTTACAACACCACGCTCAACACGTCCTGTTGCAACAGTACCACGACCAGTGATAGAGAATACGTCCTCTACTGGCATCATGAATGGTTTCTCAGTATCACGGTCTGGACGAGGAATATAATCATCAACAGCATCCATAAGTTCAAGGATTGCGTTAACGTATTGCTCTTCACCTTCAAGTGCTTGAAGTGCAGAACCTTTGATTACTGGTACATCATCACCAGGGAAATCATATTCGCTTAATAGATCACGTACTTCCATTTCAACTAGTTCTAGAAGTTCTTCGTCATCTACCATATCACATTTGTTTAAGAATACAACGATCGCAGGTACACCTACTTGACGAGAAAGTAAGATGTGCTCACGAGTTTGTGGCATTGGGCCATCCGCTGCAGATACTACAAGGATAGCACCGTCCATTTGTGCAGCACCAGTGATCATGTTTTTAACATAGTC
The DNA here is from genome assembly GCF_000377765.1 of Gracilibacillus lacisalsi DSM 19029. Classification (GTDB taxonomy): domain Bacteria; phylum Bacillota; class Bacilli; order Bacillales; family Amphibacillaceae; genus Gracilibacillus; species Gracilibacillus lacisalsi. The sequence continues at coordinate 35,307 of NZ_KB898682.1, read as the reverse complement.
AGCGTGACCTGGGCAGTCAACGTGTGCATAGTGACGGTTATCAGTTTCGTACTCAACGTGTGCTGTTGAGATTGTGATTCCACGTTCTTTTTCTTCTGGAGCACCATCGATTTGGTCATATGCACGAGCTTCCCCGCTACCATATTTGTTGAAAAGAACGTTTGTAATTGCTGCAGTTAAAGTTGTTTTACCATGGTCAACGTGTCCAATTGTACCAATGTTAACGTGGTCTTTGGAACGATCAAATTTTTCTTTAGCCATGTATATTTCCTCCTTTAATTAAGTAAAAAGTTTTTTTATATTTTCATGTATCACGGCTTAGGCATTTGAATGCTTAAGCCTATAATACAAGTTATACTTTAGATTAAGAAAAAAATCAATTATTCGCCAGCATTTTTCTTAATAATTTCTTCTGCAATGCTCTTAGGAACTTCTTCGTAGTGATCGAAGTGCATAGTGTAAGTACCACGACCTTGTGTATTAGAACGAAGTGCAGTTGCATAACCAAACATTTCTGAAAGTGGGACAAATGCTTTTACTACTTGAGCAGGTCCACGAGCTTCCATTCCTTCTACACGTCCACGACGGGAAGTTACGTCACCCATAATGTCACCCATATATTCTTCTGGGATAACAACCTCAACCTTCATCATCGGCTCAAGGATAACTGGGTTACATTTGTTTTTCGCTGCTTTAAGCGCCATAGATGCTGCTACTTTAAATGCTGTTTCGTTAGAGTCAACATCGTGATAGCTTCCATCATAAAGTGTCGCTTTTACATCGATTAATGGATAACCAGCAAGTACACCATTTTCCATTGATTCCTTAATACCAGCCTCAACGGATGGGATGTATTCACGTGGTACAACACCACCAACAATGTTATTTACGAATTCAAAACCTGCACCTTCTTCGTTAGGTTCAAATTTAACCCAAACGTGACCATATTGACCACGACCACCAGATTGGCGAACGAATTTACCTTCTACTTCCGCAGAACCACGGAATGTTTCACGGTAAGATACTTGTGGAGCACCAACGTTAGCTTCTACTTTAAACTCACGCTTCAGACGATCCACGATGATATCAAGGTGTAACTCACCCATACCTGAGATGATCGTTTGACCAGTCTCTTGGTTTGTTTCAGTCTTGAATGTAGGATCCTCTTCAGCAAGCTTACCTAATGCAACCGCCATTTTGTCTTGGTCAGCTTTTGATTTAGGTTCGATTGCTACAGAGATAACTGGTTCAGGGAATTCCATAGATTCTAGAATAACCACGCTTTTCTCATCACATAACGTATCACCAGTACTAGTATCTTTCAGACCAACAGCACCAGCAATATCACCAGCGTAAACCTCTGCAATTTCCTCACGAGAGTTAGCGTGCATTTGTAGGATACGTCCTACACGTTCACGTTTATCTTTCGTAGAGTTTTTGATGTATGAACCTGATTTTAATGAACCAGAGTACACACGGAAGAATGTAAGTTTACCAACAAACGGGTCTGTTGCTACTTTAAACGCAAGTGCAGAGAATGGCTCTTTGTCATCTGCCTTACGAACTATTTCTTCATCTGTTCCTGGAACAATACCTTCAATTGGAGGAATGTCTAATGGTGATGGTAAGTAATCCACAACACCATCGATTAGCAATTGTACCCCTTTGTTTTTGAAGGCAGATCCACAGAATACCGGATAGAACTCAACACTTAAAGTTGCTTGACGAACAGCAGCTCTTAATTCATCATTAGAGAACTCTTCACCTTCTAAGTATCGTTCCATTAGATCTTCATCTAATTCAGCTACTGCTTCAATTAGGTTTGTGCGGTATTCTTCAGCTTGGTCTTTATACTCATCAGGAATCGGCTTCGCTTCTGCACGAGTACCTAAGTCATCCAAGTAATAGTAAGCTTCCATCGTAATAAGGTCGATGATTCCTTCAAATTCATCCTCAGCACCGATTGGAAGCTGTACTGGATGAGCGTTTGCTCCCAGACGATCACCAATTGTACCTACAGAATAAAGGAAGTCAGCCCCTACTTTATCCATTTTGTTTACAAAAACAATACGTGGAACACCATATGTTGTCGCTTGGCGCCACACTGTCTCTGTTTGCGGTTCTACACCAGACTGAGCGTCTAGAACAGCTACCGCACCATCAAGTACACGTAATGAACGCTCAACTTCTACTGTGAAGTCTACGTGTCCAGGTGTATCGATGATGTTAATACGGTGACCTTTCCACTGAGCAGTTGTTGCTGCTGAAGTGATGGTAATACCGCGTTCTTGTTCCTGCTCCATCCAGTCCATTTGAGAAGCACCTTCATGTGTTTCCCCAATTTTATGGATACGTCCCGTATAAAATAAGATACGTTCTGTTGCAGTTGTTTTACCAGCATCGATGTGTGCCATGATACCGATATTACGTGTATTCTCCAAGGAGAACTCTCTAGGCATGAATCTTTCTCCTTCCTACATGAAATATTGTTAGTTTGATGATTACCAGCGGTAGTGAGCAAATGCTTTGTTTGCTTCTGCCATCTTGTGCATATCTTCGCGTTTTTTAACAGATGCACCTGTATTATTTGAAGCATCTAGAATTTCATTCGCTAAACGCTCTTCCATTGTTTTTTCGCCGCGAAGACGAGAATAATTCACAATGTAGCGTAAACCTAATGCTTGACGACGTTCTGGTCTAACCTCTACTGGTACTTGGTAGTTAGAACCACCAACACGACGCGCACGAACTTCAAGTACTGGCATAACATTTTTCATAGCTTGTTCAAACACATCCATAGCGTTTTGACCGCTACGTTCTTGAACTAATTCGAAAGCACGATACAAAATCTTTTGTGCTTTACCCCTTTTTCCATCAATCATAATCTGATTAATTAAACGCGTAACAAGTTTTGAGTTGTATAACGGATCTGGTAAGACATCACGCTTTGGTACTGGTCCTTTACGTGGCATATCTCCCCCTCCTTTCTATTGTGTTTTTATCAGAAATCACTTATTTTTTAGGTCTTTTCGCACCGTATTTTGAACGGCCTTGCATACGTCCTTCTACACCTGAAGTATCAAGCGCACCACGAACGATGTGATAACGAACCCCTGGTAAGTCTTTTACACGACCTCCACGAATTAATACAACACTGTGTTCTTGAAGGTTGTGACCAATTCCAGGAATATAAGCTGTAACCTCGATTTGGTTAGACAAACGAACACGCGCATATTTACGAAGTGCAGAGTTCGGTTTCTTAGGTGTAAGTGTACCTACACGAGTACATACACCACGTTTTTGTGGGGAAGATTGATCAGTCGCTACTTTTTTACGACTATTGTACCCTTTATTTAAAGCAGGTGAATCTGATTTTTTACCTTTAGATACACGGCCTTTACGCACTAATTGATTAATAGTTGGCATCTATATTTCCTCCTCTCTGTTCTTAAAATGTAATACCACACATCCAGGTGGTTCATAATAGAGCAAAAAACAAAGTCTTCGCAAATAATTGCCAAAACTTTATTGTTTGATCACTACTGTTGCTGCACCGACATCTATCCCGCATGCTTTTCCAAGTTCTTTCATAGAATCAACATAGAAATAAGGGACATTATGTTCAGTTGCAACTCGCAAAATCTTACTAGTAATATGTGAATCAGCATCACTAGCAACGATTACCTCTTTTGCATAACCATTTTTAATGGCTTTTAAAACTTGTTTCGTTCCGACTATCTTTTCAGTATTTACCTGTGCCACTTTTTCATAAGACATCTGCATATCCTCCAAAGTAACAAGGATAACGGAAGCACCTTAAATATACTATCATCACAAAAAATTAATGTCAACTTTTATTTGTAAAAATAAATAATTATTTAAAGTGTTTCATGCATACCTTGTTTTCTTTCAAGTAAATGTAATAGTGGATTACCTGCAATATTTCTTGCAGGTAATCCTGTTATGTTGCCTTGCTTTAGTGAGCAATGGCAACTTGAACTTTTAATATTACTGAATCACTTCTTCAGAATCTGTTTCCTCTTCTTGTACCGGATCAACGGCCAGTTTTTCCTGGATACGACGATAGCGTTGCATACCAGTACCAGCTGGCACAAGTTTACCAATAATAACATTCTCTTTCAGTCCAAGTAATTCATCTCGCTTACCTTTGATCGCTGCATCTGTTAAGACTCTTGTAGTCTCCTGGAAGGAAGCAGCAGATAAGAATGAATCTGTTTCAAGAGATGCTTTCGTAATACCTAGTAGTACCGGACGACCTACTGCTGGTTGACCACCTGTTACGATCGCTTGTTTGTTTGCATCTTTAAACTGGTGGATTTCTAGTAGAGATCCTGGTAATACTTCTGTATCTCCGGAATCAGCCACACGTACTTTACGAAGCATTTGTCTAACCATTACTTCCACGTGTTTATCGCCGATTTCTACCCCTTGCATTCGGTATACTTTCTGTACTTCTTTTAATAAGTAAGATTGTACGCCGTCAATACCTTGAACTTTCAAGAGTTCTTTTGGATCAATAGAACCTTCTGTTAGTGCTTGACCTGCTTCTACTTCATCTCCGATAGAAACTTTAAGTCGCGCACCATAAGGCGCTGTATAGGTTTTGGTTTCTACCGCACCTTGAACAACAATTTCTTGTTTGTCTTTCACTTCGGTCACATCTTGAACAGTACCGAAAATCTCGGAAATAACTGCCTGACCTTTCGGATTACGCGCTTCGAAAATCTCTTGAATACGCGGTAAACCTTGAGTAATATCGCTTCCTGCAACACCACCAGTGTGGAATGTACGCATTGTTAACTGTGTACCTGGTTCACCAATAGACTGAGCAGCAATAATACCTACAGCTTCGCCCACTTCTACTTCCTCACCAGTAGCTAAGTTGCGACCATAGCATTTTTTACATGCACCATGTTTCGTATTACATGTGAAGACGGTTCTAATGGTTACTTCTTCTATTCCTGATTCTACGATTTCTTTTGCTGCATCTTCAGAAATGACTTCGTTTTTCGCAACAATTAGTTCGTTTGTTTCAGGATGCTTCACATTCTGGAATACCGTTCTACCGATGAGACGATCAATAAGTGGTTCGATCATTTCTGTACCCTCTTTAATAGCAGATACAGTTAAACCACGGTCTGTTCCGCAATCATCTTCACGGATAATCACATCTTGTGCAACATCTACGAGACGTCTTGTTAAATAACCAGAGTCTGCTGTCTTAAGGGCTGTATCGGCTAGACCTTTACGAGCACCGTGTGTAGAAATAAAGTACTCTAGTACCGTTAAACCTTCACGGAAGCTTGATTTGATCGGTAATTCAATGATTCGACCAGCAGGGTTCGCCATTAATCCACGCATACCTGCTAGCTGTGTAAAGTTAGACGCGTTACCACGGGCACCGGAATCACTCATCATAAAGATCGGGTTACGCGGGTTCAAGGATTTCATCAGTTTCTCTTGAATGGTATCTTTCGCTTGTGACCATACAGAAATGACACGGTCATAGCGTTCTTCATCAGTAATTAAACCTCTACGGAATTGCTTCAATACTTTATCTACTTTATCTTGTGCTTCCGCCAGAATTTCTTCTTTCTCAGCAAGCACGACGATATCTGATACACCTACTGTGATACCAGCTTTTGTAGAGTAAGCAAAACCTAAGTCCTTCATACGGTCCAACATTTTTGAAGTTTCACTGATCTTGAACTTCTTGAATACTTCCGCAATGATATCCCCAAGAATTCCTTTTTTAAATGGTGGAAGAATATCGCGTTGGGCAATTTCTTCTTTAATATTAGCTCCAGGCTCAACGAAATACTTATCTGGTGTTGCAACCTCTAAGTTTTGTTGCGTTGGTTCATTCATGTATGGGAATGATTCTGGAAGCATATCGTTAAAGATTAACTTACCAACGGTTGTGATCATTAATTTATCTTTTTGTGCTTCAGTAAATGATTCTTTATTTAGTGATGCTGGTTGAATCGCAACACGTGTGTGTAAATGTACAAAACCATTCTGATAGGCGATTAATGCCTCGTTTAAGTCTTTAAACACCATACCTTCACCAATCGCATCCTCACGTTCCATTGTTACGTAATAGTTACCAAGTACCATATCCTGTGATGGAGTAACAACTGGTTTACCATCTTTCGGATTAAGAATGTTTTGGGCAGCAAGCATTAAAATACGTGCTTCTGCTTGTGCTTCTGCTGATAAAGGAACGTGTACCGCCATTTGGTCACCATCGAAGTCTGCATTATAGGCAGTACAAACAAGTGGGTGCAAGCGGATAGCGCGACCTTCTACAAGCGTCGGCTCAAATGCTTGAATACCTAAACGGTGTAGTGTTGGTGCACGGTTTAATAGTACAGGGTGTTCTTTAATAACGTCTTCTAAGACATCCCATACTTCCTCATGCAACCTTTCAATTTTACGTTTTGCTGATTTAATATTATGAGCTAAACCTCGCTCGACTAATTCTTTCATAATAAACGGTTTGAATAACTCAACAGCCATTTCTTTCGGTAGACCACATTGATACATCTTCAAGTGTGGACCCACAACGATTACGGAACGACCGGAATAGTCAACACGTTTACCTAATAAGTTTTGACGGAAGCGACCTTGCTTCCCTTTTAACATATGGGATAGTGATTTTAATGGACGGTTCCCTGGTCCAGTTACCGGACGTCCACGGCGTCCATTATCAATCAACGCATCTACTGCTTCTTGAAGCATACGTTTTTCGTTTTGCACGATAATACTAGGTGCCCCAAGGTCAAGCAGGCGTTTTAGACGATTGTTTCGGTTGATTACACGACGATATAAATCGTTTAAGTCAGAAGTTGCGAAACGTCCACCATCTAATTGCACCATTGGTCTTAATTCAGGTGGAATGATCGGTAGAACATCCATAATCATCCAGCTTGGATCATTACCAGAGTTACGGAATGCTTCTAATACTTCTAAACGTTTGATTGCACGGGTTCTACGTTGACCTTGTGCGGATTTTAATTCTTCACGTAACAATTCTACTTCTTTTTCAAGATCGATATCTTGCAAGATTTTTTTGATTGCTTCAGCACCCATTGCAGCTTTGAAAGAATTACCGTATTTATCACGATAAGCACGGTATTCTTTTTCAGATAATAATTGCTTTTTCTCCAATGCTGTATCACCTGGGTCTGTCACAATGTATGCTGCGAAGTAAATAACTTCTTCCAGTGCTCTAGGTGACATATCTAATACTAGCCCCATTCGGCTTGGGATACCTTTAAAGTACCAGATATGTGAAACAGGGGCTGCTAGTTCAATGTGACCCATGCGTTCACGACGAACTTTTGCTTTGGTTACTTCGACACCACAACGGTCACATACGACACCTTTGTATCTTACACGCTTATACTTTCCACAATGACATTCCCAGTCTTTTTGAGGACCGAAAATTCGTTCACAAAACAGACCATCTTTCTCTGGTTTAAGTGTACGGTAGTTAATAGTTTCAGGCTTTTTCACTTCACCAAATGACCAAGAACGAATTTTATTTGGTGATGCTAATCCGATTTTCATAAATTCAAAATTATTTACATCTAACAAGGGGTTAACCTCCCTTTTAGTCTTTGGGTTTCGTTCACTTTAAGCTTTATAGACACCTCTCACCCGGTCAGCCTGGTGAAAGAATGACCGGGTTTGATATTTCATTAACTAGTAGTTTCTTCAATTTCTAGGTTAAAGTTATCTGCTGATTGATTATCATCTTCTTCGTCATCACGAAGTTCGATTTCCTGCTCATCTCCAGATAACATCTTTACATCCATACCTAGACTTTGTAATTCCTTAATCAGTACTTTAAATGACTCTGGAATTCCTGGTTCAGGAACATTATCGCCTTTAACGATCGCTTCATATGTTTTCACACGACCTACTGTATCATCTGATTTAACCGTTAGGATTTCTTGTAGTGTATAGGCTGCACCATAGGCTTCTAATGCCCATACCTCCATCTCACCGAAACGCTGACCACCAAATTGTGCTTTACCACCTAGTGGTTGTTGCGTAACAAGTGAATATGGACCTGTTGAACGAGCGTGCAACTTATCATCTACCATGTGTGCTAGCTTGATCATATACATTACACCAACAGATACACGGTTATCAAACGGTTCACCTGTACGTCCATCATAAAGGATTGTTTTCGCATCTCTTGGTAGACCAGCTTCTTCTAAAGTCTCCCAAACATCTTCTTCGCGCGCACCATCAAATACTGGTGATGCAACGTGAATACCTAGTTGTCTCGCTGCCATACCTAAGTGCAGTTCAAGTACTTGCCCGATGTTCATACGAGATGGTACCCCTAATGGGTTTAACATGATATCGATCGGCGTTCCGTCTGGTAAGAATGGCATATCTTCTTCTGGTAAAATTTTCGAGATAACACCTTTATTACCGTGACGACCAGCCATTTTATCCCCTTCGTGAATCTTACGTTTTTGAACGATATATACACGGACTAACTGGTTTACACCTGGTGGTAATTCATCACCATCCGCACGATTGAAGATTTTAACATCTAGTACAATGCCACCTGCACCGTGAGGTACTCGAAGTGATGTATCACGAACTTCTCGTGCTTTCTCACCGAAAATAGCGTGTAACAAACGTTCTTCGGCTGATAATTCCGTTACCCCTTTAGGTGTAACTTTACCAACTAATAAGTCACCGTCTTCTACTTCAGCACCTACACGGATAATGCCTCGTTCATCTAAGTCACGTAATGCATCTTCTCCTACGTTAGGGATGTCACGTGTGATTTCTTCAGGTCCTAATTTCGTGTCACGTGCTTCTGATTCATATTCTTCAATGTGAATGGACGTATAGACGTCGTCTTTTACCAGGCGCTCACTCATAATGATCGCATCCTCGTAGTTATAACCTTCCCATGTCATAAAGCCTACAAGCACGTTTTGACCAAGTGCTAGTTCACCTTTTTCCATAGAAGGACCATCAGCTAAAATTTCACCTTTGGTCACGCGGTCACCTTTAGATACGATAGGACGTTGGTTGTAACAAGTACCTTGGTTGGAACGAATAAATTTCTGTAGACGGTAACGGTCTAGGTCACCTTCAACTTCTTTTCCATCTACTTCTGTAATTCGACGAACCAGAACTTCTTTCGCCTCTACTCGTTCTACAACACCTTCATGCTTACAAATTACGGCTGCACCAGAGTCTTTCCCTGATACATATTCCATTCCTGTACCAACAATCGGTGATTTAGGCTGCATAAGTGGTACTGCTTGACGCTGCATGTTTGCTCCCATTAATGCACGGTTTGAGTCATCGTTTTCCAAGAACGGAATACATGCTGTCGCAGCAGATACAACCTGCTTAGGCGAAACGTCCATATAGTCTAATTTTTCACGTTTAACAATCGTGTTTTCACCACGGAACCTTGCAATTACTTCCTCATCAGTAAATGTGCCATCTTCATTCAACTTAGCATTCGCCTGTGCAACGACGTAGTTATCTTCCTCATCCGCCGTTAAGTAGTCCATTTGGTTAGTAACTTGACCTGTTTCAGGGTCAACTCTACGATAAGGCGTTTCGATAAAACCAAATTTATTGACTTTCGCATAAGATGATAAGGAGTTGATTAACCCAATGTTTGGTCCCTCAGGTGTCTCGATCGGACACATACGACCATAGTGAGAATAGTGAACGTCACGCACTTCAAACCCTGCTCGTTCACGAGTCAGACCACCTGGTCCTAATGCAGATAAACGTCTTTTATGCGTTAACTCTGCTAACGGGTTCGTTTGATCCATAAATTGAGATAACTGTGAACTACCAAAGAACTCTTTGATAGATGCAATGACAGGGCGTATATTGATTAACTGTTGTGGAGTGATGGAAGATGTGTCCTGAATAGACATTCTCTCACGAACCACACGCTCCATACGTGACAGACCGATTCTAAATTGATTTTGTAGTAACTCTCCAACTGAACGAAGACGACGATTTCCTAAGTGGTCAATATCGTCGGTATCTCCAACCTGATGTAAGATGTTAAAGAAATAACTGATTGCAGAAAGAATGTCAGCTGGTGTAATGTTTTTAATACCGTCATCTACATTACAATTGCCTAATACAGTTAATGTTCTTTCCCCTTCAGGATCAGTTGGATCCATAATCTTAATCGATTGGACACGAATTGGATCCTCTAATACACCTTCATTTGGCTCTAGCACTCTCTCACCGAAACGATTTTCGTCAGAGTCTAGTATTGGTAATATTTTATCTAACAAGCGTCTATCTAACTTATCTCCTCTGTTAGCAATCACTTCACCCGTTTCCGGATCCACTAGTGGCTCTGCAAGGATTTGGTTAAACAAACGATTTTTCAAATGCAATTTTTTATTTATTTTATAACGACCAACATGTGCTAAATCATATCTTTTTGGATCAAAAAATCTGGAAACCAATAAACTTTTAGCATTTTCTACTGTTGGCGGTTCTCCAGGACGAAGGCGTTCATAAATTTCTAATAATGCCTTTTCACTTGTTTCTGTGTTGTCCTTTTCCAACGTATTCTTTAAATACTCATTTTCGCCAAATAAATCTAAAATTTCTTGGTCATCACCGAAACCTAACGCTCTAAGTAATACCGTAATAGGTAATTTTCTAGTACGGTCAATTCGTACGTGTACAACATCTTTTGCGTCTGTTTCAAATTCTAACCAAGCACCTCTATTTGGGATAACAGTAGCGCCATAACCACGTTTTCCATTCTTATCAATTTTTTCGTTAAAATAAACGCTAGGTGAACGAACAAGCTGTGAAACAATAACACGCTCTGCACCATTAATAATAAAAGTACCTGTTTCAGTCATTAATGGGAAATCACCCATAAAGACTTCTTGCTCTTTCACTTCACCTGTTTCGTTATTCAATAAACGAACCTTTACTCGAAGAGGAGCGTTGTATGTTACGTCTCTTTCTTTGGATTCATCGACTGGATACTTTGGTTCTCCAAGGCTGTAATCAACAAATTCTAGTGACAAATTGCCGGCAAAATCCTCGATTGGAGAAATATCCTGGAACATTTCTCTTAAGCCCTCATCTAAGAACCATTGATAGGATGCAGTTTGAATCTCAATTAAATTTGGTAATTCTAATACCTCGCTGATACGCGCATAACTTCTGCGTTGGCGGTGTCGTCCGTATTGAACTAGTTGACCTGTCAACTGATTCACCCCTCGATCAATATTAAAGATAGTTGCTATAAAAATAGCACAAATGAAACCACACTTACTATTTATACATAACTTACTATAGGCATTTGACATTTTTCTATAGATCGTATAAATTTAGTAAGTGTTAAACACTCGTCCGGTTAGCATACCGAACAAACCTGTGATCTTTATAGGACACAAGCTTTATATAGACATTTGCGATAAGCAAATGTTATTCAATTACTAATAGTTCTGTGGAAAATAATAAAAGGATTTCTAAAAGGTTAAGTAGACAATCTCTATTAGCTAATAGCCGTTTAATAGTAACAACAAAGATGCCAAGTTACAAAAGTCTCATGTTGAATAGTTTTGCCTATTTTTTAAAAAATATACATTTTTCCAACATTTTCACTTGACAAACCTTCCGTCCTATTGGCATTTTTCAATATTACCACAAACACCTAACAGAGTCAAATTATTTTGCACAGAAAATAAAGTATCCTTTTTCCTTCTTTACTACTTCTACCTCTTCAAATAATTCTGTTAGTTTCTTCTTAGCCGAAGGTGCTCCTTGCTTTTTCTGAATAACAACCCAAAGTTCGCCATTTGGTAACAAAGCTTCTCTTGCTTCTTCAAACATCTTGTGTACAATTTGTTTACCTGCTCTGATCGGTGGGTTGGTTAAAATGGCGGCAAATGATTGGCCCGTTACATTAGATAATATATCACTCTCTTTAAAGGATACATTGGCGATTTTATTTTGTTTCGCATTTTTTTCCGCTAATGATAAAGCTCTTTCGTTAACATCTACTCCAACAACAGAACGTTCAGGAAGGAATGCAGCCAAAGCAATACTAATAGGTCCATAACCACAACCTAAGTCTAGTAACGGACCATCTATATCTGGTACACGAAAAGCTTCAATCAAAACACGAGAGCCGAAATCAACTTCATTCTTAGAAAAAACGCCGTTATCTGTAGTAAAAGTGAACTTCTTTCCTCTTAATAGATATTGCCACGTTTGCGGATCACTAGCAACATCAGGAGACTGCGAAAAATACTGATCCATTTCCACACCCACTTTCCATTGTTAAATCTAATTCCCTATAGATACATACTGCGAAGTAATGAAAGGTGAAAAGCGAGGCTTTCTCCCATCCTGATTAATGATGAGTGCTCACATGCGCTCCGGCAGAATACTGCGCTTTCCGTGGGCTCGGCTTCAGCTAACTTGGTGAAGAAAAGCACTTCACCAAGTGGATCTTCAGCTCTCGCTGTCCCACAGGAGCCTCCGTATTCTGCCTCCACTATGTAGATGATTCTAGCTGTATAAGAGGAGATATACTCAGAAACCAATTCTTGTGTATTACTTCTTTCTATAATTAGAACATTACGCAAAGCGGAGGCAAGATACGTAGACTCCTACGGGAACAGCGCGAGCCGAAGACCCCGTGATGCACCTGCGTCTTCTAGTAACGCTTCGAAGTGGCTTCCTCGGTGCAAGGGAGCAAAGAAGATAATTCCAAGTAGTTCCCTGGCTAAGGCCGCGCCCGTGGAAAGCGAAGTATCTTGCCGGAGCGCATGTAATCACTCATCAAAATGCAGTCAGGGAAGAGAGCAAATTCTTGTCCTCGTTACTTCGCAGTATATGTTTTATATGACGATTGTTAAAATTTCCTATTTGTAAAGAAAAGCTCGCCATTGTGCATAGCGAGCTTTTCTGTGTTTCTTACTTATTTTAATTCTACTGTTGCTCCAGCTTCTTCTAGCTTAGATTTCATTTCTTCAGCTTCTTCTTTGTCAACGCCCTCTTTGATTGCTCCAGGTGCGTTATCTACAAGGTCTTTAGCATCTTTAAGTCCAAGACCAGTGATTTCACGAACAGCTTTAACAACTTTAATTTTAGAAGATCCAGCACTTTCAAGTACTACATCAAATTCAGTTTGTTCTTCTGCTGCTTCTCCGCCTGCTGCTCCACCTGCTACTGCTACAGGAGCTGCTGCAGTTACTCCAAATTCTTCTTCGATTGCTTTTACTAAGTCGTTTAATTCAAGAACGGACATTTCTTTAATTGCTTCAATAATTTGTTCTTTAGACATGTTCAATTCCTCCTAATTTTATTTTATATTGACGAACATATTTTGTCTTCTGATAAGAAACCCTTACGCACCTTGCTCTTCTTTTTGCTCTGCAACAGCTTTTGTTGCATATGCAAAGTTTCGTACTGGTGCTTGTAGTACGCTGAGTAGCATAGAAAGCATTCCTTCGTAATTTGGAAGATCTGCAAGTTCTTTGATTTGCTCAAGTGATGCTACAGATCCTTCAACCACGCCACCTTTAATTTCTAATGCTTCATGCTCTTTCGCAAAGTTATTTAAAACTTTAGCCGGAGCCACAACATCATCTTTACTGAACGCGATAGCAGTAGGACCTACTAAAACATCATTTAAATCTGTAAGTTCAGCTTCTTCTGCCGCACGACGAGTCATTGTGTTTTTGTACACTTTGAATTCCACGCCAGCTTCACGTAGTTGTGAACGTAATTCCGTAACTTCTGCTACATCAAGACCTCTGTAGTCTACAAGGATCGTTGATTGGCTGTCACGAAGTTTTTCTGCAATTTCAGAAACAACTTGTTTCTTTTGTTCAATCACCTTTGACATGATTCCACCTCCTAGAACGCGATCATTATACCGCCCGTATAAAACGAAAACCTCCATATCTTTGTAGACATGGAGGTTTATGACTGCACACAGGATCCCTTATAAAAAGGATTTCTGCCATTTATTCAGACACACCTCGGTAGGAAATTAAGCTTAACAGCACCTACTGTCTACGGTATAATGTTATTCATTTATTTTTAAAAGTAGTCAACTTGACCCTTAAGAATTATATAAAAACTTTGAGCAAAAGTCAAGCAAATTATTTAGCGAAATTTGATGAATCTACTTTAACGCCAGGTCCCATTGTAGACGAAACGGCTACGTTACGAATATACGTACCTTTGGCAGCTTGTGGTTTTGCTTTTACAACTGTATCTGCTAAAGCATTAAAGTTGTCAACAAGCTTGTCAAGATCAAATGATACTTTACCAATTGGTACATGAATATTTGATTGTTTATCTACACGGTACTCTACTTTACCTGCTTTGATTTCATTAACAGCTTTTTCTACTTCGAAAGTAACTGTTCCTGTTTTAGGGTTTGGCATAAGTCCTTTTGGTCCTAATACACGACCTAGCTTACCTACTTCTGCCATCATATCAGGAGTTGCTACAACTACATCAAACTCGAACCAACCTTGGTTGATTTTGTTGATTAATTCTTGATCTCCTACATAATCAGCGCCAGCAGCTTCCGCTTCTTTTGCTTTATCCCCTTTTGCAAATACAAGTACTGTTTGTGTTTTACCTGTTCCGTGTGGTAGCACCATTGCTCCACGGATTTGTTGATCTGCTTTCTTAGGATCTACCCCAAGACGGAATGCAGCTTCAACTGTTTCGTCAAAATTTGCTGTAGAAGCTTTTTGTACTAATTCCAACGCTTCTTTTGCATCGTACGTTTTTGTACGGTCAACAAGCTTTAATGCTTCTTGTTGCTTTTTTGTTTTCTTTGCCATTTTTAATTTCCTCCTTCTGTGGTTTTAACGGTTATACCTCCCACTTACTTAAGCGGAAAAGTTAGATTCGAACGCGACATCCGTTGCTAACTAAACCTCAAAGATAAAGGTTGCGGTTGATGAAGCATTCTCCACTACCGCAACCTTCCGCTTTTGTACAACGCTGTGAGATTAGTCTTCGATAACGATACCCATACTACGTGCAGTACCTTCGACCATACGCATTGCAGCTTCAACATCAGCAGCATTTAAGTCTGGCATTTTTAATTCTGCGATTTCTTTAACCTTATCGCGGTTAAGTGTTGCCACTTTGTTACGATTTGGTTCACCTGACGCAGTTTCAATACCAGCTGCTTTTTTAAGCAATACTGCTGCTGGTGGAGTTTTCGTAATAAATGTAAATGAACGGTCTTCATATACCGTGATTTCTACTGGAATAATCATACCAGCTTGATCTTGGGTTTGAGCGTTAAACTCTTTACAGAATCCCATGATGTTAATACCTGCTTGACCTAAAGCTGGCCCAACTGGTGGTGCGGGATTTGCTTTTCCTGCTGGAATTTGTAGCTTTACAACTGAATCTACTTTTTTAGCCACGAGACACACCTCCTTAAGTCCGTGATGTGGTAATAGGGCTTTTGCCCTCCCACTCGATTACATATGCGAAAAATAACCTTATACTCGAGGCATAAAGAACATAAGAATTTTAGCATTATATAAGCAAAAATGCAAGTGGTTTTCCCATATTTTTATATTTGAAGTTCCTTATGATAACTTCTTAACTTGTGAAAAGTCCAATTCAACCGGCGTTTCTCTTCCAAACATATTAACATGAACTTTTACTTTTTGTTTATCTAAATCTATGTTTTCAATAGAACCAGAAAAGCCGTTAAATGGACCATCTATTACTTCTACCGTTTCTTTCATTTCAAAGTCTACTTCCGTAACAGGCTCATCATAACCCATACGCTTCAAGATGGTTTCCACTTCTTCTTCCAACAGTGGTGTCGGTTTGGATCCTGAACCTGCAGATCCTACGAAACCTGTTACACCAGGTGTATTACGAACGACATACCAAGAGTCATCTGTCATGACCATTTCCGCTAACACATACCCTGGGAATACTTTCTTTTTCGCTACTTTCTTTTTTCCGTTCTTGATTTCTGTTTCTTCATCTTCTGGGACTAATACACGGAAAATCTTATCTTCCATCCCCATAGATTCTAATCGCTTTTCTAGATTGGTTTTTACTTTGTTTTCATAACCTGAATAAGTATGCACGACATACCATCTTTTTTCCATAATATTGAGGGGCTTCGCTCGCCCTTCCCTCCCTTAATTGAACTTCTCCTTCAGTCGATTTCTTTGCATTTAAAAAACCCGCCAAACGGGTTCTTTTCTTACATATTTAATTACAGTATAACATATATTATAGCGAATTATTCAAATAACAAATTAAGAAGTTGTGTAATACCTAAGTCAATAAGTGCAAAAAAAACTGTTACAAAAGCAACGGTTAATACTACTGTAATCGTATAACGAGTTAATTCACGACCTCTTGGCCATGAAACTTTCTTCATTTCCCGATTGACATTCTTTAAAAAAGTAACTGGTTTCACAGAAGGTACCTCCAAACTGTCTTCTAACTACCGTCATGCTCTACTTTGTTTCGCGGTGAATGGTATGTCGGTTGCATCTCTTACAAAATTTCTTTATTTCAATCCGGTCAGAAATCGATGGATTCTTTTCCGTACTATAATTTCGACTATGACAAACCTCGCACGCTAATGCTATCTTTTTCCCCAATTTTCCCACCTCTTATATGGGTTGTCACACTTACTATAATGTAGCATGGTTAAAGATTGCTGTCAACGACAACTAGTAGAATAGCTTAAGATATGTGTATACCGCTTGCTTCTAGATATTTTTCTAGCTTTCTTTTGACGCGTTGCAAGGCATTATCAATAGACTTTGCATGGCGATTTAATTCAGAAGAGATCTCTTGATAGGATTTCCCTTCAAGGTATAGTAATAATACTTCCCGCTCTAACTTACTTAGTAATTCTGCTAACTTATTTTCCATATCACCATAACGTTCTCTATTCACTAGCAATTCTTGTGGATCCATCGCAATAGTCGCTTCTAAAACATCTAACAATGTCCGCTCGGATTCATCATTATAGATCGGTTTATCCAAAGATACATAAGAGTTCAACGGCATATGTTTTTGCCTTGTAGCTGTTTTTATAGCGGTAATAATTTGTCTGGTAATACATAATTCTGCAAAAGCTTTAAAGGAAGAAAGCTTGTCCTCTTGAAAATCACGAATCGCTTTATAGAGTCCGATCATACCCTCTTGTGCAATATCTTCGTGATCAGCTCCTACGAGAAAATACGTCTTGGCTTTCGCTCGAACAAATGATTTATATCGTTGAATTAAAAATTCGAGCGCTTGTGTGTCTCCGTCCTGCACTAGCAATACTAATTCATTGTCGTCTAAATGCTGAAAGTCAGTATCTCTATTCTCTACTCGCATGATAGTTATTGGGACTCCTCCCGGCTCAATGCCAAAAATTAGGTATTGCAGACCATAATAGCAACATTATACAGGAAGCGCTTTATTTACGTCAACTGCTCTTTTGTTATTTATTACCACGGCGCCATTTCTCAAACACTTGCAACACAGTGTCGTCCAACGGAATTTTACTCTTTATTTTATTTTGTTGATGTTCTTCTATATCTACTTCTATCTCCTTTTGAATATTTCTTAATTCGATATCCAGTTCCCTCGCAGAGATTCGAAATGCTCCCTGTGCAAAAATCGTACGCTGTTCTGTATAATCAGAAGTCGCTACAAAAACCTTTGTCCGTACATTCTTAAACTCTTTGACAAGGCGCTCAATGCATTGGTCAGCTGTTTCGTTCTCTTTCGTGAAGATAACCTCTACTTTATATTGCTGCTGTCTATTCTCCAGCCCTCTCACTTCATAGGCATCAAAAACAACGATTACTTTTCTTTTACGGTATGCTTGGTATTCTGCCATTTTGTCGATCAATAGTAATCTGGCTTGCTCTAAGTCCTTATCCTTTAATGCTTTTAATTCTCCCCAGGCACCAATCATGTTGTACCCATCTACTAAGAGTACATCCATTAGGACTCACCATGTTTGTCTCTTTTTCGGAACACTTCATACATTAATAGGCTTGCCGCAACAGAGGCGTTTAATGATGAAACCGATCCTATCATTGGTAAACGGACTGTCCAATCACAATTTTTCTTCACTAAACGGCTAATGCCTTTTCCTTCGTTGCCGATGACAAGAGCAATAGGAAGCTGGCCATCTAGTTCACGATAATCCTCTGTCGCTTCTGCTTCCGTACCAACAATCCATACGTTCCTCGATTTTAATTCCTCTATTGTCTGTGCGATATTGGTTACTCTCACAACCGGAATATGTTCAATCGCTCCTACCGATGTTTTGGCAACTGTTGCAGTTAATCCTACAGCTCTCCGTTTCGGAATAATCACACCATGGACACCTGTTGCATCAGCACTACGAAGAATGGAACCTAAATTATGTGGATCTTCTATTTCATCTAAAATTAAAAAGAATGGCGGTTCATCCCTTTTTTCTGCTACTTCGAATAGCTGATCTAGTGATGCATAGTCATAAGCGGCAACCAACGCAGCAATACCTTGATGATTCCCTTCAACCATTTGATCCAATTTCTTTTTTGGTACACGTTGAACAGGGGCATTTTTTGCCTTCGCTAATCCTTGTAACTTATTGGCTAAGGAAGCATTTAGGTTTTCAGTCAAATATAATTTTTGGATAGAACGTTCAGATTCCAATGCTTCGATTACAGTATTCTTTCCAATGATCCATTCTCCGCTCATTCTTGACCATCTCCTTTCTCTGTAATGGCTATCGCCTGTTTAATTAGTAACTCTAGCCGTTCATGCTGCTGGTCCAAATATAGGAACCCGATTAACGCCTCAAAAGCTGTGCTGTAGCGATAAGCTTGTACGCTTGTATTCTTGGGGACGGATCCGGATTTGGCATTTCGTCCCCTTTTTACTACAGCCAATTCTTCTGTTGTAAGCTGATTGGTTTCGATCCAATGATGTACTACTTTTGCTTGGGAAGTTGCTTTTACAAATCGGACAGCATGTTGATGTAACTGTTGTACCTTGACAGTACCTATACGAATTAAATATTCCCTCACATATTTCTCGTAAATAACATCGCCCATATAAGCGAGGGCTAGACTTTTCATTTCTCTTGGCTGCTGCTTTGTCATCATTAACCTCGCTTCCACCTTGTGCCTTGTGGTGTATCTTCAAGAATGATATTACGTTCTTTTAAGTCATCTCGAATTTTATCTGCTAGTTGAAAATCTTTGTTTTTTCTTGCTTCGATTCTTTTTTCAATTAATGCTTCTATTTCTTCATCGAGCAATTCTTCTTCTTGAGTCTGTGGAATACCTAACACTTCTAACCAAGCTGTAAGTGTATCGATAAATGTATCGATGACGGCAACATGTGTATGGTCTGACTTCAGGTATACATTGGCTTCTTTAACAAGATCAAAGATTACCGCTATTGCATTCGCGGTGTTAAAATCATCATCCATTTCTTGTTCAAATTGTTGTTGCAGTGCGTTTATTTTATCCAACCATTGTTGATTATCATCTGCTAAATTCACACTTGCCTCTTTGCGGTGCTCCAGATTTGTTAACGCATTTTCAATGCGATCATAGCTGTTTTTCGCACTTTCTAATAATGCATCACTAAAATTGATCGGGTTACGATAGTGGACACTTAACATAAAGAAACGCAATACTTTTGGGTCATGCTTTTGAATGAGATCATGTGCTAGCACAAAGTTACCGAGTGATTTCGACATTTTTTCATTATCGATATTAATATACCCATTGTGCATCCAATAATTTGCGAATGATGTTCCATTAGCTGCTTCAGATTGAGCAATTTCATTTTCATGATGCGGGAATGTTAAATCTTGGCCACCAGCATGGATATCAATCGTATCCCCGAGATACTTTTTCGCCATTGCTGAGCATTCGATATGCCAGCCGGGTCGACCTTTCCCCCACGGAGAGTCCCACGCTATTTCTCCGTCTTTTGTTTGTTTCCATAAAGCAAAATCTAATGGATCCTGTTTTTTCTCGCCTACTTGGATACGCGCACCCGACCTTAATTCATCAATTGATTGGTGAGATAGCTTACCATAATGGTCAAATGACCTTGTTTTAAAATAGACATCCCCATCCGCTTCATAAGCATGCCCTTTGTCGATTAAGGTAGAGATAAAGCTAATAATATCATCCATTGTTTCGGTTACTCTAGGGTGATGAACAGCTTCCTTTACCCCCAATACACCGACATCTTCTTTATATGCTTGAATAAAACGTTCGGCAATCGTTGGGACTTCCTCTCCCAATTCTTTAGCAGCGTTGATTAGCTTATCATCGACATCTGTGAAGTTGAGAACATAGTCTACTTGATAGCCTTTATATTCAAAATATCTCCTCACGGTATCGAAAACAATCGCTGGACGTGCATTTCCGATATGGATGTAGTTATACACCGTAGGACCACACACATACATTTTGACACGATTCGGCTCTATTGGTGCAAATTTCTCTTTTTTTCGTGTTAGTGTGTTGTAGATATTAATGGTCATCTTGATTCGCTCCTTTTAAGTCTTCTAGCTCTTTCTTTAATCGGTTTATCTCATCATCCATTCCCTTCAACACTTCACTAATAGGGTCAGGGAGTTTATGGTGATCTAAATCCTTACGTACTTTCTCTCCGTTTTGTATGACGATTCTTCCAGGTATCCCGACAACAGTTGAATGATCCGGAACATCTTTTAACACAACAGAACCAGCACCTACTTTAGAACTTTCTCCGATTGTAATTGAGCCTAATACTTTTGCTCCTGTTGCAACCAGTGCATTATCTTTAAGCGTTGGGTGTCGTTTTCCTTTTTCTTTCCCTGTACCACCTAACGTGACACCTTGGTATATGGTTACATTATCTCCGATTTCACATGTTTCACCAATTACTACGCCCATTCCATGATCAATGAAGAAGCGCTTGCCGATTTTCGCACCTGGATGAATTTCGATTCCAGTAAAAAAGCGGCTGATTTGTGAAATAACTCTGGCAATGAAAAAGAATTTTTTTCGATAGAAGGCATGTGCGATGCGGTGTGCCCATATCGCATGTAAACCGGAATATGTTAAGCAAACTTCAAAATAGGTTCTTGCTGCCGGGTCTTGATCAAAAACAACTTCGATGTCTTCTTTGAGTAATTTAAAGAAACCCACGGATCATTATCCCCCCTATTGTGTATATATGATTGCTTCTAGCTCTGTTCTTTTTTTCTAACAAAAAAAGCGTCTCTGGGTTTAATACCTCAGAGACGCTTTTGGCGCGGTTCCACTCTGTTTAGGGGAAAATTCTCCCCTCCACTTTGACCGATAACGGCGGTAAACCGTTCTTCCATACTTGATTCAGGAAGAAACTCTGAGGTGCATTTCAAAGAATCGTGCTTTAACCATTCTCAGCCTGTGATGGTTTTCTCTGTACAAGCGGTGTTTCTTTTACTTCTCCTCGTCAACGTACCTTATTACTTACTATTATAGTGAGTTTGCTAAAATTTGCTACTTATTTGATTAATTGTAACACATTTTCCAATCTTGTTCTGACAATATCTTCTCCTAAAAGATAAATCGCATTCGGCAATTCAGGTCCATGCACCTGTCCAGTAGTTGCGACACGGATTGGCATAAATAGTTTTTTTCCTTTTTGTTTGGTGGCTTTTTGGGTTGCCTTAATACTTGCTTTAATTGCTTCTGGTGACAATTCTTCTATATTGCTAAACTGCTCTAAGAAACCTTCCAACACTTCTGGTACTTGTTCATCTCTTAATACAGCCATTGCCTCTTCATTATAGTTAATCTCTGTTTGGAAGAAAAGATCTGTTAACTCGACAATTTCTGCGCCAAAAGATAATTGCTCATGATATAAGCTGATTAAGTCCACTGCCCATTGTTTTTGCTTTTCGTTCATGTCAGCTGGCAGTTTACCTGCTTCGATTAAGTGTGGCAAGCTTAATTCCACCACTTCATCTAAAGAGGCCTGTTTAATATATTGATTATTCATCCATTTTAATTTTGCCGGGTCAAAGATTGCTGGAGATGTTGACAAACGTTCTGGATCAAATATTTTAATAAATTCTTCTTGCGTAAACAATTCCTCTTCGCCAACTGGTGACCAGCCAAGTAAGGTAATAAAGTTGAACAATGCCTCTGGTAAGTAACCAAGATTTTTATATTGTTCAATAAATTGCAAGATATGCTCGTCACGCTTACTTAACTTTTTGCGATTTTCATTTAAAATTAATGTCATATGACCATATTGAGGTGCATCCCAACCAAATGCTTCAAATATCATCATTTGTTTCGGTGTGTTGGAAATATGCTCTTCCCCACGTAATACATGGCTTATTTTCATATGATGATCATCAATCGCAACCGCAAAGTTGTAAGTTGGAATACCATTTTTCTTCACCATTACCCAGTCACCAAAATCACTGGATTCAAACGTGATATTACCACGTACAATATCATTGAATGTATATGTTCTGTTATCTGGTACACGGAAACGAATACTAGGCTTACGACCTTCCGCTTCGAATTGCTCTATTTGATCTTCAGTTAAGTCGCGATGTGCTCCAGAATACTTCGGCACTTGCCCATTAGCACGCTGTTCTTCGCGCTCCGCTTCCAATTCTTCTTCTGTCATATAACACTTGTATGCTAAACCGCGTTCTAACAACTCATCGACATATTTCTGATAAATATCTAAACGTTCTGTTTGACGGTAAGGTCCATATTCACCACCAATATCTGCACCTTCATCCCATTCTAAACCGAGCCACTTCAAATAGCGTAATTGGCTTTCTTCGCCACCTTCCACATTACGCTTGTCGTCCGTATCTTCTGTACGAATAATGAATGATCCACCTAAATGTTTGGCATATAAATAATTAAAAAGTGCTGTTCTTGCGTTTCCAATATGCAAATGCCCTGTTGGACTTGGAGCATAACGTACGCGTACTTCGTTTCCCATGATTATTGTCCCTCCATCATTTGTTAACGGTCTTTTTTCCTGTTATCTTATTTTACCATTATTTTCGACATAATGTTACGTTTTTATTTCTTAATCAGAAGGACAACAGCTTGTGCCGCTATCCCTTCTTTTCTTCCGGTAAAACCGAGTTTTTCTGAAGTTGTCGCTTTGACATTAACTTGCCCATTATCAGATCGTAGTAGACGAGCGATATTATCTTGGATTGGTTTGATATATGGTGCAAGTTTAGGAGCTTGCGCAATAACTGTACAGTCGAGATTACCAAGCTCATAACCTTTTTCCTCTACAAGTTTCCATACTTCTTGTAATAACTTTTGTGAATCAGCATCTTTAAATGCGGGGTCTGTATCGGGAAAATGCTTGCCAATATCCCCTTCACCAATTGCACCTAGACACGCATCTGCAATCGTATGTAATAACACATCTGCATCAGAGTGTCCCAACAAACCATGTTCATAAGGTATATCAATACCCCCGATAATACAAGGCCTGCCTTCGACTAACTGGTGTACATCAAAACCTTGTCCGATACGAAACATTACTTTTCCTCCTGTCGCTCTAAGATCATTTCTGCTCGCACAATGTCCTCTTGCGTAGTTAATTTAACATTTTGATAAGTGCCATGAACAATATCTACTGGTTCTCCCAATGCCTCGACGAGCGATACATCATCTGTGCCAAGATATTCTGATGCTATTGCTTGCTCATGGGCTTTTTTAATTAATGGGTAGTTAAAAGCCTGTGGTGTTTGTGCAGCCCATAATGTTGAACGATCCAATGTTTCTATTTTGTCCCCATTTTTTCGTTTTATTGTATCGGTAACAGGAACGGCAAGCAATGCTGCTTTATTCTCATTTGCGGCTTGAGCAAGCTCATGTAAATGTGACTTCTCCACAAACGGTCTTGCTCCGTCGTGAATCATGACAATCATATCCTGTTGCTCTTCGCTGATGGCGAGCAACCCTTGATAGCCGCTCTCTTGTCGTTCTCTACCACCATGCACAAAAGTGATTTGGTCTTGCCATTGATAAGAAACTATTAACTCTTCCATTTGCTCTTGCTCATTTGGATTGATGACTAAGTAAATGTTTTGGCACCAACTGTCCTGTATAAAGTTTTTTAAGGTATGTATAATTAAAGGCTCATTTAATAGTTCAATAAATTGTTTGTTTTTGCCTGCATTCATGCGTTTACCTTGTCCTGCCGCTAACACGATCACATTATATTTTACCATGCGGCCACCCCAATCTCTAATTAACTAGCTTATAATTCTCTCCCAATCTCGTTCTAGACATTTTTTATTATTTTTCCTCTATTGATTGTAACATCTCCATAGAACAGAATGAATCGGATTCTATTTACTCATTCTATATAGTTCGTATTAGATACGATACTGCGAAGTAATGAAAGTCGAAAAAGTGAGGCTTTCTCCCATTCTGATTAATGATGAGTGCTCAAATACGCTCCGGCAGAATACTGCGCTTTCCGTGGGCTCGGCTTCAGCTAACTTGGTGAAGAAGAGCACTTCACCAAGTGGATCTTCAGCTCTCGCTGTCCCACAGGAGTCTCCGTATTCTGCCTACGCTGTGTAGATAATTCTCCCTTTTATAAGAGGTAATACTCGGAAACCAATACCCGTGTGTTACTTCTTTTAATAATCAGAACATTATGCAAAGCGAGGCAAGATACGTAGACTCCTCACGACGCAGCGCAAGCCGAAGACCCCGTGATGCACCTGCTTCTTCTAGTAGCGCTTAGAAGTGGCTTCCTCGGTGCAAGGGAGCATAGAAGGTAATTCCAAGTAGTTCCATGGCTAAGGCCGTGCCCGTGGAAAGCGAAGTATCTTGCCGGAGCGTATAGTTACACTCATCAAAATGCAGTATGGAAGAACGCAAATCTATGTCCACCTTACTTCATAGTATTTGTTTTTTTGTAGGTTTGTATTTATTTTGCATTTGGCCGAAGGTGAATTATAAACTAACAAAAAGTGATAACAATCATGTTATCACTTTTGTCTATCCTTTATAAGTTATACCTTTTTTAAAGTGCTTTTTCAAGCAATTTTGGTTTGGCGAAGATCATTCGGCCTGCTGATGTTTGTAACACACTTGTAATCACGACTTCGATGTTCTGTCCGATATAGTTCTTACCTTCTTCTACCACAATCATCGTACCATCATCTAAGTAAGCAACACCTTGGTTCTGTTCTTTCCCGTCCTTAATAACCTGTACCGCTAGTTCTTCGCCTGGTAACACAATCGGTTTAACGGCATTTGCTAAGTCATTAATGTTTAAAACAGGTACCTTCTGAAACTCACAAACTTTATTTAAATTAAAATCATTCGTTACGACAATCCCATTCATCACTTTTGCAAGCTTAACTAATTTACTGTCGACCTCTTGGATTTCCTCGAAATCACCTTCATAAATTTCTACATTAATAGGTAAATCCTTCTGGATGCGATTTAGTATATCCAAGCCTCTGCGACCTCTATTACGTTTTAATGCATCTGATGAATCCGCAATATGCTGTAACTCTTCTAAAACAAATTGAGGAATAATAATGGTTCCTTCTAAAAAGTTCGTTTGGCATATATCCGCAATTCGTCCATCAATGATTACACTCGTATCTAATATTTTTGGCTTTGGTAATTCAGGATGAGATTCTTCAGTTGTCAAAGCTTTTTTCTTTTCCTTTTTTGGTAAAGTAAATAAATTTAAAAATTCATCTCTTCTTTTAAACCCTACTTGGAATCCAAAATAGGCAAGTAATACACTTAAAAAGATCGGTACTACCTGTGAAACAACTCGGATATCAATCGATTGAATCGGGTCGTTTAAGAAATACGCAATAATCAAACCAATGATAATACCTAAACTACCAAATAATAAATCCGACACTGGAGCTTTCATTAATAGCTCTTCAATCCAAGCAAAGAATCTCATAATGTAATCAGAAATCCATAAAGAAAGAATAAATAAAATAATTGCTCCTAATACTAACCCCACATAGGGTCCTATATAATTAGACGTTAACCATGTACCTTCAGCCAACCCTATTAATTCCAATAATCTTGGAATATATAAATATCCAGCGGTACCACCTGCAATAATAAAAAATAGTTGCACAAATCGTCTTAGCACCACAGTCACCTCCTATAGACTAGTCTCTCCTATTACTAAAATTTTAAACATTTTTTTAGTACTTTTAAGAAAGAATAAATCTTTCTTGGAGAGCACACTTTGAAACCATACCCCTAAAACTTTCAATCTCCTAAAGCTACTTTAATTGCCTCTTGCACAGAATTTACCCCTATGATTTCAATAGACGCTGGGACTGTCCAACCATCCATGTTCTTAGCAGGAATGATAGCTCTTTTAAATCCTAATTTAGCGGCTTCTTGTACTCGTTGTTCAATTCGTGATACTCTTCTTACTTCTCCCGTAAGTCCAACTTCACCTACCAATACATCATCTGTATGTGGAGCTCGATCTCTAAAGCTAGATGCAATACTAATCGCTACCGCTAAGTCAATGGCAGGCTCATCTAATTTCACTCCGCCGGCTACCTTCACATATGCATCTTGATTTTGCAACATTAAACCTACTCTTTTTTCTAATACAGCCATTAATAACGGAACACGATTATGATCAATACCTGTCGCCATTCTCCGTGGGTTACCAAAGCTGGTAGGAGAAATTAGTGCCTGAATCTCCACTAGCACTGGTCTTGTTCCTTCCATCGATGCGACAATCGTTGAACCAGCGACACCTTGTGATCGTTCTTCTAAAAAAATTTCGGATGGGTTTAATACTTCTGTTAACCCTTCTTCTTTCATTTCAAATATACCCATTTCGTTTGTACTTCCAAATCGGTTTTTGACTCCCCGTAAGATTCGGAAAGTATGGTGTCTTTCCCCTTCAAAATACAACACAGCATCTACCATATGCTCAAGCAATCTGGGGCCGGCTATCGATCCTTCTTTCGTCACATGCCCAACAATAAAAATAGGTATATGATTTTGCTTCGCAAGGCGCATTAGTTCACTTGTACACTCGCGAACTTGTGAAACACTACCCGGAGCACTTGTTACTTCTTCTTTATAAATAGTTTGAATCGAATCAATCACAACAAAACCTGGTTTCAATTGATCAATTTGATTTGCAATATCTACTAGATTTGTTTCAGATAGGACGTATAGTCTTTCAGATGAAATATCTAACCTGTCTGCTCTTAGTTTTGTCTGTCTTGCTGATTCCTCTCCAGAAATGTATAACACATCTAAATCACGCTGTGACAATTGGCTGGAAACTTGCAACAATAACGTAGATTTCCCAATACCTGGATCCCCACCAATCAGCACTAGCGAACCAGGTACGATACCACCACCAAGCACTCGGTTTAACTCTTGCATTTTCGTCTTAATTCTTGGTTCTTCTTGTGTTTGAATACTGGATATCTTTTCTGGTTTGTGTGTTGTACCTGATCCTGTTGCCCAATTACCTCTAGCTGTTTTAGTAGCTTCCACTTCTTCTACTAACGTATTCCATTCATGACATCCAGGACATTTCCCCATCCATTTAGGTGATTCATAACCACAAGATTGACAAACAAATTTAGATTTTCGCTTAGCCAAAAGTATCGCTCCCTTTCATTATATACGAAAAGACCCCCTTATAAGTTACAGAGATCTATCAATTTAGTTAAAGATGTATGTAAAAAGTGTAAAAAAGGATAATCTTTAAATTCCGTTACCTTGCACATAAATGCATTGTACTTTATACACTATTCTAAATACAAACCCTTATGGACAAACCGCTCAGTCCTTATGACTAAAAGCTAAAGATTTACCATTTCTCTAGCATTCATGATAAAGGTGATCGAAGAGTAATATCCTTATTGAAAAAATCGGAAGGGAACCCCTTCCGATTTTTAAGATTTATACGACTTTGAATTCACCAGATTCATCAAGGTCAATGGTTACTTTTTGTCCTTTTTTAATCGTTTCTTTTAACAACTCTTCTGATAGTAAATCTTCCACGTTCTTTTGAATGGATCTCCGCAAAGGTCTTGCACCATATTCAGGATCAAATCCTTCATTTGCAATTTTTTCAATTGCCTTATCTGATAATACAAAGTCTATTTCCTGTTCAGTTAAACGTTTCTGTAATTCTTTTACCATTAGCTCTACAATATGTTTCATGTGTTTCTTCTCTAATGAGTGGAAAACAATCGTTTCATCTATACGGTTTAAGAACTCTGGACGGAAGGCTTTCTTCAATTCCGCTGTTACCTTAGAACGCATATCTTTATAATCTTGTTCCTCATCACCAAGGCTAAAGCCTACATACTTATTACGTTTTAATTCATTTGCTCCAACATTGGATGTCATGATTAACACCGTATTTCGAAAGTCCACCGTGCGTCCTTTAGAATCGGTTAAGCGGCCATCTTCTAAGACTTGAAGTAAGATATTAAATACTTCTGGATGTGCTTTTTCTACCTCATCTAATAGTACTACAGAGTATGGCTTTCTTCTTACTTTTTCGGTTAACTGTCCGCCTTCTTCATAACCAACATATCCTGGAGGTGAACCTACAAGTCGTGAAGTTGCATGTTTCTCCATATACTCTGACATATCAATACGAATCATTGCGTCTTCATCACCAAACATAGATTCAGCTAATGCACGTGCCAACTCTGTTTTACCAACACCAGTTGGTCCTAAGAAAATAAACGATCCGATTGGACGCTTTGGATCTTTTAAGCCTGATCTAGCACGACGAATTGCTTTGGAAACAGATTTTACTGCTTCTTCCTGTCCAATTAATCGATCATGCAGAATTTCTTCCATGTGTAATAATCTTTCACTCTCATCCTTAGTAAGTGCTGATACCGGTACTCCGGTCCATGTTGATACAACACTAGCAATATCTTCTACACTTACTTCCGAATTCTCCTGTCCTTGTTTTTCTTTCCATTTCGCTTCCGTCTCTTCTAATTCTTTTCTTAATTGTTGTTCGTCATCACGTAATGCTGCAGCTTTTTCGAACTCTTGACTTTGAACGGCGGCGTCTTTTTCTTTACGTACTTCTTCTAAATTCTGTTCTAATTCTTTTAAATTAGGAGGAGTTGTATATGAACGTAATCTTACCTTAGAACCTGCCTCATCAATTAAATCAATAGCCTTATCCGGCAAGAATCGATCGGTAATATAACGATCCGAAAGCTTTGCTGCCGCTTCAATTGCCTCATCTGTAATCGTCACTCGATGGTGTGCTTCATAACGATCTCTTAAACCTTGTAAAATTTGGATGGACTCTTCAACAGATGGTTGATCAACTTGAATTGGTTGAAAACGACGTTCTAATGCCGCATCTTTTTCGATATACTTGCGGTACTCATCTAATGTGGTTGCACCAATACATTGCAATTCTCCTCGAGCTAATGATGGTTTTAAAATATTGGATGCATCAATAGCACCTTCTGCACCACCTGCACCAATTAGTGTGTGCAATTCGTCAATAAAAAGAATCACATTACTTGCCTGACGTATTTCTTCCATCACTTTCTTCAAGCGATCTTCAAATTCACCGCGATATTTAGTACCTGCTACTACCGTCCCCATATCAAGTGTCATCACTCGCTTATCACGAAGAATTTCCGGCACTTCATTTTGAACAATTTGTTGTGCCAAGCCTTCCGCTACTGCTGTTTTACCAACACCTGGCTCACCAATTAAGACAGGGTTATTTTTTGTACGACGACTTAATACTTGGATAACGCGTTCAATTTCTTTCTCACGGCCAATAACAGGGTCGATGTTCCCTTCTTTTGCAATCGAGGTTAAATCACGGGCAAGCGAATCCAATGTTGGGGTACTCGCACTATTACCTGAGCTGTTACGACCATTTTGGGAACCGCCAGATTCTGAGCTTCCTAACAGTTGTAACACTTGTTGACGTGCCTTATTAAGACTAACGCCCAAGTTATTTAGTACACGAGCAGCTACCCCTTCACCTTCTCGAATCAACCCTAACAAGATATGTTCTGTACCTACATAAGAATGACCCAATTTACGTGCTTCATCCATCGATAACTCAATGACTTTCTTTGCCCGCGGGGTATAATGAATCGTTTGGGATACTTCACTGCCTTTACCGATTAAAGATTCGACTTCATCTCTAATTTTATCTACGCCAAGACCAATCGCTTGAAGTGCTTTAGCCGCAATACCTTCTCCCTCACTTACAAGTCCTAATAAAATATGTTCAGTGCCAATATTATTATGACCTAATCGTACCGCTTCTTCTTGTGATAATGCCAATACTTTTTGTGCTCTTTCTGTAAATCGTCCAAACATCATTTTAATATTCCTCCTTTTGCTCCAATGTAAAGCGTTCCCGAATTAAGGATGCTCGAAAAACATCGCGTTCATTCGGTGTCAGCATTTTTTTCGCATATTGTTGTAAGAATGCCGGTTGTGTCAAAACAACCAATTCGTTCAGAATAGATTTAGAGATGTGATGGATGAATCCCAAATCGATACCTAGTCGGACATCAGATAAGCATTTTGCCGTTTCTTTTGATTCGATAATCCGACTATGCTGTAATATCCCATAGGAACGAAATACTCGATCCTCTAATTCCAGTTCTGATTGCTCCATCAGTAATTTCCGAGCATGTCGTTCATGCTCAATTAATTTATCGACAACACCTTTCAAGTCTTCGATAATATCCTCTTCAGACCGTCCTAATGTTACCTGATTGGAAATTTGAAAAATATTACCTAAAGCTTCACTGCCTTCACCATAAATACCACGCACAACCAGACCTAATTGATTGATAGCAGGGATCATCCGATTGATTTTACGCGTAATCGCAAGTGCTGGTAAATGCATCATCACAGATGCTCTTAACCCCGTACCCACATTCGTAGGACAGCTTGTAAGGTATCCTCTATTTTCATCAAAGGCATAATCTATTTTTTCTTCTAACCAGTCATCTAATTGAAACGCCTGTTCCAAAGCTTTTTCTAATTGAAAACCTGGAAAATATAATTGAGCTCTAATATGGTCCTCTTCATTAACCATGATCGATACTTGTTCATTTTTAGAGATAAGCGCAGCACCATGCTTCGATTTATCAGCTAGATGTGGACTTATTAAATGTTTTTCTACTAATACTTGCTTTTCTACTTGCTTTAACTCAGCCATTTTGACAAATTCTAAATCTTTATATTGTAAATAAGAGCGGTGATTGAATTCCTTTTCCATAAAATAAAGAATATTCTCCATATGCTTTTCGTCCGCAATTAATGGGAAAGGGGACTGCTCAAAGTTTCGAGCTAAACGAACACGACTGCTCATGACAATATCACTGTCAGGACCGTCCTCTTTTAACCATGGACTAATCGCTTCATTGATAAATTGCTCTAAACTCACGAATCATCACGCTCCTCGTGGTGATTTAGATTCTTCTCTAATGACCTTATTTCATCGCGAATTTTAGCCGCTTCTTCAAAAGCTTCCTCTGCAATTGCTTGTTGTAATTTCACTTTTAAGTCTCGCAACTTTTTACGTTGATAAATATCGGATCCTACGCGTTTTGGTACTTTCCCCTCATGGGCTGTATTACCACTATGCACTTTTCGAAAAAGCGGATTTAAATGTTCAGAGAATGTATGATAGCAAGATGCACACCCAAACTTTCCAATTCTAGCAAACTGTTGATACGTCATGCCACATTTATCACATTGTAATTCTTTACCTGCTGTTTTATGTGACTGATGATTTATTGCATTAGGTTTGGGGTTGAACAGTCCTGATAAAAGGTGGTGCAATGAATAGGCATCTTCCTCTTGTGACACATAACCCTTTTCTTTTGCGCATTGCTGACAAACATGAATTTCTGTTTTCTCACCGTTTATTACTTGTGCGAAATGAACGGTTGCCGGATTTTGTTTACACTCTTGGCATTCCATACCGTACACCTCCTAAAATTGATATTTTAAGGCATTAAGCATTGCCGATAAAATTCTGGCACGAATCTCATCCCGAATTGGTAACTGAAACGAGAGGGTATTACGATTAATCGCACCAACCATTAATTTTGCTTCCCGTTCGGTAATTAATTCTTCTTCCAAGAGACGCTCTAATATATTAACCGCTTTTTGCTGTGATATCTTAGGTTGGATCATTTCAATAATTTCGTCTATTAATTTTGCTTTATCTTCATTGGTAATGCGACTAATTCGGATATAGCCTCCACCACCACGTTTACTTTCTACTAAGTACCCTTTTTCCAAAGTAAACCGCGTGTTGATGACATAATTAATTTGAGAAGGTACACATTCAAAACGATCAGCAATTTCGCTTCGCTTTATCTCAATGATTTTATGCTGGTTACTGTGCATGATTTCTTTCAAATATTCTTCAATAATATCTGAAATATTACGCATTTTCCCTCCTCCAATCTGACTTTGACTATATTTGACTATATATATTTATTATACTGTAAGTTGGTCTCATTGAAAACTATTTGGTCTTCATTATTATAACCTTTCTTGCTGTCTCTCAAACCCTTATGAACGAAAACGGATTTTAATCTTTTTTACTTCTTCCTGCTCTAATAACCATTCATACAAATTTTCACGTTTTTTCTGGTGAATGGCGTCAATATACATTTTGATTTTTGTTGTATCGGTACTTTCAGTAGAAATGTCAAATTCACGTATTTCAATCGGAAATGATTGTACACGGTTAAGGAATGTTGAAGCATTTTTTTCCTTAGAAAGCTTCACTTCGAAGACAATATGATGACTTTTACGGTGTAGCCTTTTTTCAAATTTATTCAAGACAACTAAACTAATTAAAATGATCAATGTTGTCACTATAGCCTCTTTATACATACCAATACCAACAATCAACCCTAGACCGGCAACCGCCCATATAGATGCAGCTGTTGTCAGACCTCTAATCGTACCGCCATGGACAATAATCGTACCTGCCCCTAGAAATCCAATACCACTAATGACATAGGAAGGAATACGAGCTGGATCAAATTGAATGTTCTGGTAATTTTCAATAAAGTGTTGAAAGCCATTAACAGATAAAAGCATCATCAAGCAGGAACTGACTCCTACTAATATATGTGTTCGAAAGCCAGCAGAATGTTTATTTACTTCCCGCTCAAAACCAATCAATCCTGATAAAAAAAGCGATATCATCAGCTTTGTAACAGACTCTACAAACTCTGCATCAAAGAGCTGATCCCACATAAAGAGCCCCCCTTTACATTTATATATCTAATTATAAATCTTAATACCAACCATATACCCTGTATTTATAAAACAACACAGAAATGTACTGAGGAACAGAAAAAACCGACCTATCTTAGAAGAAATCCGGAAAGTATGTATGACTGGTTGGAATAATTTCCTCCAGCTGTCCAATAGCTTTTTGATCACCATCCAAAAGTTCTAATCGTGATAATTCATGAGGACGTTTATAACCAAGAAAAATCTGTGCCATTTGCTGTATGTTCATTGTTACGGTTGGTAAGGAATCTCGATTATCTACTTGATCAATTTTCATCTCATCATGATCATGCATGGATAACTGATATACCCCTGTATTCTCCGGAAGGAATTGATCTTCTATCTGAATAGCAAAAGTAAAAAAATGATCTAATTTCTTGTATGGAAATTGTGCAAGAAATGCTCCTGCATCGACAATACGAGACATGAAATAAGGTGTTACCTTCTGTTCAAACCTAGGCTCTTCAATCAAAAGCATAATTCCATCGTTAGTAGGTAAACTAACAACTATGTGATCCGCCATGGAATCATGATCATGCATATATTGTAACAGTAACTTCTGGCCATTTATGGTTGAAAATGCAATGTCTTTAACTGTAAAAATATTATCTTTTACATTGTATACTATGTATCCTTCTGGTGTATGATCATCATGATATGCAATCGCTATAAAGTCATTTTTGTTAAGAATCCGATGTTTCCACCAATGTTGATCTCTGGCTAATGGACCTGTAAACTCACTCGCATATTCTGTATAAATATTATCTAACATTGATATTGTCTGATCATTATTATTACCTCTTTTTACAAATCCAATCCCATCCCAACATTTCTTTAAGCTTCGAATTGGTATTTTACAATCTGCTTTGTCAAAAGTTATTTCCCAGCCATATTTTCGATAAAATGGTACAGAAAATGGATGTAAATAGGAGATAATTTGTCCTTTCGTTTTCATTTCCTGTAACGCTCTCTTGAGCAGTTGTTTCACTTTTCCACCTCTACGATATTCTGGCCATGATGCAACTGAAGCAACACCTCCCATTTTCATTATTTCACCTTGAATATATGCTTTTAAGGGAATAACATGAACCTTGGCAGCCAATTGTTCATTTTCCAACCATCCCCATACAGTATGATTGCTCATCTGTTCTTTCTTCGCTGCTATTTCTTCTTCTGACAATCTATATTGAAAGGCATATTGTGATAGATCCATAATGTCTCCATAGTACGTTTCATCGAGTTTTGATATCTGGTTCATTTTCATTACTCCTTTTTTCGTTTTGTTCTATTATATATATTCTGTTTTGTCACGAAAATAAATAAATTTTAACAGACTTTTATCTTCTAATTTGAAGTGTACATATACTCTCCTGCTCAATCCTAAGAGCACTTCCGTGATAAGAAAGGGGGCGTTACGTCTCTTCAAGAATCTTAGCTATTTTCTTTCAATAATATTTTAGCATATAAAAAAAGCATAGAGCGCCTGCTTAGAAACGTAGCAGCTGGAGAGCATCGACTGAGATAAAGGAATCACGGTGAGTTTACGAACCGATGATGACTTATCGTAAGGCGATTCGTGAAGGCGCCTAGTTTTTGGGCGCTCGGAGCTAGACATCTGCGCAAATTTTATACTTTCTTTCCATAACAAAAAAACTCCCTAGTCCCTATAGAGTGACCCAATAATATGAGACAGGAAAAAACACCCCCAGAGTCGTATTAATTATTTATCGACATTTGGAGGTGTTTTTTGTTATGGGGAAGAAGATGGTTTATCCTGAAGAAATTAAAAGAGAAGTGATACGCTTAAAACTTTCTGGGGAACTAACGAACAAAGAGATTATGGAGAAGTTTGGTATTAAAAATAAGACACAAATCAAAACTTGGATGAGATGGTATAGGAATGGTGAGGAGCACAGGTTAGCTCAACCAATTG
>NZ_KB898681.1 GCF_000377765.1 Gracilibacillus lacisalsi DSM 19029 | reverse complement strand
CACCTGTCTCTAACACAAATTGTACCGCATCCAATTTAAATTGAACAGGATACATCTCCTTCGTCTGCCTTCTTTTTAACCCATCCATTCCTTGGGACTTATATACTTTTACCCATTCAATGATTGATGTTTCGCTAGCCATATTATATTTTTTTGCCAATGATCTATATCCTAGCTTTCCATATAAATACTCTGTGACGAGTTTAATTTTAAATTCTTCACTATATTTAGCCATAAAAACACCCCCGAAAGTTATATTTTTCACTCTAACTTTCGGGGGTCGGTACCCATCTACTCCACAGTTTGACTTCCATTGATTCCGGGTAAGAGTTATACAAATGATTGTTTTTCTTTTTCCATCCAGCCGTCTGCCCATTTTTGGATGCTTTCTAATACTGGTTCTAAAGCCTTTCCTTTTTCAGTTAAGGCATATTCGATTCTAACCGGTGTTTCATCATAGACATGACGTTTCACGATGCCTTGTTTTTCTAAGTCTTTTAATCGTTCCGATAATACGCGTCCACTAATACCAATTGATGCTTCAATGGTAGAAAAACGTTGTGCGCCTTCTAATAATTGAAAAATGATCAATCCAGTCCAGCGCTTATTTAATATATTTAATGCCGATTCAAACTTCGGACAAATCGTTTTGTCTGCCATAGTTCTCACCTCTTTAAATATAGTATAGCAAATTTTTTTACATAAATAAAATAATTAATTTACTTGACGTAACTAATTATTGTTTGTATACTTAGTTACATAAAGTAAGTTAATATTTTTGAGGAGGAATTTCAGAAATGGCAAATGTAAATTTAGACAAAGTGCACAGTGCATTAAATTTTGAAGTAAAACATATGATGGTGTCCAAAGCAAAAGGTGAATTCCAAGAATTTGATGTAGATTTTAACGGAAGCTTCGATGACTTGGAAAATGCTAGTGTCAAAGTAACAATTGATGTGGCGTCTATCGAAACTAACAATGAAGACCGTAACGGACACTTAAAATCAGGTGACTTCTTTGATGTAGAAACATATCCAAACATTACTTTTGTTAGTAAAAACATCGAAAAAGTAAATGATTCTGAATTTAAAATCACTGGCGATTTAACTATTAAAGGTGTTACAAATGAAGAAACTTTCACCGCTGAATACAACGGAAAAGCAAAAGATCCAATGCAAGGTAATACAATTGCTGGTGCAGATGTATCAGGGAAAATCAACCGTGAAGATTATGGTTTAACTTGGAATGCTCCACTTGAAACTGGAGGGGTATTAATCGGTAAAGAAGTTAAATTCTCCGGTGGATTTGAATTTGTTGTAGAAGAATAATAGTAAACACTAAAAGCCAACGCTTCATGATGCGTTGGCTTTTTTCATGCTATTAATACTAAACTGTCCCTCTTTCTATAAGATTGACCGCAAGTTCTTCATGGCGATTAATCGCTTTTCCTAAAACATGCTGAAACAGCCTCTCACCCATTGTTGCAATTGGAATTTCAAACGTAGTAATATCCATCATTTTTGCTATTGGCTGATTATCGAAACCAATGATTGCCATGTCCTTCGGTACGTTTATATGTGCATTCTTACAAGCGGTCAGGATGCCTGCTGCCACTACATCACTCGTTACCAGTAGTGCATCTGGTTTTTCTGTTAATTCGGAGATTTCATCGATTACTTTCTGACCATCTTCAAAATAATAGTTTTCAGTAAAAACAAATTCCTTTTGTGGATATTGTCTCAAAAACTCCTTATAAGCCAGTTGGCGAAAGTAACTATTGGAGCCTGATTCACGCCCGATGCAGTAACCGATTCTTTTATATCCCTTATGTTTAAGGTAAGCTAATGCATCCATAAAACTTTGGTAATGGTCAACAAAAACGGAATCTATGCTTTTATTCCCTTCTGCATTTTCACTGACAACTATTTTCCCGTATTGATGGTATGCTTCAATGGTTGCTAATTCGATGATATGAGAACAAATAATCAGTCCATCAATTTGTTTATGTTTTAACATATCTAACGCTTCTTGCTCTCTTACTTTTTCGTAATTGGTTTGAATCAGAACAAAATGATAATGATTTTCCACCGCTTGCTTTGCAATTCCCTCGATAAGCAGCCCAAAGTATGGATGCTTTACAAAAGGAACGACAACACCGATTAGATGAGATTTCCCCTGACTAAGACTTACCGCATTTCGATTCACCTGATAGTCTACTTTCCTCATCACATCGATAACTGCTTTCCGCTTCTCTTCACTAACATATGGATGATCATTAATTACTCGAGATACAGTTGTCACTGACACGCCGGCCATTTTTGCGATATCACGAATATTTGCCAAGATTTTCACCTTTTTTCTTAAAAAATTCTTGCTCTGAAACGCGTTTCACCATCTAAGCTAAGATTAAAGGAGGGTGAATGATGGAAATAATATTTGGTATTTTTATCTGGTTATTTATGTGTGGTAGTATCCTTATTTTAGCATCCTTTGCCATTCAATTAGAAGGAGAAGAAAAAAAGCATGATTTGAAGGGGTATCTAGCTTATATCGAAGAAGTCTACAGTCGGAATATTACGGATCAGAAAAAATAACAGGAAGGCACATACAGAATCATTCTATGTGTTCTGTATGTGCTCTTGGTAAAAACTGTTAATAGACTTCTCTCCTCTCCTTTAAATGTTTTAACATTGCAACTATTAGGAAACTAACAATCACTAACAGGAGCCAGGAGCTAATTTTACCTAAATGAACGATTTGCCATGTTTGAGATTGTCTAGGATATTGCCACGCACCGAAAAAGGTAGCAATATTCTCCGCAATCCAAATAAAAAAGCCGATTAGTACAAAGGATAGAACCAGTGGCATCTTATATGTACGATGATTTACACGATAATAAACAATCGTTTGTAAGAATAATAGAATCGTTGCAATCTTTAATACCCAGCGAAAATCATAGATATAGTGATGGGTAAAAAAGTTAAAATAGATTGCAGCACTTAAGATAGCAACCGTCCAAGTCGGCGGCCATTTTTCTAACTGAACATCGAGTCGACGCCAGGCCTGACATAAGTAACTGGCAACACTGGCATACATAAAACCGCTATATAGTGGAACGCCAAATATTTTGGTTAAAGCCTCTTCCGGATAGTTCCAAGACCCCATATGGACTTTATATATTTCCAGTGCCAGGCCAATAAGGTGAAAAACACAAATAACTTTCAGTTCATCCCATGTTTCCAGCTTCGTGACGAGCATGAGCACTTGGGTAATCAGACAAATGATCAGAATAAGATCATAGCGATGAATAAAAGATATGTCTACCATCTGAGTAATCGCTAATGTGGAGAAAATAACAACGGCAAAAACGCATGATTTTGCCTGTTCAATTCCAAACGTCCATAATTGTCGCACGGCTAGATCTCCAACACGTAACTGATGATTTCCTTGATTTTGCCATCTTTATGCTTATTTAGCTTATAAATATCGCAGAAACTATAATGACGCTGTTCTCCACTTCTATCTGTCGAATGTATAATACCATTAACGACTCCTTCTTTTCCATGCGTAATCAGATGTTCGATTTCTAGTTCGAACTGGTTGCCGTTATCCATTCCTTGTAGTGCCTGTTCTAAGTTTTCGATCCCCTTTATCGTATCATTTCCGACCATGCGCCAAATGATATCATCTGTTACACTTTCTAGTATTCTTTCACTGTTTCCTTTTACGAAGGCTTCATTAAATGCTCGGAAAAATTGTTGATTTTTTGTTTCCATATATTGCACACTCCTTTTTCTAAATTAGTATACCATAGGAGGCTTGTTTGTTATAATGGACCGGAAAGGAGATGATTTATTGATCGTTATACCTCCACAAAAAACAGATCAATTGTTGCAGTTGGAAGTGATGCAAGAACGTTACCTCGATGTCCCTCCAAATATCTCCGAATCGTTTGGCAGAGAACTCGCCGGATACCTTGGAGAGAAAAGTTTACCTTACTTCATAGACCTCATTACTACCACATCCCATTATGATTTATATGGACTAAGACTAGAAAGAAATAACCACCACTTCCAAATCGATTGCTTATTTTTATTCCCTTCCTTTTTCTTAATTACAGAAATTAAACACTTAAAAGGGAAACTTTTTATTAACGAAGCACATCAACTGATTCAGTCGAAAGAATCAGAGGAGAAAGTGTACCAACACCCTCTTTCCCAAGCAAAATTACAAAAAGAACAGCTTAAAAAAGTTTTAGAAGACATTGGCTTTGAATCCATCCCCATCTACACGTTAGTTATTTTCACTCATGATCAAGCAAATATTACATTTGAGCATCCTGATATGATTCCAGTTCAACAGCTCCCATTTCGATTGGGGAAATTAACTCAGGAATTTTCCGATACTAGGTTAGAGCAGAATCAATTATTACAATTAGGCAAAAAGTTGATGAGTATACATCGAGAGCGTCCGCTTACTTTTTTACAACCAACTGGAGAGGTACTTCGCAATATTAGAAGAGGTGTGTTTTGTCCTAAATGTAAACCGCTGGTAATGAAATGGACTCATGGTACTTGGAAATGTAGTAAATGCGGCTATAAAGATAAAAATGCTCACATTCCTGCATTGATTGATTTTGTTTTTATGTTTGGATACACCATCAATAATAGGCAGGCAAGGTGGTTTTTATTATTAGACTCCATTTACACTGCATCACGGATTTTGAGGAAAATAGAAGTTGAGTCTTACGGGGGAAATAAAAATAAAACTTATAACTTAAGATTTTTGCTGAATAGCTATAAAGGAAGGGCCTAATCAGGTGTCCTTCCTTTTTTTATTTATTTGCAACTTTAGCTTTTTATTTGCAGATTTCCGGATTTATTTGCAACTTCTGCTTTTTATTTGCAACTCTCCATATTTATTTGCTGCTTCAGCTTTTTATTTGCAGATTTCCAGATTTATTTGCAACTTCTGCTTTTTATTTGCAGCTTTCCAGATTTATTTGCAGCTTCTACTTTTTATTTGCAACTTTTCAGATTTATTTGCAATTCTAGCTTTTTATTTGCAACTTTCCAGATTTATTTGCAACTTCTGCTTTTTATTTGCAGCATCTACCAAGAACTATATTTAGTGATAAAAATCACTTATCGACACCATATATTGTGTTACATTCTATTCATCATACTAAAAGGAGAGTTGACCCATGTTTCAGAACACGGAGCAAATTATCAAGAAGTTCACATCTAGCGAAGATGATAAAAAAGCAGATTATTTAAAAAGGGAGAATAGTAATTATGTATATTCTCTTCCACTCCTTAGGCACAATTTAACTAATCATGCGGAGGAGCAGTTTCTGTTTCAGCATATTCTTCCTCCTCGAATAAAAGAGTTATATGATGAGGGAATTGTCTATGTTCATGACAAGCAGCTTGCACCTTATTGTGTTTCGATTAGTTGCCGGGATATCACGATGAAAGGAATCCCTTCACTTGCGAAAAATATGATCACATCTAGACCGACAAAACGCTTGTCGATTCTACTTAGACATTTCAGCAATGTAGTCACCCTTATTTCGCAACAAGTATCTGGGGCTGTCATGCTTGCACAGCTCTCAACAATTGCTGCTTCCTATCTCCAGGAGGAAGAAAAACATCATATTACATACACTCAGGATGAATTAAAACAGCTTTTTCAAAGTTTAATTTGGGAACTGAATATGCCGCTTCGTTCAGGCGCACAGAGTAGTTTTTCTAATATTACGTTGGAATTCGGAAAACCTTCTGAAGAAATAAAAGATGAATATGTTGTAATTGGCGGGCAGCCGCTCTCGATCAAGTATTCAGATATTCCTTCACATTATTTTGATCGCATTAATCAAGCGATTATCGATGTGATGAGTGAAGGAACTGGCAGTGATGGTATTCCATTCACTTTTCCATTACTGACTGTACAAATCGATGATGACTTTAACTATCACAATCCGCTATTACTAGAATTACTCGATAAGATGTATAACTGGGGTGGTGTTTATTTTGAGAACTTTAAGACGAAACCTTTTGAAGATCCTTATTATAAAGCATTAAACCCAACGATTCTGGCGAAAGATCCTGAAGTCAGTCGCAGTCTTTGTTGCAGGTTACAAATAAATCTAGAAACATTGTCCAAAACTGGTGGTGGTGTCTTTGGTTCTTCGACAGGATCCACAGGGGCTGTACAGGTACTTAACCTTAATATCAACCGTCTATTACTTGAATTTGGCGAAGATATCGACACGGTCAAAGAGAAAATGCGCGAATACATGGAAGTGATGCAAGAAGCACATATGGCAAAACGAAAATGGTTAGAGCAAAATAAAGAACTTTTCCCTACCTTTTTCTCTTATAATCCTAATCTAAAAAACTATTTTAATGTTTTTGCGATTACGGGAATGAATGAGGGACTTATTAATATCGGTTACCAGAAAGGAATCAATGATCCTGAAGGTAAACGAATTGCGCATGAATTAATGCAATATATGACAGAGATAGTTAATGCGTTTATTGTGCGGGATAAAGTGGCTTGTGGTATAGAGTATGCACCTGCTGAAAATGCTGCGATTAAATTAGCTCGACATGATCAGAAGTGGGCAGAGGCACACAATCAAGATATTTTCACACAAGGAGAAGGAGAAAATCCTTACCTTACCAGTGGTTGTATGACACCTTTTTCAGAAGAGGATTTCATAGATCAATTAGAAAACAGTGCAGAGTTCCAAGGCTATGCTACTTCCGGAAGTGTGCTGCACCATTTCTTAGAATCAAAAGTAATACCAGAAAAGCTGGTAAGCTATTTGGATAAAATTTTTGAAAAACCGATTAACTATATCACATTAACGCCAACGATTACATCATGTATGGATTGTGGTCAAAAAATGGTAGCAGAGGATGCGAAAAATGTGCAAGAATGCCCGACATGCGGCTCCCATGATATTGCTTCATTTAGTCGTGTGATTGGTTATTTAAAAATGATTGCTCGCAATCATATTAATGTTGATGAAAAAGGCTATTACAAAGGAAAATATAATTTCTGGTCGAAAGCAAGACGACATGACTGGAATGTACGCAAACGAATGAAAGAAGATACGATTGAAGAAGTTGTTCATTCGTGAAGTTTTATAACCGTTTTATTCGCACATTCCTAGACTTGCCTGACCACACAACATTATTGGTACATTCTTTATCTGGCTGTCTGCTTCATTGCTACGGTTGTCACAATTATGATGAAATTGTTGCCAACACACCAAAAAACTATAAAACGAAAGAAGATCTTTATGCTTATTTAGAGAGAAACGGCTTTTTGTTTGATGCAGTTATGTTTAGTGGGGGAGAATTTTTAATCGATAAAATAGCGGACATTACAGATTTATTGAAAAAGGTGCGCAGTATTTTCAAAGGGAAAATTATTGTCACAACTTGTGGGATATATCATACAAAACTCAAACGATTGATCGCAGAAGGCCTTGTAGATGGTATCCATATTGATATGAAGCTGCCATATCATGTGTTAGATCCAAAGGAAGATCAACATATTTTCCAAGATGTAATGGGAATTCAGCCTAACCATCAATTAATCGAAAATTTGTTGGCTAGTATTGATACCGTCATTCAACACAATTCACCACTGGATCAGGTGCGAACAGTGAAATATCCAATTCTTGCTGATATCTTTTTTGAGGAAATTCGTGATTATGTAGAAAAAAGAAAGAGCTATTTTCAAAGTGATGTTCCTTATTATTTAAATCCATTTCAATATGTGTAATGGAGAGGATGCGAATAGTTCGTGTCCTCCTTTTTTGTTTAATTTTTCATGTGTGTGGTAACTCATTATTGTACCCGCAAAAAATAGAAGGAGAGTGAGTTAGTATGAGACAAAGAACTGGTCATGATTGGCAGTTAATTGATCATAAAATCTTTATTCCATCCTTACTTTTCATCATTATAATTAGTATTCCTTTTTCTATTTATGAATCTGAATCATTAAATCTGCTGAATACTATATTTGATAAGATTGTCGATGTTTTCAGCTGGGGGTATATTTGGTATGCAGTTATTTTAGTAGTAGCTGGGTTATATTTATCATTTTCCAAATACGGAAAAGTAGTGCTTGGCAATCCAAATGAAAAACCGAGATTTACTATGTTCAAATATGCATCGATCTTGATTGCAATGGGGGTTGGCTCCACCATTATGAGAACAGGGATGGTCCAGTGGACACAGGTTGCCTTGGACCCTCCTTTTGGTGTGAGTCCTGAATCGCAGGAAGCACTATTATGGGGAAATGCCTACAGTATGTTCTTATGGAGTTTTCAAGTTTTTGCAATCTTTGTGATGGCAGCTCCAGCAATGGCTTACATTATCCATGTTAAGGAAAGACCGTTGATGCGCATCTCAGAGGCTTGTCGTTGCATTTTCGGAGATAAATTTACTAATGGTATCGGTGGAAAAGTATTAGACATATTATTCTTAGTCAGTATCTTATCTGGTGCTGCCGTTACATTAGGGTTAGGTACACCAATCATTACCTATAATGTTTCGGCACTGTTGAATATGGAGGTTACCTTTGGCCTTACCATGATTATAACGATTATTTGGGTTTTTCTATTCTCTGTAAGTGCCTATCTCGGTATCGAAAAAGGGATCAAGCGCTTGAGTACATTTAATATGTATTTAGCTGGCGGACTTGCTATATTTATTTTAGTTGCTGGTCCCGGTATTTTTATAATGGATTATTTCACAGACACGGTTGGACATTTGCTTCAACATTATCTGCAATTGTCCTTATATACAGATTCCGTTGCAATGGAGACGACTACCCATGTACAAAGCCATATGATATTTTGGTTTGCTTACAGTGCGACATGGGCGATGCTGCACAGTATCTTCGCAGCAAAAATTTCTAAAGGTCGCACTGTCAAGGAAATGATCCTCACCTATTTACTGGCGCCAACCATGCTCTCCTGGATCGCAACAGGTGTCTTAGGTGGATTTGGTGTGGAACGTTATCTGACAGGTGAAGTACCTGTTCTTGATATTGTAGAAGGCCATGATCCGATGAATGCAATACCAGAAATTCTTTTATCTTTACCGTGGGCGAGCATTGCCATTATTGCATTTATTGTAGTATCGATGATTTTTCTTACCACTACATTGGACTCCACGACATACACTATTGCGGCATATACGAGTAAACGAGATATGAGTAAAATGGAGCCCTCACGAAAGCTAAGAGTCATTGTGGCAGCCATTATCACGACACTTGCGCTAATCCTTATGCAAATTGGTGGGCTTGCACCACTTGAAGTCATTTCAGGGTTAATGGGAATTCCCATTATCGTGATCCAATTGCTAACCATATATGCAGCAAAAAGAATGATGGATGAGGATAAAGCATGGATATATAATGTGAGAAAATAAAGGGAGACTGTGACCAACGGGGGTTTTAACCACCACGGATATAGTGGACTTAAAGACGGTTAGCACCGTGATCAAAT
Organism: Gracilibacillus lacisalsi DSM 19029; assembly: GCF_000377765.1. Lineage (GTDB taxonomy): Bacteria > Bacillota > Bacilli > Bacillales > Amphibacillaceae > Gracilibacillus > Gracilibacillus lacisalsi. Next base: position 64,043 of record NZ_KB898681.1, on the reverse strand, counting down.
TTAAAATCATCGGGATTCCCGATGGTTTTCTCTATTCTTCCCATTCCAAATTATATTCTTCTACTAAGCTTTCCATCTTTTCATCAGCTTTTTCACCATTTTCGTATCCTTCATTATATATTTCTACTGACTCATTCATGATTTCATCAAACTCTGCTTCTGTTATATTATCATTTAACAATTGCTCTATTGCATCAGCCTCCATCAGATGGGACTCGATCCACGGTTCATATTGGCTAACTCTTAATTCGTGATATTCCTTAACTACTTCTAAACTTGGTTCCTGTTCTTCAAAAAATGCTTGAATTTCCGTTAATAGCGGAATAATTTTGTTTTGCTGAATTTCATGAATATCTACTAAATACTCCATTTCATATGTCTGTTCATCTAATTCTACTACTTTATTTTCCTTTTCCTCAATATTTTCGATGAAATTATTATGGTAATCAACAATTGCATCAGCTTCTGCAGAACATCCTGCTAAAACAGCTATCAAAAAGATACTTGTAAGTATAATGATTCGTTTTTTCATTTTAATTACTCCTCGTTCTATCATTCTATGTAGTTTTCTATACCAATGCTACACAATAGTACATTATAGAAAAGTTGAGAGTAAATTCTAACCTTTTACATTGTAATTTTTGGAAAATGATCCTTTTGCTCTATATAATTATAGTGCTGATTTACCTAAATAATCCGTGCGTGAACTGGACAGAAATAAAACAACGCTTGGCATCGTATCTCCCAAGCGTTGTTTTTTGATTCTTTTTATTGAAAATCTCTCTTTATCGTTTTTTTCCATTCTTTCTGGAAAATTTCTTTCCCATTTTCAAATGCTACTAAACGATTCAAAAGGTAGAAATTCTCTTCATCACTAGTCATTTCACTAAATGTATCTAGTTTTGTTTGCCAGTCGTCACGACCAACTACAAGTTCCCACTCACAAGTTACCTTAGCAGATAATGGATCATTTTCTTTAATCGAGAATGTATTTTTATTAATACTACCGTGCTCTATTCCATTGGTTAAAAGCTTGCGTTCGCCCTCATCAGAGAAATCTTCCAACTTCCATACACCATTAATGAGATCATGTTTAACTTCCCGAGTACGTCTCTCTTGGCGAAGAATCTCTTTTTCTACCACTTCAGCTGTTTCTGGTACTTGAAAATGCGAACCAGCATCCTTATCCTCAGGTTGCGGCGTGCGTACAGGTAATGACAGATAAGTGTTTTCGTTTTGATACACTGTCAAATTGACTGATTTTGGAGATGGCCAGGCTTGAGGCCAATACGTTGGTGATAACACTAACTCAATCGAGTGACCAGCAGGAATTTGCTGACCTAGTACATTTAAATCAACCGTCACCTGATATTTTCTTCCAGGTTCTAAGCTCTGAGGATGTTCATGTGACTCAAGTTGATTAAGGTTTAACATTCCCCATGTAATCATGGTCGATTCACCTGTTGGTGCTTTATCATTTACTTTTGCAACGATAAAAGCATTTTCCTGATCCACCGAAAATTCGGCATGGAACTTTGGTTGTCCTAATAGATCAATCGTTTCTTCTAATGGATCTGACGTAAATACGACCGCTTTTCCATTTTCTAAACGCTGATCTGCTGGTAAATCACCCGGTTGACCAAATGGGCAAAATACCCCATTATAAAATCCGTGTTCTTGAACACTCGGAATCACGACATGATCACCCTTTTCCACAGGATTTGTTGAAATCATTTGTCCATTCATATACCATTTTTTCATTTGAACATTACTTGAAGGCCATGTATTGTCACTTACCCATTTTCCTGGTCGTTTCTCATAGGTTACTTGTGGCAATTCGCTGTCTTGTACCCAAGAAATAAGCTTAGGCTCGTACCTTATGCCAGTGTCAATTCCTTTTAACCATTGATCCCACCAACGTAAGCATTCTTGCAAGAAACCAATATTCGGTTCAGGTGTTGCTACTTCAGGATATTCGTGTGCCCACGGGCCTACTAAACCTTTACTTTCGTTTGGCAAATGTTCTAATAAACGGAATACGGCATTTGTATACCCATCTTGCCAGCCACTCACGGCAAACACAGGAATATCTACTTTAGAAAAATCCTCACATACCGAGCCATGTTTCCAATACGCATCACGACGCTGATGCGTCAACCACTCTTCAACAAATGGCGGTGTATTTTCGAGACGATCTAGCCAATTTTCTCTCCAACTATCCCCCACTACTGCAGGATCTTGTGGTCTGGCATTATACACAAACATAGTAGATGCCCACCATAACATATCGGACGCTAGAACATTACCACCTTTGTAATGCACATCATCAGCGAAACGATCATCTGTTGAACATAGTGTAATAATGGTTTTTAAAGCAGGGTGCTGCCGGGCTGCGACTTGTAAACTGTTAAATCCTCCCCAAGATTTACCGATCATGCCTACAGAACCTGTTGACCAGTCTTGTTCACTAATCCAATCTAGTATCTCTAATGCATCATCATGCTCCTGCTTTAAATACTCATCTAACAAAATACCATCTGAATTACCTGAACCACGAATATCGACACGAATACTGGCATAGCCATGTCCAGCAAAATACGGATGCCTTACAGAGTCACGAATGGCTGTAAAATCATTTTGACGATATGGAATATATTCTAATATCGCCGGAACTGGATTTTCTGCTGCATCTTCTGGTAACCAAATCGTTGCAGCGAGTTTGGCACCATCAGACATTGGAATCCAGACATTTTCCAGCTTTTTCACCTGATGTGGAAATTCTTTTTTCACTCGGCGCTCTTGGGAATCTTTTATGTTAAAAACCAATGTTGTCCACCTTTCTTTTCCTCAAATACTCTTACGCTAACGCCATTCTTTTCTTGGCCTTTTTCTCTAAAAGGCCCAATGCTAAATCTGCTACAATCGCCAAGAGTGTTGCAGGAATAGCACCTGCATAAATTTTCACTTCCGATTGTAAACTGATTCCTGAAATAATCTCTTTTCCTAAACCTTCTGCTCCAATATATGGGCCGATACATGCAACAGCTATAGCAATAACTGATGCGACACGTAATCCAGCCAGAACAAATGGAATCGACAACGGAAATTGCACTTTTGCAAGTAATTGAAATGGTGTCATCCCTGACCCTTTACCTGCTTCCATAATGCTGCCGTCAACTTCACGAATACCTACATATGTGTTGCGCACGATTGGCATTAAAGAATATAAAAACAGGCCAATTACCATAGTTTGAAAGCCTAACCCGAAGTAAAGCATAAGAATAGCTAACATCGCTAGACTCGGAATTAGTTGCAGGATGTTGGTCAACGAAATAATAAAAGGTGCTAAACGTTCAAATCGGGCTGCTATTATACCCAAAGGAATACCTAAGATTAGCGCTAATGCTATGCCATAGATAACCATCAATATGTGTTCAATTGTTAATTCTAAAAGTAAATTACTGTTATCAAGCATGTATTGACCGAGTTCTTGGAGAAAGCTCATGTCATCACCTATCCTATTCAAGCATTCCTTTTTCTTCTAAAAATTCGCGGGCTACATCTTCTGTACTTTGCTCTTCCATATCTACTAAACGAATTAATTCTGTCATTTCTTCTGTGCTAATAGATCCAACAATAGAATCTAAAACTTCCCCTACATCCGGATATTCATCTAATACTGCATTACGTGCCACTAATGATGCATCATATGGCGGGAAGAAATTCTGATCATCTTCCAAAATGGTTAAGTCATATTCAATAATTTGTGGATCTACCGTATAAGCGGTAACAGCATCTACATCATCACTTGCAATCGCCGCATACATCAAGGCAACATCCATTCCTCTTGCATCTGCAAATTCATAACCATATACTTCTTTATAGCCTTCATAACCATCGTTATCACGTTCAATCCAGGAATTATCTGTACCAATCGTTACTTGATCTGCGACTTGACCTAAATCAGACATGGTTTGAATTCCATGTTCATCTGCAAAGGCTTGTTTAATGGCAATACTATATTGGTTACTGAATCCAATAGAGTCATACCATTTCATATCATATTTTTCACCAAATAAGTTCTGCGCTTGTTCCAATGTCTTTTGAGGATCTGTTGAATATTCCACCTGATCTTCATCAAAATGATTGTTGTAAACTTCCCCTGAGTATAGTGTAGCAAAATCAAAATCTTCCTTGTCAATTGCACTCATCACCTGTGGACTTGCTGGAATATCTTCTGTAATGTTTACTTCATGATCTGTTTGGTCTTCAATGAGCAGTTTTACGATTTGTCCCATGATTTTCGGGTCTGTATTTTTCTGTGCTCCATATTCAAACACTTCTCCACCATCTGCAGAACTGCTGCCTCCACATGCTGTTACAATCATTAATAATGCTGTTAACATACTTGCTACCATGACTTTCCTCATGTTGTTTCTCTCCTTTAAGCTTTAGAATAATTTTTCTCAAATTTATGAAATAATAAATCTAATAATAACGCTATCACAATGGCTAAAATGGTACCGGTAAAAATCATATGCTTATCGTTATAACCAATACCTGCCAATATTAAGTCACCTAAACCACCCGCTCCAATCAATGCTGCAAGGGTTGTCCAACTGATAATGTATACTGTGGTTACTCGAATACCTGACATTACATAAGGCATCGCTGCAGGGAGTTCTACTTTAAATAAGCGTCCGAAAGTACTGAAGCCCATCCCTCTTGCTGCTTCGACAATACTTGGATCAATCGATTGGATACCGGTATATGTGTTTCGTAGCAGTGGTAATAAAGCATATAAGAACAATGCCGCTACCGCTGGTTTAAACCCTATTCCTAATAACGGAATCATAATCGCTAATAACGCAACAGTCGGAATCGTTTGGAAAATGTTCGCGATATTGAAGATAAGCCCTTTCACTTGTTCATTCTTGATTTTGGTCATATAGATAGCTAACGGTATCGTAATGACAATGGATAGAAACATGACAACAAATGAAATAACGAGATGCTCCCATGTGTAGGTCAAAATAGACTCATATTTGTCCTGCCAGAATTCCATATAATCTGTTAGTAATTCCACTATTGCCCACCACGCTTAAGCTGATAGAATTGCTGTAATACTTCTAACAATTTTTCTCTTTGCAAAATACCAACTACTTGATCATCATTTGCTACAACTGGTATCAACGCTTGTTGTTCTAAATACTCATCACTAATTACTTGCTCTGTTCCAGTGGTTTCTAATATTGCTTGGGGATGTGTCCATACATCTTCTATGTTTTGCTCTTTATATTTGAGAGCGGAAAAGAGATCTAACATTCCGATATATTTGCCATCTTGGTCCACAACCGGTATAGCCTTATATTGTTTATCAACCATTGTTTGAATTGCCTGATCCATTGGTGTCCTGACGTTTACCGTCTCGAAAGTCTCGGTCATTAAACCTTTTACTGATGGCAAAGCACTACCGAGACGCTCTTCACCGATAAATTCCTTCACAAAATCATTTGTAGGATTAGCTAGGATTTCTTGTGGTGAACCTTTCTGTACGACTTGACCACTTTTCATAATAATAATTTGATCAGCTATCTTAATTGCTTCATCCATATCATGTGTAACAAAAACGATTGTTTTATTAATTTCTTGTTGTAATCGAACTAATTCTTCTTGTAACTGTTCGCGACTGATCGGATCCAATGCACTAAATGGCTCATCCATCAGAATGGTTGACGGTTCCGCTGCTAACGCACGGATAACACCGATTCGCTGTTGCTGTCCACCACTTAATTCGGACGGATAACGATCACGATATACTTCAGGATCTAAATTAACCATACGTAATAGTTCATCTACTCTTTGTTTAATTTTTTGCTTGTCCCACTTTAAAAGCTTAGGTACAGTTGCAACATTGTCAAAGATAGTCATATGTGGGAATAAGCCAATATTTTGAATGACATAACCCATTTGTCGTCGCAATTCAATCGGATTGATTTGCTGAATGTTTTTTCCATCTATTAAAATTTGGCCCTCTGTATAATCCGTTAAACGATTCAATAGTTTCATAGTGGTTGTTTTACCGCAGCCACTTGGACCAATAAGAACATTTATTTTTCCCTCTTCAAAGGTTAGGTTAATGTCTTGTAACGCTTGAAACCCATCATCATAGACTTTATGAATTCCTTTCAGCTGTATCACATACGCACTCCTTTCCAACACTAACATGATCATATTCATTTGGTGAACATGTTCACCATTTAAAACAAAAAATAATCATGTATCTATTTTCGTATAAGATACAGTGATTTGATCACGTTTTTCTGGTTTTATAACCTTCATGACACTTTCATATACATAATATAGTGTCATTTGCATCGCTTCTTCTTGCGTGTAATTTCGCCGTTTATTTATGATCGTGTTCATCATACCTTTCCAAATTAATAAGGTCATATCCGAAATCATTTCAATGTCATCTTCTTCGATAAACTTCTCTTCTACTGCTGGTTGAATAAATAAGGCACTACGTTTTGCAAAACTATGTTCCATAATAATATCTTTCACTTCATCTGGGAGTCCAATTAAGTCATTTTGATAAATTTTATAATAATGCTCTAATAACTCCTCAGGAATAGAACCTAAATTATCCATGAAAATGACAGAATAAATTTTGGGTTGGGCAAATGAATGTTTACAGAAACATTCCCAGCTATATAGCCATTTTTCAACCGTATTATTTCCTTTTTCCAAATAGGCTGGAAGCTCCTCTAAATAGTCGGACATAAACCTCATCGCAGCGAAAAATTTCAAATGCGATAAGTCTTTAAAATAATTGTAAGCTGTGGAGCTTGTAAAACCTGCTTTATCTGCAATTTTTCGAATTGTAAAATGATCAATGCCATCTTCTTCGATTACTTCTGTTGCCGCATCAAGGAAATAGCGCCACATTCGGGCACGCTGAATTTCTTTTCTACTTTCCCCCATCGCTTCACTTCCTTTGATTAGAATTCATTTAATGAACAAGTTCTTTTCGTGAACATGTTCATGTTATCATAACAATACTTTATTGTAAAACCCCGCTAATTTATTTATTAGCAGGGTTTTGTTCTGAAAGTGGTAATAAAAGTCGAAAAGTCGTACCAGAATGATTACTTCCCACAAGCGTCAGATCACCGTTTAATACGTTTGCGATCATTTTGCTAAAAGGTAAGCCAAGTCCCAATCCTCCTATTTTATATTTTTTATTTTCCCCTCGGTAAAATCGTTCAAATATATATGGTTGATCGTGATCAGGAATTCCAACTCCAGTGTCATTGACATCGATCATCACTTTATCAGGACCAGTATGGAGTTTCACCGTAATCGTCCCTTCGCCATCCATTGCCTGTGATGCGTTATTTAAGAGATTCGTGATAATTTGTTGAACACGAACTGCATCGACTTCAACAGTAAAATCCTTTTGCAATAGGGTATATTCTACTTTAATGTTATCTGTTCGTTGTGTCTTTTTCCAAAGATCTATGGCATCCTTGATTAATTCATTGATCAAAAACACATCGAGCGTTACAGGTACAGCATTTGCTGCAAATTTATTGAAAGCTAACAAATCTTCTACCATTTTTTTCATTTTTTCAGTTTCTTTGATAGAAAGCTCTAAAAATTCTTTTGCTTCTTGCTCATCTACTACGCCATCAGCAATCGCCCGTAATAAGCCACTAATGGAGGTAACAGGAGTTTTTAATTCATGTGATACACCTGCTAAAAGCTCTGTTCTTAACGCTTCCAGATGTTCTAGTTTTTGTGACATTTCCTGAAAAGATTGAATTAAATCATGTACTTCTTCCTCTTTTGCCTTCGTCGAAAATTGAACATGATAATTACCTTCTTCAATTTGCTTAGCAGCAGTTGCTACTTCTTTTATCGGCTTTGATAATCGGCCAGAAATAAAATAAATCGCTACCCAGCCAAGAAGAAGCAGACTTGTTATCATAATCATAAGTTGGCCATATTCCTGATCCACTCTTGATAGATTAGCTTTAGTTTCTAAATACAAAACCCATCCAATTATTACTTCGTCTGTTTCAATTGGTTTTTTTACAAGATAAAACTCTGTTGACTCATCATCAGCAGTGATGGATTGTACTGTTTCTGTACTTTCCAGAATGGAAGACATAATGTTCTGCCCATGAGTGTTATCAGGTGGCAAATTACTATTAACAATCAGACCTTCATCATTGGTTACATAAATGGTTGGATTACTTTCGATATTCATAAATCGGCCTCTGTCAGATAATAGACGATGCATTTCAAATTCTGACGGTAATGAATCATCACTCATATTACTAATCCGGCCGGCTGTTTCTTCTGCCATAAATTCCATCATATTGAGACGGTTATCCAATGTCGTATGGCGAATCCATAACGCTGATACAATAGTAATAACCGCAAGACCGATGATTAGAGTCATAAGGTAGCGGGTAGTCCAATAGCGTTGCAATGATACTTTTTTATTTTTGGTAAACACGGAACTGATACCCCACCCCTCTTAAAGTTTTTATTTCCCCTTCTTCAACTGGCCAGTCTTTTAATGATTTCCTTAAGCGCTTGATCGATAAATCTACTGCTCGATCGCTCCCATCATAATCCCACCCCCATACTTGGTCAATTAGCTGGTCTCTTGTAAATGTTTTATTCGGGTGTGCTGATAAAAACAACAGTAATGCTAAATCACGAGGGGTTAATTCAATCTCTTGATGATGCAGTAAGACCCGATATGCATCATGATCAATATGTAAATGACCAAACTTACTCCATTTTTCTTGCTCATTTGTCACTCTGCGCAAAACCGCATTGATACGTGCTATCACTTCTTCACCTACAAACGGTTTAGTTATATAATCATCTGCTCCACCATTTAACCCGTCCAAACGATAGTTTACATCTCCTAAAGCGGTCAGCATAATAACAGGACATTTACTCACTTCTCTAATTTCTCGTAATATTTGCCAACCATCTTTACCAGGAAGCATCACATCTAATAAAACTAACTCTGGATCCCATTCCTGGAAAGTTGAGGTTGCGGATAAACCGTCCATGATAACTTTTGTTTCAAAACCCTCTTTTTGTAAATAAGCTTTTAATACTTTATTTATTGCTAGCTCGTCTTCTACAATTAACACTCTACTCATTTACTTCAACTCCTTTAGCTATTGTAGCATATCAAAATGAACACCGTGCAAAGCCTCCGTTTAGAAACCTGAGTCAAAGAATTAATGAGAAAGATGTAATCAACCCGATGGTATAAGAATAATATACGAATTCACCTAGCTTCGGTCACTCTGAATTATAATAAAGAAAACAAAGAGGCTGGGACAAAAGAGTATTTAGATTAGATAGGAAAAATCCGAACAATAAAGTCTGAGTACACATACCGCGCTTCAGCAAAACACTTCGCTTTCCGTGGGCTATCTTTAGCTAACTGTGTGAAGAAAAACACTTCACACAGTGGATCTTCGGCTCGTGCTCGTCATGAGGAGTCTGCGTATTTTGCCTACACTTAGTTCAGATTGTTCGGATTCTCGTTCCACCTATTTAGTTATGTCCCTGCCTCTTTGTTACTATTGTGGTCTTTGTCTTTGCATGCCTCTACCACCTTGTCCTTGTTCTTGTCCACGTTCTCCTCCAAACAAGCCGTTTGTTTGCTCTGTTTCACCTGACTCATTTAAATACATCATTGCACTTGTCAGCGAAAATTCTAGCACTGCTGTTCCGCCATCAACTGTGACATCTTGATAGAATCCATCCGTTCCATCACCAGACAACTCTCCTTCTTTATAAATGGTATAGGATTCATCCTGTTGTAAATCTGGTGAGCTGATTACAATCGATTGAAATGTCTTTTCTGGCGCAACCGCAACTACTGTGTCTCCATTACTATCATTGACAGAAACAGTAGTACCAGCTTCAAGCATTTCAGAAAAAGTCATCATAAATGTAGATTGTGCAGATTCCTCAGAAACACCTTCAGCCATACCACTACTACTTGCTGCAATCAATGTGCCACCTGTTATCTCAAATGATTGATCATAATCTAATGCCCCGTTTCCATTATTCGTTGGACCATATACAAGCACAGTTCCCTCTGTCATTTTGACTGAAGTATTGGAATCTAAACCATCTCCGTTTGCATCAATATAGATGTATCCTCCTTCTATTAGAAGATTTCCACCATCAGTTTCATTATCTGCATCCTCTTCAGCGTCTTCTTGATTACTATTAGGAACCGACATTCCCATTTGATCTGTTCCCCCATTCACATTTAAACCATCATCTTCTGCAGTAACATAAATATTTCCGTCTGAGATAGTTATTGCTTTCGCTTCAATTCCTTCATAACTTTTGTCAACTTGTATGGAACCATCACTTATGGTAATTTCCTCATCTGCGTGTACAGCATCATCGCCAGTAGCCAAGTTTATTTCTCCACCAGCAATATTCATCTCGTTATTACTGTGAAATGCATCGTCATTCGCATCAACTGTAATAGTTCCACCAAAGATTTCTAAATTATTTTCTGTTTTAATCCCTTTTGTACTTGTTACATCTTCTGCTTCCGTTTCCTCAACTTCTTCTGTTTCTGTACTATTTTCCTCCATTTGTTCAGGAGGCTGACTGTTTTCGAATTCGCCCATATCATCTTGTGCAGGGAATTCTCCTCCGTCAGCAAAGTCTGGCCTTTCCGGCATGTCTTCACCTGAAAATTCCTGACCATCTGGCATTGTTCCTTGAGGTTGCCCACCAAATCCACCATCAAATTCAGTTGTAGCCTCTACCGTTTCCGGACTGCCTCCCCCGGCAATAATGTCATACTCTCCATCCATTATTTTAACAGTATTTTCAGATTGGATACCATCACTACCAGCTTTTATGGTTAAAAAACCACTTTCCAATACGATGTTTGCTTTGTCCTCATCTGTATCATTGGAAGCTTTTATTCCATCACCACCGGCATCAACCTTAATTTGAGCATCATTCATCGCAAACAAGTCACGCCCTACAATACCGTCATCTTCTGCTGTGATATCGATTGTTGTTTCAATGATTTTCAAGTCATCTTTACTTGTAATTCCATCATTATAATTTCCATTTATTGATAAATTTCCTGTTCCATTAATTGTTAAATCATCCTTGCTGTAGATGACTGCTTTCGGTTCATCTGTATCGTCCTCATATACATACTCTGAAGGATCTGTTATGGTGTTATTTGTTCCTTCTTCTACTGAAATAACGGTTTTATCAGCCTGTTGGACAAAAATTGGAGCTGTTGACGAAGATTCTAATGAAACTCCATTCAAAATCAAACGAACGGTTCCTTCATCTTCAGCATCAACGATAATCTGACTGTCTGTTGAACTTCCTTCTAAAACATAAGTACCAGAGGTATGAATCCTCACCGTATTGTCATTTACACTTACACCATTATTGTCATCTTCTATGTCAATCGATTGGTTATCGAATGTTATAATCGTAGCATTTTGCTCATCCCAATCGGTATACGTATCCTCTGGATCATAGCTAACTACTGCTTGCTCAGACTCAATTAAGGTAGTATTTTCAGTTGATTTGTTACAACCGACAATTAGTACAGCAACAATAATTAGAAAAGGAAGGATAAACCTTCCTATTGATTTATTCATAAGATCCCTCCTCGATTACGCAGTGAAATTACCGTCATAGCTCAGCATCACTGCTGAACGTACACCATCAATTTGCGGAACGTGTGATGTTATTTGAGCATCATTTTCCTTTACTCGTACTTCATATGTTACTTCTACTTCATCACCCTGCATGATTGATTTTGATTTCAACACATATTTCTTTACTCTGTTACCGATAACTTGCTCTATTTTCTCACCAACGCTATCCTTATCAAACTTGATAACTAATAGGTATGGATTTTCAATTTTTACTTTATTGGAAAATAAGGCAATCACTATGCCTATTAAAATCGAACCGACTAATGCTAATAAAACAAAACCAGCTCCACTTAAAATACCCGCAATAACTGACCAAAATAAGAATACTAAATCGATTGGGTCTTTAATCGGTGTACGGAAACGAACTATCGATAAGGCACCAACCATTCCAAGGGATAATAGAACATTTTGACTGATTCCCATAATCACCAGTGCTGTTGCCATTGTCATAATCACTAACGATATGTTGAAAGAGTGTGAATAGATCACCCCTTTAAAAGTTTTCTTATACACCCCATAAATAAATAAACCGACGATAAACGCTACACCTAATCCTAATAACGAATCAATAATGGAAAATGATGCGGTATTCTCGACAAAGCTAGACTTAAAAATATCAGAAAAATTGGTTGTAGTTGTTGTAAATATCATGTTTTTCTCTCCTCTTCTTTAGCCATACATTCTGCTTAATTGGTATTTGGAATATGCTTCTTGTCTTGTATCTGATAACTGAAGTAAATATTTAATTACATCCGGTAAATATTCATCATACTTAACTTCCAGAATCACAATATCCGGGTCTAATACATCTATCATTGGTAAATCTCTAGCAAACATGTTCGTGTTATGCATGCTTGTCTGTACCTTTAAGTCAAACGTGATCCGAACATTCCCAAACGGATAAACATAAGGTTCACGGATATAATCAACGACTGTCCTTGGTTTTAGTTGATAATATTGCATTTCGAAAAACAAATCTCTTATTAAGGAACGGCCATCTTCTTCCATCCAATCAATCTCTGCTTTTCTGATTTTTTCAAACTCTTGTCTTGTAATTTGACATTTCGATTTAAAAGTAAGATTATTCCTCTTACTTTTCCTTTCTAAATTGATAATGTGATCAGATTTTCCGTATATCCTTACTCGATATTTATCTCGGTTTAAATAGCCTTCCTTTTTTTCTTGCAATACCTTGTTATCAAAATTATCGAAATACGTGGAACGAATCATATATTTGTCATCTATTCCTGCATGAGGATCAATCCTCATAAAATGAGATAATTTCTTTCTTAGCACTTGGTACTCTGCTTTCGAGATGGCGTGTTTTAATTCTTGTCTTCCTAATGACACCTTGCTTCCTCCTTCCTGATACATTTGCTATGTTAAAGCAGAAATATGTCAGCAAGATGTCAAGTAAATTTTTTATTAAGTTTTTGGATATAGTAAGATGTTCCGCTTTCGTGTAAAATGAGAGTAAGTGGAGGTGTTTCAAATGGCAATGTCTCAATTATTGCCTGGATTACAGCTAGCCCATGCAAAGCCTGACAAATAAGGCGATACTTTGTATGGGTGATTCACGTATCGCCTTACTTGCGCAAGCTTTGCCCTTATAGAACGACTAAAATAAGGAGCTGGCAATCATGAAAACAAAAGCGCAAGATATACTCCCGGAAGAATTGCTACTTGCACTGCAGGAATATGTACAAGGAGAAAGCATTTATATTCCAAAGCGAGACGGACGAAGAAAATGGGGAGTTAAATCTGGTAATCGTGCCTATTATGATCACCGAAATCAACGAATTAAACACTTATTCCAAGAAGCTATGACGATAGAAGAATTAGCAGATACCTTTTGTTTATCAATCGAAACTATTAAAAAAATCGTATATACAAGAAACTAAGTAGAAAGATATGGCGAGAATAATGAAGAAACATTCTTGCCATATCTTTTTATCATGGATTTGGTAAACTATTAGTGTAAGGAGTGTGAACAATGGAAGCATTTATTCATCCACATCAGTTTCATCATATCAAACAACAAGCCAAAAGAGTTGTCAGTGCACAATCTCATTCCAATGATCAGCAAGTTATCGCTGCCGTGAAAGAAATTGCTATGGAAGCGTTAGCAAAACAATTGCCAGATCAGCAGGAGACACTATCAGCTATTCGAACAATGAAAGCAAAAGAAGATATGGAACCATTCCTTGAACAGGTAAAACAATATGTTATCCCTTTTCCAATGGTTAGTGATAAACAGATTCAAAAGGCTTTTCCAAAAGCAAAAAAACTGCAAATTCCTGACCTTGAGCAAATAGACAGGAAAGAAACGGTCTATTTAAGGTGGTATGATAAAGGTTCAGGCAAAACATATATGCTCATCCCAAAAGAAAATAAACTGATCGGTATTCAAGGTTATCTCGAGCCCACTCAACATAAAGGAATCTGTACGATTTGCAATGGCCTTGAAGACGTATCACTATTTACAACAGCGAAAAAAGGGCAAATCCGTGGAACCTATTCGAAAAAGGGAAACTATATTTGTAAGGATCCTGTCACCTGTAATCGAAATATTACTAATATAAATCCGCTTCATCAATTTATGAAGCATCTTAAAGCATGAACCTCGAAATGGATTCATGCTTTTTTTTATAAGTAAAGAAAGTATATAATCCGCGGTATCAACGCATTTGTAAGCATAGTAGCCATTTTGAAATAGCTTGTACAGGAAACCATCGCTACTGCTGTCCACTTCCCTTTCCATCATCCCGTAGGAGTGGAAGTGGACGGCCTCCGCTATGAAACTGTTCTACAACGTTTGTGACTGTTAACTTCTCGAGCTTTCTTAACCTGTGTAATAAAATTGGAATGTCAGCGAGTACATTCATTGTAGAGTATTAATTAGCGTAGGCGTCCACTTCGACTCCTGTGGGATCAGCGTGATCTGAAGATCCACTTTTGTAAAGCGATCTTCTTTATAAAAGTTAGCTGAAGACACGCCCCACGGAAAGCGAAGTGGGCAAGCCGCAGCGGTTGTTACGACTATTATTCATGTCAAAATAACTACTTTGGACAGGACCAGGTGGGCTTTCCCGGCTTTTCTTATTTTTCCTCCATCAACCTTACAAAAATGTAAGACAGTTGAAAGGAAAATCGATAGGTAGTTTTCGCACCTTCTTTTATACTATAGATAGCAAAACAAAATTGGAGGTATTAAAACAATGACTAAATCTGTCGTAAACGTAGAAAACGTTCAAAAAATATTTGGTAAAAAATCTGAGAATCAATATAAAGCACTAGATAATGTTTCCTTCACTATTAAAGAAGGCGAATTTGTAGGGATTATGGGGCCATCAGGTGCAGGTAAGACGACATTACTAAACGTAGTATCCACCTTAGATAAAGCAACATCCGGAAAAATTGAGATTGCCGGTCAGGATATTACGGATATGAAACAGAATCAGTTAGCTGATTTTCGTTCCGATCAATTAGGATTTATCTTTCAAGATTTCAACCTGTTAGAGAACTTAACAGTTTACGAAAATATCGCATTGCCCCTTTCTTTACAAGGAGTAAGCTCTAAAAAAATCAAACCTCTAGTAACACAAGTTGCTGAAAAGCTAGGAATTAAATCTATTCTTGCCAAATATCCGGTGACGATTTCTGGAGGACAAAAGCAACGTGCAGCAGCTGCCAGAGCACTAGTTCACGAGCCAGCAATTGTCTTGGCAGATGAGCCAACAGGTGCACTTGATTCAAAAAATGCACACAGTTTAATGAAAACAATGGAGCATTTAAATCAATATCATGATGTTTCTATTATGCTCGTAACACATGATCCATTAAGTGCCAGTTATTGTGAACGCATTTTATTTATTCAAGACGGTACGCTTTACAAAGAAATCACAAAATCCGGTGACCAACAACAATTCCACCAACAAATTCTGAATGTGCTTGCGGAATTGACAAGCATTCAATCGTCATAAGGAAAGGAGTGACTGACATGTTAGTGAAACTACTATCTGGTAGTATGAAAAAGATGTGGAAAGATTATCTTGTATTATTATTTGGTTTAACGATATCGATTGCGATTTTCTATATGTTTGAAACATTGGCACAGAATAAAGCATTCCTGGAAGCGAACGCTCTTATAAGTTCCATTGTGTTTGTCTTCCATGTTGGAACCTTTATTTTAGGTCTTGTTACCATCTTTTACATTTTCTATGCGACATCCTTTGTTTTGTCCTTGCGTCAAAAAGAATTAGGTATGTATATGACCTTGGGAGCGAAAAAGGGAAAAGTTACACAAATGATGTTTCTAGAAACTTTGGTAATTGGGATTATCTCACTTATTATCGGACTTATCGTTGGCGTAGGACTTTCAGAAGGAATTGCCCGACTGTTAATGTCTAGACTTGATTTTTCTGGTGAAGGATTCCAGCCGCTTTATGCATCATCTCTATGGACAACTGTTATTTTCTATATGATATTGTTCCTTTTAACCGCGATTGTGAATGCTATCAGAGTTGCACGCAAATCAGTTCTAGAACTGTTACATGCTGATCAAAAAGCTGATAACAAAGTAATTAAAGGTTGGAAAACTTTCGTAGGAACATTATTTGCCATTGTGCTCATTACATTCGGTTACTTTGCTATGATCAACATGGGTGAACTTGCACATGTAGGTGTTCTGATTGCTGCGGCAACCGTCACACCTGGAACCTACTTTTTCTTTATGGCGATGTTACCGTTTATCATCAAAAGAATCAAAGGAATTCGATCGATTAATGAAAAAGGGCTCAATGCGTTCACCTATGCACAGTTAGATTTCCGTGTCAGCCAGTTATCCAAAGTACTCGGGACAGTTGCAATGCTCATTGCATTAGGTTTAGGAGCAATGACAGCAGGTTTATCTTTTTACCATAATACAGAAATTCAATCCTCGCTGACACACAGCTATGATATCAAGGTACACCAACCGACAGAGGAAGAATTAACTGAAATGGAGAATTGGGAATTCGAAGAGCGGAATCTTTATTCCTACCGTGTTACTGATGATGGAGTTTATTTTTCCAAACATGATTTACAAGCAAATCCACCAATGATCAAGGAATTTACCGGTAACTTGGACGAATTGACTGAAGAAGTACGTGTAGAAAATAATCTATCAGCTTCTATCTACACAAACGACGAGGAAACAGATAATGGTGAAACAATGCCTGAACAATGGCAAACAGCATTAAGAACTGAATTATTGGCAAATTTCTATATGTTTGGTGATCGCTCTTTATACATTCTCGATCAGGAAAAATGGGAAGAAATCAATGCAGAAACTCAGACTGTCTTAATTGGGAAAGTTGATAATTTTACTGATTATACTGATACACTAGAAGAAATAGAAAATCGACATCTCCAATTAGCGCTTGAGTTTACAGGTGAAGAACCCCTAACAACTGGTAGTAAATATGCAAATTACACCTCCTTAAAAAGTCTGGCGAATGGTACCATTTTTATGGGATTGTTTCTAGGTGTTGCTTTCTTAATGATGATGGCTAGCGTATTAATGTTCAAGCTACTCTCCAGCGCAACAGCAGACATTGGTCGCTACCAGATGCTAAGAAAAATTGGGGTACGTCAAGCAAAACTGAAGAAATCAATCTATAAAGAACTATTTCTTGTCTTCCTTTTCCCTGGGTTAATAGGCCTTGTCCATGTGCTTATCGGAATGGAGATGTTCTCGTTTCTTTTAATTGAACCATATACTAAAATATGGATTCCTATTAGTCTATTTCTCGTTATTTATGGACTATACTATTGGTTAACCGTAAAAATGTATCAACGGATTGTATTACCAAAAGGTTAAAGTGAGGCCTGCTTGTAAAGCTGCTTCAATTCATGTAACATGATAACCATAATATTCCTATCAAAGGAAGTGGTTATCATGTTTTTTTCCTTTTTAAGTATTGAAATCTATTTCTTAATCATTGTATTAATTTTAATTGTTGCTTTTAAAGTGCTGATTAAAAAAGAACGTCCGAGTAATTATTACACCCCGTTTGACAATATTACTGGACAAGAGAATAAAGCTTTTCATGAGGAAAAACAAGAACAAATACAACATGAAGAAGAAACTGATGATGTACGAGATTAGTTACCTGAAAAGACAGTCATAATAGTCGAGACTACAAAAATAACTACTAAGACAGTAATAATTCCGTAAAACCCCTTCTTCGTCAGTTCATTCCTGTCATTACGTGCTCTTTTGGATATCAAATAGGTGACAACAGCTCCTATAAGTATCAGAATCATCCAATACCAGTTGTTCATATCTCATCTTCCTCCCTATTAATATCGTTTAGATAACACAACCATGGAGATAAAGACGGTCATAATCGTTAAAGCAGCTAATATAGCTACGGTTTGATATGCTGTTATAGCTAATAAGTTAAATTGTAATAATGTAAGAAAAATAGCCATATAACCAAGATTAATAAAATAACTGTAAAACATACTCCGTTCTTTAATTCTTTTCGTACGTTCATCATTCTGAATAAATTGTGGTGCTAAGTAAGCATTACAAAAACACATGACAGTCATAGCAATCAACATTAGATCATGCCCAGCTGGAAACACGCCAGTACTGATGGTTGCCCAATTAAATAACGCACTCATTAATAGAAACATTACTCCGAAAATAACAAATAACTTTCGATCATATTGTTTTTTCACGCTGTTCACCCTTTCTATTCCATATCTTCATCATCCAAAATAAACACTTCCTCTACGGTACGATTAAATAATCTTGCAATTTGCATAGCTAATGGAAGAGAAGGATTATATCTTCCCTTTTCAATTGAAATGATGGTCTGACGAGAAACGTTCAATTGTCTTGCCATTTTTTCTTGTGAAATGCTTTGTTCTTCTCTTAATTCTTTGATTCTGTTTTTCACAGATAAACCACCCTTCCATATGGACAGTCTAATGTAAAGCACACTTTACTGTCAAGCAAACTTTACATTTGAAATATAAGGTTGATGTAGCAATCGAATATCCAACGACACTTGGTTCACTCTGGATGGATTTGTTATTTATACTCTTTTTTATGATAGATCTTTACTCTTCCCTAGATGGTTAGTGGTTCTTTCCATTTTTACGAGTTTCAAATAAAAAACACCGGACTGAATACAAATCCGGTGTTGCTTTTACTTATGAAAACCATCCCTTTAGGATATCGATAATCTTTTGGAAAAAATTACGCTCGTCATGTTGTTCTTGTTGAGTTGTTACCACTTTATCTTCTAATTGTTGGCTTTCCATTTCAGCATCCATTGTTGTCATTTCTAATGTGGTTGCCTGCTCACCTTCCACGACATCAATTAATTCTTCTCCGTATTTATCCTGAAGAAACTGAATGTTTTCCTCATTTAATGGATCAATTCCAACTTCTACCTTACCGTCAATAATGTCTACGCCCGTATAATAGATCGAAAAATCATCATATTCAAATCCGTCTTGATCAATCTCTCTTTGCTTCTCTATTAATTGTTCTTCGGTATAATCAACTTCCCTTATCTCGATATCTTCCGGTTGCTTAGCAAACCCTTCCAGTGCTTGGCGGTGCTCATCTGCAATAGACTCAGTAAACATTAAGACTACCACACCTGTCTGTCTCTCTTCTCGATCAACATACAACCCTGCGAAAATGTCACTCAAATGCTCCTCAATATATTGCTGTGCATCTTCAATGATTTCGTTATGATTCATCCCTTCTTTCAATTCAATCATCGTTCCTTCTAATTCTTCTGCATTTGCTTCAGCAAAAACAGTTGTCGGTAAAACAAAAGCACTTCCTGCGATTAGGCCAAATAACATTACTTTTTTTAGACAACTCTTCACAGTCATCCCTCCATTTTCTAGCTTTAATTTATTAGTCGTCCATCATGATTAAAAGTTACAATTTCTCCAATTCAATATGGCTATTAATTTCTACATTTTCGAGAGCCTTCGTGGCTAACTGATGTGCTTCACGATTTTCCTTTCGAGTGATATCTTGATATAACGGATCAATTCCAATTGTCTCAAGCTTCTCCTCGATTCGGTCTGCCCACTGATTTAATGTTTCATCCTTACACGGCCATTCACCTAATAGTTGATTGATTACCACTTTAGAATCTCCTTTGAATGTCACAGACTGATGGTGAACACCCAATTCTTCTATTTGTTTAATCCCCTCAAATAATGCGGCATACTCTGCTTCATTATTCGATGTCAACTCTGACACTACGATATTTTTCCGAATGCGGTAGGACTTATGATTTTGTCTATAGTATATTGCACAACCTAGGCCTGCTTGATTTGTTTTTAAATCAAATCCCGCGTCAAAAAATACAGTAACATGATGTGGTTCTGTTACGATTTCCTCGGTATATGCGATCAGTTCTTTCTTGTTCCAGCGATTACCTCGATGATCGAAAAACTCTATTGATTCTGCACGATTCCATTTTTCAAAATCATTAGCAATTTCCAATGCCTTTTCCGCATCCATTTCCTCTGAAAAAAAAGTAGCGCGAATTCCTTTTGTTGATAAATAAGCTATTTCGATTGTGACATACATCAATTACATCTCCTTTTGCTCATATCTCTATTTTCTGTAAATAGAATAGTAATGGTACAAGCATTTTGTTATCGAATGATGGGGGAGTGAAAGCAGTTGACAATTTTTCTTAGTTATATGTTTCTCGGCTTATCTTTAGCCGCACCACTTGGTCCGATTAATGCGGCACAAATTAATCAAGGAATTAAAAATGGCTTCCTGCACTCATGGATGATCGGTCTAGGATCGATTATAGCAGAGTTATTTTTTATTCTTGCTGTTTATTTTGGGGTTGTCCATTTTTTAGAAACTCCTTTTATGAAGACTTTCTTATGGTCGTTTGGTGCATTTGTTCTCTTGTATACAGGTATTGAAAGTATGGTTTCCACACAATCAGTCCAATTAAGAGAGGAACGTGATTCATTACGAAAGACCTTTACTTCTGGATTTCTGATTTCCATCAGTAATCCGCTCTCGATTTTGTTTTGGTTAGGTATTTACGGATCGGTATTAGCTAATACAATCGATAAATATGATACAATCCATTTGATTTGGTACAGTTCGGCAATTATTCTCGGCGTCATGATCTGGGATGTATCAATGGCGCTAATCTCCAGTGGATCACGTCGTTTATTATCAGAGAAAACACTGAAGATGATCTCTGTTGTTACAGGACTTTCCTTAATTGGTTTTGCCATTTATTTTGGTTATCAAGCCATTCTACTCATATTTTAGATCACCTTATCCCATACTAAACATGGTTTAGTTTAAATGGATAAGGAGAATGTTGTGTGAGTGAATCATCAGCTTCATCAGAAAAGAAAATAGCTTGGTGGCAATTGGCACTGACCGGAGTCGGATGTACGATTGGGACAGGCTATTTTCTTGGTTCAAGTATTGGAATCAAACTAACCGGTCCTTCAATCGTTTTTTCTTTTTTGATTGCGGCTATCGGCACCTATATTGTCTTTAATTTATTAGCAAAAATGTCGGCTGCTGATCCTCAAGAAGGCTCTTTTTGCTATTATGCGGAAAAAGCATTTGGCAAATGGGCAGGCTTTAGCTGTGGTTGGAATTATTGGTGTTCGAGCATTTTAATTATGGGCAGTCAATTAATTGCCTTGGCGATCTTGACAAAAGCATGGTTTCCTAATATTCCGCTTTGGGTGTTTGCGGCTATTTATGCGGTACTTTCTATTTTGGTCATCCTACTTGGCACAAGAGGATTTGACCGTATTGAAGATTTTTTAGCAGTCATTAAAACCGCTGCGATTTTTATGTTTATTATTATTGCCGTCATTGCACTAGCTGGCGGAATCCCAGGTGGTTCAGCCTCCCAGCCAGGCATTCCAACTAATATGGATGATATGTTTACCGGTGGATACAAAGGATTTTGGGCATCATTAATATATGCTTTCTATGCTTTTGGCGGTATTGAAGTCATCGGGTTAATGGCAATCCGGTTGAAGAAAAAAGAAGATGCGCCGAAAACCGGAAAAGTGATGTTAGGATTACTCGCTATTATCTACATTATCTCCCTTTGTCTGGCAGTAATCATGGCTCCAGTTGACAAATTCGACCCAAGTGAGTCACCCTTTGTAACAGCTTTAGCCGATTATTCACTACCATTTTTTCCACATGTCTTTAACGCTGCCATCATTGTTGCAGGCTTTTCTACAATGACTGCTGCTTTATTTGGAGTTGTCACTTTATTAGTAACATTGGCAAAAGACGGTGACGCACCAAAAGTTTTTTCGAAAAAAATGAAAAAGTTTAAAGAATTACCTTTCCCTTCATTATTACTTGCCACAATTGGCTTAGCAGCTTCCGTTATTACAGCATTATTATTACCGGAAAAGATCTACGAGTATATAACAACAGCTGCCGGGATCTTATTGCTATTCAATTGGGCATTTATTATCCTTTCATCATGGAGTGTATTAGAAGGAATAAAGCTGTTAAACAAGGTGATCGCATCTATCGGATTACTATTTATTGCAGCAGCGGTATCGGGGACTTTAATGGATCAGAGTATTCGGCCTGGATTTTGGATCAGTTTGTTGCTCGTATTAATCATTACGGTTATTACGCTGTTTATGCGAAGACATTGGAACAACCAGTAATTGTTCCAATGTCACATAAAAATTATCATTAACTTTTTTTAAAAAAACTCTGCTTATCATTTCATCGAATTAACCAAACACCTGACCTCCGTTCACATGAAGTGTTTGTCCCGTTACAAAGCGGGAATCATCTGAGGCAAGATAGACAAACGTTGGGGCGATTTCAAACGGTTGACCTTGGCGATCCATCGGGTTACCTGCAAGTGCAACTTCATCAGCAGAAAAACTGGAAGGTATTAATGGTGTCCAAAAACGCCCTGGGGCAATGGCATTGACTCTTATCCCTTTTTTGACTAGATTTCTGGCAAGTGCACGAGTAAAGCCGATATTAGCTCCTTTAGTTGCAGTATAATCAATTAATTGATCGTATCCGTAAAATGTCACAACTGAGGAAGTATTAATGATTGAACTCCCTGCTTTTAAGTATTTTAGTGCCGCTCTTGTTGTATAAAAATGAGAGTATATATTCACTTTAAACGTGTCATCAAACTGTTCATCTGTAATATCTTCTAAACTTAACTGCTGAAATTGAATGCCGACATGGTTGCATAAAACATCTAGCTTACCAAATTTTTCTACGGTCTTTTCTACAATCGCAATGCATTGCTGCTTTTCTCTTAAATCTCCTGGTAATAGCAAACAACTCTGACCTAAATCTTCAATTCGGTTTTTAGTTCGGTTGGCATCATCATGTTCATCTAAATAAGCAATCGCTACGTTCGCTCCCTCTTTTGCAAAAGCAATCGCAGCTGCTGCACCCATTCCACTATCTCCACCTGTAATAAGTGCTACCTTATCTTTTAACTTCCCACTTCCCTGATATTGAGGATTTTCAACGATCGGTTTAGGCACCATTAAATCTTCTACACCAGGTTGGCGATATTGACGTTGTTCAGGCACTGTCAAGGCTACCTCTTCATATTGGGTTATCTTTCCGTAATTCGGATACATGGGATACTCTTCATGGCTCGGCCTGTTATCAGACATGTAAAAACCTCCTTTTAAAACTCGCTAAAAGTACTCTATGTCATATAGGCGCATGTCGTGTTTGTCTTACAGATGAAAACTTTTGATTCAAAGAATTTAAAATAAACTAGCTCGCTAAGATAAAAGAAAGCATAACCTGCTATCAGGAGGTGAAACAATGCGCTATTATTACAACCCAGAAGTAAAGTACTTATTGATTTCAGAATCTCATAAAACGGAAAATGTTTTATACGACAACAATCCAACACCTTGGCGACTGCCTGCGATTGGATCTAGACCACCTTATTATGCGAATCCTAGCTATCAACCATATTATCCAACCATATAACACAGAGTGAAAAAATCAGGAAAAATTAAAACTTTAAATAAGACGACCAATTCAAGCAGGAAGCATAGCATTTTTTCATAGTAGATATATAGAAGTATATAATCGTTTATCCATGGAAGAGAGCACTTTTTCCTCGGAACAGGACGGCGCTTCCGGGGATATCTCCTTCCCTTCCCTGGATATAGTCGTTTATCCTCGGAAGAGAACTCTTTTTCCTCGGAGCAGAGACAGCGCTTCCGGAGATATCTCCTTCAGTGGGGTTGCAAGACGGCATAGAAAATACTTTTGTCCCTCCTTACATATCACGCAACAAAAAATGAAAATAATCCCAAATACTTCTTCATATCATGTAACAAGAAGGAGGTATGAAAATGGCCGATGAACGTAAAGGACATACAAACAAAAAAGACCATCAGTTAGATCAGTTTCGTGTCGATGATAAAGGGAAAAAGCTGACTACCAATCAAGGGCTAAAAGTATCAGAAGATGAATTTTCACTCAAAGCGGGCGTACGTGGTCCCACTTTAATGGAAGATTTCCATTTCCGTGAAAAAATGACTCATTTTGATCATGAACGAATTCCTGAACGGGTTGTCCATGCACGTGGATTTGCAGCTCATGGTGAATTCCAACTCTATAAAAGTATGAGAAATGTTACGAAAGCAAAATTTTTACAGGACGTAACCATTATAACTCCTGTGTTCGTTCGTTTTTCAACAGTAGTAGGCTCACGAGGATCTGCTGATACTGTTCGGGATGTGCGCGGGTTCGCAACAAAATTCTATACAGATGAGGGTAATTTTGATTTAGTCGGGAATAATATACCAATTTTTTTCATCCAAGACGGTATTAAATTCCCTGATATGGTACATGCAATTAAACCGGAGCCACACAATGAAATACCACAAGCATCATCAGCACATGACACATTTTGGGACTTTGTCGCTAACAATCAAGAAACAGCTCATATGATCATGTGGCTTATGTCTGATCGAGCAATCCCTAGAAGCTTTCGAATGATGGAAGGCTTCGGCGTGCATACATTCCGTTTTGTCAATGAACAAGGTAAAGCCTATTTTGTGAAATTTCACTGGAAACCTACGCTTGGTACCCATTCACTTATCTGGGATGAGGCACATGAACTAGCCGGAAGAGATCCTGACTTTCATCGCCGCGATCTATGGGAAGCGATTGAGAATGGATATTATCCTGAATTTGAATTAGGTGTTCAAATCATTAACGAAGAAGATGAGTTTGCCTTTGATTTTGATATTTTAGATGCCACGAAGATTTGGCCAGAGGAAGACGTACCTGTTCGAATTATCGGCAAAATGACATTAAACCAAAATGTCGATAATGTATTTGCAGAAACAGAACAAGTTGCCTTTCATCCTGGGCATGTAGTACCTGGAATCGATTTTACCAATGACCCTCTTTTGCAAGCACGATTATTCTCTTATACAGATACACAACTTATTCGACTCGGTGGTCCAAACTTTCATGAAATTCCAATTAATAGACCGGTTTGTCCATTCCATAACAATCAACGTGACGGCTATCACCGACAAACGATTAACGTTGGCAAAGTAAGCTACCACAAGAACTCATTAGCTGGGAATACCCCATCAGAAGCAAGTGTTGCAGAAGGAGGTTATCAACACTACCAAGAAAAAGTAGAAGGGCGTAAAGTCCAAGGTAGAAGTAAAAGTTTTGCAGATCACTTCTCTCAGGCGACATTATTTTGGAACAGTATGAGTGAAACGGAAAAAATGCATATTGTTGATGCATTTAGATTTGAATTAGGGAAAGTGAAAAGCAAATCTGTTAGGCAACAAGTTGTCGATATGTTTGCTAACGTGAACTTAGACTTAGCGACAGCAATTGCTGTAGATATCGGTGTAGTTCCGCCTAAATCAGGTGGTTCGAATATAACAAAAGCATCTCCTGCACTTAGTCAGCTGAATACAACATATAGTGCTTTTTCTCGTTCGGTTGCGGTTATTGCCACAGATGGCTTTCATGATGCTGATGTAAAATATGTATTGTCCTCCCTAAAAGCATCCGGTCTCCAGCCCGAAATTGTTAGTGAAAAACTCGGCATCATAACAGGAATGAATGGCACACAGCTTGAAGTTGATCATACGAACTTAACAGCTGATTCAGTGTTATTTGATGCAGTATATATGATTAGAGGAAGTGATAGAAATAAGAAATTTAATAAGGATATAGCGTACTTTATTGACGAAGCATTCTCTCATTATAAGACAATAGGTGCTACACATGAAGGAATACAATGGTTGGAAATCAATGATTTTGACGGTAAACCCGGCGTGGTGGTTGCAAATAACATGAACAACTTTGCCCATGAATTTATAAAGGAGGTTGCCGTTCATCGACATTGGAATCGGCAAGTAATTTAAAGATTGCATACTAAAGGATGTGAGCCAGTGATAATGATCTCTGGCTCATTTTTTGTTCATCTTAACCAACGTGCATTTGAATAGAAACAATTAAAATTGGGAAACCCAAATAAGAAGCTCGAAAAGGTTGAGGTGGTTAAAATACGCATAAACTCTTTTTTTAATCGGAATAGAAAAAAGGAGCCAAAGGATAAGAATATTAGTCAATTAGTGAAAAACATAGATGAAAATTTGCAAAATATTAAGACATTATTAGACGAACCGGCTGATTTAGCAATTCGAAAATTTACCGTTCGTGGTTCAAATCATCAGTGTGCCATTGTTTATATAGATGGATTAGTGGATGGTCTATATGTACGAAATAACATTATAGAAAATATACAATTAGAAACAGAAAAAAAGCAATTACCAGATAATAAACAAAAACTCTTTGATGAATTAAACCAAGAAATTCTTTCTACTACCTCACTTCAAATAGGATATACCTTAGATGATGTGTCCAATGGAATTTTAAACGGGAGTACAGTACTTTATTTAGATGGTATAGATAAAGTGTTTATTATCAAGACACAAGGCTGGGACAAACGTGATATTCAAGAACCAGTAACAGAATCTTTAATACGTGGTCCGAGAGATGGTTTCGTTGAAGATTTACGTACGAATATGGTTTTGATGCGTCGATATATCCACGATCCAAATTTACGATTCAAGACGTATCAAATTGGTAGACGTTCAAAGAAAAGTTTAGTAGTAGCATATATAGATGATGTCATTCATCCAGATATTTTAAAGGAAGTAAAGAGACGGATCGAATCGATTGACACAGATGATGCACCTGAATCAGGTTTTATCGAACAATGGATTGAGGATAACTACCTTTCTCCTTTTCCACAAATTATGAATACCGAGAGACCAGATAAAGCCTCCGCTGCTCTTATGCAAGGGAAGGTTGTCATTATGCTTGATGGCAGTCCGTTTGTTCTAATTGCTCCCTCAACATTAGGAAGTGCCATGCAATCCCCTGAGGATTATTATGAGCGATGGACAATTGGAACCTTACTGAGAGTATTACGTTATTTAGGAGCTTTTATCGCTATATTCTTACCATCATTATATATCGCATTAGTGTCTTTTCATCCAGGAATGATTCCAACCAATTTAGCATTTTCCATTGCAGCTTCCAGGGAAGGAGTTCCTTTCACTCCTTTGATAGAAGCATTTCTTATGGCTGTCACCATGGAGTTATTGCGAGAAGCAGGGGCAAGATTGCCAAAGACGATTGGACAAACCATTGGCATTGTAGGTGGACTAGTCATAGGAGATGCTGCCGTACAAGCTGGAATTGTTAGTCCTATCATGGTCATTGTTGTTGCCCTTAATGCCATTGCCTCGTTCGCCTTACCGGCATACAGTCTTGCAATTGCTTTTAGAATTATTCTGTTTGGTTTTATATTTTTAGCTGGAACATTTGGGCTCTATGGAATTATTATCGGGTACATCATAGTAAACATTCATATTGTTAACCTTAAAAGTATTGGTGTTCCCTATACAACGCCATTTGCACCTACCTTCTTTAAGGATTGGGAAGACCTTATCTTTCGTAAACCCGTTCCACAATTAACGAAACGCCCAGTATATATGGAAACAAAAGATAAGCAGAAAGTAGATAAGGAGACTAGGTAATGAAAAGGTTTGAATACGCTGATGAGAAAATTTCTGATAAGCAAATTTTGGTAGCTGTACCTTCATTTGTGATTGGCATAGGAATCCTTTCACTACCACAGAACATTGCCTCTGTAACCACGGCATCTGATGGCTGGATCCCGCTATTGATAGGAGGAGTGATTACCGTTCTCATCACTTGGTCTGTTGCTAAACTCTCAGCAAGCTTTCCAAATCAG
Source organism: Gracilibacillus lacisalsi DSM 19029 (assembly GCF_000377765.1). GTDB lineage: Bacteria > Bacillota > Bacilli > Bacillales > Amphibacillaceae > Gracilibacillus > Gracilibacillus lacisalsi. The sequence continues at coordinate 35,938 of NZ_KB898681.1, read as the reverse complement.
ACTTTTATAAATTATGCATCAACTATTGTAACAAGGCCTATTGCGATTGTTTTAACCTTACTATTTTCCATCCTATCAACTAGTATAACTTCTTTACAGGTTCGCCAAATCGCTGACATTGCCAAACATTATTTATTAAAAGAAACACCGGTGGAAATCATTTCATTCACTTTTCTGTTATTGATCATTTATGCTGTAGCAGGTTCAAGGATTGGATTATTCCGCTTAAATACCATGTTCTTACCATTTGTATTATTCGTTGCAGTAATCGTTATTGTCTTTAATATTCAATGGTTTGACCCCGCCTTCTTATTACCAACTTTCGAAACTAGTTTTAGTGGACATATAGAGGGGATAAAAAACAGTGTATTATCTTATGCAGGATTTACTATTTTGTGGTTTTATATCACCATTGTAAAAGAACCAAAAAAGACTCCTAAAATGGCTGCTATCGGAATGTGTATACCAGTCGTTTTATATATATTTCTTTATCTTACCTGTATTCTGGTTTTCGGAAACTCTGTTACCTCCAATTTGCAATATCCGACCATTGAGCTCGCTAAAATCCTGGAGATTCCCGGTGGTATCTTGGAACGGTTTGAATCACTTTTTTTCGTTATTTGGATAATGGCTATTTTCAATACAACTGCCATGACATTTGATATTGCTGTGCTTGCACTTCATTCTATTTTTGCAAATACAGGTAAAATAAAGCTTATATTTATAATCGGCCCGATTGTATATGTTACCGGCATGTATCCCCAAGACTTAGTTCAAGTTTCTATCTTCGGATCGTTTATTGGCTATAGTTCTGTTTTATACACGGTATTTGTTGCGCTTTTATTATTTACCATCGCTAAAATAAGGAGGGTGAAGTAATATGAAACGCTTTTTATCAATTCTGTCTTGCTTCACTTTACTATTACTTACAGGATGTTGGGATGAATTGCCAATCGATGAACGAGGTTTTGTTATTGGTAGTGCGCTGGATATGGCTGATAAAAATACAGAAGGTACTTATGATATAACACTGACAAGTCAGTTTGTTATAGCGGGTAACTTATCCAATCCCACCCAAGATGGAGGAGAAGACCAAGCGGCATTCAAAAATATATCTGCTACTGGTCAGAGTTCCTTTCAACTTTCTAGGGAAATGTTAGGTCTTATAAATTTGATCCCTAACTATGAACATTTGAAGATTTTAATCGTTTCCAGTGACATTGCGCGTGAACCTAATTTATTTTCCAGTGTCGTAGATGGTTTTATTCGTGACCATGAAATGCGTAGAGGAATAAAGGTGATGGTATCAGAAGGAGACGCAAAAGATGTACTTAATATCCAAACGGAAACCGAACCACTCCCTTCTCGATTCATCGACAAGATCATGGAAAACAGTGTAAAATCGCTAGAATTAATCGAACCAGTTCGGATAGGGCAATTACATCGTTATTTGTTAGATGAAGACAGCTATACGCTACCACTTTTAACACTATCAGAGGATAATGTTAAGTATGAAGGGGTAGCCGTGTTTGACGGGAAGTCAGATCATCAAGTTGGAACAATTTCTGGTGATGACTTAAAAGGTTTTCGACTAATTAAAGGGAATATTTCAAATGGGATGTTACTTTTTCATATAGATGGGCAACTTATGATATATGAAATGAATGCCGCAAAAAGTTCCATCAAAATAAATGCTGACAATCCAGACAATGTAAAAATATCGATATCCATTGATACAGAGGGAGCTATTGCTGAAATGTTTGGAAGTAGGTCGCTTTTAGATCAAGCATATATGGATAAAATTGAAAAGCAAATAGCAGAAAAAATCGAGCAAATTGTTACCCATACAGTGGAGATTGCCCAACAGGAATTAGAAATTGACTTTTTCGGTTTTAGTAATATTTTAAGAGAAAAACACTATGATGACTGGAAAAAAATGAAGGACGATTGGGATCATGGAGATAAACTGTTTACACAAAGTACAGTAGATGTATCAGCTAACGCTATTGTCAGAACTATTGGATCCTCAGATAAAGCTAAAGACAAAGGAATGGAGTGAGAAAGATGTGGGATAATATAATAGGTAGATTGCCTGATAAATTAATACTAGTTTGCACCTTATTAACTTTTATCGTGCCCTATATTTTCTATAAAATAAATCAAAAGCTGCACCAAAACGGTGATCCCCCTTGGAAGAAAAAGGTCTAGTTATTTACTTAAATCCTTTTCTTCCGGACTCCACTTTGTCACAGCAGCATTTTCCCAGGATCATTCTAATTATTTTCTATATTATTCCATATAATTAGTTATATTTCATTCCATTATTTGGAATACTAATATCAACGATCAATTTAAGAAGGTGTAAAAATGAACCATAATACTGCTTTCATATTGCTAAACAGAAGATACTCCCCTTTCAAGCAACCTTTTCTTTCCATATCCGTCACTTTGCTTACTAAAAGAAAGGTGCTAGAAATGTGAAGGCATCTGAGGCTATACTATGGAGTATCGCATTACCTGGATTCGCTCAAGTGCTCAATGGAAGAATAGTTAAGGGGATTATCTTAATTGGATTAGAGTTTTTAATTAATGTTCAGTCACATTTAAACCAAATCATTATTTTTAGTTTTTATGGCCAAATTGATATGGCTATTGCAACAGCAAACTTTCAATGGCTCATGTTTTACCCATGTTTATATTTTTTTGCTATGTGGGATGCATATCGCGATGCAGGCGGTGATAAGAAGCCCTATGCTTACTTGCCATTTGTATTTTCTGCGTATTTCGTAACGGTGGGGACGATCTATTCTTCAACGTTCACTTTGTTCGAGGTCCCTTTAGGTCCTTTATGGCTACCAATATTAAGTGTAATACCAGGGATGTTTGTGGGATTTCTGTTGCAAGTATTCATGAGAAAGCGAAACTCCATAAGATATCAATAGAGAGAAGTGCCGAAGATACATCCTTTTGTTAAATAATTCATAACATGAAAAACTGGGAAAGCCCACCTTGTCCTTATCATTGACCAAAATAATATATCGATAGTATAAAGTAGTTATTTTGAGATGGATATTGGGCGTAACAACCGCTACGGCTTGCCCACGTCGCTTTCCGTGGGGCGCGTCTTCAGCTAACTTTTTCCACAGGAGTGAAAGTGGGCGGTCTGCGCTATTATCATGCTCTACAACGCTAGCATGAAGTAACACAGCTGCTTTTATAATCACCATTAGCGATTTTTCAATTTATCCATTGTAAAAAGTCAACCTATTACTTCTAACAAGAATTGTTGCATCTTCTAATAACGAAGACTCCTGTGGGAACTCACGCGACGAAAATCCACTTTACAAAATTAGTTGAGGCTGTGCACGCCAAAGCGAAGTAATTAATCGGAGCGTGCCCAATACAGATAAACCATTTCAAAATAACTACTTCGCTTGTCATTGCACTGATTTTATACTTTCTGAGATTATTCTTCTTTATTTCTTACTAATTTCTCGCGATCTATCGTTCCTGGTGGTTGCTCTAACCAATTGTTCTCGATCATAATATCTGCACCACTTTTGGCTAACTTTGATACTTCTAACGACAGACGTTCATAATCGACCATCAAGTCACTTCGTTGACTGGCAGCTGCAGCAGTAGCATAATTACCAATTCCAGCTGACATGAGTAGTGACATATGAAACATTATTAACTTGTCGGAGAATGTTTTAGTAGTCGAATCACTTATTGAGAGATCTGGAACCTCAGGTGCATCCATATCATTTTCTAAGAGTGTATCAGTGAAAACTTTAACATGCTTTTGGGAGACTTTTTTTGCTCTCAACATAAAATCTTGTACTTCCTTTGTTGGAGAGGTTTGAGCAAATGAAATACATAACTTTGTTCCTATTATGTTTGTCTTAATATTCATATATAAATGGGAAATCTCGATAGCATTTAATGGGCGTTTTTGATTTAAAGGGTTTATTCCACTCATATATTTTTTTCTATTCACATAATCCGTTTTCTTGGGGACTTCTATATATGGATGCCTTGCATTTACTCCTTTAGATTGAGCAATTGCTGTTGACTGATTAAAAAGATTCATTGTCTCGTTGAGAGCTTGCGAAAAGTAATCTCGTATATCCTCCCTATAACTCATGGAGAGAAAGCCACTATATGATACTAACCCTACGTTCGCCATATGATTCACATAGCTTAAACAAAATAAATCTGTATAAAGCCAAGGTGCATTCATGTTCACATCTTGTTCGGTAAAACCATTTGGTTTCGCAAAATCTTCTTGCTCAAAGAAAGCGAGTAATTGCTCAAGATGACTTGAAGAAAGGTCATAAGCATACTGTATAACTGATTTTATATCTGCATCTTCAATATGTTCCAACATAAAGCCTAACACGCAGTTCGCCATACTGTCATTCATATATCCCGTCCATAGTGAGGCAATCTCACTCGATGTTAGATGAATTATTTTGTCACGCATAAGTAACCTCCAATAATAGTATTCATATGTTTATTATGCTCAAAAATCATGCATAATATGAGATATAATCTATATACGGCCTATCTATTAGAGGAGGTTAATTAATGTTATGGTGACGATTTTCGAATCGACAAAAAAACGAGCGCGGAAAAGATTAGGGCTAAACCTATAAGTATTTGTACAGTTATTACTTCTTTTACAACTACCATTCCTAAAATAGATGCGGTAAGTGGTTCTGCAAGTGAAAGTGTCACAGCTGTTGCTGCCGAAGTGCCTAACAAACCACGGGCAAAGAATAAGTAAGCAATCGCAGTTGCTAAAATTCCTAAATGTAATGCTACGATAATGCCGTTCGATTCCAATAACCAAGAAAAATCATATAAGAATAAAATTGGTGATAATAAAATCGCGGCCAACGTGAACACCACTGCAACAACTGTTTCTGAACGATGTTGTTCCAATAACTTTTTGCTAAACAAGGTATATGCTGCAAAGGATAACCCCGCCCCAACAGCCATCAGAATCCCTAAGGGCGATATGGTAACAGTCTCTTGATTCGAAGCTAGCAATGTACAACCTGCTATCGCTAAAATAGTAGCCAACCACCATCTTCGGTCAGGGATATGTCGATAAAATAACCACTCTAGTAATCCAGCTAATATTGGTGCACTCCCAATTGCTACCACCGTACCAACTGCTACCCCTGTCCAAGATACCGCGGAGAAAAAAAGTGGTTGATAAGCTGCCATCGATACTGCTGCTAAACATGTCGTTAGCTTGGGCCACCTTTTGATATAAAATTTTCCTTGTATAACTACAAATACTAATAAAACTATTCCACCTATCGCTAAACGAATCGCACCAATAGCAACAGGATGTGCGGATGATGGTGCAAAACTTTGAGCTGTACCTGTTGTCCCCCATAGTACAGCAGCGATCAATATCAATATAAAAGCTTTCCGCTGGCTCATAAAACGCTCTCCCAACTCTCTTATGACTGCGTGAACAACGCAATTCAAAATCATTTATTTTCCTATAATATACCAGTTTTAGATTTGTTTACACAAATGGAAAAATTAAATAAGTTGGACAAAACGCACCTAACTACTTTGGTGTAGATAAAATATCTGGACAGTATTACCACCATTATGGTTGCTTACTTCTCTTTTGACGTATCTAATACCAGGAAAACCACTGAATGTATTGGTAAGATTTCCTGGTAAAACGGAATTAACCGGGAAATCTGCCTATTAAAATGAGGAGTTTTCCCGGTAAAAATATAGTTACAGGGAAAACGACCAAGTAGCATAAGAGGTTTTCCCGATAATAAAGATACCGAAGTTAGTTGAGGACGTTCCCGCGGAAAGGGATGCGGGCAGCCGGAGCGATGCTTTCCGTCTACATATCATCTCAAAATGACCACCTATGATACAAAAACACTATCATTCCGCTTATTATATGCTTTCCTTATAAAATAAAGGCTCTCCATAAGTCATTAACGATAACTTATAGAGAGCCCTTTTCGCTATGTTGTCCCCTCTATTCTTTTATTAGAAGTAATAACTGCCTTTTCTTCACGTACAAATCTGCTAGACCCAAGCCATGCAGCAAGTGCAAAAATTAAATAAATAGCCTGTGTCGCATGTGCTCCTTGAAGAATGACCTGCAATCCCATACCAAAACCGAGGGAAGGGATTGCGATCAGAAACGTCCGGAAGATCCGCTCGAAGCCTTTTTCAAGCGGCAGTGGCCAAATTCGGGAGAAAAATACTCCTAAAGCAACTCCCATACCTGATACAACAAAAAGCTGTACCAAAGTAATCGGGGTAGGAAATGGCCAGTTCATCAGATAGTGACCAGTTAAATAAAAGATCTCAAGAAACAGGGTTATCCCGATCACCTTTTGAAACGTCTTGATATTTATCCATGGATGGAACAGATATAAGACGATTAAAAGAACAGCTAAAACCAAAGTCCAATTCATCTTTTCTCTCCTTTCTGCCACTTGATCTTTTGATTACTCATCTATCTCGGGAGCACGGACATTTTCGATTAATTCTTGGATGTCTTTAGGCGGTTCTGGAGTCATCCGGGAAACAATAAAGCTGACGATAAAGTTCAGTATCATCCCGACCACCCCGACACCTTGAGCATTAATACCAAAGAAACTATCTAAGATCGGTGCTTCTGTACCAAAAATAGATGGGGAGAGTATCGCACCGATCATAATCAATGTGAAACTCAAACCAGCAATAATACCTGCGACTGCACCTTCTTTATTCATTCGCTTGTCAAAAATACCTAACAATATAACCGGGAACAAACTTGCTGCACCTAAACCAAAGGCAAGTGCTACAACCTCTCCGGCAAATCCTGGAGGGTTTATACCGACATATGCTGCAATAGCCAGTGCAATGAGTAAGGTAATCCGGCCAACTCGCAATCGTTGTGATTCTGAAGCACTTTTATTAAAGATCCGATAATAGATATCATGTGATACAGCACTTGTCATCGTAATTAATAAACCTGATGCCGTTGACAATGCTGCTGCTAAACCACCTGCTGCAACTAATGCAATAATAAAAGGAGCCAGATTTGCCACTTCTGGAGTGGATAACACGATAATATCTCCATCAATGGAGACCTCATTGTCTTCACCACCAGTAAAATTCACGACTCCATCACCATTGACATCATCTAATTGTAAAAGACCAGTTGTTTCCCACTTACTTACCCACTCAATACTCTGAACTTCTTCGATTGGCTTATCTGCGATCGTATCGATGAGATTGTATTTAGCAAATGCACCAACTGCAGGTGCAGTTAAATAAAGCAGGCCAATAAAAATGATTGCCCAAACCGCTGACCAACGAGCTGCACGAACACTTTTAACCGTATAGAAACGGACGATTACGTGAGGAAGTCCAGCCGTCCCTGCCATTAAAGCTAGCGTAACCATAAAGACATTAATCATAGAAAGATCTGTAAATGGCGCCATATACTCCGTCATACCAAGATCTACTTGGATTTGCCCCAAGCGATCAACAATATCACTGCTTGTTATGGCGAGTTGCGGAATGGGATTACCTGTTAACTGAAACGAAATGGCAAACGCCGGTATTAAAAAAGCGATAATAATGACAAAATATTGAATCGCTTGTGTCCAAGTAACCCCTTTCATTCCACCAAGTAATGCAAAGAAGCCAACAATAGCCATGCCAATTAAAACTCCGACAACAATATCAACCTGAAGATAACGACTGAAAACAATTCCAACCCCACGCATTTGACCGGAAATATACGTAAGCGAGATAAAAATGGTTGCAACTGCTGCTACCGCACGAGCACCACTTGAATAAAAACGATCACCAATAAAGTCAGGAACTGTAAACTTCCCGAATTTACGTAAATATGGAGCAAGTAGTAATGCTAACAGGACGTAACCACCAGTCCATCCCATTAAGTAAATGGTTCCGTCATAGCCTAAAAATGCAACCAGTCCTGCCATCGAAATGAAAGAGGCTGCAGACATCCAATCCGCAGCAATGGCAGCCCCATTGGCTACAGTTGGAACTCCCTGTCCTGCGACATAAAAATTGGACGTATCTCGAACCCTTGACCACCAACCAATTCCTGTGTAAACAGCGAATGTAATAAGTACCAGAATAATCGTAATAACTTCAACACTCATGAAAACCCTCCTTATACCTGCTTACCTAAGTCTAATTCCCATCCTTTATCATTTCTTTATATTGCTTATCGAGTTTATCCATCCGAATGGCATACGTAAGTATCAGAATGATAAATACCAATATCGAACCTTGGTGTGCAAACCAGAACGATAACGATACATTTAAAAATTGGACATTGGAGAGAGGTTCAGCAAACAGAACACCAGCACCAAGACCAACTAAAAACCAAACAATAAGCAAACCTATGATTAGTTGGATATTTTTCTTCCAATACCATCTCTGTTTTTCATTGAGTGTTTGATTCATTGACTATTCCCATCCCTTCCTACTTTTATTAATCTTAGAGTATTTAGTAAACGCTTACAAATTGCCGTGAATTAACTCCTGCCTACTATAAATTTGCCACGGCAATAACCATCCGTAAGCCTCCAAAATCAGAAGTGTTACTTTCTGCTTTCAAAGCCCATCCTCTTTGAAAGCAGAAAAAATACTAAATACTCTAACATTTGTATTTAGTATATTAGATATAATTGATTCAATTTCGAGATTTTCTTGAAATGCCGTTCTATCTGTTTAAAATGTTGAATTGATTGTATGAATGGTTAATTTAATCCTTGTAGCACATCAAAAAATTCTTTAGCTATCGTTCTGCTCATTGGAACTTGCGATTTATTTTTATCCTTAATTACAATGTTATAGGCTCCGTTAAACCATGGTGTAATTTCCTCGATCGCATCAAGATTAACGAGATAACTTCTATGCGGTCGGTAAAAAGGAAAGGCAGCCAGCTTCTCTTCTAGCTCTTTTAAATTCATTTTAGTTTCGATAACTTCATTTGTTAATGTGTGTAACAGCAACTGTCTTCCTTCACGGACTGCATAACCGATTTGAAATGGATCCACAACCACCATTTTATTTTCAGTAGAAATAATCAATTTATCAATTTTTCGCTTTTTTTGCTGCTTTTTTTGCAGTTCTTCCCTTACTCGTTTCATAGCGGTGTCAAAACGAGCTTTGTCAAAAGGTTTTAATAGGTAATCTGTCGCTTGAAGGTCAAATGCTTGAACAGCATAGGTGTCGTAAGCCGTAGTAAATACAATTACTGGCTCATCCCCCTCTTCATTACGCAATGTCTCTGCCACTTCCAAACCTGTGAGGCCTGGCATATGTATATCTAGAAACAGGACAGCAGGCTTATATTCATGATACAACTGAATTAATTGCTCGCCATTCTCCGCACTTGGACATAAGCTCACATCTTCTTCCTGCTCAAGCAGATAAGACAGTTCTTCCCGTCCAAGACGCTCATCCTCTGCGATCATCACGTACATTTTCATTTATGCCACTCCTTGTATCAACAAGTATTTTAAATGAAACGGAACTTCCTTGTTCCGGATTGTTGCGAAAGTGTAGCCGACTCCTCTCTCCCATAATTCCTTTCAACCGTTCATTAATATTATATAAGGCTGTACCATTACCATTCTGTTGATCAATAGGTTCTGTTCCGAGTAATGCAAGCATATCATCTGAAAAACCTTTCCCATTATCGCGAACTTCAATATGAACCCATTCTTCTTTCTTTTTAATAGTTAAATCAATTTCACCTTTGATTTGATTATTCTTTAGCCCGTGTTGAATACAATTTTCAATAAGGGGTTGCAATGTTGCTGGCGGTATCAATACATCTTCAAGATCTCGATCAATATGAATGTTAATGATGAGCTGATCCATGAAACGTGCAGTTACAATTTCCACATAGGCATTCACATGCGCGAGTTCATCTTTCAAAGGAATTAGCGTTTTGCTGGCGATGGACAGGTTCGCACGCATATAGTGACTTAGCTGTATGAGGATATGACGTGCTTTTTCCTGATTGACTCGCATCAAAGAATGAAGCAAATTAAAGGTGTTAAATAGAAAATGTGGATTTATCTGTGCCTGAAGATTTCGTATTTCCGCTTCCTTCAGAAGTTCTTTCATCCTCTCCGCTTCAAAACCACTGATTTGATTAGAGATAATGGTGCCTAGACCTTTAGCAAGTTCGATTTCTACAGCCCGAATTTGTTGGGAATGGCGAAAATATAAATTAATCAGACCAATTATCTCGCCAGAACGGTAAATCGGTACCATTATCGCGGTTTTCAGTGGACAGGTTTCAGATCGACATTGGATCCCCTCCCTGTCATAAGCAACCTGTATATCTCCAGTATCAAGTGCTTTGTGTGATAGCCGCATTTTAAGTGGCTCTCCTAATCGATGATGGTCATCCCCCAGACCGACATGGCTGAGCACCTTCTCTTTATCTGTAATCGCAATTGCAGCTACATCCAACTCATCATAGAGAAGTTTCGCCATTTTGTTTGCATTAGAGATTAAGGAAGCATCCTGAAGTATCGGCAAAGCTTTCTCAGCAATCGATAAAGCCCGATTTGTTTCAATCGCTGCTTCTCTTTCCGTTTCATTAAGTGCAGCTCGGATTACCATCGTAAAAATAGCAAGCGCAACAGCATTAGTAATGACAAGAGGGATGCCAATTGTATTGACAAGCTCAACACCTTTTTCTTGATCGGAAATAAAAATCAACAGCAAGCCCATATGCAAGACCGGTGGGAACATCCCAATAAATAATGCCTTGCCCGGTGCAATGACTCGCTCATCCGAAAAAAACTGACCTGTCCACCCCGTAATTAAACCTGCCAATGGGTTAATCAAACTATTTGCAATCCAAGCATCTCCACCAATAAAGGCAAGATAAATCCCCGTAATAATTCCTGTACAAAGACCAACATATGGCCCACCAAGCAGGCCAGCAATCATGACCACTACCGTACTGAAACCGATCAAGACCTCATTAGATGTCACATCGTTTATTCTCGATTCAAGTGCCAATGTATCCATTTCGATTAACACACCGGTGTGCGTCCCCAATATCCCAATAAATCCAAATACAATCGCTAGATAAATCACGGTATCAATGGCAAAATCTCTGTCTAATAACGAACGGAACCCCGGTATTTGGGTTAACATAAATGCCGCTAGCAAAAGCAAACCGATCCTTTCAAATAAAACGATGGTGAGGTCAATCATGCGAAACAGCCTCCTGTTTGTCGCTGTACAGTTTTAAGAAAAGATCTTCATAGCTTTTCTCGTCTTTCTTTCCTGACATCGCACCGATCACACCACCAGCAAAGCCGGCAGGGATTGATAGAATACCAGGATTAGAGAGTGGTAAGATGCCAATCCCCTCTGGACCTAACACCACTAGAATGATGGATATAAGAAAACCAGATAATAGTGTAGTATAGCCACCGATTCTGTTAAATCGCCTCCAGTAAAACGTAAGAATCAGCAAAGGGAATAGTGTGGAAGCTGCAATCGCAAAAGTAATCGATACAAGAAAAGCAACATTACTCTCTTCCATTCCGATCGATAAGAGGATCGACAATATGCCGATCACAACAGCAACCATTCTAGCAACCTGTAGCTGTTTTTTCTCTTCAACTCTTTTTTTCTTCCAAAGATGGTAGTAGATATCGTGCGCAAAAGAAGAAGTTGCGGCAAAAATCAACCCGGTTACTACAGCAATGATAGTGGCAAAGGCAACAGCCATCACAAAGGCAATTAGAAAATCACCGCCGACCGCTTCTGCTAACAATAATGCCGCTAGATTCCCACTGGAGTCTGCCTGTATCAATGTTTCACTTCCTACAAGTGCAATGGTCCCGACACCCAAAATAAGTGTCATAATGTAAAACAAGCCAATAATCCATGAGGCAGACATAGCAGATACTCTTGCCTCCTTAGCATTATTCACCGTTAAAAACCGAATTAGTATATGTGGAAGTCCTGAAGTACCAAGCATTAAGGTTAAAGTAAGTGAAATTTTGTCTATGGAGTTAGTAAACAGATTTCCAGGATAAAAAAATGACTCCCCATGTGGACTTTGCTCTACCGCATCTGCTATTAGACCAAAAAAATCCCAATTCAGCCAGGACAACAAAATAAAAACAACTAATAATGTTCCACACATCAGCAGTACAGTTTTGATAATCTGAACCCAAGATGTTGCCAGCATTCCCCCAAAGGCAACATACACCGTCATTAACACCCCGATAATGCTCACTGCTACTCGAAAATCTACCCCTAGTAAAAGACGAATCAGTAAACCAGAAGCTACGAGCTGTGGGATCATATATAAAACCGAAATACAAATACCACTAATGGCCACGGCAGCACGCATCCGGTTCCCTGGAAATCGAGCAGCAACCACGTCTGCTACAGAATAGGTGCCAAGCCGATGGATCGGTTCCACAATTAATAGCAACAATATCACATAAGAAATAAGAAAACCTGTGGCATACAAGAACCCATCATAACCATAAAGTGCGATTAATCCAGTAATTCCAAGAAATGAAGCCGCACTAATGAAATCACCAGCTATCGCCATCCCATTTTGCATACCGGACAGGCTACCTGCTGCCACATAAAATTGATGCACTGTTCTACTCCGCTCTGCTGCCCAATGGGTAATGACCAGCGTACCTATTACGATAACAACGAAAAAGATAAAATAGGTAAAATTCATTGGTCACCTCCGGCTTTGGCTTGTTCGCCTCTTTCATCAAGCTTTCGATTAAATGATTTCGTGAAAAAGAAATGCCAGACCCCAATTCCCCAAGTCATTAGAAATAATAAGAGGACATACCCCCATGCCAACGGGAGAAAATAAATATTTTGCTCTGACATAAAACCGGTTAAAACAATAGGAAACAATATATAAAAGAGAATAATGATTGCAGCGGTAGAAATGAGAATACGGTGTTTTTTCCTTATCTGATCGCTAATTTGGTAAGCGGTTTCATTACTTTGGCTATTTTTCACGCTAATCCTCCTCTTTGAAGGAATCTTAAAGTGAGATTTATCAGAGTTTTAATGCCCGTGCCCCCTTACTTAGCTTCTTTGCAAGTTAGGAGTTTTACGGACGGATTGAACCATGATTTCATTTTCTTTATCGTAAGCAATTATAAAGGAGCGTGTATAAATATGTCAATTTTGTGAACGAATACGCGAAGAAATGACCACTCACATACGTTAACCTATTATTAATAAGGTTGACAATTCTAGCTTCTTCATTTAATTTATTTTTGGAAAGGAGGAAAATAATGCAGAATAATAAACGCTTAACAGCACTTGATCTTACTATCGGCAGTATATTTATCGCCTTAATGACGGTAGGTGCGAATATTACATCGATTGCACCTTTCATGGTGATTGGTGGAGTTCCCATCACGTTACAAACTTTTTTTGCAATCTTAACGGGGCTTATTCTAGGAAGCCGGTTGGGAGCTATTTCCATGTTGGTCTACATGTTACTAGGTTTAGCGGGTGCCCCGATTTTCGCCCAATTCAAAGGTGGCGCTTCCACTCTTATTTCACCAACTTTTGGTTTCATTGTTTCTTTTATAGTAATCGCATATGTTGCAGGTAAATTAATAGAGAAGAAACAGAGCTTTTCCATGTATATCACAGCTGCACTGATTGCGATGGTCATTAATTACCTGTTAGGGGCTAATTGGATGTATGCAGCTTATATGTTCTGGTTTGACGCACCTGAAGGATTCTCTTATCAACTTGTTTGGTATTGGTTGGCAGTACCTTTACCTAAGGATATTGTGTTATCTATCGGAGCGGGGATATTTGCTCATCGGCTAGAAAAAAGTTTTATCTCCAAAAGTATGTTTCGAAACCAACATAATCAAAACGCAGCTTAAAAAGGCGGGATTCTATGAGTATTTGGCAATCATTAGCAAGAAAAGCTCTACATAACGAAAAGCTATCAAACCAGGAGGCACTTTCCGTTTTAAACTGTCCAAACGAGCAATTATTAAATTTACTAGATAGTGCCTACCAGGTTCGCAAACAGTACTATGGAAATAAAGTAAAGCTCAATATGATTATCAACACGAAATCGGGCCTATGTCCTGAAAATTGTGGGTATTGTGCTCAATCAAGAGACGCTACCGCCCCGATTGAAAAATATCGAATGCTGGATAAAGAGTCGATTGTCCAAGGTGCTAAAAGAGCACATGAATCGAAATCAGGTACTTATTGTATTGTCGCCAGTGGTCGTGGTCCTTCCAAACGAGAACTTGATACGGTCACTTCAGCAGTTGCGGAAATTAAACAACATTACGATATCAAAATTTGTGCATGCTTAGGACTGTTAGAACCAGAACAAGCCGATCAATTAAAAGCGGCAGGGGTAGATCGCTACAATCACAATATTAATACATCCGCAAATCATCACGATCAAATTACAACGAGTCATAGCTATTATGACCGAGTTTCCACAGTAAAGGCCGTCAAATCAGCGGGAATCTCGCCGTGTTCTGGTGTGATTGTCGGTATGAAAGAGAGCAAAGAAGATGTAATTGAAATGGCGCATGCCTTAAAGGAACTGAATGCCGACTCCATCCCCGTTAACTTCCTGCATGCCATTGATGGAACATTACTAGAAGGTACAGACGAATTGACGCCTACGTATTGTTTAAAGGTCCTTTGTTTATTTCGTTTTATGAATCCAACAAAAGAAATTCGGATATCCGGCGGCAGAGAAGTGAACTTGAGAAGCCTTCAACCATTTGGACTTTATCCTGCTAATTCTATCTTTATTGGAGATTACTTAACAACAGAAGGACAAGCTCGCTTACAAGATTATCAAATGATAGAAGATCTCGGCTTTGAAATCGATTATGTTACCTCAGAAGAATGTGTATAACTTATCAACTAATTGATAAAGTCTGAAATGATTGCGGATAAACGAGGAATATAGAATAAAAAGAATTTGACCCTACCTGTTGCCCCCTTGGTATGTGGACGGCCTTCGCTTTAGGAATGCGCTACAACATTCTTCAGAGCTGGCAACGTGGGTCGACAAACAAGTTTTGAATCGACCTTTTCCTACCTTACTTGTTTATAAAAGTTGTGTTCACAATGCTAATATACGTTCTGTCTTATTTAAAAAGCAAATGTTCCCTTCTTGAATCGATAAAATATCATTAAAAAGAACCCATATTTCCATTGTGATAATGACTTTCCGCAGCCATTGCATCTCCCTTAGTAACATGCACTGTATTAAACGGATGGTTAGGTGGGGCATATATTGAATACAGCTTAAGTGGAATTGTACCAGTATTAATTACATTATGCCAGGTACCAGCAGGAATGACGATAGCAGAGTCATCATAAACATATCTTTCAAAATTCAAATGATTCTTGTTCGTCCCCATCTGAGCAATCCCTTGACCTTGTTCAATACGTAAAAATTGATCTACTGCAGGATGCATTTCTATTCCAATATCTTCCCCAACAACAATACTCATTAACGTAATTTGGAATTGCGATCCCGTCCAAATAGCGGTACGAAACGTATTGTTTTGTTTTGTTGCTTCATTAATATTAAACACCAATGGTCTTGATCCATAATCTATCAGCCCAATTTCATTTCCTTTTTGAAAGTGTTGGATACTAGAATTAGGTGTGTAATGAGCTTGATCGGAATACATGCCATTATTATACATTGGTTGATTAAGATAAGGTGAATATCGATGCAAATTAGAATTGTTATACATGCTTCTTCATCCTTTCAGCATTTCTACAAATATATTATGCTTTGATGTAGATAATGTAGCTTATCCAAATCCAATGCTATTTGAGGGACTTGTAACAACTCTGTTTTCATTCTATTAAAAAGACCCATGGTCTGCGTCTATCAAGGGAACAACGGCAATTTTCGGTTGTACATTCAACTTATCGCTTATCCTTGAAACGACGTTTTTATCGATTTTCCAAGATCTGATTGAACATTGATTTATCTTTAAGATAAGAAAAAAATTCAATACTTGGTCCTATCATATTAACCTCAAATACCCATACTTTCCCTAACTGGTCAATGCCGATATCAATTCCACATTCTACGATTCGCCTTTTTTCATCACCAAAAACTTTGCCTACTTCAATACAAATTCTCTCTATTTCCTTTTCTAATTTTTCGGCCTGCTGTTGATCCATTTGTAAATGCTGTAATAAAAGTTGTCTGATTGGTAACGCCCATGCTCCGCGATTTCGATTGACAATGCCACTATCTATATCGACAAGCTTCCCTAGCATCCCTCCTAAAACCCATTTACCTTGTACGTATTGGATATGTGCCCGAACACCTAATGCTAGTTTATCTGGCGTAACACTGGAAATACCTTGCTGAATAATATAACGCTTGGAATTTAACTTTCTTCTATAAATAGAGTGAATAACCTTTATTACTGCCTCTAAACTATTAAATTCTCTATCTACTTTAGATCCAGCAATTGTATACCCCTTGATGGTATATTGTCCGTTTGAGTTTGTGCCAATCTGTACCACTCCCCTACCTTTACTATTGGAGATCGGTTTAACATAAATAAAAGCATAACGGTTTAAAAAATCGTTTAAATTATCGCTACTGTATAATACAGTTTCTGGATAATGTTGTGATAGAAGTGAGTTTTGCTTTATTTTTAGCGTCTGACTCCATTTATTTATACTTTCCATCACTTCACTCCTGTTTATTTATATTTTATTTATCGTATTCGAAAAATTTCCTATTAGTGTTAAGGTAAATGTATTAAAAATTTGAAACTTTTTATCGAGTAATGCTTGTTATGGTTAGTTTGCTTTTTTTCACTGTACACTTCCATCTTCCAGTTATCATAATGGTACTTTTTTACTAAATATATATCTAAAATTAACATTAACTTAACATTCATTTGTTACAATTTGTCGATGTAAGGATAATTACCTAGGAACTGGAGGATTACAAATTGAAGTTTTATCTCGACAAAGCAGGTAAAAAGCCTCAAAAGGGAAAGAAATATAGACAAAGCTTCCTATCTAAGATAAATTTACAAACTAGATTACTAGTTTTATTTTTTGTTTTATTAATTATCTCCATAAGTGTTGTCGGCTTAAGTACATACCTAAATGCAAAAGAGACAACAATGGAAACAATGGAAAACCGGTTGACACGTGAAGGGGAATTACTTGCATACATAGCTGACAACCTGAAATTTCTATATGTTAGTGATGATGAATATTTTATGCAACAACTCGAAACAGAAATACGCTCACAAAAAGAGAGACTTGAAGAAGAAGGAATCATGTCTGATATTTACTATATTGTTGATAGCGATGTCACCCCTTTCAAAGTGAGTAATGACAGTAATTTCACCTTTTCCGATTCCTTAATAGACCAAATGATTGAACTAAAAAAAGGAGTCATGCACAAAGAAATCAATGGGATGGACTATACCATGATTGTTGAAGATTTAAGTGAGCAAATTGATGGGCTATACGTTTTAGTTGTCCCTACCCAGTCTTATATGGGGGCTGTTCATGATATGGCTCAAACGATTATTATTGTCATCATCGTTAGTTTGATTATCTCCGTCTTCATTGTATTATTTTTTGTTCGAAGTTTAACCAAGCCTTTAACGAAATTACGAAACACCATGAGAGAGGCACGAAACGGCAACTTACAAGATACAGTTGAAATAAATACGACCATACCGGAGATCGTATCATTGCATAAAAGTTATGACGCTATGATCAGCCAAATGCGGACAATGTTGAAAGAACTCGATGATACTACTTCCCAGCTAGAAACAACGGGAGATCTGTTAAAAGATTCTTCAGGCAGTTCTTTAGCGTCAAGTCATCAGTTAATTGCATCCATCAATGTTGTAAAAGAAGGTGCTGAACAAACTGCTAACAGTTCAGAGCAGAGTACCAATAGTTTCAACGAAATGAAAGAAAAGATCTTTTCTTTATTAGAAAATATGAAAATGGTTGATAACAGCTCGGAGAATATGAATAACTCTGCAGCATATGGTGAGAAAAACATGACAAAGCTGATCGAAATGATTACTTCCTTTGGTCAAGGTTTTGAGCATCTGAATCAAACGATACAGCAAGTGAATGCTCACTCATCGTCCATTACCAGCTTAGTCGATTTAATTAAAGGAATAGCCGAACAAACCAAACTTTTAGCGTTAAATGCTGCCATTGAAGCAGCTAGAGCAGGTGAATCTGGTAAAGGATTCGCTGTCGTTGCAAATGAAGTCAGAAAGCTAGCAGAACAAGCTACCAATGCGACAGAAGAAATTACTAACTCCATCTCGGAAATGGAGAGTGTAACAACACAAGCAGCAGACGAATTCGATCAAATGCATACAAGCATCACGTCTAACTTAACTATCGCTAACGATACGAAATTATCCATTGATGAATTAATGGAACAAATCGATACGGTTAGCAATCGCATTAACAGTATGGAAAATGAACTGCAAAACGTGCATCAAGTTCTACCTGATCTTGAACAAGCTACTGTTAGCTTTGCATCTGTCTCTCAGGAAACATTAGCAAGCGCTGAAGAAATGTATGCAACAAGTGATGAGCAAATCCATCAAATGGAGAGAACACACGATATTGGCTTAAAACTAACAGAATTATCGCAATCACTAGCTAAATTGACAAAACGGTTTCGTATACAATAGAAGCTGGGACATAGCTAGCCAAAACAACAAAAAAGTTGAGATCATTATCTTTGATGGTCTCAACTTTATTTGTTCGAATATTCTCCTTCTCTCTGATTCCTGTTACTTTTTAGCATTGCAAATTCTAGTCTTATACTTCACTAATCTACAATTCAAAAATAGAGATACTTCTGTCCCAAGTGTTCTATATTCTTTTCACCGTAATAGCTTCGCGCATTTTATTAAGTGCTTCTTGTCCTGCTTCTCCCCTGTTCATCAAAACGTTGACAAATAATAAATCTAGTAAGGTCAACTGCGCAATTCGAGACGAAAATGCTTCTGTTCTAAAATCGGTTTCTCCAGAGCTCGTATATAGTGGAATATGTACCGCTTCACTTAACGTTGATTTCGCAAAGTTGGTAATCGCGATCGTTCTTACTTGATTCTTTCTCAATACGTTTAAAATATGTAAAATATCCTTGGACGACCCTGAATGTGAAATAAGCACAGCACAATCCCTCTCATCCAGCTGGGAAGCAGCCATCAACTGAAAATGAGTATCCACTACAGTTTGTACCGGCAAACCGGTACGAATAAACTTATGGTATGCATCCAATGCTACCGTATTCGATCCACCACTACCAAAAAAGTGAATTTGACGGGCAGACAATAGACTATTTACAGCCTTTTGCAGTTGTTCTTCATCGATAATCTTCAATGTTTCTTCCAAAGATTGCATATTGGTTCGAAATACCTTGGCGGCTACCGTATTTAACTCGTCATCACTTTCCACTTCTTCATGAATATGTTGAATAGAAGACACTACTTCAGAGGCTAATGCAATTTTCATCGCCTGGTAACCTTTGTAACCTATCCGCTTACAAAATCGAAAAACAGTTGAATCTGCAACATCTAAATCCTCTGCCAACTGGTTAATCGAAGAATGAATAATCTGATTAGGATTTTCTAAGATATAATCAGCAATTTTTCGTTCTGTGACACTGAACTTCGGATAATTTCTTCGTACCTTTTCTAGGCATGTTTGCTCTCTTTTTCTCATTAGCATTCTCCTGAACAATCTTTAGTTCTCATTATACAAGATTAGTCTACGAAAAAAAATATTTTTTGTAAACGGTTGAAAAAAGAATTTTTTTTCGTATAATGTATGAAGAACGAAAATTTTTTCGAAAGAGGATTGGTCATGATGCAAATAGGAATGATAGGTTTAGGGAAAATGGGATACCAACTATCACTAAATCTACTAGATAAGAATTATACTGTTATTGCTCACGATACGAGTGAAGAAACACTACAGCATATTATTTCAGATGGCGGTGAGGCTGCCCCAACGATAAAAGAACTAGTAAGTCGTTTACAAGCACCGCGCACTGTTTGGATGATGGTTCCAGCGGGTGATGCTACAGAATCTGTATTTCAAGCTTTACTGGAGCAACTTGAAAGCGGTGACCGGATTATTGATGGCGGAAACGCTCATTACAAAGATTCCATCAAGCGTGGGGATGCGTGTAAAGAAAAGGGGATCTACTTCTTTGATTGTGGGACAAGCGGTGGTGTTGATGGTGCACGAAAAGGCGCCTGTACAATGATAGGTGGAGACCAGCAGGAGTTCGAAAAGCTAGAAACACTTTTTCAAGACTTAACCGTTGAGAATGGCTACTTATATACTGGTCCTGTTGGAAGCGGTCACTTTCTTAAAATGGTCCATAACGGAATCGAATATGGTATGATGCAAGCGATAGCAGAAGGTTTTGACATACTTGAGAAAAGTCCTTTTGCTTACGATTATGAAAAGGTTGCCAAAGTATGGAATAATGGCTCCGTTATTCGCTCCTGGTTAATGGAGTTAACAGAAGACGCTTTCGGAAAAGATCCTAATCTCGAACAAATAAAAGGGATCATGCACTCATCAGGAGAAGGAAAATGGACAGTAGAAACAGCACTCGACTATGAAATGGCTGCGCCTGTTATCACACTCGCTCTAATGATGCGCTATCGCTCACAAGAGCAAGACACATTTACCGGAAAAGTTGTCGCAGCACTCCGTAATGAATTCGGTGGCCATGCTGTAACTAAGGTCTAAAAAATTTTTCAGCAAAGGATGGAAACAACATGTCAGATCAAATGTTAATACTTATTGCGTTAGCAGGAATATTCTTATTATTATTTCTCGTTATTCGAACGAAATTACACGCGTTCGTTGCTTTATTAGTCGTCAGTTTAATTGTCGGTATTTTAGCAGGAATGCCTCTTGGCGATGTAATCGACACGATGGAACAGGGTATGGGTGGAACATTAGGTTTTGTCGCTGTCGTTGTCGGTCTAGGAGCGATGTTTGGTCAAATGCTCGAAGTATCTGGTGGTGCTGACCGTTTAGCACGTACCATGATCAATAAGCTTGGCGAAGATAAAGCTCAATGGTCATTAGGGATTACAGGTTTTCTTGTAGCTATTCCCGTCTTTTTTGATGTTGGATTTATCATACTTGTACCACTTGTATACGGTTTAGCAAAGAAAACAGGAAAGTCATTATTGTATTACGGTATTCCTTTACTTGCTGGTTTAGCGGTTACACACAGTTTTATTCCCCCGACTCCTGGACCAATTGCGGTTGCAGATTTAGTCGGAGCTGACTTAGGTTGGGTTATCTTATTCGGCGCACTGGCTGGTATACCTTCCATGATTATTGCTGGTCCACTGTTTGCACGTTATATTTCCAAACGTCTACATGTAGTTGTACCAGAATACATGAATATGGAAGAAATAGAATATGATGAGCGAGAATTGCCTAGCTTTGCTTTAATTGCTTCCATTATTTTAATACCATTAGTACTAATTCTATGTAATACATTTTCAGACTTCTTTTTAGAGGAAGGAAATATGGCTCGTGAAATATTCACTTTCTTAGGACACCCTTTTGTTGCCTTAACGATTGCAACGATCTTAACCTTTATTTTCTTAGGAACAAAACGAGGTCTTTCTCGTCAGGAAGTACAAGATATTGCAACGAAAGGATTAGAACCTGCAGGGATTATTATCTTAGTAACTGGTGCAGGTGGAGTATTTAAAGAAGTCTTAATTCAATCTGGTGTAGGTGATGTGATTGGTAACATGATGGCTGGCTCAAATCTACCACCGATTTTACTAGCATTCTTAATCGCGGCTGCTGTACGTGTTGCTCAAGGATCTGCAACTGTATCAATGGTAACAGCAGCAGGACTTGTAGCTCCCTTAATAGATATCTTAAGCCTTGAAGGTCCTGTTTTAGGGTTAATCGTTATCGCAGTTGCATCAGGTGCAACAGTGTTATCACATGTTAATGACTCTGGTTTCTGGTTAGTGGGTCGATACTTTGGCTTAGATGTAAAGGATACATTGAAATCGTGGACAGTAATGGAAACATTAATAGGTCTTGTCGGTTTATCCGTTGCACTTATTCTAGGCATTTTCATTTCATAATTGATACGATGGGCGCTGCTTTATTGAAATAAGCAGCAGCCCATTTTACATAGGAGGAATCTATCAGCATGAGCAAAGTTATGATTGGTGTCGATATTGGCACGACAAGTACGAAAGCAGTAGTTTTTAATAATAATGGAGAGGCTTTAAGCAGAGCGGGCGTGGAGTATCCATTACATACTCCCCAACCAGAAGTTGCAGAGCAAAATCCTGAAGAAATCTTTCAAGCTGTTTTAACTACTATTAAAGAAAGTATAAAAGAAGCAAAAATAACTGGAAATGAGGTCCAATTTATTTCCTTTAGTTCTGCCATGCATAGTTTAATGGTCGTTAATCACAATGGTGAGCCATTAACTAACTCCATTACATGGGCAGACAATCGCAGTTCTCATTACATGGAGAAAGTAAAGCAAACGTATAATGGACATCAAATTTATTTACGTACTGGCACACCTATTCACCCAATGTCACCCTTACTGAAATTGGTATGGTTAAAAGAAGAGCACCCTGAGTTATTCAAACCTGATCATAAGTTTATTTCTATTAAAGAGTATGTTTTCTACTGTCTGTTTGGTCAATATATGATTGATTACTCGATTGCTTCTGCAACAGGCATGTTTCATTTAGAGCAATTGGATTGGGATCAAGAAGTACTGGAATTACTGCAAATTAATAAGGAACAATTAAGTACGCCGGTAGCAACGACACACTCCATCACAGGTCTACATCCACCATATGCGGAAGAACTAGGATTACCTTCCGATCTACCTTTTATTCTTGGTGCAAGTGATGGCGTACTGTCTAATTTAGGAGTAAATGCGATTGAACCCGGAGTCGTAGCTCTAACAATTGGAACAAGCGGGGCTATTCGCACTGTTACAGATAAACCTGTCACCGATCCAAAAGGAAGGATTTTCTGTTATGCTTTAACCGATAAGCATTGGGTTATTGGCGGTCCTGTCAATAATGGCGGCATGATTTTCCGCTGGCTGAAGGAGGAATTAGGACAAGCAGAAGTTGAAAAAGCCAAGCAGACTGGTGAAAGCCCATATGATTTACTCACAGCACTTGCCGAAACCGTTCCAGCTGGATCAGAAGGATTGCTTTTCCACCCCTATTTAACAGGAGAACGGGCTCCATTATGGAATTCGAATGCAAGAGGCTCCTTTTTTGGGCTAGCCATGCATCATAAGAAAGAACATATGATACGCGCTGTACTAGAAGGAATTATGATGAATCTATATAGTGTATTACTAGCTCTAGAAGAATTAATCGGGGAACCGAAACGAATCCAAGCTACTGGTGGCTTTGCCCGCTCTCCATTCTGGCGACAAATGCTTGCTGACATATTCGACCAGAAAGTCATGGTACCTGAAAGCTTTGAGAGTTCTTGCTTAGGAGCTGTTGTATTAGGCATGTATGCGAAAGGGGATATCGATTCTTTGGAGGAAGTGAAAAACATGGTTGGTTCGGTTCATAGCCACCTCCCTAATCCAGATGCCGCAAAAACTTACCAAGAATTAATGCCCATCTTTATTCGCATACCTCGCCTACTGGAACAAGAATACGAAGTGATTGCTAATATTCAAAAACAATACACTCAAGCTTGAATTATTAGGCAGTAAAGTAAATGCTTTGCTGCCTCTTGCGTTTAAAATATATTTACTATGCACGACTGATCTTAATAGCTCCATCAGGGGGGATGTCATCTTGCAATTTTGCAAATAAAAGAATAGGCATACTGGTTCCACCCAAGTAAAAGAGTTGCCAGAACCAAATAAATCATAGTATATATCCAAAATGGAATTTCAATCACAAGTATACCTACGTAATACAGAGGCAAATCAATTCCAAAAACTAAAATAGGTGCAAGTAATCGCCAGCGGAACTTTTTGAAAAGTATAATTGCTATAACAAATATTAAACTTTTCAAAATACCCATTATTGCTGATACTAAAATGTCATCACGATAAACATTTTCAAAAAAACCAAATTCATAATGACGAATGGTAGCGACAGACATGATGAACATCACGGTAGCAACACCACTCCATCCTTGCATCCACAATGATAGAAATCGTGACCATTTAGTACCTAACTGTAGAGCTCGTATCCAGAATTTAGCTAATAAAAAGAAAAACAATGTGCAGATAAAGGTATATTCTTTCCTCCACCAGTTTGTCTGATAAATATCAAACCATTCAAATAACCATTCTATAACTACCAGCATTACTGCGAAGAGTACGAGCCAACGAAAGCGAAGCTTATACATCGCTGCTACAACACCCAAGATAGGGATAACAAATAAGTTCGAAACAATTGCGCCTAGTACGTTATCGTAGTATGGAACGGAGAGTACTTTAGGAAAATAATTGTAGCTATTTCCGATAATCATAACAAAGAGTTCTGCTATATATACCATTCCCGAAAAGCATAGAAATAGCACAGTAACACCAAATTGACGCTTATGAACAATTATTAAAACCAATATTAAAATACTAATGATAGTAAGAATCATATAAGGGACATAGTTAGGCATTTGTCAGACTCCCTTCTCCCTTATCATATCCAATAGACCTCCTATACTATACTCACGATCCTAATAACTTCATTATTTTGCATTTTATAATAATCGATAATGATGAGCAGAAAAACAACAAAGAAGACTACCTCCTTTATCTTAGGAAGTAGTCTTCTACTTATAAACTATTTATCGTTAACTTCGCTTCTGGAAGAATGCATTACATCATTCCTGGCATTCCGCCACCCATTCCACTCATGTCTGGTGCACCGCCACCATTTTCTTCTGGAATGTCAGCTACTACTGCCTCAGTAGTTAAGAACATCGCAGATACACTTGCTGCGTTTTGAAGTGCAGAACGCGTAACTTTGGTTGGGTCAACGATACCAGCGTCGATCATGTCTACCCATTCACCAGTTGCTGCGTTGAAACCAATTCCAACTTTTTCACCTTTTAGACGTTCTACGATAATTGAACCTTCTAATCCAGCATTTTCTGCAATTTGACGAACTGGAGATTCTAGTGCGCGAAGTACGATGTTTACACCAGTAGCTTCGTCACCTTCAAGATTAAGTTCTGCAACTTTGTTATATACGTTAAGTAGTGCCGTACCACCACCAGAAACGATACCTTCTTGAACCGCTGCACGAGTTGAGTTCAATGCATCCTCAATACGTAGCTTACGTTCTTTAAGTTCTGTTTCTGTTGCAGCACCAACTTTTACTACAGCTACACCGCCAGCAAGCTTAGCTAGGCGCTCTTGTAATTTTTCTTTATCGAATTCAGAAGTAGTTTCTTCTACCTGTGCACGGATTTGTGCAACACGAGCAGAGATTTGTTCTGGGTCACCTGAACCTTCTACGATAGTTGTGTTCTCTTTAGTAACAACTACTTTAGAAGCGCGACCTAATTGCTCAATGCTAGTGTTTTTTAGATCTAATCCAAGATCTTCTGTAATTACTTCAGCACCAGTTAAAACAGCGATATCTTCTAGCATTGCTTTACGACGATCACCGAATCCAGGAGCTTTTACAGCAACTGCATTAAATGTTCCACGTAGTTTGTTCACTACTAATGTAGCAAGCGCTTCGCCTTCTACATCTTCAGCGATTAATAGAAGTGGTTTACCTTGTTGTACAACTTGTTCTAGTACTGGTAATACTTCTTGGATATTGTTGATTTTCTTGTCAGTAATTAAAATGTAAGGATCTTCAAGAGATGCTTCCATTTTATCTTGGTCAGTAACCATATATGGAGAAGCATATCCGCGATCGAATTGCATACCTTCAACAACTTCTAATTCTGTGTTGAATCCTTTAGACTCTTCGATTGTGATAACACCATCGTTACCCACACGCTCCATTGCTTCTGCGATTAATTGACCTACTTCATCATCAGCAGAAGAAATAGCTGCTACTTGTGCAATTGAATCTTTTCCTTCGATAGGTTTGGAAACTTTACGAAGTTCTTCCGTTGCGATTTCAACCGCTTTTTCGATACCGCGGCGTACACCTACTGGGTTTGCACCAGATGCAACGTTTTTAAGACCTTCTTGGATCATTGCTTGTGCTAATACTGTTGCAGTTGTTGTACCGTCACCAGCTACATCATTTGTTTGAGAAGCAACTTCAGAAACAAGCTGTGCACCCATATTTTCGAAACTATCTTCTAATTCAATTTCTTTAGCAATCGTTACACCGTCATTTGTAATTAGTGGTGAACCATATTTTTTATCTAAAACAACGTTACGACCTTTTGGTCCTAATGTTACTTTTACTGCATTAGCAAGTGTGTCTACCCCACGTAGCATTGCGCGACGTGCTTCTTCACTAAATTTTAATTCTTTAGCCATTGTGAGAAAACCTCCTTAAAATTTTAAAAAATGTTATGTTATTTATCTTTAAAGCTCTTCGTTATCTTACTTAGCTTACAACTGCTAAAATGTCACTTTCACGAAGAATTAAGTATTCTTTACCTTCATATTTTACTTCTGTACCAGCAAATTTAGAGAAAATGATAGTATTTCCTTCTTCAACTTCAAGTGCCACTTTCTCTCCATTGTCTGTTACACGACCAGAACCAACAGCTACAACCTTACCTTCTTGTGGTTTTTCCTTCGCAGAATCTGGAAGAACAATTCCACTCGCTGTTTTTTCTTCTTGCTCTACAAGCTCAATAATGACACGATCACCTAATGGTTTTAGCATCTTTTCGTTACCTCCTTGAATTTCTCATTCATTATTTTGTTGATTATTAGCACTCGTTCAAGAGGAGTGCTAACACAATTATTATAATAATGAAAACTGATTTTTTTTGCAAGTATTTTAATATCGTTTTTTAAAAAAATTTATCCCGGTCGCTAACTATATAAGTGGAGGGTCTCCCCTCCACTTATGAACAGCAAAATACTCACATACTTCTATGTGTAGACGAAGTATTTCAATTTTATTCTAAATTTATGTTAAAATACGTATCATGACATTAAAAAGAGTTTAAGGGAGTCGTTATACTTTGCCAAGAAAATATATTTATTTGATCATAACGTATATTGCTATGCAGTTTTCCATCTTTTTGGCTCTACCGTTTGCTTCCTTCATTGAAGATTTGGATACTTTCCAAGCTAACTGGAATATTGCATCATTTGCGATAGCTTTGATGATATCTATCTATTTCATAAGGGATGAAGTGCAAGATTTCTTCCAAGCACAACAAAAGAAAATTGGAACCATTATACTGTGGTCTGTACTAGGTTTTTTCCTTGTAATGATAACACAAGGCGTTGCTGTTGTTATTGAAATGGTAGTTTTCAAAATCCCACCTGGTTCAGAAAATACAATGGACTTAATGAATATAGCACGACAAACTCCTTTGTTCATTGTAATTATTTCTATATTGGGACCAATTCTAGAAGAGTTAGTGTTTCGTAAAGCTATTTTTGGTTCACTCTATAAGAGAATGAACTTCTTTTTCGCTGCGTTGTTATCTGGGGTCATTTTCGCAGCTGTTCATAATGATTTTGAACACTTACTTATATACACTTCAGTTGGAATGGTGTTTGCCTTTCTTTACGTTGAAACGAAACGAATCCTTGTACCAATTATTGTGCATATGTCCATGAATACATTTGCCGTAATCGGTCAACTGTCTGTCGATCCAGAAGAAATGGAACAGCAAATGGATCAAATAAAAGAGTTAATGACGATTCTTATTGGAGGACATTAGTATTATGCGTATTTCACCTTTACGGTCTGCCATTTTTTACATTGCATTAGGCGCTTTGTTCACCTACATCGCAATCCAATCGGCAGATGAAACTGTTTTTAACTTTATTACCATTTTATTAGCAACCTTTGCAACAATTGATTTTGTGGTTGCGTTGAGATTAATCAATCTACATTTTCGCATAAAAAAGGCGAATGACAATAAGAAAAAATAGACTTAGCTGTTAGCTGAGTCTATTTTTTAGTAATGATATCTTTACTCTTCTCCTTCGTTCTCTAACGGATAATGCTTCATAAAATAGGCAAGTGATTGTAGTTCCACGGCTAAATCAATATGGTGTACACGGACATTCTCGGGAACTGTAATTCTTGCCGGTGTGAAGTTCAAAATACCGCTGATTCCGGCTTTCACTAGGCGATCAGTAATATTTTGTGCTTCCGATACAGGTACTGTCAAAATCGCCACAGAGATATTTTCTAAGTTCCCCTCTAAATCGTCAATGTGGTGCACTTGAATATCCCCTATCGTTTTGCCGACCTTTCGTTTATCAGCATCAAAAGCGACTTCAATTTTTGTATTATTATTTTTGGTGAAATTATAATTTAAAAAAGCGGTTCCTAAATTCCCTACACCAATTAGCGCAACGGGAGTATTTTCATCCTGATCTAATGTTTTACGGAAAAATCCCAGCAAATATTCGACATTATAGCCATAACCTTTTTTCCCTAAAGCACCAAAATAGGAGAAATCTCGTCTTATTGTAGCAGAATCGACTTTCATCGCTTCACTTAGTTCTTTTGAAGATACTCGCGATTTCCCCTGGATATGAAGATTATTTAAAAATCGATAATATAATGGCAAACGTTTTGCCGTCGCTTGTGGTATTTTATTTTGATTGATCATCATTCATTCCCCTTACTATAGTTCGGTTTGGATTTGTGAATGTTTTTACTTACTTTTTATTCTAACAGAAAAGCGGTTAAATGTCGTGAAATAATTCACTTACAGCCAAATAACCGTGCTTGCAGTGGTTTCTGCTTTCCGATACACTGAACATATTAGAGGTGAAATCAAATGATTTATTTACAAGTAAACAATTTAACCAAAAGATTCGGTGCTGAACTGATCTTATCTAATATAAAATTAGAGATAAAAAGCGATGACCGGATTGCTATAGTGGGTCGAAATGGTGCCGGAAAATCCACTCTTTTAAATATTATTTCCAATCAACTTAGTTATGATGAAGGGGAAATTCATAAACCGAAAGATGTATCGTTAGGCTATCTTGCACAACATTCAGGTTTAAATTCTAATGAAACGATTTGGGACGAGATGCTTAAGATTTTTGAACACTTTCAAAAGGAAGAAAAAGCGCTACGTCAGATGGAACAGCAAATGGGCGATCCTGACCTGCTTGCGGATAGTGAACGTTATGAGCAGTTGCTTGCTAGTTATGATCAAAAACAAGAAGCTTTCAAACTTGCAGGTGGTTATCAATATGAAGCGGACATAAAAGCGGTGCTGAACGGCCTTGATTTCCCAGAAAGCATGTGGACGACCTCGATTGCTACACTAAGTGGTGGTCAAAAAACAAGATTAGCTTTAGGGAAACTTTTATTAACGAAACCTGACATTCTCATATTAGATGAGCCTACCAACCATTTGGATATTCAAACGTTAACGTGGTTGGAAGGCTATTTAAACAATTATCAAGGTGCTGTTGTCATCGTCTCTCACGACCGCTACTTTTTAGATAAAACCGTAAATATTGTCTATGAAATATCTCGACATCATTCAACTAAATATCATGGCAATTATAGTGATTATTTGCAACAAAAAGCGGCGAATTATGAACGTGATCTAAAGCTCTATGAGAAACAACAGAGTGAAATTAAAAGAATGGAAGAGTTTATTCAGAAGAATATTGTACGTGCTTCTACTACGAAACGTGCCCAAAGTAGACGTAAGCAGTTAGAAAAAATGGAAGTGATGGACAAACCAGCTGGTGAAGAAAGCTCTGCCAAGTTTACTTTTACCATTAACCGCAGAAGTGGTAACGATGTGTTAAAAATTAACGATTTAGCATTTCACTATCAAGAATCAGATCCATTCATTTTTTCAAATCTTAACTTGCATATCGAACGTGGGGATAGTGTAGCACTAGTCGGACCAAATGGTGTTGGAAAATCTACCTTATTAAAGACGATTATCGGACAGCTAGATCCTGCTTCAGGTGACATTCAGCTCGGAACAAATGTACAGATTGGTTACTATGATCAAGAACAAACACAATTAAATCCTAAGAAAACGGTATTGAATGAACTGTGGGATGATTATCCAGTTATGAATGAAAAGGACATTCGCACCATTCTCGGTAACTTCCTTTTCAGCGGTGATGATGTGTTACGTAACGTTTCGGCTTTAAGTGGTGGGGAAAAAGCGCGTCTAGCACTAGCAAAATTAATGATGGAGAAGGCTAACTTCTTGTTACTTGATGAACCGACCAACCATTTAGATTTGGATAGCAAAGAAGTGTTAGAAGCTGCATTAATTGACTATCCTGGATCGATTTTATTTGTCTCTCATGACCGTTATTTTATTAATAAGATTGCAACACATGTATTAGAAATGCAAGCTAACAAAACAACGCTCTACTTAGGTGATTATGATTACTATGTGGAGAAAAAGCAAGAAGAACAAGAACTTGCCGAACTAAAGAAGGCAGAAAAGAAAACAGTCGACAAGTCTGATGATACAAAATCTAATTATGAAAAAGAAAAGCAATTAAAGAAAGAGCAACGGAAAAAAGAGCGTAGAATTAAGGAAATTGAAGATGAGATTGAACAGCTTGAGTTAGAAATGGAAGAAATTGACCAAATGTTATGTGATCCTGACGTTTTTCAAGATCATGAAAAAGCATTGGAACTAACTAACCAAAATGACTCTTTAAAGGCAAGATTGGAATCATTAATGGAAGAATGGGAAACATTACACGAATAGACAAAAAGGGCATTTTGCGAAATAGGCATTATGTCCTTTTCCATTTTACTTATCCTCAATTATGCACATCCTTATCCACTTATTCAGTCCTAGCAAATCAGTTATTAAGATGTTTGTCCACATTATCCACAATTTTAATTCGTTTTATCCACATTCTATTACTGTTATTCAAGCTTGATATCACAAGGGATATGTAATAATCCACATTCACAGAAAATCTTTGTGGATAATAAAGATTTTACGATTTCTATATCAACTGCTTGACCATCACTCCGGCTACACACTGCGTAAAAAAATGCTAGAACGTTTATCGTTCTAGCATTGATCTCTTTGCATATCTTTCGAGACTTAAACTTGGATTAGCATTTAAATCCCATTTTGCTCGGTCACCTTGCTTGAAAGCAATCGCTCCTGCTGCTGCAATCATTGCTGCATTATCCGTACATAGCGATAATGATGGAAAAAGCAATTCTACAGACTCTTCCGGTTCAAACTTAGCTTGCATCGCTGCACGCAACCCTTTGTTAGCCGCAACACCGCCTGCAACAATCACTTGTTTCACACCATATTGTTTGGCAGCTTGAAATGTTTTTTCTGTTAGCACTTCGACAACACTTGCTTGAAAACTTGCTGCTAAATCTTCTTGTTTTAATGTTTCACCTTTTTGTTTAGCATTGTGCAATGTATTAATAACAGCTGATTTTAATCCACTAAAACTAAAATCAAAGCAATCCTCTTCTAACCATGCACGCGGAAAGTCAATGTTAGCTTCTCCTTGATGTGCTAACTGATCGATTTTGGGACCACCTGGATAAGGTAATTCCAATGTTCTCGCCACTTTATCATACGCTTCACCAGCAGCATCATCTCTAGTTTCCCCAATAATTTCAAAATCACCATGTTCCTTCATCAGTATCAGTTCAGTATGTCCACCAGAAACAACTAATGCTAACAGCGGAAACTCAAATTCCTTTTCCAATCGGTTAGCATAAATATGACC
Organism: Gracilibacillus lacisalsi DSM 19029; assembly: GCF_000377765.1. Classification (GTDB taxonomy): domain Bacteria; phylum Bacillota; class Bacilli; order Bacillales; family Amphibacillaceae; genus Gracilibacillus; species Gracilibacillus lacisalsi. The sequence continues at coordinate 3,975 of NZ_KB898681.1, read as the reverse complement.
AGCAATATGATGAACACCGACTAATGGTTTTTGATGAGCATATGCCAATCCTTTCGCTGCATTAACACCAACCAAAAGTGCACCGACTAACCCCGGTCCTTCTGTTACGGCAACAGCATCCATATCATCGATCGTTAAACCTGCTTTTGCAAAGGTTTCCTCTAACACGATGGTGATCTGTTCGACATGGTGCCTCGAAGCTATCTCTGGAACTACCCCACCAAATCGTTTATGGCTCTCAATTTGGGAAGCTACTACGTTTGACACAATTTCTCGACCATCTTTTATTATTGCTGCAGCTGTTTCGTCACAGCTCGTCTCAATCCCTAAAATATATTCACTCATAAATTCACCCACAATACTAAAGCATCTTCCTGATTATCACTATAATAATTCTTCCTGATTCCACCGGGTTTCATCCCAAACTTCTTGTACATTCGTTGTGCAGTTTGGTTGGAAACACGTACTTCCAATGACAAATGACGAATGCCACGGGCAACTGCATAATTGATTACGTACTGGAATAATCCTTGACCATATCCTTTCCCTCGATGATCCGGATCAATCGCAATATTCGTAATTTGTGCTTCATCTAACACCATCCATGATCCACAAAAACCGATCACTTTCTCATCTAAAGTAGCAACAAAATATTGAGCATAATGATTCTTCTTTAATTCTTCTTCATAAATATCGTCTGGCCATGGTATTGAAAAAGAGCGTTTGTCTATCTCTTTCACTTCCTCTATATCCGATTCTTTCATTTTTCGAAATTGAACTCTAGCCATTTTGCTCTTGTTCCTTTAACCATTTTGCTTCTGCCTCAACTAAACGTATATAGTTAGGTGTTAACTCATGAAGGTTATCCTCATTACGTTCTGCGCCCAAAAGAGCTAATTGGCCAGGACGAGGAAGATGGTCAATGACAGGTGGGATGATGGCGGCCTTAGCTAATTTTTCTTTTATTAAGCTTTGGTGCTGTTTGATGTCCTGACTAAGAAAGATAACAGGTTTTTGATAGCTTTGGACTTCATCGAGCCATTGCTCCATTAAAATATTCTGGTCTTCTTTTTTTACATGAATTCGATCATAATTGTTTTCATATAATCCTGTGTAAACTAAGCCTCTACGTGCATCAAAAAAAGGAGAGATCAGCACATTCTGTTGTCTTACATTATGCGCCAATAATTCTAGACTAGATATAGCCACAATCGGGATCTTTAGCGTCCATGCGATTGTCTTTGCTGTTGCGAGTCCAATCCGAACACCAGTGTATGAGCCTGGACCTTTGGCAATGGCAATTCTATCTAACTGAGCTGGCGTAGTTTCTGTTTCTTGCATAACATGATCGATTGCCGGCATTAAGCCGACCGAGTGATTGCGTTTGATATTTGCCGTATACTCTGCTTTCACTTCCCCATCTTTACTTACCGCGACTCCTAATAATTGATTAGAAGTATCAATTGCTAACACATTCATGAATATAGCTCCTTACATACCGAATCAAAGTGATCTCCAATTGGATGAAAAATAATTTTTCTTGTATGTTCATCGATTCTTTTTATTTGAACCTCTAATCGTTCTGCTGGAAGAAATTCTTCGATAAATTGTGCCCATTCTACAACGGTAATACCATCTCCAGTGAAATATTCATCAAAACCGATGTCCTCTTCACTATCCTCCAGACGATAAACGTCCATATGGTATAACGGAATTTCTCCCACATATTCTTTTACAATCGTAAATGTCGGACTGTTAATCGTTCTTGTTACACCAAGGCCAGCACCTAAACCTTTGGTAAAAGTTGTTTTCCCTGCACCTAAATCGCCCTCTAATGTTAGTACATCTCCAGGCGAAAGCAGTATTGCTAATTTATTTGCTAATCTTCTTGTTTCTTCCTCTGTATTTGATTCGAAGATATATGTACTCATTATTTCACCTACTTAGATGTGTATAACCCGATTTTTCCAATTTTTTTAGTTGATGATTATGTTGTAACCATACTGTACCATTCTTGCTCCAATCATTTCGCACCATTCCTATTGCTGAAATTTTAGTATTTGCTTTTTCGGCTATCGTTTTTAATAGTTCCCAATCTTTTTCAGAAACAGTTCCTATCAATTCAAAGTCTTCTCCACCAGTTAAAGACCATTTGAATTGCTGTTCGGGGGAAAAATCAGCTAGTTGTGAATGGCTTGGTATTTTATCATATTCAATGATCAATGTTTTATCCGAAGTCTCTGCTATTTCATTTGCTTCATTTGCAATACCATCACTTATATCATTTAAAGACATCCGCGTTATATTTTGACAATGATTAATAAATGATACCCTTGGCATTGGCATCTGATGTCGCTTTACAAAATATTGATACTTGTCTTGCTCTTGGTGAGTAGCATTTAATAATAGATGTAAACCACAAGCAGCATCACCAAGTGTTCCAGTTACAAAGATTATATCATGTTCCTGTGCATCACTGCGATATCTAGCATTTCCTTTTAAAACAGTTCCTAAAACGGTAATAGAAAGGACTAATTGTTCACCTGACACAGTGTCTCCACCGATAAGATCCATGTTAAATACTTTAGCCAACTCTTCCATGCCGTGATAAATCTCTTGTAAATCGTCTGCAGCCCAGCTGTCTGGTATAACAATAGATACTACATATGACGTTGGTTTGCCCCCCATAGCTGCAATATCACTTATATTCGCAGCCAATGCTCGATAACCAATATGAAAAGGTTCAGTTGTCTTAGCAGAAAAATGAACATTTTCCACCATCGTATCTATCGTCGTAATAATATCCTCATTAGTATGTCTTACAATAGCCGCATCATCACCAATACCTTTTACAACAGAGGATTGTCGATAAAAATCCGGCTGAATGGACCGAATAAAATCAAATTCTTTCAACAACCACACCTCCAAAGCACAACAATATACACACATCATACCAAAACTTTAGATAAGAGGACAGGAGAAGCACCTCTCATAATCCTTGACTTTAACATAGATAAAAAAAGCTTTACTCCTTGGCTTACTTGGTTTCAATATCCATTGGTAAATGTTACATTTTTCCAAGACCAGAGCAAAAACTGAAACTACTCGAAATATCAAATAGGAAATTAATGAGAGTTTTATGATTTAGTGCCAATTTAGTGTTCAGCATGTTTCATTTTGGTACTAAAAGCTATTATAAGTACCATTTTAATCTAATAATTTCTTTTTTTGATACTTAATTGACTGTTTAGTACTATTTTGACTTCATTCGTGTAATTTTTGGTACTTAAATTAACTATCTTTACTTTTTTAATCAACCTTTTCCTACTTATTTATTTTTAAAGTTGAGATAACAATGATTATATACAGAGGTGGCTCATCATGCTCAAATTTTTTAATTTTCCTAGAACACAAAAAAACCTTAAGTATCGAAACTTAAGGTTTTGCTATTTGTTAGTCATAAAATGGCGGTCCGGACGGGACTCGAACCCGCGACCTCCTGCGTGACAGGCAGGCATTCTAACCAACTGAACTACCGGACCAAATTTGGTTGCGGGGGCAAGATTTGAACTTGCGACCTTCGGGTTATGAGCCCGACGAGCTACCAGACTGCTCCACCCCGCGATAATAATAAGGAAAACATAAAAATAAACAGTGTATGCATTTTTGTAATACAAGCCTGGCAACGTCCTACTCTTGCAGGGGCGTGAGCCCCAACTACCATGGGCGCTGGAGAGCTTAACTACTGTGTTCGGCATGGGAACAGGTGTGACCTCTCCGCTATCGCCACCAGACTTTGTATAATATTTAAGGGATGTACCCTAAAAACTAGATAAGAGTTATATTACAAGTTCAAACAAATCGTATAGTTAAGTCCTCGATCGATTAGTATTCGTCAGCTGCACATGTCACCATGCTTCCACCTCGAACCTATCTACCTCATCGTCTCTGAGGGATCTTACTCTATCGAATAGA
>NZ_KB898680.1 GCF_000377765.1 Gracilibacillus lacisalsi DSM 19029 | reverse complement strand
ACACCACCCGTGTGATAGATTAATCAGAAAAGAGGAATCCTCCGCATCTTTATAGCTATCCATCCTCGTTCGATATTCGACAACGTCTGTGTCATCCAGCTGATACGAATCATTCTATAAAGAAGGAGGCATCAGACTTTCCGACGAAGACTAAGCTTCAAGGGAAGTAACGATACCTCCATCTGATTACCCCCATTATACAATTTCATGGGGATACCTTAAAATTAAGGTTGCCTATATCATACGAGGGAAGTGGGCAGTTGGAGTGGTGGTTAAGCTGTTCAAGTATTTGATAATGGATGCTAGAGAAATCGTAAATCTTTAGCTTTAAGTCATGAGGACTGAGCGTTTTGCTCAGTTTTTGGTATTATTCAACTTGTTTTCGGTTATGTTCTAATGGTTGTAAAAATATGAGAGAATCTCCTTTTTTTATACGTAAGGCAAAATCGGGATGTAAGATCATTTCCTCTTCTCTAAATAGACCAATCAACCATTTTCTATTTGCTAAAAAATGTTGAGCACAGAAATAAAAATCTTTATCAATCAGATCTTCGTCAACTAATTGTGAGCAAAATTGTTGTTCTTCCAAAGTTTTTGCTATAATTTCTGTAACTTGGGGATTAGTTTGGAAAAGTGATTGATAAAATAAGGAACTCATGAAATTATTAGAACGGACTATTACATCAGCACCTGCGCGAATTGCATTTTTTCGCTGCATTTCGGTTAAAATTTCGGAAATGATACGGATGGAAGCATTATTGCCACGCGCTGCAATAATACTTAATATCGTTTGCCGGTCAGCTTGTTCTTCCGTTAAATTAGGATCTGAGGTAATAACAATATATTTTGCTTGTTCAATATTAGCTTTTTGCAATGTTTTATCTGAAGTAGGCTCGCCTTTGATATAATGTATGTGATGTTCCTGATATGATAGCTTATTTAAAGAATGATCAATCAATACGGTTTCTGTATTAAGGTTATGAGTCTCAAACATGTCAATTAATTGTTTCGTTCGTTCATTCCAACCTATAATAATGGTGTGGTCCGTACCTTTATAAGCAGTTTTTCCTTCTGATAAATCTTGTTCAAATTTGATTGTTCCAGCAGACAAAGTAGCCATGTAAAAGGTAACGAAACCACCCCCGGCTAATATTAGCAGGATAGCTATGATTTTGCCGATTGTACTAAGCGGTACATAATCTCCATATCCAACTGTTGATCCTGTGACTATCGCCCACCAAATTCCGTCAAACACAGAAGGGAAATGATCAGGTTCGATTAAATGGATAAGAGACCCGAACATTATCATTAGTATTGATACACTTAATAATAATCGTACAATAATGGGAAGATGGAAGTAGAACTGTACACATTTATGCCAAAACATGTGATCACCTTTTTTAATATAGTCTAAACAAGTTCAAGTACCTTATTCTTACTTAGGAGGAATGTTTATTATGGAAAAAGAAAGAATAACGTTTTTACAAGAATTATTGCATACACCATCTCCGTCAAGTATGGAGATGGAAATTCAGAAAAAATGGATGAAATACGTGGAGCCTTTCGTTGATGAAATACGTACTGATCAAGCTGGTAATGTTATTGCAGTAAAGAATGAAGAAGCATATTTTCATTTGCTTTTGGCTGGTCATTGTGATGAGATTGCCTTTGTTGTTAATCGCATTGATGAAAATGGCTTTGTCTATGTTGATAAAATGGGTGGTATTAATCCAAAGGCAGCAATTGGTATGAAGGTGGAAATTATCGGGCAAGAACAACATCTACCAGGTGTGATTGGTGTGAATGCTCAACATCACGGAGGAATAAAAGGTGATTTTGATGTAGATGAGCTATTTATCGATTGTGGAGCAAAAGATAAAGCGGAAATAGAAGCAGACATTCAAATCGGGGATTTAGTCGTGTACCGCCGTCAATCAGAAATCTTAAAAAACCGCTATATTTCGGGTAGAGGTTTAGATAATCGTACAGGTGCTTTTATTGTGGCTGAAGTAATGAGGAGACTTTCTGATAAGAATATCAATATTGGGGTTTATGGTGTCAGTACAGTGAATGAAGAAACAAATATGGGAGGTGCCTATTTCGCAGCAGCTGGCCTTCAACCTGATGCCGCTGTAGCAATAGATGTTACTTTTGCTACGGACTACCCATCTGTTGATAAACGAAAGCACGGTGACATTCGTTTAGATGGTGGCCCTGTATTGGCAAAAGGAGCACCAATCAATCGTAAATTAAATCAATTGTTAGAAAATAATGCCAAAAATTTAAGTATCGATGTCCAATATGAATTAACACCACGACATACTGGAACAGATGCTGATAAGATGCGTTTAACTGGTAAAGGTGTACCGATCAGTTTAGTTTCGCTTCCATTACGGTATATGCATTCACCTGTTGAAACGGCGAGTATAAAGGATATCGAAGAAGAAATCTCTTTACTGGTAGAAATGATCGCCAATATGACTGGAAAGGAAAGTTTAAATCCATTAGATGATTAAAAAATGTTGACATAAAATGTTAAAACCCATACGATTAAATTATTATCTCGATGGGGAGGCAAACATATTGAATTCATCTTCTGCCCAAACAAGTAACCTCTATCGTTTAATTGTGATTTCCATTATGGGTACGATTTCGGTATTATTAATGTTTTTAAATTTTCCTTTACCATTTCCTTTTATTCCAGCCTATTTGCGAATCGATGTAAGTGATATTCCAGCCCTAATTGCAGGGATTATTTTTTCACCAGTCGCTGGGGTAGTGGTTGTAGCCATTAAAAATATATTGTATGTGCTTGTAACTGGGATTTCTGATCCAATTGGTGCACTTGCCAATTTTTTTGCCGGAATGTTCTATGTCGTACCGGTTAGTTTTATGTATATGAAATCCCGTTCGATGAAAAGCGTGCTAATCGGTTTAGGGATTGGTACTTTGCTGATGACCATTGGTTTAAGCCTTTTAAACTACATCTTATTTATCCCGGCATACAGCTGGTTTATGGGTTGGGAAGAAATGTCCGAGAGTGTAAAGCGTAGTACAGTACTAGTTGGTATCCTGCCCTTTAACCTGATAAAAGGGATGATCGTAGGTGTTGTTTTTGCACTAATCTTCACCAAACTTAAAAACTGGATACAGAAGAAATAAAAAAATCGAGCGCAGTGGCTCGATTTTTTTTCTGCTTATTTATTAATAACTCCTAATGTACAGCGTGAAATGGCAATTAAATCTCCGCCTTCATCTTCCACTTGTATATTCCATACCATTGTACGCTTGCCAATGTGAAGAGGGGTTGCTTTTGCAGTAATAACGCCATCTTTTTTCGCCTTTAGATGATTACAATTAATTTCGATACCCACAATCGCTTGAGAACTAGTATCAACATATTCCATGCCGCCGATGCTTGCGGCTGTCTCGGCCAAAGCAACGGTTGCACCTCCATGTAGAAACCCCATTGGTTGCTTGACACTTCCGGTAATTGGCATTTCAATAGCGACAAGACTTTTTGCTTGTTCTTTCACTTTCATTTGTAATGCTTCCATTAAAGTGTTATGCATCAGTATACCTCCCGATTACAATGGCAGAGGCATCAATATTTGTAATAATAAGGATATTCCGATTAATGCCCCATAAATGGTATTGGTTTGAGCTGTCGCGACCATGGCGGGTATCATCCCAACATTTGTTGTATTCGCTTGGAATGTACGCACTGCTTTGCGTGCTTTCAAAATGCTTAATAAACTTATAATACTATAAAGTGGTAATAGTCCAGAGATAATATATGCGGCTGTCAACGCATAACTAAGCAACATTAAACTAGATAAAAGAAAGATAGCACGATTTCTGCCGATCAAAATAGCGATCGTTTTTCGTCCATTCTCTTTGTCACCATCCAAGTCACGAATATTGTTGGCTAACAGAATACAGCCAATTAATATAGCGATAGGAATAGAGATAACGAGTACTTGCCATGTGATTGTTAATGTTTGAATATAATAGCTAATTCCGATAATGACTGTTCCCATTAATAATCCAGAAAAAACCTCTCCGAATGGTGTATAGGCAATTGGTATCGGTCCGCCGGTATATAGATATCCCACTAGCATACATAAGCTGCCGATTAGTGCGATCCACCAGCTCGATGTCATACAAATGTATACTCCTAATAAGATGGACACCCCGAAAAAGCTAAAGGCTAATCTTTTTACGACAATTGGTTTTATCCCATCTCTGACGATGGTTCCACCTATGCCGACAGAGTTTTCGTTATCCAAGCCTCTTGCAAAATCATAATACTCGTTAAACATGTTTGTTGCTGCTTGGATCAACATGGCTGCTATTAACATTGCAATAAATAACAGTGGTCGGAAACTATTATCTAATACCGCTAACATCGTTCCGACAAAAACAGGGATGAAAGAAGCGGTCAACGTATGTGGTCTCAGTAATCTCCACCATATATGAAATCCAGGCTTCTCATTTAAATGGTTTGCTTTTGTTTCCATTGTAAGAAATCTCCTTGATAAAAATTAAGTAACATTATAAGTTTAGTGAATACTTATATATGTGTCAAACTATTGTCATAAACAATTTCCATCACCAATGTTAAGTTTTTTGTTATACTATTAAAGGGTATATAAGCTAGAGAAGACATTATTATCTTTAAAAATAGAGCAATTTATACTATAATGAATAGCGTTTATGAAAAAATGCCCTATTATATTGGAGGGTTTATCCATGATTGAAACAAAGGAAATAAAGATAGATGGTGTTTTACACTCAGCACAAAAACACTCTATAAATAAATCGGCACCAACCTTTGTTAGTATTACAGAGCAAATAGAAGGACTCGATCCGATTGATTTCTTTCAAACTGGAAAATCGATGGGGGAAGATCGGGTTTTTTGGCAGAGTGCAGACCAAAAAACTACATTTGTTGGAGTGGGAGAGGCATTGCTTTTTCATGATGAGGATGATTCTTATCATGAATTGAAAGAAAACTGGAAACAAGTCTTGAAAAACAGTTGGATAGTTAATCCTTTTGATCAATATAAGACAGGCCCAATTGCTTTTGGTGGTTTTCCATTTGATGCAGATGAAAAGACAGCAGAATTATGGAAATCGTTCAACGGGAGTCAATTTCGGGTACCTACCTTTTTATTAACGATGGAAAGCAATCAAACCTTTTTGACGACAACAGCTTATGTAGAGCAAGGAAGTAATGTTGATCAATTAGCAGCAGAACTAATAACGAGAAAGAATCAGTTATTATATGCGCAAAAACCAACATACCAGGAGAACAACATCGTATTAAAGCATGAAGTAGATCCTATCCAATGGAAGAAACTTGTGAAGCAAGCGACCAATACGATTGATTCAAAAAAGGTAGACAAAATTGTTCTAGCAAGAGAATTGCAAATTGAATTTGGTGATTCTTGTGATATTGGACGAGTGCTTGATCAATTACGAAATACACAGGAGAACAGTTTTATTTTTGCTTGGGAAAAAGAATCTGTATGTTTTATTGGTGCAACACCTGAGCGTTTAGTGAAGGTAGATCAGCAACAACTATTTTCTACTTGTCTTGCTGGAACTGCTCCAAGAGGTAAAACGAAAGAAGAAGATAACCAATTGGGACAGCAATTATTACACGACCAGAAAAACCGTAATGAGCACCAAATTGTAGTAGATATGATTAAGGATGCGGTTAGTTCCTTTGCCAAGTATGTTGAAATTCCGGAGCAACCGATTTTATATCCATTAAAAAACCTTCAGCATTTATTTACGCCTGTTCAAGCGGAATTAGATCAAGGCTATACATTATTGGAGGTAGTGGAAAAACTTCATCCAACACCGGCTTTATGTGGTTTTCCACGAGAAAGCTCGTTGGACTTTATTCGTAAATTTGAACAATTGGAACGTGGCTGGTATGGTGCTCCAATTGGCTGGTTTGATCAGTATTTTGATGGGGAATTTGCAGTGGCAATTCGATCTGGACTTGTTTCTGGAGACAAAGCATCGTTATTTGCCGGTTGTGGAGTTGTTCAAGATTCAGACCCTGAAATAGAGTATCAGGAAACAAGTATTAAATTTACCCCAATGTTACAAGCGCTGGGAGGATAATGATGAGTCTTATGGAATCTTTAACCAAATATGTTGGTCATTTCGTTGACCAACTTTATCAAAGTGGTGTGCGTGATGTTGTTATTTCTCCAGGATCACGCTCAACACCGTTATCTCTCACGTTTGCAGAGTACAATCAATTTAATATTTGGGTAGATATAGATGAACGCTCTGCGGGATTTTTTGCAACAGGGATCGCTAAGCAAACTAAGAAAGCTGTCGTACTAGTCTGTTCTTCTGGTACGGCTGCTGCTAATTATTATCCGGCCATTATTGAAGCTGCCTATAGTCGCATTCCGTTAATTGTCCTGACAGCTGATCGCCCACATGAATTACGTGATGTTGGTGCACCACAAGCCATTGATCAAATTAAGCTCTACGGAGACTATGTGAAATGGTTTCACGAAATGGCTTTGCCAGAAGCAACGCCGAACATATTGCAATATGCACGAAATCATGCAGATCGAGCAGTACATACTTCGCAATATCAAGTGAAAGGACCGGTTCATTTAAATTTTCCTTTTCGTGAACCACTTATCCCCGACTTCAGCTTAGATGATGTTTGGGGGAATGGTGCTATCACCACACAGCATTTCCCATTTGAAGAGACGCAGATGTCTGGATCTGTGTTAAAGGGTATTGAGCAGCAATTGCATGGAAGAAAACGTGGAATCATTATTTGTGGCTCACATGATTATCTTGATTTAGCGGATGCAGTATTAGACTTAGCGGAAAAATGGCAATTACCTGTATTTGCTGATCCACTTTCGTCTTTAAGACATTTGGATGGAGAAAATGTGGTGATAGAAAGCTATGACAGTATCTTGAAATCTAAAAAAGTAAGAGAACTCGTCCATGTAGATTTTATCGTTCGTTTTGGTGCTATGCCTGTTTCGAAGCCTATTCTACAACTTTTGCAGGAAAATGATATCGAGCAATTTATTATTGATGAAGATGTAACATTTCGAAACCCATCGATCAAGCGAGCACATTACATATATGGAAAACCAGCAGACATTGCCAAACAACTAGCAAGTCTTTCGCTATCATTTGATCGTGATTGGTTATTAATGTGGCAACAATTAAATAAGTCAGCAAAAAACGTACTGATTCAAGAGCAACAAACTTTAACAGAAGGTTTGGCAGTTCGTGGCATCCAAACGATTATCCCTGATGAAAGTATTCTATTTGTTGGGAATAGCATGCCGATTCGAGATGTCGACACATTCTGGTTGGCGACAGATAAAACGATAAATATTCATGCGAATCGTGGTGCCAATGGTATCGATGGTGTTCTATCAACGGCACTAGGGATGGCGACGAGTGGAAAGCGTGTTACGTTATTGATTGGCGATATTTCCTTTTTGCATAGTATCAATGGTCTATTACTAACAAACAATTATCAACTCGATTTGACTATTGTGTTAATTAACAATCAAGGTGGAGGAATTTTTTCATTTCTACCACAAGCGAAAGAAGAAAGTCCTCATTATGAAATGTTATTTGGAACACCACAATCTGTTGAATTTGAAAAGGTAGCAGCGCTTTATGATATTGATTTCACTTCAGTAGAGGAGTGGTCAGCTTATCTACATGCGCTTGAAAACAGCTATCGACAGCAAGGTGTATCGCTAATCGAAGTTAAAACAGATCGGAATGAAAATGTCATTTGGCACCAACAAAAATGGCAAAATATCGAAAAGCATACTCTCACTATTTTAGAGGAGTATCGTAATGTATATTGATAACTATTGGGTAGAACGCTATGGTAACGGTCAGCCTGTTGTGTTATTGCATGGTTTTACCGGCTCTTCACAAACGTGGCAATCACTGCGTCCTTTTTTTTCTAAGCAACAGTTGATCGTCATTGATTTGCCTGGGCACGGTCATACAACAGCTAAAGTGGAGTCAATGGATGACTGTTGTAAGGGCCTTTACCGTGTTTTTAATGAACTGGGGCTCGAGCTGTTTGATCTCGTCGGTTATTCGATGGGAGGAAGAACAGCTTTATCATTTGCCTGTAAATATCCTGAAATGGTAAGGACATTGACGTTGGAAAGTGCATCACCAGGTTTAGCTACTAAAGCAGAGCGTGACGCAAGACAACATAAAGACCAAGAGCTTGCTGATTATATTTCCAACCACTCTCTTGAAGTATTTGTGAATAAATGGGAGAATATCCCGCTATTCGCTTCCCAAAAACAATTGCCTTTTGAAATAAGAGAAAAAATTCGCCATGAGCGCTTATCGCAAGCAAAAGAAGGTTTAGTACATTCGTTATTAACGATGGGGACCGGCATGATGCCCCCAGTCTGGAACCAACTTGCTCAATTGAAAATGCCTGTATTATTAATGGTGGGCGAGCGGGACCAGAAGTTTGTTGAGATCAATAAAAAAATGGATAAATGGATGCCAAATAGTCGGTTAGCAATTATTGAGAATGCTGGACATGCAATTCATGTGGAACAAATAAAAATTTTTGGTACAATATTAGAGGAATTTATTTTAGAGGAGGGTCATTCAAATGACAGTAGAATGGGTAAGTGAACGTACTTATGAAGATATTTTATATGAAACATATAATGGTATTGCCAAAATTACTATTAATCGCCCAGAGGTACGAAATGCATTTCGTCCGCAAACGGTGAACGAATTAATTGATGCTTTTACATATGCACGTGATGATTCCAATGTAGGTGTAATCGTGCTAGCAGGTGCAGGAGACAAAGCATTTTGTTCCGGAGGAGACCAAAAAGTTCGTGGTCATGGCGGTTATGTTGGCGAAGACGAGGTTCCACGTCTTAATGTTCTAGACTTACAACGTTTAATTCGTGTTATTCCAAAACCGGTTGTAGCGATGGTTTCAGGCTATGCGATTGGTGGCGGTCATGTACTACATATTGTATGTGACTTAACAATTGCTGCAGACAATGCGATTTTCGGACAAACAGGACCAAAGGTAGGAAGCTTTGATGCGGGTTATGGTGCAGGTTTATTAGCACGTATTGTTGGTCATAAGAAAGCTCGCGAAATTTGGTATTTATGCCGTCAATATAATGCACAAGAAGCATTGGATATGGGCTTAGTTAACACAGTAGTACCACTTGAGAAGTTAGAAGAAGAAACGATTCAATGGTGTGAAGAAATGTTGGAGAAATCACCAACTGCCCTTCGCTTCCTAAAAGCATCATTCAACGCAGATACAGATGGACTAGCAGGTCTACAACAAATGGGTGGAGATGCGACATTACTTTACTATACAACAGACGAAGCAAAAGAAGGCCGCGATGCGTTCAAAGAAAAACGTAAACCGGACTTCAAACAATTCCCACGTTTTCCATAAGAAGTACAATAGTGCAGAACGCCCGGAGCTGGTTGTTGCTGCACATCGTTTTAAAAGTTACAACCCTATATTTCCTAAAAGAACAAAAGTGGCCAATACATACGTGTTGGTCAGTTCTTTTTCATAATAAAATAGGAAATGTAATGTAGGTGCACAAAATACATATACTGTGAAATAACGTAGATATCCCTGGAAGCGCCGATCTCCGAGGAAAAAGCCTTCTCTTCCAGGGAAAAGATCTTCTCTTCCGGGGATAAACGACTATATCCAGGGAAGAGAAGGAGATATCCCCGGAACAGAAAAGGATATCCTCGGAAGCGCCATTCTGTTCCGAGGAAAAAGCCTTCTCTTCCGGGGATAAATGACTATATCCAGGGAAGAGAAGCGTATATCCTCGGAAGAGAAGTCCTGTTCATTTCGCAGTATGTATCTTATATGAATCAGAACAGTGCATGATGGATTGCGCTCGTTTTTTAGAATTAAAAAAAGGTGTGAGAAAGAATGGAGCATTGGTTGACGAAACGAGCTTATTTAACACCGGACAACATTGCGATTGAGTTAAGTAATGGCGAGGCGCTGACGTTTGCTCAATTATATGAGAGAGCGCGTGCGTTTGCTTCCAAAATATATACGGTTCATCCAAACGGCCATATTGCTATGTTATCAAACAATTCTATCGATATGGTAGTAGCTTTTTGGGCGTGTACATATTTGAATGTTCCAGTAGTTTTTCTTAATACGCGATTAACTACTAGAGAATGGGAGGCACAATGTGAAGATGCTGATGTCAAAGCTGTTATTTACGCTGAACAGTACAGGAGGAGCGTTCAAACGTTAGCTTTACCGGCTTACTCTTTTTCTGATATTCATACTTTTCAACCTGTAGCGTGTACCCTATCGAATAATGTCGATCTTGATTTAGTTTGTTCCATGATGTTTACTTCTGGAACAACAGGAAGGGCAAAGCCTGTGATCCACACGTATCAAAACCATTGGTCCAGTGCAGTAGCGTCTGCCTTAAACCTAGGGTTGATGCCACATGATAAATGGCTTGCATGCCTTCCGTTATTCCATATCGGCGGCTTATCGATTTTATTTAAAAGTGTGATATATGGTATGCCAGTTTATTTATTAGAACGATTTGATGAACAAAAGGTGCACGATGCGATAATGAAGCAAGATGTTACTATTATATCCGTTGTAGCGGTAACTTGTTCCCGGTTATTAGACAGGTTAGCAGATGGTCATTATCCAAGCTCTTTTCGTTGTATGTTGTTAGGTGGTGGACCAGCACCAAAACCTTTATTAGAAAAGGCGAAAGAAAAAAATGTACCGATCGTGCAAACATATGGTATGACCGAGACATCTTCCCAGATTGTGACTTTGAGCGAAGCTGATGCATTACGGAAACTAGGTTCTGCCGGAAAGCCACTTTTCTCAGCATCCTTGCAAATTCAAGCTAATGATATGTCAGCTAAGCCAAATCAAGTTGGTGAAATTGTCGTAAAGGGCCCGATGGTGACATCCGGTTATTATCATCGAGAAAAAGCTAATAAAGAAGCTTTTCGAAATGGCTGGTTTCACACCGGTGACTTAGGTTATGTAGATGAAGAAGGGTTCCTCTTTGTAGTTGATCGCCGAAGTGATTTAATCATTTCCGGTGGTGAAAATATCTATCCAGCTGAGGTAGAAGAAGTACTCTTATCATTTAAAGGGGTACAAGAAGCTGGAGTTACCGCAATAGAAGATAGTAAATGGGGGCAAGTACCTGTTGCCTATGTAGTGGCAAATGAGGGCGTAACAGCCGAGCAATTGTTAGTACATTGCCGTGCTAGGCTTGCTTCCTTTAAAGTACCAAAGACAATCTATTTTCGTGACCAATTGCCACGCAATGCCACAAATAAACTGCAGCGTCATTTATTGAAGAGTTGATAGAAACTAGCCCAAAGTTGATAGTAACAAAAAAAGGACAGCATTGCTCCAACTGCTGTCCTTTTTTCTATGCATAATGTCCACCAATTTTCTTGCTTCGTTCTCGGGTAATACCCGCTTCGGTATAGCTTGTTGCACGTAAAATAGCAGTTGATCCATATTTGACGCGAATGGCATCCATCACATAACCGACATCTTTCTTTTTCGGTTGATCTTCAAATAAATTCAACTGTGTTTCTATATCATCATACAAGTTGTTCAATGAAACAGTGACACGGCGAATTTTACTATGCTGATTATAAAATTCATGAAATAATTGTAAGCATACATGATAAATATCCATCGTCACATTGGTGGGGAGGTGAAGGGAACGTGAGCGATGAAAACCTCCATTGTTATCGGCATAGCCAATGCCCAAATGAATTGTTCTTCCTGCTCTGCGGTGTGTACGAGCACGCCTACATACTTCTTCACATAAATCAAGCATACATATTAATGTTTCTTCTGCAGTATAATCACGTAATAAGGTAATGCCGTGTCCAAAGCCTTTTTGTTCTTCTTTTTTTCCAAAAGAATCATAAACAGGACTTAAATCAACTCCCCACGCATGCCAATATAATTGCTCTCCAATGACACCGAATCGTTTTTGGAGTCGGTCTAAGCGATAATTAGCCAATTGGCCTAAATAAACAATTCCCATCCGGTTCAAGTGTGTTGTCAGTTGTTTTCCAATCCCCCATATTTTTTCAATCGGAACTGGCCATAATAAACGCTCGACATCTTGATAACGACATGTAGCAATGCCAGTCTTTTTCGCATAGAGATCCATGACTACCTTTGCTAAAAATTTATTATCGCCAATTCCGATTGCACAGGTCAATCCCATCGTGTCATATATTTCGTCCTTAATCATTTGAGCAACATGGTGAGCGTCCCCGTATAAATCCTCTAATCCATCGACGGTAATCCACATTTCATCAACGGAATAGGGATGGATTGCTTCTTTGGGAACATAATGATGTAATAATTTGGTGATTTGCATGGACATGTTAACGTAATCGCCCATTTTTGCCTCGACAACATAGATAGCAGGATCTTTAGGTAATTCAAAATAGCGGCTTACATTTTTAACCCCATGCCGTTGTTTTAGGGCGGGGGAAGCAGCAAGAATAATACTGCCAGATCGATTTTTATCCCCAACAACTGCAAGCATGGTTGTCATCGGATCCAGTCCGCGTTTAACACATTCAATACTTGCGTAAAAAGATCGCATATCGATGCAAAGCACATTATGTTTAGGGAAAGAGCTATAATCCATTATTCAACACCTTCTAACGAACATTCGTTCTGTTAATTAGTATAGCCTATGCGTCTAAAAAATAATAGTGTTAAAATATAGTAACTATTCTAAGGATAACTAGTGGAGGAAAGAGTTAAAGATCATTCAGGAGTCAAGCTTCCTTTTTTCAATGTGATCATTTTATGAAATTTTAGATATAATTATCGGCTTGAGCTAGGCGCCATTAAGGCAAAGTTACCATAATGTAAGACTTGTGAAAGTAGAGAAAAGATTGAAAACGATTCTCAAACTCATTGACTTAATTGCCAAAAGCTAATAAACTAGAGACAGAGTAAAAGTTTGAATCGAAGATATTAAAAAGCCCGAACAGTGTGAATAAGGGAGAGGTTCAGCATGGAAACATTAGTAACAAAGGATTTGACGCTTGGATATGGCGATGAAATTATTATAGATGAATTGGATATTACCATCCCTAAAGGAGAAATAACCGTCTTTATTGGTGGTAATGGTTGTGGCAAATCAACATTATTACGTTCATTAGCTCGGTTGTTAAAGCCGAAGCAAGGTGATGTTGTTTTAAATGGAGAAGATATTGCAAAGGTTCCAACAAAGGAAGTTGCCAAACAGTTAGCTATTTTGCCACAAAGTCCTATCAGTCCAGAAGGCTTAACAGTAGAAGATCTAGTCAAACAGGGAAGACATCCATATAAAACGATGTTTAAGCGTTGGTCTGAAGAAGACGAAAAGGCTGTTGTGGAGGCTTTAAATGCGACCAATATGACAGACTTGAAGGACCGTGCTGTGGATTCCTTATCAGGTGGTCAGCGTCAGCGTGCATGGATTGCGATGACACTTGCTCAAGGAACAGATACCATATTATTAGATGAGCCTACTACTTATTTAGATATGACACATCAAATCGAAATACTTGATTTGCTCTTTGAATTAAATGAGCGCCGGAAGAGCACGATTGTCATGGTATTACATGACTTGAACTTGGCTTGTCGTTATGCACATCACATTGTTGCCATTAAAGATAAGCAAGTATATGCGCAAGGAAAACCAGAAGAAATCGTTAACTGTAGTTTGGTACATGATGTATTTCAAATGAAAGCTGATGTAATGTATGACCCGATGTTCGGTACACCAATGTGTATTCCACATGGTCGTGGCCGTTGTCTAATTAAAGAGGTTGTCGAAGAATCGAAACAACAACAAATGCAATCTGTGTAGGTAATGAAGAAAAGTCCTGTATTCTTACGAGAATAGAGGACTTTTTTTATATAGAGGGAGTATAAAATCAGATAATAGCGAAGGCCGTCTACTTTCACTCCTGTGGGAATTGTTTTGCCTGAAGATCCACTTTTTCGAGCGGGTTTTGCTCGAAAAAGTTAGCTGAAGGGACAAACCCCACAGAAAGGGAAGTGGGCAGCCGGAGCGGTGGTTAAGCTGTTCAAGTATTTCATAATCGATGCTAGAGAAATGGTAAATCTTTAGCTTTTAGTTATAAGGACTGAGCGTTTTGCTCAGCTTTTCTTATCCATATACCAAGTTTTAGCTTAGATTCCGCATGTTTCTGATCATTTTACATACAATACCTGTGAAGAGGTGAATAAACATGGAAAAGAAAACATACTACGTTAATATAGCTTCACAGGAAATCTCCCAAATCCCATATGGTAACAATGCAGAATACACCATTCAAGCAACAGACGAAGAAGTTTTTCTACTAAGGGAAAAATTTAATGAAATACATGAAGATGACATTGGTACCTTTGTACGTGCACATATTCCTTTTGTTCAGTATCACCAGGATCCGGAAAATGATGATTATGATACGGATTTACAAAACGTTATGCAGATGATCTATCAATTAGCAACCCCCGAAACAAAACAAGCAATGGACGAGTCTGGGATCAGTCCGAAAAATGAAAATAATTGAAACAAATCAGCAAGCCAATACGTCTAATTATATAAATAGATGTTTACAATAAATAATAAAAGGAATAGATATATAAAAGGACACTAGGAGGGAGAAACCATGAAAAAAATCATCACGATCATAACATTTGTAGTCCTTTTTGCATTTGCGATTATCACGATCAATCAACCAGACACACAAACATATGCAAAGCAAAATCACGAATATGCACACAAAACCGCCGGACTCAAACAAGTACATGTTGACAATATCATACAAGCAGCTGAGACGAATGAGATAACACATGAAGAAATTGTGAAGCTGACAGATACATTCATGGACCTATTAGTACAGGAAATTGATGATCATTATAAAGTAGTAAGATTTGATACAAAAGAGGAGCTGCTAAATGCTTTTGAGCCCTATGTTGTAAAAGATGCCGTAAAACCTTATATTGATTACTATTATGAAGAGAAAGAAGACGGATTATATATCGTACCAACAGAAACTCCACCATGGTTCGAAAAGGATGAAGACTACGAAAAAGAATCAAAAGATAACAAAGTAATTATTACACAATCCAACGAAAACGAGTTATATGGGGCTTACACGATAGAAATTGAATTTAAAAAAATAGATGATACATGGAAAATAGCAAACATTAGCCATGAGTAAAAATAAAAGGTAGTATAGAGGTATGAAAACTTTTTATGATTACTATAATAACAAAATACAATTATCATTCGAAGATCAGCCGTTTGATTCATACCCGAAGCATGTCTGGGTAATTTGCCGTTTCGAAAAGAAGTGGCTATTAACGAAGCATAAAAATCGCGGCCTAGAATTCCCTGGTGGCAAAGTAGAGCAAAATGAAACGCCAAAACAAGCAGCAATAAGAGAAGTATTAGAGGAGACAGGAGGCGAAGTAGAGCAAATTAAGTATATTGGGCAATATTTTGTATCGGGAAAGAGAGAAAAGTTGGCGAAAAATATCTACTTTGCAATGGTAAAGAAATTAAGAGAGCAAGATTCTTACTATGAAACAGAAGGGCCAGTTTTATTAGAAAAGCTTCCTGCAAATATTAAATCCAATGAAAATTATAGTTTTATTATGAAAGATGATGTTTTATCACATAGTTTAGACTATATCGAAAAAATAATGGAATTAACGTATAGCTGACTGCTAGCTATACGTGTTTTTCATATTCACAATATGTCGCTAATCGATTGACTTCATTACAAGAATTCGATACGATATATGCATATAACTATGAAAAGATAACTCTAGACTTACACCAACAAAGTCTAGAGTCATATATTGTTGTTATAACCAAGTATTTTTATAGGATTAATAAGTTAATTTTATTGATTTTATAATTAACTTGCCTCGTGCATTTTTAAAGGAAAAGTTGTATAGTTGAAGATGTAGATTTTTTTAACATACATTCTTTAATTAGACTTTTATCACGGCGCTAACCGTCCGTAAAACACAGTGGATGATAACGGACGCTAACTCCCTGATAAGTTTCGCTAACCATCAGTGGGAATGAAGAAACCCAGCTAATGGAAGTCCAACTTTATATAAAAGTGAATGATGAAAGTCTTGGTGTAAACTAAGAAGGAGGAAACAAAAAATATGGCGAAAAATAGACGCTTATTTACATCAGAATCGGTTACAGAAGGTCATCCGGATAAAATTTGTGACCAGATCTCTGATGCAATCTTAGATGAAATTTTAGCAAAAGATCCAAATGCAAGGGTAGCTTGTGAAACTACAGTAACAACTGGATTGATATTAGTTTCTGGTGAAATTACTACATCCACTTATGTGGATATTCCGAAAATTGTTCGTAATACGATTAAAGAAATAGGATATACAAGGGCAAAGTATGGCTTTGATGCCGAAACTTGTGGTGTATTAACTGCTATCGATGAACAATCAGCTGATATAGCTGGTGGTGTTGATCAGGCACTTGAAGCACGTGAAGGTCAGATGACAGATAATGAAATCGAAGCAATTGGTGCTGGAGATCAAGGTCTTATGTTTGGTTATGCCAATAATGAGACACCGGAGTTAATGCCGCTGCCAATCAGCTTGGCACACCGCTTAGCGAAACAATTATCAGATGTTCGAAAAAATAAAACACTAGACTATCTGCGTCCCGATGGTAAAACACAAGTAACTGTAGAATACGATGAGAATGACAAACCACAACGTATTGATACTATTGTTATTTCAACACAACATCATCAAGACATTACGCTAGAGCAAATCCAAAAGGATGTAAAAGAACATGTTATCAATCCTGTCGTACCAGCTGAACTATTAGATGAAGATACGAAATATTTCATAAATCCAACTGGCCGTTTTGTTATTGGAGGTCCTCAAGGGGATGCTGGTTTAACAGGCCGAAAAATTATCGTTGATACGTATGGTGGCTATGCTCGTCATGGCGGCGGAGCTTTCAGTGGTAAAGATGCAACAAAAGTTGACCGCTCAGCTGCATATGCTGCTCGTTACGTGGCGAAAAATATCGTGGCTGCAGGTTTAGCAGAAAATTGTGAAGTACAATTGGCATATGCGATCGGTGTAGCACAGCCTGTATCTATTTCAATTAATACTTTTGATACTGGAAAGTATTCAGAAGAAGAATTGGTTGCAGCAGTTCGTGAAAACTTCGATCTTCGACCAGCAGGGATTATTAAAATGTTAGATTTAAGAAGACCAATATACCGAAATACAGCTGCATACGGTCACTTTGGACGTACAGATGGAGATTTCCCATGGGAAAACACTGATAAAGTAGACGTATTAAAATCATTCTTGTCAAAAGCATAAAAAATAGATGAAAAATAACGAGCGAAAGGCCAAGTACTTACTTGTACTTGGCCTTTCGTGATTGAAATTTTAAAAATGTGTAACACTATGGAGTAATTCATCGTCAAATAAATGATAGAAAAAATGCTGGAGAGAAGGATGGAAGATGTGCGGTTATATTGGACTATTAAAAGCAGAACCAAAATGGTTAGATGACTCAGAGCGAAAAGAATTTGAGAATCGTAATAATATTATTCGTCATCGGGGTCCAGATGATGAGGGTTATTATGAAGATGAGCATATTATATTAGGTTTTAGAAGATTAAGTATAATTGATGTTGAATGTGGACACCAACCAATTACATATGATGATGATCGATATTGGATGGTATTCAATGGCGAAATATATAATTACCTGGAATTGAGAGAATCACTACAGAAACAAGGAATGACCTTTTCGACAGATTCTGATACTGAGGTCATCATCGCCATGTTTGCTAAAAAAGGCGTCGATACGTTTAGTGAACTTCGGGGGATGTTTTCGTTATTAATTTGGGATAAAGATGAGCAATGTTTATACGGAGCAAGGGATATGTTTGGTATCAAACCGTTTTTTTATAAGGATTCAGATGAGGGAATATATTTTGCTTCTGAAAAGAAAAGCTTACTTACTGAATCAGAGCAAATAGATCAGGAAGCGATGCAACATTACTTCACCTACCAGTATGTACCTGAGCCGATGACTATAAACAAACATGTTAGTAAGATAGAGCCAGGAAGTTATTTTATCAAAGAAAAAGGTATGCCATTAGCAAGCTATCATTATTTTCAACCAGAGTTTAATGTCAAACATTATGAAGATAAGGATTGGATCGAACGTATACAATCTACTTTAGATCAATCTGTTGCAATGCATATGCGCAGTGATGTTCCGGTAGGGTCTTTCTTATCTGGGGGGATTGACTCTTCGCTTATCGTCGCCTTAGCCAAAAGATATCATCCAGAAATAAAGACTTTTTCCGTTGGGTTTGAGCAAAATGATTATTCTGAAATTGATGTCGCAAAAGAAACAGCTGATAAGTTAGAAGTAGAGAACTACTCATATATTATTTCGCCAGAGGAATTTGTAGCGAAACTGCCGAAGATCATATGGTATTTGGATGATCCTTTAGCAGATCCAGCCTGCGTACCTCTCTATTTCGTTGCAAGAGAAGCGAAAAAACATGTGAAGGTAGTGTTATCAGGTGAAGGAGCGGACGAATTATTTGGTGGTTATAATATATACCGTGAACCAGAATCATTACGAATCTTTGAATCGATTCCAACACCAGCGAAAGATTTATTAGCACGTGTTGCCGATGTTCTGCCAGAAGGTGTAAAAGGAAAAAGCTTTTTAGAGAGAGGTACAACGCCATTAAGGCAACGGTATATTGGAAATGCTAAGATGTTTGAAGAGGAAGAGAAGCAAGGGTTGTTAAGGAATTATCGGAAAGAATACTACTATCAAAAAGTAACAGCTCCACTTTATGATCAAATCGAACAAGAGCATCCAGTACATCAAATGCAATATATTGATATGCAAACTTGGTTACAAGGTGATATTTTACTAAAAGCAGATAAAATGACGATGGCACATTCATTGGAATTACGCGTTCCTTTTTTAGATAAAGAAGTATTTAACGTTGCTAGAGAGATACCGGTATCCAAGAAAATAGCAAATGGCACCACGAAACATATTTTACGTGAAGCCGCAAGTGGCATAGTCCCTGACCATGTATTGAATCGTAAGAAGTTAGGTTTTCCTGTTCCCATTCGTCACTGGTTAAAGAATGAGTTATATGAATGGGCAATAAATCTTATCCAAGAGAGTGCAACAGATCATTTGCTAGAAAAACAGATTATTTTCAACTTGCTTGAGGAACATTGTAAAGGTAAAAAAGATAATAGTAGAAAATTATGGACTGTTTTCATGTTTATGTTATGGCACCAGATTTATATCGAGAAAAAATTTGCTATTTCAGAATTACAGGAAGAGGATAAAACAGAAAGCAAGCTTGTTCATTTATAATGAGCAAGCTTGTGTTTCTGTATCACAGATCCAAATCTGATGGCTGAGTCTTTTTATAGATTTGGCCCTTTTTCACATAATCTTCTTGAATGCGTTTCATTTCTTCAATGTCTTCTTTCGTTAATTCCCGAACTACTTTAGCAGGACTGCCAAAAGCAAGTGTACGTGGTGGAATTTTTTTGCCGGGAGGTACTAAACTGCCTGCACCGACAAATGCCCCTTCGCCAATTTCTGCTCCATCTAAAATGATCGATCCCATGCCGACTAACGCATGTTTACGAATCACAGCAGAATGTAACGTAACTTGATGTCCCACTGTAACTTGGTCTTCTACGATCAAGGGCATGTCCGGACTTTGATGGAGTAAGGATAAATCCTGAATATTGGAATAGGAACCTATTTTAACCGGTGCTACATCACCGCGAATCACTGTTTTAAACCAAATGCTGGAATATGCTCCGATTTCAACATCTCCTGTAATGACACAATCTGGTGCAACGTAAGCAGTCTGGTCAATCGAAGGTGTTTTTCCTTTATAACCATATAACATGTATGATAACCTCCTAGTATCTAGTTAAATATATGAAAGAATCAGAAACCGCACTGTTCATGGTGTTTAGAAGCTCTGTTTTAAAAAGTTCCCCCAAAAGCTTCCCCCAATTTGATTTAAACTATCGTTAAATGCGGTAACTGCTTCTCTTCCATTTCCTTAAACGTGTGTCCATAAATATCATACATCATTTGTGGGGTGTTACCCAACCTTTCAGCTATAACCTTTAATCCATGTACAGTAATTTTTTAAAGTCCAGCTTTTTTAATTACTCTATTCAAACTATCTGTACCAGTAACATTGGCGATCCCTTCTCCAGTTTTACAAAACGTATATTGAACTAAAAAGAATTCACCGTGAGTATAGCTACATCATTATGAAATTGATCCCTTCTTTGAAGCATACGAACATTACAAATCTCAATTAAAACAAGTCATTAAAACAATGATAAGAATACATCATGGTTGAGTGGTGCTTATGATATCAATTGATTGATAAAAAGAAAAATGTAAGTGGATTTGTAAATAATTATACTAAGAGTTCAATCAACAGTTCTGAACAAAATAAATAATATCGTCATAAACAATAGCCCCCTTTCAAAATGAAGTTTCGAACGACTTGGGGAGATAGGTAGGGGGGACTCAAACGCGCACCTCAGTTAAAATTTTGGAATTTTTTTATTGTAGTACTTTTCTTGTTGTGTGTACTGCAAATACAGTAATAGCAATTGGCGGAGGGGTGTCACACTTATGTAGTACTACATTTTATTTGTAGTACTACAAATAATGAAATACCTGGTACATAAACGGTTAAGTGAATTATTAATTTTAACTTGGTTAGAGAGGGATTATGTTGATCGAACCTACAAAATATAAATTTCGTCATTTTAAAATGGTGGACGGCAAGAAGGTGGGGTTTGATCCAAGGGAAGATGAATCCTTAGCAAATCGATGTAAGTTAGCAATGGCTTATATGTCAACTGGTAACAATATATTTTGGTTGAAAATAAGTTAAGAGGTTCTAATGATAATAATGAAAAGGAAGAAAATATCTGATCAATTATCAGACGGAAATTATTCTATGGTGCACAATTTGAGCACGAACGCACTTTATTTGATTGCTTCTATGCCAGAACAAGAACGATAAAAAACATGAACTTCTTTCTGACAAAACAAAATTAGTAGAAGAAAAACGGAGATATTTTAATCCGGCTATAAGGAAGAAGGTATTGGTGATAATAGAGGAATTATTTGAAAGTTGAAAACGGGCAACTAAGGTTGTCTTTTTTTATTGCAAAAACTTTTATAATTGATAGTATAACTAGAAAAAACAAACTAATGATAAAGGATAACTATCTAACAAAAGGAGGCGATATAAATGAATACACTACAACGTATTGCTTAGCATTAGTAATTATTGGTGGTATAAACTGGGGGTTGCATCTATATTTGGAGGACAAGATGCTGCACTTTCCAGACTAATCTACACATTAGTAGGAATCGGGGCTTTATGCTGTTTACCCTTATCGTTCGCAGAGGAAAATGAGCTGTCTGAATTTAACAATAAATTTTACTGGGAAATTTTTTTAAAAACACCCCTCTTCTTTTTCTAAAAAAATTTAAGAAGAAGGATGAAGCTTGGTTAGAAAAAGAACCCAAATAATCTTCGTACAAAATCTATTATTAAAAAGATAACTAATAGACCTAATACTATTTGTGAGAGTATAGCCCCTATTTTCGCAAACAGATGATCTTTAAATTTAATCCCAATTGTTGCAGCTAAAATGAGCAGGGTAATAGTGATTATACTCTCTGGTATATTAAGCTGAAGGAAATTAAATACATGTTCACCGAGAGGTTTTTTATTGATTATCGTATTCGACACTGCGATAGCTAAAATAAAGAAAAGTAATGATAGACTACCCACTCCTAATCTTCTATTTTTCTCCAAATTAATCACCTCCTAATAGAAAAAATTGGAAATGGTATTGATAAATGAAACCCTTCAAGTTATTACATACAATATAACATATATGTTATAAAATACCAATACTTAAAAAGGAGTGGTTCTCCTTAATTAAATGTGCTTTTTTCTTCCTGTAACGCAAGATTGCTAGTAAATTCCTATTTAAGCGGGCTGTCTACACTCCATTCGGATACGTAAATTAAATTTATATAAATTAGGACAACCATAGCTGCGACGTTTGATGGTTTTGATTAAATTATTGGTTCCTTCTAAGCGTGCTACTGAAATTGACATTTAACAATTGCGGTACCTTTTCCTTTACATAAGCCGCCCATGCTCATTTTAAAAAGTTTCCTCAACTTTCCCCAATTTAGCACAAAATTTCCCCAAAACACCTTCATTTTTATGCTTTATTATACATTCCTGTTATTTGTTAAATTCTACATAAACGTTGATACGACAGGTGTTTTGGTGTTTGTGAATGTTGGTTTTGCATGTTAAGATTAGTATCTAGTTAAATATATGATATCATATTGATATAGAAGTAATAACAGTAAAGTGAGGGAAAAAAGTTGTCCACAAACGTCCCAACAAATGCACCAATCTTAATGAAAAATGTCTATCAAAAAATATTTCCACAAGTAAAAAGTGAATTGAGATATTGGTCAAAGCGTGCCAAAGAAATACCTAATGAAGAACTTCGTACACAAGCTTTAGCTAGTATTAAGGATAAAAAATTCCACTGTCAGGGTGGCAGTGTATACAGCTTATTAGCTGGAGATATGTGGCGCGAGGCAATTCGATTTATTGTTGCGTATCAAACGATTAGTGATTATTTAGATAATTTATGTGATCGGAGTACGTCACTTGATCCAACCGATTTCCGTATGCTCCACCAATCGATGGAGGATGCATTATCACCGGGAAACGAAATCAAAAACTATTATCAATATCGTGAGGAACAAGCAGATGGTGATTATTTAGTTGATCTGGTCCAAACTTGTCAACAAGTATTACTTAAGATTCGTCATTACTCCATTTTTCAATCCCAGATGGTTCAATTAGAATCACTATACAGTGACTTGCAAGTACATAAACATGTCGTTCATAATGAGCGTATTCCACGGTTAGAAAGTTGGTTTCAGCAACACCAACAAAGATGGCCGATGTTAAGCTGGTATGAGTTTTCCGCTTGTACAGGTTCTACGCTAGGGATTTTTTGTATGGTTTCATATGGACTAAATGATCAAATGACAGAAGAATTGGCAGAAAAAATATTTGATAGTTATTTTCCTTTCTTACAAGGCTTACATATTATGTTGGATTATTTTATTGATCAACAGGAAGATGAGGAGGAAGGAGACTTAAACTTCTGTAATTACTATCAAACTCCACAGGAATTAGAACAACGTCTTGTCTATTTTGTAGAACAGACCAATTACCATGTTCAAACTTTACCGGACCGCGCTTTTCACGAAATGATCCAGCACGGCTTAGTCGGTCTTTATTTAGCGGACCCCAAAGTGAAAAAGATGAAACAATTTGAAACGATTGTCAAACGCTTAATTCGAGTAAGTGGGCGTAAGTCTCAATTCTTTCATTGGAATATTAAAATATACAATCGATTGGCAGGAAGAAATTAACCTGAGCAGATTAGCAGTACGCTCAAGTTGTCTGTTATTTGGTTTCAAAGGAAAGGCCAATTAATCTATTTTGTAACCTTTCTGTTTAAAAAACGACCTATTATATAAAGTGAGACGGCACTGATCATTAGGGAAACTTATCAGGGTGGTGTCTGCTATCTCTCATACTTATCATTATTGTGTTGCTTGACTGTGATAGACGATTGGAGGATGGTTAATGAGGTTAACATACTTTGTCGCTGGATCTATTTTATTCCTCATCGTTATATTATTGGTTTCGGCAAATTCCTCTTCCCTTAGCAATCCAAATGCACGAAATATCTTAAGTGAAAATCCTGATGCCGATATTATCCAATGGGATGGAGTGGTTTATCAAAATGTAACAGATAGAGAATGGCTACCGACAGGTTACCAGACAGGTGAAGTGATCGGCGAAATAGTCAAACAAACAGATCGCCAATGGTTTTATCAAGATCGCTTTGCTACTAAATTAGAAAAAGGTACGATCCTTTATGCCAATAAGAGTAGCGATTATCAGAGTAGTGAGTTTTTATCTACAATACTAGTCGAAAAAGATGGTCAATTACTTGTTTACCAAGCTCTGGTGGAAGGTTGATAAGATGAAGAAGTACTTGTATGTTTCTATTGCTTTAGTTTTCATCATGTTTGGACTATTTATAGGAAAACAGCAACAAGAACAAAGTGCTTTGATGGATGATCTTTTACTGCATCAGCCCATAGATATCGAAGCGGTTGAGGGAATGTATGTCAATCAAAAGGAAATCGATATAAATCAGAAGATTATTAAAGCTTTTAACGACTATCCTGCAACGAAAATTGCAGAAAAAAATATCGACGAGACTGAGGGAGAATTAGTGATCGAACTTCAGGGAAATATCGTAATTAAACTTTTGTTTTCTGATGATAATCTATTTGTGAAGCGAAATGATGTTGGTGAAGGAGAAATAGCGTATCAACTAAAAGAAACAATGGAGCCGGTTGAAGCGCTTTTTTCTAAACGATAGTATTTTGTTCTTTGAAAAAGTAACATTCTTCGTTGGATAAAGGCAGATATTCAAGGAAGACAACCAGTTATCCAACGAAGAGCGGTAATCACAGTAGCTTATTTATGTTTTATTCCACCTCAGCCTTTTTCAGCTGAGATCATTAAAAACATGGGTCTGCGTAGTTCATCCTGCATGTCTGGTAGCATCTCCTCAGATGGGGTGGATTCCTCGACTGCTTTAATACTAAAACCAGCTTCTATTAAACCATTGATATATGTCGAAATAGTCCGATGATATTTGATGACATTATCAGCAAGGAATGTGGTCTGCCGTATACCTTCTGTATGATAATGGTCAACAGGCCAATGTAATCGTTGGCCGTTCTGATCATAATACCAGTCCTGTTCTTCTCTTGCTGTGAAAATCGGGTGTTCAACAGAAAAAAGAAAAGTGCCACTAGGTTTGAGATAATCAAATACTTTGTTACAGATTGCTTGATAATCTTTTACATAATGTAGCGCTAATGAACTGAATACAACATCAAATGTAGCATTATTAAAACGGATGTTTTCTATCGGTTGTTTGATATAAGATATTGCTGAATCATTGGTCATCTCTATTGCTTCTTGCAACATTTTTTCTGAAATGTCTACACCGATGACTGAATTTGCCTTTAGCTCACGTGCATATCGACAATGCCATCCGAAACCACAACCTAAGTCGAGAACATCTTTATTTTGTAGGTTAGGGATTAACTCTTTAACCATATGCCATTCTCCCGCTGCCTCAAGACCAATAGTTGATCTAGGCATACTTTTATAAGCAGAAAAAAACTGATCATTGTCATATTTATTTTGCTTCATCAACTTTCAGCCCCTTACATTATTTAAGCTTTTCAATCGCAATTACAAACGGTGGATTATTTATTTGGTTAATAAATTGATATTGCAAGACTTGATATTGTTTTTGGTCCAATTCTGTGCAAAAGTTTAAGACATGATTTTTTTCTGTAGTACCACCTTTATGTCCATGATATATCACTAATACAATTCGTCCTTTAGATGTTAATAGTGACAGCATGGAGCGGATCGCTTGGATCGTTGTATCTGGTGTCGTAATAATCGAATGGTCTCCTTTAGGTAAATAACCTAAATTAAAAATGGCAGCTGAAATCAACTGTTCTTTTACATAAGAAGCTACGTGCTCATGACCATCATGAATGAGATCGACATTTTTTATTTGGTGATCTGATAACAAGCCTTTGGTTTGTTCAATAGCTTCTTTCTGAATATCAAATGCGTATACTTTTCCTGTGTCACCAACGAGCTTACTTAGCTTTAAGGTATCATTACCGTTTCCACAGGTTGCATCAATAACACTGTCTCCTTCTCTGACAATCTCTTCTAATAATTGATGAGAAAAAGGGATGATTGCTTTCATGTTGATTACTCCTCTGAAAAAAGTGTTCTGTGTTCTTCTGTATTTTAGCAAACAATTGTTGAAAAGTGTATGATATTTAGCGATTGTCATACAATAAATTTGAGGTGATCACGATGGCAACAAGAGATTCGATAGAAAATTTACTTATTGAAGGGCAACATATTATTCAACAAGCGGAAGAGCAGTTAGATATGTCTAATCGTAATCAGTTTTTGTTAAATGAAGATTATACAAACGCACATTTGGAATTAGAGAAATTATCACAGAGCATTGACCGGGTAATGGCAAGTGCGAATGCGCAACAAAGGGAGCAGCTTCATCGGTTTCAGTTAGTCGTAAATGAAAAGTTAAATGATATGATATTGGATGAAATTGATGTTACAAGATATGAATAAAATGGCTTGAGGTACAATCTTTTCTAGATTGGTACCTCTTTTTTGAATCTCTTTGGTGTACAATAAATGGGAGAGGTGATAATAAATGACATTAACTATTCGAAAGATGGAGTATAGAGATATTAAACAGGTACAGATGATTGCGAGAACAAGTTGGTATGCTACATATCAAGGAATTATTCCCATTGAAATACAAGAGAAATTTTTAGCTTCTGCATATAGTGAAGAAATGATGGAAAAAAGGCTGGAAAATTCGATGCTATTGGTTGCTGAAATGGAAGAACAACTTGTCGGTTTTGCCAACTTCTCAACGGTGAAAAATAACGGGGAGGTAGAGTTGCATGCTATCTATTTAATGCCTGCGTATCAAGGAAAGGGAATCGGTACATCATTACTAGACAAAGGCATCCAAAAACTAGATGGTGTCAAGGAAATATATGTGGATGTGGAAAAGGAAAACAGGATCGGACGGCATTTTTATGATGCTAAAGGGTTTAAGAAAGTGGAAGAATTTGATGATAACTTCGATGGACATATACTAGAAACAATACGAATGGTATTATTGCTGTAAAAAGTTCGGAGCGAACCGAGCTTTTTTTATATTGCATCCTTATATGTATTAGTGTACTATTTAGATAGTACACTAATACAAGGAGCGATGGAAGTGAGTATTTACAAAGGGTTATGGAAAAAAGAAATGATGATGATGAGAGGATTTCATGTTTTCATGCTGTTAGTATTTATCGCAGTGACTGGAATCACGATTTATCAAAGGGGACTTGCATTACTTGATGAAGTTACATTAATGGGATTATCGATGATGGGCATGATTCTTTTGCCAGCTACTTTATTATTCAGTCTTAATATGGAGGTTCATCAAATGTCCATATTTCTCTTTTTAAAGAAACAAATCTCCAAGCAAATTCATATAAAATTTTTACATGGAGTATTTTTGACTGGACTCTATTTATTAGTAATGGTTGTAATGTCGATAATATTAAAGCTTTTTGAGATGACTAACTATTCGTTTATTCAGCTTTTTAAATTATTAATGACCGCTTTTTTGTTTAACTTATTTATTGCGATATTGATAACCGTTTCAGTTTATGGTGCATGGGTGATGCACCAGTGGATGAAAGAAAACATTGGCTTTGTTTTTAGTATGTTCGCATTATTTTTGGTGTTTTTCTTAGTTATTAAAAGTTTTGAATGGATTTTGTCCATCCTGTCTTTTTTAGCAGATTGGTGGTTAATAGAAATACAAGCTATTGCCGATATTCCTTTAACTATTTTTATAGTAGATAATCAATTATCCCTCAGCTTAGTTATTGCTTTTGGACTGGTGTTATATGGCTTTTACCGCTTTTTTACATGGGTGCTTGTAAAAAGAGTGGAGGTGTAGCCAATGACTCAGCAATTTCAACGGGATAAGCCGATCTATTTACAGGTGGTCGATACTATTATTCAGGAAATAGTGAGTGGCATAAGGCAATCTGGAGAAAAATTGCCGTCAGTTCGTGAGTATGCGATCGAAGTAGGAGTTAACCCGAATACGATTCAAAGAGTTTATCGAGAATTGGATCAGCGTCAGATCACGATCACGAAGAGAGGACAGGGCACATTTGTCACAGAGGATAGCCGGTTAATTACTCAGGTTCGGGAAGAGTTGAAAAAGCAATATGTTGACCAATTTGTGGAGGATATGGAAGCCCTAGGGTTTAGTAAAGAGGAAATAATCTTAAGTTTAAAAGAGGGGGAGCATGATGCTTAAAGTACAGCATATCAGTAAAAGAAGGAAGTTTCGTAAAGTGTTGCAAGATTGTTCATTTGTGATAGAGACTGGCAAAATCATTGGAATAATCGGTGAAAATGGTAGTGGGAAAACAACCCTTTTAAAAGTGTTAGCTGGTATATTACGAGCTAATCAAGGGACTATTAATCTTGAAAATGACCGAAGTCAACAGATTTCTTATAGTCCGGACCAATCTTATTTCTATGATTATTTTTCCATTGAGGAGTTAATCGAATTTTATCAGTCACAATATCCAGATTTTAACCAGGAACGTGCTAATGCATTGATAGAGTTTTTTACATTAAATCGAAAAGAAAAGATCAAATATCTTTCCAAAGGGCAATTAGGCAGAGTCAAAATTGTAGTAACAATTGCAAGAGAAGCTCCTTTCTTAGTATTAGACGAACCGTTGGCAGGTCTTGATCCGCTAGTAAAAGAAAAAATAATTAAAGGTATTATTCAATTTATCGATTTAGAATCACAGTCATTAATTATAACTACTCATAAGTTATTGGAGGTAGAGCCCATTCTAGATGAAGTAATCGTTATGAAGAATGGAACTATTATCGAACAAAAGCAAGTGGAACAAATCAGGGAGGAGACGACGATTCAGCGTTGGCTTGAGCAACTATACTAAAATGCAATATTCTCACACCCTTTGAAATATGATATAATCTGATTCATTCCATATTGTGTATAATTTAGTATTTTCCGGAGGGTGTACATATGAAGTTTTTTGCTAGTTTAATTATGGTATTTGGAATTGGTTTTGCTGGAGCGGTGTTGTGGTTCGCTTCTTTTTCGACAAAGAGTCAAGCGTTTTATGGGAGATTTATTCCAATTGTGACAATTGGCTTCATCATAATTTCTATTCTACTTATTTATGAAAAATGGAAAAAACGTGCTGTGAAAATAATTAGCATTGCTTTTTTATTGTTAGCCGGAATTGCTGTTGGAAGTTATGAGGGTTATCAATATTATTTAAGAAGTCTAGAAATTGTCAGTACACAAGATGTTGACCTTAGCGATTATCAACCATTTGCAGAGAATACGCAAGCAGTTAAATTTGAGGAAGAGTCAACTTTACAAATAGAAGAGAATTTGCCTCGATTAGATGGAGCTACAGCACTATACCCCGTTTATGCTGCGTTTGCACAAGCCGTTTATCCGGATAAAGAGTATCGTGTAAACAACAGTGAAGTGATATCCAGTCAAACTTCTGGTGCTTTTGATAATCTAATAGACGGAGCGGTAGATATTGCATTTCTTGCCGAACCATCAGAAGAACAATATCAACAAGCAGAAAGAAAAAACGTAGATTTGTCACTCACACCAATTGGTAGAGAAGCATTTGTCTTTTTCGTTCATCATGATAATCCGGTCGAATCATTAACAGTAGAAGAAATTCAAGGAATCTATGCTGGAGAGATTACCAACTGGAAAGAGCTAGGGGGAAATGATGAGGAAATTCTCGCATTTCAACGTCCAGAAGGAAGTGGTAGTCAGTCTGCTTTAATTCGCTTTATGGATGGAAAATCGCTAATGGATCCACCAGCTGATGAGATTGTAACTGGTATGGCTGGTATTATCCGCGAAACGTTGGACTATCGAAATAAGGGAAATGCGATCGGTTATTCTTTCCGTTATTTTTCACAAGAAATGGTGGAGAGTGGTGATATTAAACATGTTGCCGTTAATGATGTAGCACCGACAAAAGAAAATATCCAAAACAATACATATCCAGTCGTTGCAGAATTTTATGCGATAACTGCGGGAAGTGATAATCCGAATGTATCACCATTTATTGAATGGATGCAGTCAGCGCCAGGCCAATCTCTTGTCGAACAAACTGGGTATGTTCCATTACCGTAGGAGGTGTGTTGATGATTACTATCCACGTAGTCGAGCTTCTATCTTATATTCCCGTATGGCTAGTGATTGTATTAGGGGCTATCTATTTTTATCGTAAGAATGAGGAAGAGATGGCGATTTGGAAAGTTGCCATCCTTATTTTTGTTGGAATGTTTACGTTTGATTTTCATTGGAATATAGAAAATGAATGGAGAATTCCTGTTTTACCTTTAGGTGTTTGGATTGTCTATTTTTTTATGCGTAAGGATTCAGAGCGTTGGCAGCGAGCACGTACGTTTGCCTGGTGGGGGTTCTTGTCTAGTTATTTATTTATCTTGTCAGGTCTAATAGCGATATTATTACAATCGATAATTTATCCAGATGATGAAGTGCAAACCTTTCTGGCAAATGTTGAAAATGCAGAGGTAAAGACAATTCATTCTTCGGGAGAATATAATATCTCATTGGACCCAGAAACATTTTCTGAAGCATTGGATACAGCTACAAGAAAAGAACTAGACTTTAACCAATGGCGTGATGAACAAATGAATGTGGAGCAAGAACATACTGAAGAATTCCCTTATTTAGTAGAAGGTGTCAAAGCTAAGTGGGGGAGCGGTTATATTCCTGTTGTATATGTAAGTAAAGATGGTTATCATCTGCTTATTTCTACTCTGGAGCAACAGTACTATTTTGAGACGGAGAAGAGATTGTGGGAGTGACTAACGAATGAAGCATAAAAAAACGGTCATCTTCATTAGTATTTTAATTCTACTTATAGTAGTTTCTAGCATTGGCTGGCATTACTATTTTTCAGAACCAGATCCCTTTTTATCGGAAGACATGATCATAGACCAAATTAATGAACATCATCAACTAGAGGTAGCGGAAATACAGGAAATTATTTTTTTAGATGAACAGCACGTTGTAGTTTTTTTCATCTCTACAGATGAAATGTATGCACAAGCATTTTGGGAATGGCAAAATAATGATTGGTTACTGATGGGACATAATGCGATGGGATCTTATACGGTATGGAATTTGAACGAAAGTGATCTGTATTTAATTTGGAATGTTCGTCCGGACCCCACGTTAAGTTATGTTGAAATAATTGGACAACGAGAGCGACAGTATGGCACAACGCAAGGAAACAATTATTATTACCCAGCATTACAATTAACGAAAAGAATCGATGTAGCAAGGGAAAAATACGGAGTGGAAGAGATCTCAGGTGTTTGGAAAGAAGTGATTGTTGATCTCCAACAAACCTCCGATCAAGTAGATGATTTTTTGACCATTTCATCTCCTCCAACAGAGGTAACGTTTGGTTGGGTACCATATGGATCAAATGAAAAAATATTGTCAGTTGATGACTATACGGTGAGTGAGTTTGGCTCAAGGTTTGGTGGAGGTATTAAGCCAATTCTTCGCCTAACTGAAGATGAATTACAATAAAAATTTGAAACTTTCCTTTCTTTCGTTCGTATTAATTAATAGTGAGAAGAGGAGGAATTTAGAATGATAGGTGTGTTAATTGCAACTGTTATTGCAATGCTTTTATATGTAGTAGGCTTAATCATTACCGTAAGCATTTCTTCGTTAAATGCTTCACGGATTATGAAACATGGTCTGATTATTTTCGTAATCGGTTATGTGATTACAGGTGTCATTTTCTATTTTATGATGCCGGCGATTACTGTACCAAACATGTTGATCGCTAATTTAATCGTAGCAGTAGTGTTATTGCCATTATTATTATATGTGATTCAACCAGGCGAAAAGGTAGAAACTAAGGTATTAAGTCCTCTTATTTTCTTTTTTGGCGTAGGATTAATTGGGGTAATTGTTGTAATTATTTTAGGATTTACGACACTAGATGAAGCCCATCAGAGTATTACCGTTCAAGAAGAAGAAGAGGCAGAACCGTTAACTAAAGATGAAACACCAATCACAGTAGCACCAGAATTTGCTCGAAATAAAATTCAGAAAGCAATGAGTGTTGTACCGAATCCGCAATTTTATGATCTAGGAAAGCTTCAAGTTCAAAAAGTTAAGGAAGAGATTGTTTATGTGGCACCTGTGGAATTTGCAGGCTTTTGGAAGTATCTTAGAGGAAAAGAAACAGCAGGTTATTTTACAATTTCAGCAACGAATGTAAATGCCCAACCAGAATTTCATGATAGCGCCATGCAATATACAAACTCAAGTTACTTTAATA
Source organism: Gracilibacillus lacisalsi DSM 19029 (assembly GCF_000377765.1). GTDB lineage: Bacteria > Bacillota > Bacilli > Bacillales > Amphibacillaceae > Gracilibacillus > Gracilibacillus lacisalsi. The sequence continues at coordinate 42,227 of NZ_KB898680.1, read as the reverse complement.
AATATGTCCAACGGGTTATTTATAATAAGTATCCACACTATATTCAAAGTGGTGAAGCACAGATTGAAGTCGATGATGATGGGAAGCCTTGGTATGTACAAACCGTATACCGCCCAATGCATGTAACGAATAAACCGAATTTGGAAGACTTGAAAGTAGTGGTGATCGATCCTACTTCTGGAGATATGCAGATGTTTGATACAAATGAAGCGCCAGAATTTATAGAAGGCTCTGTCAGCTCTGAAATGGCTACTTTAGAGAATAATTACTTTGGTAAATATATTCATGGTTGGTTGAATAGTGTGTTTGGCAAAAGAGACGTTAAGATTCCTAATGAATCTGGTTCAGAATCTGGAGTAACACCAATATTTGATGAGAATGGTGACATGTTCTACTTTACTGATATGACATCACCAAAGGAAAATATCGATTCAGCTTTAGGCTATACGTTAGTAGATGCCAGAACGGGAGAACTCACCTATTATGGTGGAGAAAAGAACAATGGAATTATGGACAGTGAAGGTGCGAAACAAATAGTGAATAAAGAATTCCCTGAGAAAAAATGGGAAGGCTATATGCCAGTTCTTTATAATGTTGATGGTAACCCGACATGGGTGGTCAATGTCTTAGATCCAAATGGATTGCATAAGCAATACGCTTATATCAAGGCGAATGATTCTGATTTTGTTGTCTTTGGTGATACTGCCAATGAAACACTAGATGCCTATCGAATGGCCTTGTTACAAGACCCTGGCAATGTTGGTGCAACAGATGAAACAGTGACAGAGCAAGTAACAGGTGAAGTGGATCGCGTATTAGTTACATCATCTGAACAAGGGCAAATCGTACAATTTTTATTAACAGACGATTCGACCATTTATACAGTAAATGCGAGTAAATCACCACTAGCCATTTTCTTGGAAAAAGGAGACAGCATTGACGCTGAAGTTCAAATATTAGACAATGGAACAGCAACAGTCGAAGAATTAGTAATTGAAGAGTTAACTGAATAATAAAAAGTAAACAATTGCTATAAAGCATTAGCATTGCTTTAAAAAGACTATGCAAGAAAGGTGACTCCTGTGCTATACAGGGGTCACTTTTTTATATTATCAAAGCTCTTTTCCTTTGAATTCGACTAATTACAAACGAGAGCCATTTCGCAATAAAGGAGCAGGATTTCGCAATAAACAATTGCAATGATAATAAAAAAGCGAGCTCTTTAAATGAGTTAAGTTAATATATTTAGCATACACCGGACTAATGATAGACTTACTTTTTACGCGGAAAACTGTTCATTTGCATGGAAAGTTTTCCTCATGAAACGAACATTACCTCAGTAGATTATGAAGTTAAGCGGGTATGATAGGCTTTTTCTAATCAGTATGAACATTTAAATGGATTCAAGTGTCGATCAGCTATTCTTCTTGTTACCTATTCTTAAGTCCTAGATAAAAAGTTATAATTTTCATCTAAAAGTCCCATTACAATCTTCTTGATATGTTGTATAGTTGGAAATGGTGCGTAATGCCTGATTCTTTATATCTATAGAATGCCTGTTTAAGGATAAAACTCCTTATCTTTCACAACAATCAATCATACAGAAAAGGTGGATTATTATGAAATTTAAAATTGCCAATTTATCATTAAGAAACAAGATATCCCTCATTATCTTGCCTGTTGTTATTTTGTGTATAGTAGTATTGACTTGGCTCAGTGTTCAAAGTCTAGAAAGTAATGCACAGGATGACCTGGAACAGGAGTTGCGTAGTGTAGGTATATTAACTGCAATGCAACTGAATGGGGAAACAGTGAGTCAAATGCTTGAAGCTGATAGTGAAAATGATCCAGGCTTCATAGAAGCACAACAAATGCTGGAAGAGATTAAGAATGAACAAGGTATTATGGAGTGGAGTTACATTTGGGAGATGGAAAGTGAAGATAGTATTATTCCTGTAGCATATACAGAAAATTTAAATGAAATTTATAATGCAGGGGAGTCTTTTAATGATTTAGCAGATATTCACTTATTGCATGCTCATCAAGCTATGGAAACAGGAGAGCCGAGTGTAACAGATATTTTTGAAGATCCTTTTGGAACTTGGCGAACCGTTTTTGTCCCTTTAAAAGATGAATCAGGTAACCAGGTTGCCGTGCTAGGTATTGATTATTCAGCTGATTATATCTCTTCAGTTATTAATGGAGCGATCCTACTTCAATCCATTATAGGTGTAATTAGTGTAATTGTATTAAGTGTGCTTATTTACATCGTTATTCGTCAAATGACTAAACCTCTCGATAGGGTGGTTCAAGTAGCTACAGGCATAGCTCAAGGTGATTTGACTCATGAAAATTTAGAAGTCAATTCCAACGATGAAGTAGGTAAATTAACTGAAGCATTTAACAATATGTTAGTGAAGTTAAGAGAATTAATTTCAGGTATTTCTAATACAACGGTAGTGTTATCGAACCAAAGCGAAGAGTTAAATAAGTCGGCAAAAGAAGTACAAGTTGGTTCTGAACAAATTACAACCACTATGGAAGAGTTAGCAACAGGATCTGAGCAACAAGCAGAAAGTGTGGCAGAGCTTTCTTCCTTGATGGAAACATTTTCTGATAAAGTAAAAGATGCGAATAAGAATGGTGATTACATACTCCAATCATCCAATCAAGTACAAGAATTGACGGAAAATGGTAGTTCATTAATGGCATCGTCTAATCAACAAATGGTTAAAATTGATCAAATTGTACAAGATGCCGTTCAAAAAGTTCAAGGCTTAGATCAACAATCACAAGAAATTTCTAAGCTTGTCTCCGTTATTATGGATATTGCAGAACAAACGAACTTATTAGCATTAAATGCAGCAATAGAAGCTGCAAGAGCAGGTGAACATGGACAAGGTTTTGCGGTAGTTGCCGATGAAGTAAGAAAATTGGCTGAGCAAGTTTCCGTATCTGTTACTGACATTACCGGAATTGTTGATACTATTCAAGCAGAGTCTAGTAATGTAGCTCAATCATTACAAGGTGGATATAAAGAAGTAGAACATGGAACAAATCTCATCAAAAATACGGATGAAACCTTTAAAAACATTACAGGTTCTTTATCAGAAATGGCTAGCAACATTCAAACTGTTTCTAGTAATTTAGCAGACATATCTCAAAGTAGTAACACGATGAGCGTTTCAATTGAAAATATTGCCTCTACTTCGGAAGAAGCGGCAGCTGGAGTTGAGCAAACAACAGCTTCATCTCAACAAACTAGTAGTTCTATGGAAAGTGTTGCGGATAGCTCTGAGCAACTTGCTAAATTGTCTGAAGATCTGCGTAAATTAGTAGGTCAATTCAAGTTGTAATAGATTACAAGCAACCATAAAATCAACAGTGAAAAAAAGGAAATTATTCGCTGTTGATTTTTCCTCATGACAAGATAGACAACATCAAATTTTGAAAGAGAACATTACTACTTCGTACAGAGTAAAATATACAGACAGATTGGGGAAAAAGCGTATGATAATATCAATCTTTATTATTTTTATGATAGCAATCTATTATTTAGGGTTTAAAGGCTATAAACGTGTTAATTCCGCAGAGGATTTAATCGTTGCTAACTGGGACCTTCCATTGCCCCTAGTTACATGGAGTCTGACAGCAGCTTTACTTGCAGCACCTTTTTATCTTGGTGCAATTGATTCAGGTTACTTTCTAGGAGGTTGGGAAGCTTTTGCCACAATGGGTGGTTTAGGAACTTGTATGATAATTGGAGCATTTACTTGGGTAAAGCCTCTCAGAAGACTAAAAGGTTGGACAATAGGTGATTATTACGGTCTTCGATTTGCTGATAAAAAATTAGGGGCTTTTGCTGGAACGATTACCATTATCGCATTTGGTTTTTTTAATGCTGGAGCACTAACTGTCGGTGGTGCGTTAATAATTGAAACCATCTTTAATATACCACTTTGGGCAGCAGCTATTATTTTTGTTATTTTAACTTTAGTTTACTGTATTATGGGTGGTTTATGGTCACTAGCGTATGCTGACATTTTGAATGGAATTATATCGGTCATCGGCATTATTGCTGTCACAGTGGTGATAGCTGTCACATCAGATGGAACTATTTTTAACCCTGAGTGGTGGGACCCTAATAAATTGTTCCAAAAAGCAGGAGCAGAATTTTGGTCGTTATTTCTAGTACTAGCGATTGGTGACATAGCAGCAGCCGATTTAGGACAAAGAGTATGTGGAGCCAAAAGTCCTAAAGTCGCTTCTAAATCAATGGTCATTGCCGGTATCGTGGTTTTATTAATTGCGTGGACGCCCGGTATGATTGGGGAAGCTTTTAGGACAATATTTCCAGGTGTAGACAATGCAGAACCTTTATTATTAACTTACACCGTTACGTATTGGCATCCTATCTTTGCTGGTCTATTTCTGACAGCTATGGCAGGTATGGCGATGTCAACTCTTGCTGCGTGTTATATGGCAGCTGTCGGTGTATTCACTAAAAATATTTATTTAGATTTTATTGATTCGAAACCAAAACAAGACCGCTTTCTGCTTATTTCTCGAATTGCAATTGTTGTTTGTGGATTAGTTGCTCTAGTGTTATCAATTGCCTTTGAGGAAATCTTATCCTTAGCATACTTAGCATGGGATATCATTCTTGTAACATTAATTTGGCCACTAGTTATACCGCCATTTTGGAAAGGGGTAACTGGAAAAGCCGTGTGGTGGAGTATTGGTGTAGGGCTCATTGTTTACTTAGCAACAACGATGTTTGGTGTTCCTTTGCCAGGTGAAGGTGGCTTAATTTGGACGCTACTTCAAGTTCCCGGATTCTTTAGTTTTCTTATATCTGGTATTGTTATGTTTGCCGTTTCCTTCTTTACTACCCCTAGTGAAGCAGCTCTAGAGGCTCATAAAGTGGAGACGACACCTTCAAATGATGAAAATATCCCATTAGCTCATGGACAAAACGCTTAATCAATCATAGAAAGGGGCAATTATGATGAAGTTAAAAAATCAAGTTGCACTAATTACAGGAGGTAGTAAAGGGATAGGAAAGGGTATTGCTATTCAATTTGCTAAAGAAGGAGCAAATATCATTTTTACCCATTTGCCCAATGAAGAAAATGTCGATTCAGTTCTCCAGCAGATCCAATCATTCGGTGTAGAGTGTTTAGCTGTTCCAACAGATATTAGCAAGGAAGAAGATATCAATCAACTAGCTAAGTTGACAGAAGATAGATTTGGGAAAATTAATATACTAGTCAATAATGCTGGGACAATTGGAGAGGAAAAACCTCTAGTTGAGATGTCTACAGAGGAGTGGGACCATCTGATGAATATAGATCTTAGAGGGGTGTTTCTCATGTGTAAAAACTTTATCCCTATCATTGATCCGGAAAGTGTTGGAAAAATAATCAATATCTCATCTGAATTGTCGATTAAAGGCAGGGCAAATTATACCCATTATACTGCTGCTAAAGGCGCTGTAAATAGTTTAACGAGAAGTCTTGCTTTAGAATTGGCTCCGAATATTTTAGTAAACACTCTAGCACCTGGCCCAGTGGGTACTGATATGATCTTATCAGATATGGAACCTGAATGGATTGAAAAAGAGAAAGATATCCCGCTTCAAAGGTTAGGGAAAGTGGAAGAGATTGCTGCAACAGCACTTTTACTAGCTTCCAACGAGGGTGACTTTTTCTGTGGTCAGTTTATCAGCCCAAATGGTGGGGCAGTATTTATCTAGGAGGAACTGAGATCTTCCTACCTTTTGGAACTAATACTGTTGGTGAGATTAGAAGAACACATCTATCTCACCGACAGTATATAGTTCTGTATATGCTTTAAAGAAACAGATCGCATGAAAGAAACCACTCTATAAGACGTTTCCTTCTTTTCTCAATCTTCTATATATCTCTATCGTTGCAAGTCCACATAGTATCGCGGTCATGCTGATAAAGAAATAACCTGTTTGCATTCCGATTTTGTTACTCTCTGCAAATGTAGTACCGAAAGAGAGATTTGTTACCCATTCGATGATATAACCAATAATTAAATTGGTTATTACACCACCTATTCCAATAAGAACCACTGTAAACGTAATTGCTGTATCTGTTCCTTTTGTATATTTCCTTGCTAAGAGTGCCATCATTGTTGGGTAAATAGGGCCGATTCCGAAGCCAGCAATTGCAAAGAGAATAGCGAGACGATCACCAGTAAAAATAGGGATTAAACTTAACACACCTGCCAAAAAAGAAAAAACAATAATCGATATCGCATAACCAAATTTGTCGGTTACAGGGCCAAGTAAAAGCCTTGCTAACATAAAAGAAAAGAAGAAAATGGATAACATACCTGAAGCATCTGCAATGGTCCATTCACTAACTTTGACTAAATAGTTAACAAGCCAGGCTGCGATTCCTAATTCAGCTGTAACACCCATTGTTAAAGCAAATACAATCAGCCAAGCAATTGGATCTTTGGTTAATTTTTTGATAGATGTTCGGTCTTCTTCATCATCACCTTCCTCTTTCGGAAAACGACTTAACACAACTGGAATAATAGGCAAAACCGATAAGGAGAGCATGATTAAATACATACCTCGCCACCCTAAAACAGTGGCATTGATTTCCCACCCCATCATTTGTGCAGCAACAATTGGTGCAACTGTTGATCCAAGTCCGTAAAAGAAATGCGATAAATTCAGCATGGTTCCAGTATTTTGGGTGAATAATCGAGCAGCAATGATCGCAAGACTAATTTCAAGCATGCCATTTCCGATATATAGTAAGAAATAAGCTCCTACCAAAGAGGTGAAATTAGTAGAAAAATAGATAAATAGGCCAGAAATCGCCATTAATGCAAAGGTTAGTATACTCGTAGTTTTTGCTCCGATTTTGGCAATCAGCCAAGACGTATATGTACAAGCAAGTAAGAATCCAAAAGCGTTAATTGCTAATAAAGCACCCAATGTTCCATCAGATAATGATAATTCCTGTTGCATATCAGGAATTGCCGGACCTTTTATATTTTCGGAGACACCAAAAATTAAAAAACCTCCGAAAATCACAAATAATAATAAATAAAAATTTGTCTTCTTATTTAAATGCATATGTACAAGTCCTCTCATGTAAGCGTTAAATTTAATCATACAATAATAAAATAGATTTGTAATCTATTGTGATTCGTCCTTTTTTATCAGCAATAGGCGAGAAGACTCCCACCTCAAGGAATGAAAATGATTAGGTGGGAGATGAATTGCCTTCGGACAAGAGATGGCTCACTTGCCATCTCGATTGTTCGACTATTCAAGTGCTTGCATGCTTTCTTTTTTTCCTGAAATGACCGATCCACCATACAAAATATGGTATAATAGATGTATCGTGATACAGAGAGAGGTGAAAGCATTGCTTGTTAACAAAGCCTACAAATTTCGCATCTACCCAATGAAAGAACAGGAAAGACAAAATGCGAAAACCATTGGCTGTTCTCGTTTTGTCTTCAATCATTTTCTAGCAAAATGGAACGATACATACCAAGAAACAGGGAAAGGACTGACGTATAACGCTTGTTCTGCTCAACTACCTCATTTAAAAGAAGAATTGAGCTGGTTAAAAGAAGTAGACAGCATTGCGATCCAATCCTCCCTAAAAAACCTCTCCGATGCCTTCTCCAGATTCTTTAAACAGCAGAACAAAGCCCCACGATTCAAGTCCAAAAAGCATCCTGTTCAATCCTACACAACGAAGCAAACAAACGGAAATATCTCCATGGAAGGGAACCAAATTAAACTACCGAAACTCGGGCTCGTTCGCTTTGCCAAAAGTCGAGAAGTCGAAGGCCGGATCCTAAATGCCACCATCAGACGTAATCCAAGCGGAAAATATTTCATCTCTATTCTTGCAGAAACAGATGTCCAACCATTAGAAAAAACAGAATCAGCTATCGGCATCGACTTAGGTATGACAGACTTTGCGATTCTTTCGGATGGACAAAAGGTGGATAATCATCGTTTCACCACTAAAATGGAAAAGAAATTAAAACGAGAACAAAAAAAACTGTCCAGACGTGCCCAACATGCGAAAAACAATGGGATCGACTTACTCGATGCCAAAAACTATCAAAAACAAAAACGTAAAGTTGCGAGATTGTATGAAAAAGTAATGAATCAACGTGCGGACTTTCTGAGCAAGTTAAGTACAGACCTCATCCAAAACCACGATGTAATCTGTATCGAAGACTTGAACACGAAAGGAATGTTGCGCAACCATAAACTAGCAAAATCTATCGCTGACGTATCATGGTCGAGCTTTGTATCCAAACTAACATACAAAGCAGAATGGTACGGCAAAACGATCGTGAAAATAAGTAAATGGTTTCCATCAAGTCAAATATGTTCTGCTTGTGGATATCACGATGGCAAGAAGTCGCTTGAGATAAGGGAATGGACTTGTCCAGTTTGCCATACTCACCACGATCGAGATGTCAATGCGAGCAAAAATATTCTAGCCGAAGGATTACGAATGGTAGCTTCGGCTTAAACAACCAATAAAACCGTAGGGACTACGGGGATAGCTTGGTAAAGAAGAGAAACCACTGTTAGGGAAGAAATAAACTAATAAGTACGCTCTGTTCCCAAGAATCCCCCACTTCAAACATCCTGAAAGGAGGTTAAGTGGGGGTAGTTCAAATATAATTAATCTGATATTATTATGTACTTTCCCATTTCCCTTTTGAAATTATGTTATGATGGTCCTATAATCATTGCGTTTGTTTTGGTTTGAAATCTGGGAGGAAGATTATGATCGATTTTACTAAAAGACAAAAAGAAATTATGAATATTTTAACAAAGCATGAACCTATTACTGCAGAACAAATTGCAGAAATGCTTGGTGTAAGCAAGGGCACACTTCGTTCTGATTTAGCGGTGTTAGTAATGACAGGGCATATCGAAGCCAAACCGAAAGTAGGTTACTTTTTATCTAAGAATGTAAATCAGACGAATCAACATGATATTTGGAAACAAACGCTTGTCAAAGATATTCAAGGAGTTGCTGTTACTGTAAAGGGTACGACAACAGTGAATGATGCTGTTATATCACTTTTTTTAGAGGATGTTGGAACATTAATCGTTGTAGATGATAATAACCAATTAGAGGGAATTGTATCTCGTAAAGATCTACTAAAGGTTACTTTAGGAAATCCTAAAGCGGCGTCGATGCCAGTGCAATTAGTCATGACAAGGCAACCAAAAGTCTACACGATTTCCCCTGATCAAAGTGTTTACGAAGCAGCGAAAATGATGGTGTATTACGAAGTAGATAGTTTACCAGTTGTGAAACACACTGACAACAGCCGAGTTTATAAAGTGATTGGTCGAATAACCAAAACAAATATTGTAAAAGCATTAGTTAACATGGGATCTGAAGTACAGCATAAAGGGGAGTCTTAAAATGCAAGATAATCAGTCGTTTATTTTTGTGTGTTCTGATGCAGTTGGAGAAACTGCAGAAGCGGTTGTAAGAGCAACAGTTAGACAATTTACTAGTAGAGATGTGCAAGTAAAAAGATATAGTCACATCCAAACAGAAGAAGAAATTGAAGCAATTGTTCAAGAAGTAAGGTCAAACGATAGTTTTATTGCATATACACTTGTTCAACCTGAGTTGAGAGCTAAAATGCAACAAGATGCTATTCGTTATGATATACGAGCAGTAGATGTAATGGGTCCTATGATGCAAGCGTATATTGACACATTCAATGGTAATCCGAAACCAGAACCTGGTCAGCGCCAAGTGTTAGATGAAGAGTATTTTAAAAGAATAGAAGCAGTAGAATTCGCAGTCAAATATGATGATGGAAAAGATGTAAAAGGTTTATTACTAGCTGATGTAGTATTAATTGGAGTTTCAAGAACTTCTAAAACACCATTAAGCATATTTCTAGCACATAAAGGAATTAAAACAGCTAACCTTCCTATTTTACCAGATATGGAAGCTCCGGAAGAGTTATTTCAACCAGCTGATCGCATGATTGTCGGGCTGACCATTGATCCAGGTCACTTATTAAAAATTAGATCCGAAAGACTAAAAACGTTAGGATTACCTGCAGAGTCTAAGTATGCTTCCATGGATCAAATTAAGCGAGAATTAAAAACTGCTAATGAGTTGATGAAAAAACTCGATTGTCCTGTCATTAACGTTTCGGATAAGTCAATTGAAGAAACAGCAGGTGTCATCATGAAAATGCGTGCGGAAGGCTAAAGGGGTATACATAGATAAGCACCATGCATACTTCAAGAATAGTTTACACCAAATACTCAAGTGTGAAGTATAGTGATCACCGGGTGAAATTTAGCTGAGTGCGGACATTTGTTCCGTTATTTATAACAAAAGTGCTGTTTTTAGCGTGGTCGCGGACATCTATTCCGCTATTCATCGAAAATAGTGCTCATTTAAGCCAAAATGAACCAAATAAGGGATTCAATGTCCGCTAACATCGATAAAAGGGTGATTTTTAGTCAAATAACGTACTCAATGTCCGCTCAATAAATGTTAGCAAAAAACTTTCACAGTTTATATCTAATTTGAAAGTGTGACAGGGAGGACCGGCAGAGTTTGCCGGTTTTTCTTATCAGATAGGAAAGCATATAAACCGCGACATGATAGTATTTTTTTGTATCATAGGTGGTCATTTTGAAATGTTATGTAGACGGAAAGCATCGCTCCGGCTGCCAGCTTCCCTTTCCATGGGGTTTGACCTTCAGCTAACTTTTCCAAGCAATAACCGCTTGAAAAAGTGGATCTTCAGGTAAAACAGTTCCCACAGGAGTTGAAGCGGGCGCCCCTCGCTATAAAGCAGCTCTACAACTTAAGTGACAGCTAACTTTTTGAGGTTTTATACAATGTAAAATAAAATGTCCGTACGTAAAAAAATGTAGAACGTTATTTAGCGCAGGCGCCCACTTCGACTCCTGTGGGATCAGCGTGATCTGAAGATCCACTTTTGTAAAGCGATCTTCTTTACAAAAGTTAGCTGAAGACACGCCCCACGGAAAGCGAAGTGGGCAAGCCGTAGCGGTTGTTACGCCCAATATCCATCTCAAAATAACTACTTTATACTATCGTAGATATATTATTTTGGTCAATGAAAAGGACCGGGTGGGCTTCTTCCCGGTTTTTCTTATATGCGCATTTTTCGATTATTCAAACAGTTCGTGATATTATAAGATTAACTTGGTAAATTTAGGAGGTACATATGCGAAAAAGAGTATTAGTCACCGAACCAATTCCCGAGACAGTAAAAAATTATCTGCAAGAACATGTTGAATTAACAACATGGGATAGTCCAGAACAAATGCCTAGAGAAGAACTATTAAATACAATTGGCAACTTTCATGGATTGATAACAGCGAAAGACCGCATTGATAATGAATTACTAGAACAAGCAGGTCAACTGGAAGTAGTGAGTAATATTTCTGTTGGTTATGACAATTTTGATGTCGATGCATTAAAACGTTCAGAAGTCATAGCGACACACACACCATATGTATTAGATGAAACAGTGGCAGACCTTATTTTCGGGTTAATTCTTAGCAGCGCAAGAAGAATTACCGAGTTAGATCAATATGTCAAGCAAGGTAAATGGGATAAAGCAGTTGACGCCCCATTATTTGGTCACAATGTCCATCATAAACAACTAGGAATTATAGGGATGGGCAGAATCGGAGAGAAAGTGGCTAGAAGAGCAAAACTAGGCTTTGAAATGGAGGTTACATACTATAACCGATCTCGTAAAGAAACAGTGGAAAACGAGTTAGGGGTAGTATATCAGGAGCTTGATCCTTTGTTGCAAGAATCTGATTTTATATTACTGATGACTCCATTAACAAAAGAAACATTGCATTTAATTAATGCAGATGCATTTAAAAAAATGAAAACCTCTTGCTTTTTTATTAATGCATCGCGAGGTAAAGTTGTCGATGAAGCAGCGATGATTAAAGCTTTAGAAGGAAAGAAAATTGCTGGAGCAGGGCTGGATGTGTTTGAACAAGAACCTATAGAACCAGATAATCCACTATTGAAAATGGATAATGTCGTTACTTTACCGCACATAGGATCTGCAACCGCAGAGACACGAGAAGAAATGAAATTATTCGCGGCTAAAAATATGTTACAAGGTTTAAGTGGTAAACAACCGGAGGCCGTCATTAAAGAATTACAATAATAACGGAGGGATTATGATGGCGAATATTCAATTGGGTAACACAGATTTATATATCAATCCAATCGGTCTAGGAACTAATGCAGTTGGTGGTCATAATTTGTATCCTGATTTAAATGAAGAAACAGGAAAAGAGTTAATTCGTACAGCAATGAATGAAGGGATTAACTTTTTAGATACCGCCTATATTTATGGGCCGGGAAGGTCTGAAGAATTGATTGGTGAAGTATTAACTGAAACTGGTAAAAGAAATGAAATGATCATTGCCACAAAAGGTGCTCACCGTCCAAAAGGAAATGACATGGTTACGGACAATTCACCAGCTTTTCTAAAGCAGACGGTAGAAGAGAGTCTAAACCGGTTACAGACAGATTATATTGATTTGTTTTATATTCATTTTCCTGATGAGGAAACACCTAAAGATGAAGCGATTGGAGCGTTATTTGAATTAAAAGAGCAAGGAAAAATAAGATCAATCGGTGTATCGAATTTTTCACTTGAACAACTAAAAGAAGCTAATAAAGATGGATATGTTGATGTTTTTCAAGGGGAATATAACTTAATCAACCGTCAGGCAGAAGAAGAACTTTTCCCTTATTTGAAGGAGCATGGTATCTCATTTGTGCCTTATTTTCCACTCGCTGCCGGTCTATTAGCAGGTAAATATAAAAAAGGTGATCAGTTCCAAGATTTACGTCAAAATATGGAACACTTTAAAGGTGAGCGTTTTGAACGAGAATTAGATCGTTTGGAAGAAGTAAAACAAATCGCAGCAGTCAAAGGGGCAGAAACTGCTCATGTCGTACTAGCTTGGTATTTAAAAAATCCAGTCATTGATGCGATTATTCCAGGTGCAAAACGACCAAGTCAAGTTTCCGTTAATTTGAAAACATTAGATGTTCAGTTAACAGATGACGAGTATAACAAAATAGATCAGGTCTATCGTTAAGGTAAATATAAAATGGAAGCAGTAAAAACCCGGTTCAAATGAACCGGGTTTTTACTAATTAAGCACCATTAGTTTTTAACTTATTCATTTGCACGGTTTGCTTGTTCCATTACACGATTCGTTTCCTCAGCTGCTTGATCTAAAGCTTCTTGTGGATCAGTGCCTTGTAATACATTTTCCATGGCGGTAACAACTTGTTGTCTAGCTTCAGGGAAAACGGAAATTAATGCACCTTGTGTTGCATAAGAAGGTTTTGTTTCTTGTAATTGATCAACCGTAACTTTTAGTTGAGGAAACTCTTCCCATCTTTCTTGTACAATTTCTTCATCATACGCAGCAGGGTTAATAGCAAAATACCCTGTATCAATATGCCATTTTGCTTGGCTTTCCGGTGTTTGTAAGAATTTCATAAACTCCCAAGCTGCTTGTTGTTTTTCTTCTTCAATGCCATTAGACATCCAAAGGGAGGCACCACCGATAATAACGCCATTACGTTCAGCTTCTTCTGAATAAGGAATATAAGCAACGCCAACTTCAAACGGTGCATTTTCAACTGTGCCAGCAACACCAGCTGAAGAGTCTAAATACATAGCCGTATTTTCAGTTTGAAATGCTGCACGGATATCATCCCAATTAGATCCAAAGTTACCGTATGTACCAGCTTTGTTCATTTCGTCGATTAACTGGAATACTCGTAACCCTTCTTCACCATTGAATACGGCTTCCGTTGCTTCCTCACTACGACCATTATCATTGTTGACAAAGAGTCCGCCTTGTGTAGCAATTAATTCTTCAATAAACCATCCATAATTTAAAATCGAGAAACCGTATCTTTCTGTGTTATCACCGTCTTTAACTGTCAGTTTTTCAGCTGCTTCTTTGATTTCTTCAAAGGTTTGTGGCGGATTCTCGGGATCTAAACCTGCTTCCTCAAATGCATCTTTATTATATAACATGACTGGAGTAGAGGAGTTAAATGGCATCGAATATAGTTGATCATCGACAGTGTAATAGTTCAATATGTTTTCTTCTAATTGATTAATATCATATCCTTCTTGATCAATGAAAGATTGAACTGGTTCAATAAAACCACTATCAATCATATATTTTGTACCGACTTCAAAGGTCTGGATGATTGCCGGTGCATCTTCTGTTCCGCCAACACTGCGGAATTTGGTTAATGCCTCTTCATAAGAGCCTTGAAATTCAGGGATTATCGTATATTGGTCTTGCGATTGGTTGAAATTATCGACAATTGCTTCAATGGACTCTTGTCCACCACCGGACATCGCATGCCAAAAAACAGCTTCTACCTTTTCATCAGTTGCTTCTTCGTTTGTGTCTTCATTTTCACTACTATCATCAGTTTGTTGCTCTTCACCGGAAGTATCTTCTTCAGGTTCCTCTCCCTCCGCATCATTAGAACATGCCGAGATAAATACTAGTAAACATACTGTTAAAAACAATAGTAATAGCTTTTTCATTTGAATAATTCCCCCTTATTATTTAAGTGCACCTTGGGCAAGGCCTTTTTGCAATTGTTTTTGCCCTAAAAACAACAAGATTAATGTCGGAATGATGACGATAATGACTCCTGCCATAACCACCCCCCATTCTGATGCCATTTCCTGTGTTTGCAACTGCTTTAAACCGATTTGAACGGTTCTTACTTGATCATTGTTCGTCACAAGTAACGGCCATAAATACATATTCCACGTTGTCAAGAATCCATAAGCTCCTAATGTTACAAAGGATGTACGACAGTATGGAATGACAACCTTCCAAAAAAATTTAAAAGAGCGTAATCCGGCGATATCGCTAGCTTCTTTTAATTCTTTAGGTATTGTTAGGAAATGTTGTCGTAAAAGGAACGTTCCAAACGCAATAGCAAAGAAAGGTATCGTTAAACTTTGGTAATTATTAATCCAGTCTAGTTGCTGAATCGTGAGGAAGTTTGGAATCATGGTAGCTTCCCATGGAATCATCATCGTTGAGATAAAGATAAAAAAGACAATGTGTCTACCTTTAAAAGGAATGAATACAAAAGCATAAGCAGCTAACGCACTTACGAGTAATTGTCCTAGCATCACGACAGTTGAAATAAAAAAGCTATTCCATAAATAGTGGGCTAGTGGTAATCGTTCGAAAGCTTTCTGATAATTTTCTAGATGAAAGCTTTCCGGTATGAACTTTCCTTGTAATAGTTCCGCACCACTCATAAAGCTGATCAAGAACGCATATACTACCGGAAAAAAGACGATGACAGCTGTCAATATTAACAATAGATATGTAATGATAGGGCGAAGTATTTTCATTGATAGTGCACCTTCCTTTCTCCAAACTTAAATTGTAGAATCGTTACAATTAAAATACATATAAACAGGAAGATTGATTGTGCACTTGCTGTTCCAAACTGGTAATTAACAAAGGCTTCACGATAGATAGAATAAACGATCAGATTAGTAGATTCAGATGGACCGCCTTGTGTGAGAATATCAACTTGTCCAAACGTTTGAAACGCATTAATTAGTGAAACGGTAATAACAAAAAATAAAGTAGGTGATAGCATAGGAATCGTAATTCTTCGCAGTTGGTAGAAATAGCTTGCGCCTGAAATTTTGGCGCTTTCATAAAGGTGATCATCAATATTTTGTAAGCCACCTAATAAAATAAGAAAAGAGAATCCTATATTCATCCAAATCGTTGTGATAGAAACGGAAACTAATGCCCAATCTGGATGTAGCAACCAATCTATAGAAGTGCCACCTATGGAAGTAATGAGCTGGTTTAAAATCCCCATACTTGGGTGGAATATAAATAACCAGACTACCGCAGAGGCAGCGACGGAAATTCCCATTGTCGAGGAGTAAATGGTTCGAAAAATGCCGACACCTCTAATCTTTTCGTTTGCTAGTAAAGCTAGGAATAAAGAAATAATCACTCCAGTCGGTACCGTGTACAGCACAAACAAAATAGTTGCTTTAATACTTTTATGGAAACTTTCTGCCTGAAGAATATATTGAAAATTTTCTAAACCGACAAAAACATTTGCATTTCCTTGCTGATCCGTTAAAAAGAAACTTAAATACAAGGTTTTTCCAAGTGGATAAAATAAAAAGACACTAAAAAGAATGATGGATGGTAGTAAATATAAGATTGCTGATCTCCAATGTATAAATCGCCACTTTAAATCTATCTTATTAATGGACTTCTCTTGTATTTCTGCTGTGCTTTTCATATGATTCCCTCGCGAATATGCTGATGTTGAATATTTTTGGGACCTTGAAGTAATTTTTCCGTTTGTCCATCATAGATACAAAGCGAATCTGGATCCAGTGTCAATCTCACTGTCTGGCCAACGTGAATATCCCATTGGCCATACCACTTGGCATACCAAACAGAATCATCATTCCATTTAAATTTTAGTAAAGTTTCCGTCCCTAAAATTTCCACATGATCGATTGTTACGGCAAAAGACAGATCTAGGCTAGATGGTTCTTCCTGGATCTTGATGTTCTCGGGACGAATACCTACAAGGACTTGATCACTGTTTGTGTCATTTACAACTAAGCGATCAACAGGTATCGAAATTTCTTTACTAATTGTTATTTTAGAAGAATTTTTATCTACTAATCCAGTTGTCAAATTCATCGGTGGTGAACCAATAAATTTTGCCACAAATGGATTTGCAGGTGTATTGTAAACATCGATTGGTTTTCCAACTTGTTGAACCACACCTTCATTTAATACCATAATCCGATCTCCCATTGTCATTGCTTCCACCTGATC
The DNA here is from genome assembly GCF_000377765.1 of Gracilibacillus lacisalsi DSM 19029. GTDB lineage: Bacteria > Bacillota > Bacilli > Bacillales > Amphibacillaceae > Gracilibacillus > Gracilibacillus lacisalsi. The sequence goes on along the minus strand of NZ_KB898680.1, from coordinate 25,258 downwards.
ATGTGTAACATAAATTAAGGTAATCCCTAGTTTTCTCTGTAATTCACGAATTTCTGAACGCATATGTGCTCTTAATTTAGCATCTAAATTAGATAAAGGCTCATCCATCAAACAAATAGGGGAGTTAGTAATAATAGCTCTCGCTAAAGCAACACGTTGTCTTTGGCCACCTGATAAATGACGAGGCTTTCTTTTTAAATAATCTGTTAAACCTAGCATGGCAGCAATTTCATAACACTTTTCTTTCTTTTCTTTTTTTCGCATTTTTTTAACATCGAGACCAAATGTAATGTTATCTTCAACAGTCATATGAGGATAGAGCGCATAATTTTGAAAAACCATGGATAGTTGACGTTTGCTGGGTGGGAGATGATCTGCTTTTTTGCCATCAATTAATAGCGAACCTGAAGTTATGTCTTCCAATCCCGCTATCATTCGTAACAGTGTACTTTTTCCGCATCCTGAAGGTCCAACAAGTACAAAAAATTCTCCAGGTTCAATGGTTACGCTGACATCTTTGACAACAAGTTGCTCTTTGTCATAACTTTTATCGACTTGTTTGAGTTCGACAGAATACATGATAGATTCTCCTTTAATAGATTAGCTTGTATGTCACTGCCGATTATAGAGAAGTTTTATGAATGGAGTATTAATATAGTGTAAAAAAATATATACAAAAATTAACAAATATTATCACTAATTAATAAAATTCGAGAAAAAATACTTCCATAATAGACAGAATATTGTATGATAGTAATGGTAAAGAAATCTATAGATAAAAATGTTTATTGTTGTAATGAGGTGTAAATGTGGACATTATAAGAGAAGCAATGGCTTTGCCTGTAGATAATTTTTTAGGACTGCTGATTTATGCTGTGATTTTTATGTTTGTGGCAGGTCTTGTGTTTAGTTTAGCCTTGAAATTTATTCCTAATCGTTTACCATATGCCGTGAAAAGTTTAATCGTTTTTATTGCTATTATTATTAGTTTAATTATTTGGTGGCAAATGATTGTGGAACCAGGGTTGAACCTATGAAAAAATAGCCAGCTATAGTAGCTGGCTATTACTAGTTTTGCCCCGTTAATATGAAGTTTAAAAAGATACCACTTTTTCTGTTTTTGGTTTCTTTGCTTTTTCCGTCACCTCTTCCGTGTTTGGTTCCTCAAGGAAGAACATGCAGAGGAAGCAAACAACAGCTGATAGACCAATCAAGATAAAGAATATGGAAGGACTGACCATTGTAAAGATAGTAAGAAAAATAACAGACCCAATATTACCATATGCACCGACCATTCCAGAAATTTGGCCAGTAACCGGTTTTTTTATCATCGGAACCATAGCATATACTGCACCTTCACCAGCTTGCACAAAGAAAGAGCAGCACATGGTAATGATAACGGCTAACCAGATCGGCCAGCTAGACCCGATTAATGCCATACCGATGTAACCAATAGCTAATCCAGCCGTAAAGATCATAAGGGTTTTTTTACGGCCAAATTTATCACTTAGTAAACCACCGCTAGGTCGAGACATTAAATTCATAAATGCAAAGCTGCTTGCAATAAGTCCAGCTTGTGCTACTCCAAGTGAGAAAGTTTCTTCAAAAAACTGAGGTAGCATTGATACTACAGCTAGCTCGGATCCGAAAGTACAAAAGTAAGCAAAGTTTAGAATAGCTACTTGCTTAAAAGAATACTTTTCCTTTTCAGGTACTCCTTTTCGAAGGTGGTCTTTATTTACGTTCCAAATCTTTCGTAAATTGTATAAAAATAAGGCGATTAGTAAAACAACAATGATTACTAATACATAAGAACTAATGAAATTTAAGTTCCATAATCGGTAGCTCTGAAAGAAAAGGATACCGAAGACGGGGATACTCATCAGCATTAATCCTATTAAATCACGATAACTGGTAACTTCTAGTGCACCGCTTTTCTTTGGTTTTTTATAGGTAACTCCATCCGGTGTATCCTTAACTAATTTCAAAAATAGAATTCCGTAAACCAAACTGATCATTCCGGTTAAACCAACTGCATACCGCCATCCATCTTCTCCTCCAAAAAGGATTGCTAGTGTTGGAAGTGTCATGGCAGCTGCAGCAGAACCAAAATTACCCCAGCCACCATAAACGCCTTCAGCAAATCCAACATTTTTCTCGGTGAACCATTCCGATACTAATCGAATTCCGATTACAAAGCCAGCACCTATAAGTGCTAAAAAGATACGGGAAATCATCAATTGTGTAAATGAGTTTGATAAAGCAAAAGTAAAACAAGGAATACTTAAGATAATTAACAAGCCGGAATATACTCTTTTTGGTCCGAATCTATCAACCAACATTCCAATTAATACTCGGGCAGGAATGGTCAGTGTCACATTCGCAACGGCAAGTAAAGCAACTTCGTCATTTGATAACCCAAATTGACTTTTTAACGTTGTCATAAATGGAGCCATGTTAAACCATACAACAAACGTAATAAAAAAAGCTAAGGTAGTAAATCCTAGTGTTTTAATATTTCCTTGATAACCTGAATTCATTCCTTAAACCTCCTGTAGTGATGTTATGGTTTTATTATAGGAGTTTAGGAATAATAAACAATTAAGTGGTAAAATTCTCTAACAGGGAAAAAATAAAATACCGCAAATTGTTGTAATATTATCTAACAACAATTTGCGGTGATTTTAAATGGCTTTCTCTTTTAATTTCGTACCTTGTAACGCTTGCTTCGGCTGGTTGACATTTAGTTGAGTGGTTGCCAAGAAGCATAATAATAACATAATAGAAATAGTGATAAAAAAGACAATAGGGAAAAATAAGTTTAACACTGCTAGAAAGCAAAGGGAACCGATATTTCCGTAAGCGCCAACCATTCCAGCTATTTGCCCAGTTCGATTTTTTTTCACGAGTGATACCATGGAAAAAATCGCTCCTGAGGCTGCTTGGCTTATTAGTGAACAGCAGATCGTCAGGAACAGTGCCAGGTAAATGGGCCAGTTGTTATTAACAAAGGCCATCATGATATATAGAAGAGAAAGGCTGATTAATAGAAGCATTGTAACTTTCTTCCTTCCAAAACGGTCACTGAGCCACCCACCAGCCGGACGTGCAATTAAGTTCGTAAAAGCAAAGCTACTTGCGATAGCAGCTGCAAAAACGGCATTAACGGTAAACGTATTTTGGAAGAACATTGGTAACATTGAAATGATAGCAAGTTCTGATCCAAAAGTAGCAAAGTATCCAAAACTTAGAATGGCCACATTTTTCATCGAAAACTTTTCCTTATCTGCTAGTTTGTGCTGTAAATAACTTCGATTAGCCTTCCACCTTTTTATCATATTAATAATATAGTACAGTACAATTGCACTGTAGAGGAGTGTTGCTATTAGATTAGATAATATACCAGTTTGTTGTAGTGTCCATACTAGTATCGCCATACCACCATAAATCGGGACCGTAAGCAGTAGTAGAATTATGAAATCATTCTGACTTGTGGCTTTAATAGGATTGACTGTTTTCGTATACTGAAACGTTTTCCACTGTGGTGTGTTCTTTGCTTTTAAATAGAAAACGACACCATATATCAATGCTAGGAGACCTGTTAGACACATTGCATAACGCCAACCGTTTTCACCCCCGAATAAGACTGCCAATGTTGGCAGAGTCAAGGCAGCAAAAGCAGATCCGAAATTCCCCCAGCCGGCATAAATTCCTTGTGCAAATCCGGCTTGTTTTGTCGGAAACCATTCCGTAACCATTCTGATCCCAATTACAAAGCTAGCACCAATTGTTCCTAATATTAGTCTCGAGATGAGTAGTTGCATATACGTGGTTCCCAAAGCAAAAACAAAACAAGGGATACTCATTGTAATAAGTAAAATGGAGAATACATTTCTCGGACCATAACGGTCAACTAATCGACCGATTACAATACGTCCGGGAATACTTAAAGCTAAGTTTACGATCATTAATGCACCAATTTCATCAGTAGACAGTGATAATTGTTCTTGAATCGTTGATTGAAAAGGTGCCATATTGAACCAAACCATCACACTTACAAAAAACGCAAGTGTCGCGATTGTTAGCATTTGCTTTTGTCCATCATAGTCATGTTTACGTGTAGTCATTGTATAACTCCTTGTAAATGTAATCTTTAATTTGCTAATTTTAGGCCTATTCATATACGTTGCTGCTTTACAACAACGCTTTTCACATAAACTGCGAAGTAACTTCGACACGGATTTGCTCTCTTCCATTCTGCATTTTGATGAATGCTGCAATACGCTTCGGCAGAATACTGCGCTTTCCGTGGGCTCGGCTTCAGTTGACTTTGTAAAGGAGACCACTTTGCAAAGTGGATCTTCAGCTCTCGCTGTCCCACAGGAGTCTCCGTATTCTGCCTACGCTGTGTAGATAATTCTACCTTTTATAAGAGGAAATACTCGGAAACTAATACCCGTGTGTTCCTTCTTTCAATAATCAGAACATTACTCTAAGCGGAGGCAAGATACGTAGACTCCTACGACGCAGCGCGAGCCGAAGACCCCGTGATGCACCTGCGTCTTCTAGTAACGCTTCGAAGTGGCTTCCTCGGTGCAAGGGAGCAAAGAAGATAATTCCAAGTAGTTCCCTGGCTAAGGCCGTGCCCGTGGAAAGCGTAGTATCTTGCCGGAGCGTATGTAAGCCCTCAGTAAAAATCAGAATGGAGGAAAGCCTCACCACGGAAAATTTCATTACTTCGCAGTTTATATCTAATGATAATTTAGGTTTTTATTATTCAAAGACGGAGAAGTGTCCATTGTTTGCATGTTTTTTAATTCACTGGACTTAGTCGAACGACGCTCATCTTAAAGCCGGGCATTCGGCAATAGGGATCTAATTGATCAGATACAAGCCGATTGACATTTTGTTTTTCCGTCCAGTGAAAGGGAACAAAAACAGTGTCTTTGCGAATCGTGCTGGACAACCTACATCTCACGATAATCCACCCTTTTTCAGAAGTGACACGTACGAGTGAATCCGCTTCAATACCATACTTTTCCGCAGTTTGCGGATGAATTTCTAAAAACGCTTCAAAATCTCTGGCAGCTAAGGAAGGACTTTTTCTAGTTTGTTCACCTGTTAAATAGTGACTCATTACTCGACCAGTAGTTAAATATAATGGATATTCCTGTGTAATAGTCGGTTTATTATCTATACTTTGATAAGGGATGACAGCCATTTTTGCTTTTCCATTCTCATGGGCAAAAGAATCTTCAAACAGTCTGTTTGTTCCTGCATGGTCCTCTGACGGACAGGGCCAAAGAATTCCTTGTTCTTGACGTAATCTCTCATATGTGATACCAGAGTAATCGGCCTTGCCACCTTTACTGGCGATACGAAGTTCTTCGAAAATTTCTTCTGCCTGATCAAAATCAAAATATTTCCCTTTACCTAGTCTTTGGGCAATATCACAAAGAATCTGCCAGTCATGTTTTGCTTCACCTTGTATAGGATAACTAGCTTCTCTAAGCATTACTCGCCCTTCGACATTTGTTAATGTGCCTTCATCCTCTAAATAAGAGGTGGCTGGTAAAACTAAATCTGCTAGTTTGGCAGTTTCAGATAAGAATAGATCCGAAACAACGAGTAACTTTAGTTTTTGTAAGGCCTTTTTGATTAAATTGGCATTAGGATTGGAAACGATTGGATTGGAACACATAACAAACATACTAGTTATCTCGCCAGCCATAATTTTTTCAAACATTTCATAGGCAGAAACACCTTTTCTAGGCAGATTTTTTTCTTCAATTCCCCAGACATTTGCAATATATTGACGATCTTTTGGATTTTCGATTAAGCGATAACCAGGAAGCTGATCGGCTTTTTGTCCATGTTCTCTCGCTCCTTGACCATTTCCTTGACCGGTGATTGCACCATACCCAGAATTACGTTTACCAATCTTACCAGTAGCAAGTAGCAGGTTTAAAAAGCTTCGGACAGTTTCTGTTCCGTTGATTTGCTGTTCAATGCCTCGAGCGGTAAAGATCATTCCTGATGGTTCACGGCCAAATACAAGTGCGATTTGATATAATTCATCCAGGGAAACTCCTGCTGTTTTGGCAACATCATCTAATTTAATCGATTGGATATATTCTCTTACTTCCGTAAAATCTTCTGTTCGTTGTTCGATAAAAGCATGATCAATTAAGTCTAGGTCGATTAATATTTTTAAAACACCATTTGCGATTGCAACATCTGTTCCAGGTATATTTTTAATATGAAGATCTGCTAAATTGGTTGTACTAGTCTCCCGTGGATCGATGGCAATAATATAGGCGCCATTTTCCTTTGCTTTTTCAAAATATGGCATGATAGTAGGCTGGCAATCAGCAATGTTAGTACCTGCTAAAATAATACATCTGGTATGTGGCACTTCTTGAAGAGTGTTGGTAAAACCTCGATCGATTCCGAATGTCATGTTTGCACCTGTTGCAGCGGAAGCCATACAAAGTCTGCCGTTATAATCAATATGTTTGGTTTCCAGAGCAACACGCGCAAATTTCCCTAACAAGTAAGCTTCTTCATTCGTAACAGATGCACTTCCATAAACAGACAAGGCATCTTTTCCATCTTCTTTTTGAATCTGTTCAAAATTTTCTTGGATCAATTGGTATGCTTCTTCCCATGTAATAGGTTCGAATTCTCCATTGATTCGCTTTAGTGGTTGTTTTAAGCGATCATGATGGAGGGCATGTTGATGGGCGTTCATTCCTTTCACACACAATCTGCCTTGTGAGGTAGGGTTATCTTTACCAACCGTTTTGTGTTTCTTTCTTGATATGATTCGCTGCTCAATTAACTGCATTTTGCATTGCATGCTACAGTATGGACATTGTGTTTCATATATTTGTTCGGATTGCACTTTCTGTTGTTTATCTCGGAAATATTTGAGCATTAATTCGGTCATAAATATCTTCTTCCTTTCTCAAAATAAGGCTTATTATCACAGGCACTACCACCCTGATAAGTTTCGCTAACCTTCAGTGGGACAAAATGTCCCGCTGACGGAAGTCTCACTTTACAATTGGGGATGACGAATCATTAATTGTTTGCGATTTATTTGATCACTCTTTAAATCATCCAAGAGCATTTGTTGTGTTTCTGAATCAAAGAGAACCTCCCGAATATGGACGATCCCAACACGTTCAGTCCATTGTGCGATTTTTTCATTATAATTAGCGGAACGCCGATAATATTGAAGAAATGAAAGTAATACGTTTGTCATTTCCTGTGGGTTAATCGTTGCATATAAAATCCCTTGATCGGTTAAGAACTCCCATCCATTACCGGTTTGTAACAGTGCTAGATCAAAATAATGTTCTGCTAGCATATTCTTACAGCAAAATGCTTTTATGGTGAGAGATGTTGGCAAATTCAAAAATTCTGTTTGTTGTTCTATTTCTTGTACTAGTGTAGAAAGTTCTTCTTTCTCTCTTTTACAGTTACACTCTGGTATTTGTATACTTCGAAGTGATGAAGGATGATAACTGTGTAATGTCATATTTAAGGCGTTACAAACAGAAAGTAGGTCACTTTCCTGAATTCCGTTTATTATAAGGCGTTGATCAGATGATATGGATACAGTATCAATCTTAAAATCTATCAGCGCATCACTAATGCGTTTGAATTGTTCTGTTGTTATTTTTCCGCTGTATAACTGCGGTACAATGGTGTAAGTACCATCTTTCTCAAGAAAAGCATTTGTTTTATGATCTAGAAATAAAAAATCTTCATGCACATAATGTTCTGGATAAATCATTTCCAGATAATAATGAAGAGCAGGACGACACGAAGAACAACCTGTGGCGTTATTCCATTCCAGTGTTTCCATAATCATATTGATAGATGTTAAGTTATACTGTTGGATTGCCCGAACCACTTCATCTTCTGTTAAGGAAGTACATGAGCAAAAACGATTATCTTTTACTGTTTCATGAAAGAAATCGCTCTGTATATAGTCGAGCAATTCCTGTACAACTGGCTTGCATCCACCACATGAGCTAGAGGCTTTTGTGTGTGTTTTCACATCATGAACCGAGTTTAGGTTCTTATTTAACACATTCTCAATAATGCAAGATTTGGAAACACTGTTACAAGTGCATACATGTTCATTTCTAGGAAGGGTGGCTGCATAGGATTCTTCAATTTTAACTGGTTGTAACAGTTCCGCTTTTTGGTGATCTGGTATAAATTTTTGTTTTTTGATCATGTCCAACAAGCTGCCACCAAGTGAGGTGTCTCCGTATAAAACAGCGCCAACTGCCTTGTCTTCGTAAAATAAGACTTTTTTGTATGTTTCTCCAATTTCATCATAGGAATAAATCGCTTTGGTCTGATCGGTTTCGTCTATTTTACCGACAGAGAAAAGGTCGATCCCTGAAATTTTCAGCTGGGTATAAACAGTAGATCCTGTATATTGAGCTTGCTGATTTGCTAGATGTTGTCCAAGCACTTCTGCCTGTTCATATAAGGGTTTTACAAGTCCATATACCATACCGTTATGTTCTGTACATTCCCCGACTGCATAAATGTTCGGAGTACTTGTTTCCATTTGATCATTTACGACAATTCCTCGGTTGACTTCAATCCCAGATTTCTGAGCCAAGCCAATATTTGGTTTAATTCCAACTGCCATGACGACCAAATCTGCATTGATAGATGTATCATCCTTAAAACGCAAGCCTTCAACACTCATATCTCCATAAATTTCTGATGTTTCTTTCTCTAGATAGAAATGCATACCTTGTCGTTCTAGTTCTTTCTTTAATAAGAGACTTGCCTTAGCATCTAATTGATTATTCAAGAGCCGATCAGCAAGGTGAACGACATCAACTTCCATCCCTAAATTTAATAATCCCCGGGCTGCTTCCAATCCGAGCAGCCCACCTCCTATAACTGCTGCTTTTTTATAATGCTTGGCAGCTTCGATCATTTTTTTACAATCATCAATCGTTCTAAATGTCATAACTCCTTCTTTATCTATACCAGGAAGAGGCAAAATAAACGGATTTGAACCGGTGGCGATAATAAGCTTGTCGTAATTTATTTTTCTTTCTTTATCAGTAGCAATTAATTGCTGTTGATCATCTATTTCGATAACCGTTTCATTTGGATATAGGGTAATTTCATTATCTTCATACCATTTCCAATCATGAATCGTAATGTCATCGAACGTTACATCACCCTGTAAAACAGATGACAGCATGATACGACTATAGTTGGTGTAAGGTTCAGATCCGAAAATTGTTATATCGTATAATTGATTCGTTTCTTTTAACAAAGACTCGATTGTTTTTAATCCAGCCATACCGTTCCCTATCATAACGAGGTGCTGTTTTTTCATATAGATAGTTCCTCCCAACTTTGAAACTAGGTAATTCTAGCATCACATGCAGAATATCATGAGGTTTATTTGTTTTCCTTTTCTCTGTTAGAAAATGTTACGTTCTTTTTTGAAGAATAATTTTAATTTTTTGAAAAATGATGTTAGAAAAGTTAACAACAAAATAGAAACTTTTTTTTCAGAGGTGTACGATGAAGTCAAGTTAAATTTCCAAACTCAAATTGGGGGATTAAAAATGGAGAAGAAAAAGCTTGTACTAATTGGAAATGGGATGGCAGGTATTCGTGCCATTGAAGAGATTTTGAAACTTTTACCTGACCAGTTCGATATTATCGTATTTGGTAAAGAACCATATCCAAATTATAATCGTATTCAATTATCAAAAGTATTACAAGGAGATACCGAGATAAAAGATATTACGTTAAATGAATGGCAATGGTATGAAGATAATGGAATTTTACTTTATCCAGGTGAGACGGTGACAAAGATTGATAAAGATAATCAAATTGTATATACCGACAAAGGAAAAGAAACTCCTTATGACCATTTGATTATTGCAACTGGTTCCAATCCATTTATGTTGCCACTTCCAGGCGCGGATAAAGAAGGAGTAACAGCTTTCCGTGATATAGAAGATTGTGAAAAAATGATAGACGCCTCAAAAAACTATAAACGAGCTGCTGTTATCGGTGGTGGTTTACTAGGTTTGGAGGCAGCTCGTGGTTTACTGAATCTAGGTATGGAAGTAGATGTTATTCACTTGGCAGACTATTTAATGGAACGTCAATTAGATCGTCCAGCTGGTGAGTTACTACAGAAAGAACTAGAATCTCAAGGGATGAATTTTTATCTGGAGAAACAAACAGCTGAAATTACAGGTAAAAAACGTGTAACTGGTTTGAAATTTAAAGATGGTGGTGCCATTCCTGCAGATCTAGTCGTAATGGCAGTGGGGATCAAACCGAATGTAGCATTGGCACAGGAAACAGGAATTGAAGTTAACCGAGGAATTGTTGTAAGTGATCATATGGAGACCAACGTACCTAATATTTATGCAGTTGGTGAATGTGCGGAGCATAATGGCATGGTATATGGTCTGGTTGCTCCTTTGTATGAACAAGGCCAAGCTTTAGCAAAACATATTTGCGGTATGAATCATCAAGGATACAAAGGTTCTGTACTTTCTACACAATTGAAAGTATCTGGAGTAGATGTCTTTTCTACTGGATTAATTAATGAAACAGCGGAAACAAAATCAATCAAAGTTTTTGATGAATGGCAAAATACGTACAAGAAGATATTAGTGAAGGATAATAAGCTAACTGGTGCGGTATTGTTCGGTAATACAAAAGAAGGTACCAAATTAAAGAGTTTGATTACGAAAGGTGCTAATGTAGAAGAGTACTTAGAGAGTCAACAGGGTGCTGATGATGGGGAAAGTATTGTTGCTTCGATGAGTGATGATGAAATTATTTGTGGTTGTAATGGTGTATCAAAAGGTGCGATAGTCGATGCTATCAAAGTAGATGGTCTATCATCAGTGGAAGAAGTGAAAGGTGCTACCAATGCATCTCGTTCATGTGGTACTTGTAAAAACTTAGTATCGGAATTATTGACGGAAACGCTAGGTGACGAATATGAAGCAGATACGAAAGAATCGATTTGCGCTTGTACAGACCTTACCCGTGATGAAGTAGTAGCTGAAATTAAAGAAAAAGGTTTAACACATACAAAAGAAGTGATGAACGTATTAGAGTGGAAAACAGAGGAAGGCTGTTCCAAGTGTAAGCCAGCACTTAACTACTACTTAGGTATGATTTATCCGAAAGAACATGAAGATGAACGCGAATCACGTTTTGTCAATGAACGGTTACATGCCAACATTCAAAAGGATGGTACTTATTCCGTTGTGCCGAGAATGTATGGTGGTGTGACGAACGCAGAAGATTTGCGTACGATTGCAGATGTAGCAGAAAAATATGATGTCGGTATGATTAAACTAACTGGTGGTCAACGTATTGATTTACTGGGTGTAAAAAAAGAAGACTTACCAAATGTTTGGAAGGATTTAGGAATGCCTTCCGGTTATGCATATGGCAAATCAGTACGTACCGTTAAAACTTGTGTAGGCGCTGAGTTTTGTCGATTTGGAACGCAGGATTCTACAGGGATGGGAATTCAATTAGAGAAAAAATTTGAAGGGTTAAACACACCTCACAAAGTAAAAATGGGTGTATCCGCTTGTCCACGTAACTGTGCAGAAGGTGGAATTAAGGATGTAGGTGTTGTTGGTTTAGATGGTGTATGGGAAGTATATGTTGGCGGCAATGGTGGTACTGAGCTTAGAAAAGCTGAATTACTTGTAAAAGTTAAATCGCAAGAAGAAGTATTAGAGTATACTGCAGCCTTTTTACAATATTATCGTGAGAATGCTAGTTACCTAGAAAGAACATCACATTACGTAGAACGTGTTGGTATTGAACATATCCAAGAAGTTGTGAATGATGAAAAGCTACGTAAAGAATTGAACGAACGTATGGATGAGGCCCTAGGTATTTATAAGGAACCTTGGAGTGAAGTACTGGAAAGTGAAACGACACTTAAAGACTTATATGAAAAAGTAGCGACGAAATAATGGATGGGGGAAGCAGAATGGAACAAACAGTACGAAAAGTATTTATCGGAAATTATCAAGATTTACCAGTAAGTTTGGGAAAAGCAGTAGTTGTAGAGGATAAAGAAATTGCCGTATTTCGTTTATCTAACGGGAATGTGAAAGCAATCGAAAACAAATGTCCCCATCGCGGCGGGGTGCTGTCAGAAGGTATGGTAAGTGGAGAACATGTCTTTTGCCCGTTACATGATTGGAAAATTAACGTATCAGACGGATTAGTGCAAGCGCCTGACGAAGGCTGTGTTCAAACCTATAAAACTAGCATCGAAGATAACCAAGTATATGTAGAAATTCCAGAAAAATAACCAACGGAAAAGCCATGTATTTGTACATGGCTTTTCTTATAAATAAAGAGATGAGCAATAAACATAAACTACGCAGTAACGTACATGGAATTACTCACCTCCATTCTGATTCTAGTTGAGTGCTAAGTCACCGCTGCGGAAAAAATACTCGCTTTCCGTGGGGAACGCTTCAGCCTCCTCAACAAGCAAAAATCGCTTGTCTGCGGGGTCTTCAGACTGTTCCTTTCCCACAGGAGTCTCGCATTGGCGTTCTGATAAAAAGACAGGAAATCCAAAGAATAGAGTTCCTTAAGTTCCGTTCTTACCATAATCAGAACACTAAAATTAGCGCAGTATTCTGCCGGAGCGTATTTGAGCACTCATCATTAATCAGAATGGGAGAGAGTCTCACTTTTTCAACTTTCATTACTTCGAGGTATGTATCCACTAAAAATTTATTTACAAGAGATTATAAGCTACTAGTTTAGTAATCATGAATATGGAGGGAACAAACATGGGGAAGGTTTATTTGATTGGGGCAGGTCCTGGTGATCCGGACTTGATTACGGTGAAAGCATTAAAAGCTATTCAGCAGGCAGACATTATTTTATATGACCGACTTGTTAATCCGGAATTATTAAAAGAAGCTAAACCTGAGGCAGACCTTATATATTGTGGTAAATTACCAAAGCTGCATCTAATGAAGCAAGAAACGATCAATCATTTGCTCGTCAAATATGGCAAAAAGAAGAAAATTGTAGTACGCTTAAAGGGAGGAGATCCCTTTGTATTTGGTCGAGGTGCAGAAGAAGCAGAAGCATTGGCGAAAAGTGGAGTAGCCTATGAAGTTGTGCCAGGCATCACTTCAGGCATTGCAGCACCTGCATATGCAGATATCCCGATTACACATCGTGAATTAGGTCGTTCTTTTGCTGTCGTAACAGGTCATTGTAAGAACGGGGAACCTTCAGATATTCAATGGGATTATTTAGCTAAATCGGTAGATACGTTAGCTATTTATATGGGGATGAGTAATTTACCTTTTATTACGGAACAATTAATAAAATGTGGAAAATCAAGTCAAACGCCAATTGCAATTATTCAGGAAGGTACTACGCCCAATCAAAAAGTCGTTACAGGAACTTTACAGAATATTGTCCACCTTGTAGAACAACATCAGGTGAAAAACCCAGCAATGATTGTCATTGGTGAAGTAGTTAAAGTTGGTGAAAAACTACAATATTTAAAAGATAGATTTCAAGATCAAGAGACTATTGCTACATTAAAAGCATTTTAGGAGTGAGAAACAATGGAAGCTGTCATTTATATTTGCCATGGGAGTAGGTTAGAAGAAGCCAAACAAGAATCTTTCGCATTAATCGATAAAGTCAAGAAGAATATTAGTGCCCGAATCCAAGAGACTTGTTTTTTAGAATTACAAGAGCCTGATTTAACCGAAACAGTTCGTAAGGTAGTCGATCAAGGAGCGACGAAGGTTGTTATTATGCCGATTCTTTTATTGACAGCTGGCCATGCCAAAAAAGACATTCCAGACCTGATTGCCAAAGAGAAGCATCGCTTTCCGGAAGTGGAATTTGTTTATGGTCGAGCAATCGAAGTGGAACCGAAAATGGTAGATACTTTAGTAGATCGAATCAAAGCCTGTACCGACAACCTGGAAGAGATCGATATTTTACTTGTCGGTCGAGGAAGCAGTGATGTATCGGCAGTAAAGGATACCGAACGAATTGTCAGTATGCTAAGGAGCCATTTTCCTCAAAATCAGATAGAGAAATGCTTTTTAGCTGCGAGCCAGCCAAAGTTCGAGCCATTCTTATTGGATAAGGTGAAGCAAGGTAAATCAGTTCTTGTCCTGCCATATCTTCTTTTTACTGGTTTATTAGATAAGGGAATTAAAGAGCATATCGAGTCATTAGATTTAAAGAAAGGGCAAAAGGTATTGCTGGCTGATTATTTAGGGCACCATCCCAATGTTGTCGAAGTATTAGTAGAAAGAGTGGCAGAAGCGAGAGAAGGAGCGGACGGATATGCAACAATGGCTGAAAGAAGTAGCTAGAGGGAAAAAAGGATCAAAGGATCTAGATTATCAACAAACATTGCAAGTAGCAGAAAGTATTGTATCTGGTGAAGCAACCACTGCCCAAATTGCAGCATATTTGGTTGCAGAACGGATAAAGACGGAAACACATGAAGAGTTATTGGCATTTATTCATACATTACAACAACATACGAAAAGGTTACATTTACCAGATGAAGTCAGAGAGAAAGCAATCGACTTTGCTGGACCTTATAATGGTCGAAACTCTTTTGCTGCAACCATACCTGTATCATTATTGTTAGCAGATTATGGTGTACCGGTATTTCTATCAGCTAGTGATACATTACCACCAAAATATGGGACATCCTTAAAAACGGTTTTTTCCGAATTAGGAGTTGCAGTTGATAGTGATCGTGACGAAATAGAAAAGAAGATGAAGAAAATCAATATGGCTTTTGTGGATACAGAACAATACAGTCCATCACTCGCTAAGTTAAGATCCATTCGTAAAGAGATTGGCGTTCGTACCTTATTCAATACGGTGGAAAAACTTATCAATATTTCTCAAGCGAAAAATGTAATGTTAGGTGCATTTCATCGTACCGCAATTAACAAATTAGAAGGAGTCTTTAAACACCTGGACTATCAACATGTATATATCGTTCAAGGCTTAGAAGGATCTGAAGATGTACCAGTTCATCGTAATAGTTTTGTGTTTGATTGGACACCAGATGGGTTGAATTCTTTTATCGTCAAACCGAAAGATTACGGATTAGAATATAAAGATTTTGAAAAAAACGTCAAACTATCTGCTCAGGAACAAGCAAGTATTATTCATGCTATTTTTTCCGGTGATCAAAAACAGGAACACAGCTATTATTATCATCAAATATTATTAAATGCTGGCTTGCGCTACTATTTATTTAAGGTTACTCGTTCCATTGAAGAAGGGATTGAAATAGCGGAAGAGCAAATAAAATCCGGCAGAGCATTAAAGAAGTTAAAAGAATTGCAGAAAGACAAATGTGAGGCTTAGTCTTCCATCACATTTGTCTTTTTTATTTTTTCGATCCAAATTTGTTGTTCTTTTCGTGAATAGATTGGTTTTTCTACAACTTCATGTAACAGCTTTTTTCGAACGGAAGAAGAGATATTTAATTGCTTTATAAGTTGTCTCGCTTCAAATAAAAAATCAATATATTGTTCGTATTGATCTGGTAATTCTGCTTCTATCGATTTTTTTAATCTTTTTGCTAAGATCGGACTAGCTCCACCAGTCGAAATAGCAATTTGTAATTTACCTCTTTGAATGGTAATGGGAAAGTGCATATTGCCTGCTTCAGCTTGATGTGTAGCGTTTATCCAAGCAGATGATGGTGCATTCTGTACGACATATTGATTTGTCTCCACATCGTTAGTTGCAATAACAATAAGATTTGCTTGTTTAAAATGTTTTAGTTCACATTTTGTCTGGAGCAAATGGATGTTATGTAAACGAATAAGTTGATGTAGAGATTCGGTCAGTATAGGACTAATGATCGTAATATTTTCTTTAAATGGAAGCAGTCGTCTTAAACGTCTTTCTGCTACTTTTCCGCCTCCGATGATCACAATTTGCTTATTTTCTAGATTTAAGAAAAAAGGTAAATAGTTCATGTGTTTATCCCTCCTATTCTTTGTAACTACGTTATCTGCACATTAATGAAAGTCTCCCTTCATTGTAGTATTCGAAAGGTGTCAAGGCAAGCTGATTGACAGAAGATTGCGTAATTTCTTAAACTAAAGATAGCTTGATTATCTGAACGTATTTTGAAGTTGAGATATTCGGAAAGGATGTTTACATGAAACATATTTTTAAAGAAGGTAAAAGTCTACAAGGACCGACACTGTTACTGCTTCATGGTACTGGTGGGACAGAGAATGATTTGCTGCCATTAGCGAATATTATTGATCCTGATGCAAATGTTTTAAGTGTACGTGGGAGTGTCTCTGAAAATGGAATGCCACGTTTTTTTAAACGATTAGCTGAAGGTGTATTTGATGAAGAAGATCTAGTGTTACGAACACAAGAGTTGCATGAATTTTTGGATGAATCTGCTGAAGAGTATGGGTTCGATCGTAATTACGTCATTGCAATCGGTTATTCAAATGGGGCTAATATTGCTGGCAGTTTATTATTCCATTATCAAGATGCATTAAATGCTGCTGTTCTGCATCATCCAATGGTGCCTAGACGAGGTATTGAACTACCTGATCTTGCAGGTGTAAAAGTATTGATAACAGCTGGCCGAAATGATCCATTATGTACGGAACAAGAATCACTTGATCTGGAGGAAATTTTGAAAGAAAATGGGGCAGATGTAGAGGTTCACTGGGAAAATAATGGACATCAGTTAACCCAAACAGAAGCAGAAGCTGCAAAAGAGTGGTATCATAATAAAAATATTTAAGCGTGGAGCTATGTATCTTTTTTATAAGGTGCATAGCTTTTTTTGTAATATAGGAAAGTATAAATTTTGCGCAGATGTCTACGCAAACGCCCAGAAACTAGGCGACTTCACGAATTGCCCTACGATAAAGAAGACTTGCCGATTGGTGAAACCAGAGGCTTAGTCGCACTTATGTCCTTTAGGCGAAAGTCATCATCGGCTCGTAAACTCACCGTGATTCCTTTATCTCAGTTAATTCTGAAGTCGCTACGTTTCTAATCGGGCGCTCTGCGCTTTTCTTGTATGGCAAAATCGAAAAAGTGTATTCGAGAGACTCCCAAGAACAAAAAATACTTCTTGCATTTTCCAAAGTAAGGTATATAATATAACTGTACTAAATATATTAATACAGTTAATACAATTAATACAGTTCACACAGTGGAAAGGGAGGGTGTTATGTTTGAATTGGATTTGCGTAGTCGAAAGCCAATATATGAGCAGCTAGTAGATCGCCTGAAGCAGTTAATCATTAATAATGTCTTGGAAAAAGATGAGAAGTTGCCCTCTGTTCGTGTGCTCGCTCAGCAGCTGTCGATTAACCCTAATACTATTCAAAAAGCTTATCGTGAATTAGAGGCACAAGGCTATATATATTCAGTGAAAGGGAAGGGAAGCTTCGTGAATCATATCATGATGACAGATAATTCAGCTGAAATCAAAAAAGTGAAAGAGCAATTGAAAAAGCAAATAGCAGAGGCGCTTTTTTTAGGAATAACCATAGAAGAGTTAGAAAAATTGATTACAGAAGTGGAGCAATCGGTAACAAGGGGGGATGAAGATGATTCAAGTTCAGAACGTCGTTAAAAAATATGAAAAAGATTATGTATTGAATGACGTAAGTTTAAAAATCCAAAGAGGGTCGATCTACGGTTTGCTCGGGTCCAATGGTGCTGGTAAAACAACCTTATTAAAGACAATTGCAGGTATTATTAAGCAAAATGAAGGGGCTGTAGAACTGGAA
This sequence comes from Gracilibacillus lacisalsi DSM 19029, assembly GCF_000377765.1. GTDB lineage: Bacteria > Bacillota > Bacilli > Bacillales > Amphibacillaceae > Gracilibacillus > Gracilibacillus lacisalsi. The sequence goes on along the minus strand of NZ_KB898680.1, from coordinate 7,406 downwards.
AGAAAGCCGGTATTTGAAAATGTAGGACTAAAAGAACGGATGATATTCATTCCCGATTCATTGTTCTTTTTCTCCCACTACACCGTAGCACAAATGGCAACCTTTTATATGAATGTTTATCCCAATTGGAACCAAAAACGTTTTGATCAAATGCAACAGGCACTTGATTTAGATCCCAATCGCAAAATCCAACGTTTCTCAAAAGGGATGCAAAGGCAAGTAGCTTTTTGGCTCGCATTATGTGCAATGCCTGATTACTTAATTCTTGATGAGCCTTTTGACGGCTTAGATCCGGTAATACGTCGGAAAATTAAATCTTGGATTATTCAAGATGTTGCCGAACGAGAAATGACAGTTCTTGTTTCTTCTCATAATTTGGGAGAAGTAGAGGATATTTGTGATGCTGTTGGTATCATTCATCGTGGGAAACTGATGTTAGAAAAAGACTTAGATGAACTTAAGTCAGATATCCATAAAGTACAAATTGCTTTTAAAGATGAAGTAGATCAGACACTTTTTGAAGAGTTAGACATTCTCCATCAAGAGAAGCGTGGAAGTGTTTATATCTGTATTATCCGTGGTGATGACCAGGAAGTAGAGGAAATAATCGACCAGTTTAATCCAGTTGTGTTTGATATTTTACCATTAACACTAGAGGAAATTTTTATCTATGAAATGGAGGGTGTAGGTTATGCGATCGAAAACATCTTACTTTAAAAAAGAATTATGGAAGCAAGCTTTCCGTTCTTTTGGTTGGATTGGCATCGGTTATTTTCTTGCCCTTCTGTTCTTATTACCGTTACAAATTATTATGGTCAAAACAAAAAATGATCCGAATGATATCAACTATTACCGACAAAATATTGACAGTCTATTTGGTCTAAATGGTGAAATACAAGGTGTATTATTTCTTATTATTCCTGTATTAGCAGCTGTATTTACATCTCGGTACATGCATGTGAAAGGGTCAGCAGATTTTATTCATAGTTTACCGCTGAGACGTTCTCAACTTTTTGCTCATCAATTTTTAATAGGTTACATGATGATCCTTATTCCAGTTTGTATCACAGCTTGTGTTCTCTTTGTTTTGTCTGGCGTGATGGACGTTGAGTTTATTTATCAAAGTAAAGACATCTTAAATTGGTTTTATGAAACTTTAACTTTTACAACTTTCTTATATGCTATTGCATACTTTGTTGGTACATTAACAGGTATGTCGGTAGTTCAAGGTGGTTTAAGCTTTATATTTATTATTTTTCCTGCGGGGATCTCCATGCTAATTAACGAAAATTTAAATATGCTATTGGAAGGTTTTAGTGTTCATAATGCAAGTTTCTTTTCCTTTTCCAGCAATTTAACACCGATATGGTGGTTTATGGAACTGTCTAATAAAAGTAACCTCGAAATTGCTAATTGGATATATGGAATATATTGGTTACTTTCCGTTATCTTTATTGGCATATCCTTGATGTTATATCGAATTCGTCCGATAGAATCTGCCAACCAAACGATTGCCTTTCCTTTACTAAAGCCAATTTTTAAATTTGGTATTACGTTTTGTTTTATGTTACTTGGCGGAGTTTATTTTGGTGCAGTTCAGCAGCAGTCTGAAGGTTGGATGATATTTGGTTATATCTGTGGTGCTTTATTTGGTTATTTGTTAGCAAAAATGTTAATCCAGAAAACATGGCGAGTATTTGACCAATGGAAGGGGTTCATGATTTATATAGGAATTTCTATTGTGGTGATATTATCTGTTATGTTCGATTGGTATGGTTTTGAGAAGAATGTACCTGATGTTGGAGAAGTGGAAGGAATTTATTTTGTTGAACAAAACACATTTAATAATTGGTACGGTGGTAGATTAGATCAAAAATTAGAACAATCCAATATTACCAATCCGGATTTAATGGAAAAGGTCATTAACCTACATGACTTTATCCTAGTAAATGATCATATCGGACAGAACCAAGATAATACTTATATGGAGAAATCAACCGATATAGAAATTATCTATCATTTAAAAAATGGAAAAAGAATGGTAAGGCAATATTTTATTCCGTCCATTGATGAAGTAGAGGAATATGTAAAGCCAATTTTAGAATCGAAAGAATACAAACAATCCAGTTTAGATTGGTTAAATGACAAAAACAATCGTATAAGGTCTGTTGCTGTCTCTGGCTATGATTATAGACAGCAAGTAACTGATCAGCAAACCATTAATAAAATTACCGATGCTTTGAAGCAAGATTATTTGGAAACTTCTTATGAAGAAATGATTCAAAGCAGGAGGTATGGAGAAACGAAGTCTCTGGAATTTGAACTAGAATCCGAACGGACATACTTCTACCACTTACCTTTATTAGATAGTTACTCAAAAGTATTGAAAGTTTTAGAACAAGAAGAGTTAGATCGAGGCCTATCCATTCATTCGACTGATGTTTCCATGATTGCCATTACTAACTTACAGAAAAATGAGGAAATCTTTTATGAACTACCTCTTATGGAAGAAATCGATCTTAACGAATGGATGCTTGTGGAAGACCATGAGCAAATTGAAGAATTAATTAGTCTTAACAATGATGTGGGTGGTACTTGGAAAATTGCTTTTTACGGACCATACGATAAAAATTTGATCGATGCTTATCAAGTTAGTGAAGATCAGTTGCCAAGTTATGTAACAGACTATTTTGAATAAGGGAGAGGAGGTGAAATCCATGTTCGCGAACGACTTTTATCAATCATTAGTAGAACAATATCAGTCAATGATGTACTATACAGCATTAAAAATAGTGAAAGATCAGCAGATTGCAGAAGACGTTGTCCAGGAGTCATGGATGAAAGTGATGAAACAACACGCAGAAATGGAAGCTATTGATAAGTGGGGAGCATGGTTACGAACAGTCACCTCAAGAACCGCAATCGATATGTTAAGGAAGGAAAAGCGTCGTCACACATGTTTGTTCGACAATCCATACTTGATAGAAGAATTGACTCTCTGTTCTACAAATGAAGTAGATGATCAGATAAATTGGCAATCAACATTGGATGAATTAGAGCAATGCATAAATAAAAGCAAGAAGCTAAAACATGTTTTTCAGTTAAAATTTAAATTAGAATTAGACGATGATACCATAGCAAGAACGTTAAAGATTAGTCATTCAGCTGTTAAAACTCGCATATTTAGAACTAGACAATTGCTGAAAAAACATTATCAAGTTAATCAAGATTATTTGTTAAAATCAGGAGCTTAAATGTTTCTGGTTTTTTCTTTTATCAAATAGGTTTATAATAGGATTAGTATAGTATGGTTAATCAAAGGATGAATTACATGAGTTACATTATATATGTTGTCTTACCGTGGATATTTTTATGCTTATTTGTGATTGGTGCAGTGTACAGTTTATGGAAAAAGCTTGCCTATTGGTGGGGATTTGTAAGCTGTGCTGCTGGTGTAATCATTTATTTAATTGGCAATGAAGTAGTAGGTGGCTATAATGGTATGAGTCTTAGCTTAATCGGTGCCTTACCGTTCACCATTGGTTTATTTATTTTGTTCTTTCTTTTCGTCGGCAGCAAATTCCAGTAAAACCTACAATAATGCCGATTAGAATTATCTAAACGGAAAAGAATATAGGTGTACCCAATTGAATGGAGGGATACACATGAGAAGAGGAAACAGAATGCTACCTATGCTTGCTTCTATTGGAATAGGAGCATATGCATATTATCAAATGCGCAGAAACAGAACGATTTAATGATTTGGAAAACTTGGCAACTGCCAAGTTTTCTTTCATCTTTGATGTTTGCTATAATAAAATGAGTGGAAATTATGTAAAAAAGAAAGGATTTTGGATTATGGGGAAACAATACATAGGTTATATAGGTTCGTATACGAAGAAGGAAAGCCAAGGTGTTTATCGTTTTACCTTGGATACAGAAGAGAAACAAATAACGAATGTAGAAGTTGCGGCAAATCTAGATAATCCTACATACTTAACAATTAGTAACAATAATCAATATGTATATGCAGTTTCAAAAGAAGGAGAACAAGGTGGCATTACTGCTTTTACGATTAGCGATGAAACGGGAACTTTAGACAGAATAAACAGTCAAGCAACAGATGGTTCAGCCCCTTGTCATGTTAGTGTAGACAGTAAGAATCAGCTGGTCGTAACAGCCAATTATCATACGAAGCAAGTAGAGGCGTTTTTAACTAATGAAGATGGATCACTACAACCACCAAAAGCGATCGAACATGAGGGGAATGGACCACATGAGCGCCAAGAAAAGCCTCATCTTCACTTTGCAGGTTATACACCAGATGAACAATATGTAGTAGTGGTGGACTTAGGTAGTGACACGATAACCACTTACCGTCCTGATGGAGACGTTTTACAGGAAGTAAGTGTATTAACTGTAAAACCTGGAAGTGGTCCACGTCATATTGCATTTCATCCAAAGGCTTCCTATGCATATGTGATGACAGAGCTTAGTAATGAAGTGATCGTACTTAAGTACTATGAAAAAGAAGGAACGTTTGAAGAAGTTCAATATATTTCTACACTTCCAGAAGATTTTAATGAAAATAGTCAAGGAAGCGCCATTCATCTTTCTTCAGATGGAAAGTTTGTTTATGCAGGAAACAGGGGACACAATTCGATTGCGATCTATCGCATAAAGGAAGATTATACCGTTGAGTTTCTGGAATGGACGCACACAGAAGGGGATTGGCCACGTGATTTTGTATTAGATCCTACCGAACAATTTATCGTAGCAGCTAATCAAGAATCCGGCACACTGGTATTATTCGAAAGAGATCAAGAAAAAGGAACACTCACCTTGTTACAAAAAGACGTACAAGCTCCAGAAGCTGTCTGTGTAAAATTTTTAAATTACTGATGGAAAAAGGCCACAAATAACAAAGTGGCCTTTTTTCTATCTTATTCATTCAAGAGTCCTATTATTGAGGTCTACATCGATTAATTCCATATTTTCCTTCGATTCATAACGTGATATAAAGCCATCACCGTGGCATATCGAACAAGTATAACGCCACTCTTCATCATCCATCAATAACCCTGTACCTTCACAAGCTTTACATTTCATATGTTGAGAACCCATTGTTATACTTCCTTCCTATTTTATTTTTGTTTTTGCTTAATCCAGTTGATAATACCGCCTTGCAAAATAATATCGATATGACGTTTCGTTAAGTCATGTCGTACTGGAATGGTATGATCTTTTCCTTTCACCTTAATGTCAAATGTATCGGTTACCTGGATCGTTTCATGTATATCACGGAATTCTAAAATGTCGTCCTGCGTTAGATAATCATAGTCCGTTTCATTTACAAAAGTTAACGGAAGAATACCGAAATTAATTAAGTTTTGTAAGTGAATACGAGCAAAATCTTTTACAAGCACGACTTTTAATCCTAAATATCTAGGTGCTAATGCGGCATGTTCCCGGCTTGAACCTTGACCATAATTCACGCCAGCGACAAGCGCATGACCACCATTATCGCGTTTTTCCATTGCATTATCATAATAGTCATCATCAACGATTTCAAAGGCAAATGTACTGATTTTTTGAATGTTACTACGATATGGTAATACTCTGGAGCCACCAGCTAAAATTTCGTCAGTGGAAATATTGTCACTCATTTTTAACAAAATCGGTAGATCAAAATTATTTTTTATTGGTTCAAAATCTGGGATTGTCGTGATGTTTGGTCCCTTTTCTAACTCCACATCGGCATTGTTTTCCAGAGGGGCTTCCAGCATTCCTTCGGTTGTGAATTTTTTGGGCTCTTGTACTTTTGGGTACCTCATATCTAAAGTTCGTGGATCCGTAATTTTTCCAGTCAGAGCAGAAGCAGCTGCTGTTTCAGGACTACATAAGAACACGCTGTCCTCCCTAGTACCAGATCTGCCCGGAAAGTTCCTTGGCGTAGTCCGTAAACTATTTCTCCCCGTAGCAGGTGCTTGTCCCATTCCAATGCAACCATTACACCCAGCTTGGTGCATTCGTGCCCCAGCAGAAAGAAGGTTAGCGATATGTCCATTTTCCACCAACTGCTCTAATAATTGACGAGATGTAGGGTTAATATCAAAGGAAATACCGGATGCAATTTGTTTACCTTTTACAATTTCACTGGCAATCGCAAAATCACGATAGCCTGGGTTGGCAGATGAACCGATATAGGATTGGTAGATCGTTTCACCTGCTACTTCTGTAACTGGTACGACATTTCCGGGACTAGATGGCTTTGCTATTAAGGGTTCTAACTCTGACAAATCAATGTTTTCTTCTTCATCATATTGAGCACCACGATCAGCTGTCAGTTCCATCCAATCATTTTCCCGGCCTTGCTGTCTTAAAAAGTCTTTGATTTCATTATCTGATGGAAAGACTGTAGCTGTTGCTCCAAGTTCTGCTCCCATATTAGCAATAACATGTCGATCCATTGCAGACAAATTTTTAACACCAGGACCATAATATTCAATGATTTTGCCAACTCCACCTTTGACACCATGACGACGTAACATTTCAAGAATGACATCTTTAGCACTAACCCACTGTGGTAGTTTACCTGTTAATTTCACGCCCATGACTTTTGGCATTTTTACGTAATAAGTTTCTCCAGCCATCGCCATTGCAACATCAATACCACCCGCGCCAATAGCAAGCATTCCCATACAACCATTTGCACATGTATGACTATCAGAGCCTAGTAATGTTTTTCCTGGCTTGGCAAGCTGTTGCATATGGACAGGATGACTGACTCCATTACCTGGACGGCTATAGTAAATACCGAATTTACGTGCTGCACTACGTAAGAAAAGATGGTCGTCTGCATTACGGAAATCCTCTTGAATTAAATTATGATCCACATACTGTGCAGAAGCTTCCGTTTTAACACGATCAATCCCCATTGCTTCCAGTTCCAGCATTACCATTGTACCTGTAGCATCTTGTGTTAACGTTTGATCAATTTTCAAACCGATTTCTTTACCTGGTTGCATTTCCCCGGAAACTAGATGTTTACTAATTAACTTTTGAGCGACATTTTGTTTCATCTCATTTGTCCTCCTAAATTTTTTTCCGACATATTTAGAATGTACCTTACAGTTAATATTACACATTTTAGTTGTTTATAAACTTTCCACGACAAAAAATCAGAAGAGAAGTGCGCTCCTAATTTTTAATCACATACGGAGTATATATTATTAAAGGACCCGATAAATAAACCGATTACTCACAAAAAAAGTCGCAGTTTGGGAGAACTGCGACTTTTTTGTTATCAGACAAGAAAGTATAAAATTTGCGCAGATGTCTAGCTCCGAACGCCCAGAAACTAGGCGACTTCACGAATCGCCCTACGATAAGTCATCATCGGTTCG
>NZ_KB898679.1 GCF_000377765.1 Gracilibacillus lacisalsi DSM 19029 | reverse complement strand
CGAAAGCATATTGTTTTCCAATTGGTTGAGCTAACCTGTGCTCCTCACCATTCCTATACCATCTCATCCAAGTTTTGATTTGTGTCTTATTTTTAATACCAAACTTCTCCATAATCTCTTTGTTCGTTAGTTCCCCAGAAAGTTTTAAGCGTATCACTTCTCTTTTAATTTCTTCAGGATAAACCATCTTCTTCCCCATAACAAAAAACACCTCCAAATGTCGATAAATAATTAATACGACTCTGGGGGTGTTTTTTCCTGTCTCATATTATTGGGTCACTCTACTTTTGGTGTCGGGGGTTTTTGTTTTGTTTTAAAATTAGTGTGGTTTTTTCTACCCCAAGTCGCATCCCAAAAACCCCCAAAAAAAATTAATCTTTATTAAAAGATGTGATTTGATTGAAATAAGATTCATAATTAGCGATTGAAGGTGTTAAGTTACAATAAAGTAAAGTCGAAAAAAATTGTCAATCATGCTATTCAAAAATGGGCCAATTAATTGAATGAAAAAGCGATGAAAATGAAATAAAGGTAATGTTTTTAGCAATCGAGAAGAAGCTCATAGCCATTGTGCGTGATAAACTTAAGAAAGCAAAAGAAAGGAGATGACTATATGAAAAAAACGCAAAATCATCTGCAACTACCAAATGTCGTGTCACGAGACGAATGGCTTGTGGCTCGTAAGAGATTACTGGCCAAAGAGAAGGAATTCACTAGGGAACGGGATGCGTTGAATACCGAGCGCCGCCGACTCCCTATGGTAGAGATCAATAAGGACTATGTCTTAAATGGTCCGAATGGTAAGACCAGTTTGCTTGACCTGTTTGAAGGGCGTCCTCAACTTATCGTTCATCACTTCATGTTCGATCCTGATTGGGAAGCAGGTTGCCCGGCTTGCTCGCTGGCTGCGGACAATATCGGCCATCTTGCGCATCTGCATGCACGCAACACTTCACTGGCTCTGATCTCCCGTGCTCCGTTTCCAAAGCTCCAACGCTACAAGGAGCGCATGGGTTGGAATATTCCTTGGTACTCGTCCTACGATAGCGACTTTAACTATGACTTTCACGTTACGCTGGACGAATCCATCACTCCGATTGAATATAACTACCTGACAAAAGACGAGCTTGTTCAGAAGGGAATACCCGTTGATTCGGGACAGTCAATGGAAGTGCCTGGCGTGAGCAGCTTTCTTCGTGATGGCGAAAGAATTTTTCACACCTATACGACTTACGCCCGCGGAACTGACCTAATACTTGGTATCTTCAACTACCTTGATTTAACAGCTCTTGGCAGGCAGGAGTACTGGGAACAGCCGCCTGGACGAAGTGATGGCAATGGCAAGACATGGCTCCGCCGTCATGACGAATATGATCACTCTGAAGAGTCGGACTCCTGTTGCCATTCAAAAAACAGCGATTTGTAATCAATGTAGTTCATCAGTATATAATTAATAGTTGACAAATGTTTTAGAAACGGGGGTGTACGGAATTTAAAGGCCGTGTATTGACGATAAAACCTTAGGAAAAGATTACTTTAATAAAGCACCTACCGAATAATTATGTGCTAACCTTTTATATCAACAGTTTATTCAATTCTAATACACCCCAAAAAATTTAAAAATAATTGATTTAGGATGATTTTATCAAAATTTAAAAAGGATGTTATATCAATCATTTGAATTAAATTTACTGAGTTTCCTCTATTAAATTGTAATCCGTACGCAAGTTCACCCTTAGGAAAGAGAACGATATATCCAAGTATATTAATAACTATAAACCCTTGGCACTGTTGGTGTCGAGGATTTTTGTTTATCATGAGAAATGTGCGTTTTTTTAGTTGCCTTCGATCTGTCCACAAATGCCCCACGTTTGCAAGCGCGACAATAAAACATATTAAATGAGGATAAAGAAGACCGTAAGAGCAGTGTTTACAATTTATCTTGATGATTAGTCTTTTTCATCTCATTAGATATTTCAGATAAAATTCTATTCTTTTCTTGCAATGTCTTTATCAAAGTAAGAGCAAACCAAATAATAAAAATAATAGCAGCAATTGATAAAATTAGTGGAATTAGAGTAACAAAAATACCAAAAAGATTAATTGAAGTCATTACTTAAATTCACCTCCTATACACTAGGAACATAATAGCATTATTAACTTTATTTAACAAATATAAATAAGGATGTCCATCATAGATTCTATGGATTTTATTGTATTAGTCATTTTAATATCTTTAGTTGCCATTCTATCTCCTCCAGTGTAAAGTTGTTAAATTATCGTATTTAACAATAGTATAATATATTAAATTGTTGAGTTTATGAAAATTGTAAATTAAATGGGAGGATATTCATTGTTTATGTCGAAAGTAATAGTATATATGTCATTAGTGTAAAGTGGTGATTCAGTTGTATGAAAGTATTTTAAAAGAATTAGCTAGTTTGCCAAAAGACAACGAGAAAAAAATTTGCGTTTGATAAATGATGAAAGTTGCCGACAAGAGAGAAATTTAGAGATGTTAGTTTTATCATCATTAGAAGATGTTATAGAGGATGAAAGAAGAAAGCACCTTACATAAAAGTAGTTGTTTTTTCTTATGGAAATGTTGTAGAATAATGGGAAGTATAGTAAATTGTACTTATATTCTACATAATGGAGGGGAAAATTAGTGGCGAAAGAAAAAACAAAAAAGTCTATTTTAAAACGTTGGTGGTTTTGGATAATTGCGGTAGTTTTATTCATAGGAATTGTCGGTAATTTAGGGGATGAAGAAGCTGCAGATGGAGAAAATGATCAAGTAGAAGACAATACAGAGGGGAATGAAGTAGATCAAGAAGAGTCTGCAGAAGAAACTGATGAACCAGAGGAAACAGTTGTAGAAGAGGAGCCAGAAGAAGAATCAAATGTTGAAGACGATGTTCCTAGCGAATACACTTCTGCATTAAATTCAGCAGAAAACTACTCAGATATGATGCAAATGTCAAAAGCAGGGATTTTTGATCAGTTGACTGCCGAAATGGGTGATCAATTCCCTGAAGATGCGGCTCAATATGCAATTGATAATATAGAAGCTGATTGGAACGAAAATGCATTGAAAACTGCAGAAAACTATAGTGAGACAATGCATATGTCAAAAGCAGCTATATATGATCAATTAATTTCGGAACAAGGGGAACAATTCACAGAAGAAGAGGCACAATACGCTATAGATAATATAGAAGCAGACTGGAATGAAAATGCCTTAAAATCAGCAAGAAATTATCAGGAGACAATGGATATGTCCCATGAAGCAATACGAGATCAATTAACCTCGGATTATGGAGATCAATTTACACAAGAACAAGCAGATTATGCAGTTGAAAATTTAGATTAATGACGAAGCACCTACCGAATAAGTAGGTGTTTTTCTCTTAACAAGCTTCATAATCAGCTATTGATCTCTCGGCAAACCGTTTTGGAATGTGTAAGTACACATTTGCAGTTACTTGAAAACTTCCATGCTATAATCTTTTCATATCATAGCTAGTTTTAATCAACAGCGTGTGTGCCTAGAGAATATATAGTTAAGTTAGATATGTTATTTATAATATTTTTCTACAAGCATTGAATTGTTAACAAAAAGAAATGAGCTTCTTAATTACATCAATTAAATTCTTTTCACAAAAGCTAAATGTTTAAATGCATTTCAACTAAAACCTCCATAGAGTAATTAACTTTGATTATTTACGATTCTGCTGATGAATTTCGTAAACCAAAAAGAAGTAAATGCTATGACTATATCGATGAGGAACAGATAAAATTGATTCATTCCTTTATCGAATATTACTAATCCAAAATGGGCTTCTAAGCTTCCAAAACCAAATGCAAACACTGCACTTATCATTAGTGTATACAAATAGAAGTTTTTATGATTATTAGTACAATATTGATACACAAGTAAGAAGCCTACTGGAAGCGCAGAAGCAGTCATATTTAGCGCTAACGGTAATGCTGGTATGAGAAAGTATGGGTGAACAAAATAACCGTAGCTTTCGAGCATAATATCAATATATGCCCAAAGCATATGAGCGGTGTATCCAAAGAAAAACAATTCAAACAACCTTTTTCTATCCACTGTAAAGTAGAGCAAGAATAGGGGAAATAGCAATAAAAAAATTACAACCCAAAATTGCCACGTTCCCATGTGGGAGTAATTATTCCAATAAGAAGATATTATCGAATTTAACTCTTCATGTTTTTCGTATATCTGCTCCCAATATTCCCTGTATGTCATAACATGCCCTCCTATGCTTTTCACAATGTTCGACATCATATTTTAATGTGTCCTTAATTGGGACATTAATACAGGAGGATTTAATTTCTTCCTAAATACCACATACTCTTGTAAAAAACTCACCCTCTTTAGAAATAAGCAGAAAATTATACTAGCACCAGGACTGACAATAAAAATATCTTGACCATATAATAATGGAGCTGCTCTGATAGTAGCTCCATTATTTATTCATAATAGTTAAAATGGTCATTCTATTGATTTTAAGAATCGTAATTATGCTAATGTGTTGGTACCGTCCAACCTAGCAAATAAGCTAAAGCATATAAATGAAGTAAGTGGCAAAAACTTGACGGAAGTATTACGAGAAGAGTTTGGTGATCAGAGGAGGATAAAGATGGTTAAAATTTATATTGATCCGGGGCATGGTGGTAGTGATTCAGGCGCAACGGGTAATGGACTAAGGGAAAAAGATTTAACTTTAGCTATATCATTGAAAATCAGAGAAAAGTTAAATCATTATCAAGGGGTTTCTGTTCGTTTAAGTCGTATTAAAGATAGAACATTATCATTAAGACAACGTACGAATGATGCTAATAAATGGGGAGCAGATTATTTAGTATCTGTTCATATTAACGCAGGTGGTGGAACTGGCTATGAAGATTATATTTATAATGGATTATCTAATAGCTCACATTCAGCTAAGTATCGTAACGTAATGCATCGAGCCATTATTGGCCAAGTTAATTTGGCTAATCGTGGTCAAAAAAACGCAAATTTCCATATGCTGCGTGAAGCTAATATGCCAGCATTACTAACGGAAAATGGCTTTATTGATTCTGAAAGTGATGCATCTAAGTTACAAAAGGATTCTTTTTTAGAGGACATCGCTCAAGGGCATGTAGATGGTTTAATTAAAATATTCAATTTGAAAGAAAAAGTCAAAGCGATCAATCCGGATGCAGTGATTGGAAGGAAGAAAACCAAGAAAGCCAATTTAAAAGTAGATGGATGGTGGGGAGAACAAACCACAAGAGCACTTCAGGAATATCTTGGAACTGTGGTTGATGGTGTTATCAGCAATCAATTACGCAATGAAGTTACCTCAAAGATCGTATCAGGCATCACCTTTGGTAAAGGCGGTAGCTTAGTTATTAAGGCGTTACAAAGTAAGATTGGTGCTAAAATTGACGGTTATTTAGGACCACAAACAATCCGAAAACTCCAGCAATATCTAAATACTGTGGTAGATGGGAAACTAAGTGAACCTTCACTCGTTGTCAAAGAGTTGCAACGGCATTTAAACAATGGAACATTTTAATTAGTCGTGAATACAAATCACTTTAATTAACAATGGAGCTCCATGGAAAACGCTCCTTATTTTAATAATTAAATTTATTTCAATTTGTAGACGATCTCATCCTATTTAATAGTAGATAGCCTTATTATTTTATAGCTTCATTAAATTCTAGTATTTTGTCACATAACATATTTTCTTATTTTTGAGAAAATCTGAATCGTACCCTTCTGTCCTCATTAATTAAAATTTGAACTTTTATACCATATTATGTAATGAATGCCCACACAAAAACGCACAAAATAAGTAAAATAAAGAGAATCCGAAATTGGGTTAAAAAACAACAGAAAGGGATGGGATAATATGACTCATCAGAATTGTGGTGTAAAAGTTGAAGTTCCAGGAAAAATTCCTATAAAACCGAAAACCAAAAGGAAAAAGCAAGATTGTTCATGTCCACCAAATAAACAAGCGGCCGGTTGTCAGTGTAATGTTAGAAAACCTGCTCTTCAACCTGCTCAATTGACGAATGATTGTGTAGTAGTTAACTCACTTGTAGGTACAAAGACTGTTCAAAAAGTTGCAGAACTGACATTACCTATAACTGCTTTTGCTGGTTTAGACGTATTAGATGATCTTGTATCAGTTAACGTTGTTCCAAATCTAGATGAGGTTACGCAAAATGCTCGTATTATACGGGATAAAGTTGTTAATATTGGTGTCCTTCCAGTTACAATAACGGTAACAATCGCGGGTGTCGACGCACCGGTTACGTTAGACACTTCAATTCCTTTCCAAGAGCATACAGACTTTCCGGGTGCTTGTCCAGAAGATACATTACAAGAAACACCTTTGGAAGTGGAAGGAATCTTCACTCAACCAGGTGTACCAGTAATAACTGGGCCTGTAGTTGGTGATTTGGTTACGGGGATTTTGTTTAAAGTAGTTTTACGAACTAATATAACGGTTACCCGACCTGTTATACAAGATGCACAAGGAAATATTTGTGATGTGAATCCAAATCGTTGTAATAATATTGGTGATGCACCTTCCTTCACATTACCTGCACCAGAGAATGCTAACGGTGGAATAATTCCATTAAGCTAATAATCATAGTTAATACCTCTATGATGACCAAGGATTATGTGAATTACAGTTAATATGTAAGTGCACGTATAAAGAAACCGGACCATATTCTAATCTATGAAAATACAAGGAGCCCCTAGACCTTTCGATGTCTAGGTCTCCTTGTACATCCATTTATTACTGGATAAAAACAAAAAATAGTATAGAAGATAAGACAATCTACAATGGAAGTACATTAGTATACATAATAAGATTATAGTAAACAATAACTTATAAGAATTGTTAAAAAAAGAAAATGCGACTTATAGAAAGTACGCACTTTTTTATTATGACTAACTTATTTAGATACTGCGATACAAGCCGACTACTTTTCCTAAAATACTGACATTATCATAGATTAGCGGATCCATCGTTGCATTTTCAGGTTGCAAGCGAATATGATCCTTTTCTTTAAAGAAACGTTTTACAGTTGCTTCACTGTCTTCTGTCATTGCAACTACAATATCTCCATTTTCTGCTGTGTTTTGTTGTTTGACAATTACCTTGTCTCCATCTAATATTCCTGCTTCAATCATACTGTCTCCCTCAATAATCAATACAAATAATTGTTCACTTACATGCATTTCATTGTGCGGAATCGGAATATATTCTTCAATATTTTCGACTGCTGTGATAGGAAGACCGGCCGTTACTTTCCCGATAACTGGCGCAAATGTAGCTTCTGTTTTCGGAATTTCCAGTTCTCCATCTTGTGGAAGTACTTCTATCGCTCTTGGTTTAGTAGGATCACGTCTAATATAACCTTTTTTTTCTAATCTGGCTAGATGACCGTGAACGGTTGAACTTGATGCTAAACCAACTGCTTCTCCAATCTCACGAACAGATGGCGGATATCCTTTTAACTCTACTTGTTCTTTAATATAAGCTAATATCTCCTCTTGTCGTTTTGATAGATTTGTCATATTTAAATCTCCTTATACGTATTATTTATTAATCAAAGTATAGCATAGTAAGATAATATTTACAAACATTCGTTCGAGAAAACTGTTGACATGAACATCTGTTCGTGTATAATAAAAGTACGAACAAAAGTTCTGTGGAGGGATTTATCATGTTAAAAAATATTTCTAAGATTGACATTTTCTATTTGGTTGCTTTTATACTAGCTATTGTCTTTTTTTATGTTTCAGCAGTAACTAGTTTATAAAATGAAGGAGTAAGTTTATGACGAAAGCAATCATTTATTGTCGTGTGAGTACAGAAAAGGAAGCGCAAGAAACTTCTATTAAACGGCAGCAAGAAGAATTGCAATTGTTTGCAAATAAATATAATTTCGAAATCATCAATATAATAGAAGAAAAACAGAGCGGATATGAGATTGAACGAGAAGGTATTTTTGAAATGTTAGTGGAGTTTCAAAGCGGAAAGGCAGATACACTACTTATTCAAGATGAAACAAGACTTGGAAGAGGAAATACAAAGATAGCATTACTTCATCAGTTAAATCGCTTAAATGTCAACATATATACACTTTCACACCATGGTGAACTACAACTATCGGAAGGCGATTCAATGGTGCTGCAAATTGTCTCGATAGTAGAGGAATATCAAAGGAAATTACACAATGCAAAAATTAAAAGAGGGATGAAGAAGGCAGTCAGTAATGGATTTAATCCAGCCGAAAATCTTTCTAATCAGCATCTCGCCAAAGGTAGAGAACGAAAAGAATTTCCGATAGAAGAAGTAGTCCGGTTAAAAGGGAATAATTTAACCTTCCAAGAGATCGCTTCCGTTTTGAGAGGAATGGGTTACGATGTATCTAAAGCAACTGTGCATCGCCGTTATCAGGAATACCAATCACTTGAAAACTGTTTAAATCAAGATTAGAATGAAGAAAGAGTATACGATTCGTGTATACTCTTTTTTCATTGTAAACTAGGATAAATCAACCGTTATTATGGAATAGAAAAGAGGTGTCAAATCTCTATGTTATCAAAGGAAAAAATTGCTCGTATTAATGAATTAGCAAATAAAGCGAAAACAGAAGGTTTATCAGATGAAGAAAAGCAGGAACAAAAATCTTTGCGTGAAGCCTATCTGAAAAATGTCAGAAAATCCTTTAAAAATCATATGAAAGGGATGACTGTCGTCGACCCGAACGGGAATGATGTCACTCCTAAAAAAGTAAAACAATTAAAAGAGAAGAAAAAGTAGAACGTTCTACTTTTTCTTCAAAAATTATAAAAGTTTAGCAAAAACTGATAATTCTAAAGAAATTACGCGCTTTTTGTCTTGATATACTTGTCTTTAAACTGATTTCGTTATAGGATTATAAATGTGCGTACATATTTTGCAATTTTGAAAGGGGACAAATGAAAAGATGGCAAATCAAATTGAACAAATGTCTATTAATGCAATAAGAACATTGTCAATAGACGCGATTGAGAAAGCTAATTCTGGTCATCCAGGGTTGCCAATGGGTGCTGCTCCAATGGCATATACGCTTTGGACACAACACATGAATCATAACCCGAAAAGCTCTAAATGGTTTAATCGTGACCGTTTTGTATTATCTGCAGGTCATGGATCTATGTTATTGTACAGCTTACTTCACTTGTCAGGTTATGATGTAACAATTGATGATCTAAAAGGATTCCGTCAATGGGATTCCAAAACTCCTGGTCACCCAGAAGTACACCATACCGATGGGGTAGAAGCAACGACAGGACCACTAGGTCAAGGTATTGCGATGAGTGTTGGTATGGCAATGGCTGAAAAACACTTAGCAGCTAAATACAATAAAGATAAATTTAATGTAGTAGATCACTATACATTTGCACTTGTTAGTGATGGAGATCTAATGGAAGGTATTTCACATGAGTCTGCATCTCTAGCTGGTCATTTAAAATTAGGCAAGCTTATTGCTTTATATGACTCTAACGATATTTCATTAGATGGCGAGTTAAACAAAGCATTCTCTGAGAATGTAGAAGACCGTTTTAAAGCTTATGGATGGCAAGTAATCCGTGTTGAAGATGGTACGGATACAGAGTCCATTTCACAAGCTATTGCAGACGCAAAAGCAAATACGGACCAACCAACATTAATTGAAGTAAAAACTGTAATCGGTTATGGTTCTCCTAATAAATCTGCTTCAGCTGCGTCACATGGTGCGCCACTTGGAGAAGATGAAGTTAAATTAACCAAAGATTTTTATAATTGGGAACATGAAGATTTCCATGTACCTGATGAAGTATATCAGGACTTTAATACGAAAATTGTTGAAAACGGTAAAACAGCAGAGCAAGAATGGAATGAATTATTCGATGCTTACAAGAAAGCATACCCTGAATTAGGTCAAGAATTAGATGAGGCTATTAACAAGCAATTACCTGAAGGTTGGGATAAAGACTTACCAGTATATGAAGCAGGTAAAGACGAAGCTGCTACTCGTGCTACATCAGGTGAAGTGTTAAATGCTATTGCGAAAACTGTACCTTCATTGTTCGGTGGTAGTGCAGACTTAGCAGGTTCAAACAAAACGAATCTAAAAGATGCTGGGGATTTCTCAGCTGCAGAGCCAGACAAACGTAATATCTGGTTTGGTGTACGTGAATTTGCGATGGCAGCTGCGTTAAATGGTATGGCATTACACGGAGGACTTAAAGTATTCGGTGGTACTTTCTTCGTATTCAGTGACTACTTACGTCCAGCTGTTCGTCTGTCTGCTATTCAGAATCTCCCTGTAACATACGTATTAACACACGATTCAATTGCGGTAGGAGAAGACGGGCCAACTCACGAACCAGTAGAACAACTAGCTGCGTTTAGAGCTATGCCAAATCTTTCTGTTATTCGCCCAGCAGATGGTAATGAAGTACAAGCTGCATGGCGCTTAGCAATGGAGTCTACATCACAGCCAACTGCATTAGTGCTTACTCGTCAAGGACTTCCTACGTTAGAAGGTACTGCTGAAAATGCATACGAAGGTGTGAAAAAAGGTGGTTATGTAGTAAGCCCTGCTTCGAAAGAAACTCCAGATGCGATTCTAGTTGCAACTGGTTCTGAAGTACAGCTTGCAGTGAAAGCGCAAAAAGCTTTAAAAGAAGAAGGAAAAGACGTAAGTGTTGTAAGTATTCCTTCATGGGATCGTTTCGACAAACAAGATGCAGCATATAAAGAATCTGTGTTACCAAGTGCTGTAACGAAACGAGTTGCTATTGAAATGGCTTCTTCATTAGGCTGGGAGCGTTATGTTGGCCTTGAAGGAAAAATCATTGCAATCGACACATTCGGAGCATCTGCGAATGGAAACAAACTTATTGAAGAATACGGCTTCACTGTAGAAAATGTTGTTAAACACGTAAATGAATTATTTTAATTAAACTAAAATGGGACAGAGGAGCAGGTTCCTCGTCCCATTTTTTTGCCATTAGAAATGTGTTTCAACAAACTTAAATATATAGTAAGTGCGAACGATCATGATATGATATTAAGGTAAAGTTTTTTTGCGTAGACAAATTCACAAGCAAGTGCTTGTATTATTAAAGGACTTTTACTATACTGTATAAGAGACAAGTTGAAGGAGGAACAAAACGAATGAGCACTGTTCTTTGGATTATATTTATCGTGGTTGCTCTTTTAGCCGGGATTGCCCTAGGCTTTTTTATCGCGAGAAAGTATATGATGAACTATTTAAAGAAAAACCCACCTATTAATGAACAAATGTTAAGAACATTAATGATGCAAATGGGCCAAAAACCATCGCAGAAGAAAATCAAGCAAATGATGCGTTCTATGAACAACCAAATGGATAATAAATAACCATAGGTTGTAACATAATTGTCGAATTAGAATCCTTGCTAATAAACAGCAAGGGTTTTATTATATTTATAGAGATAGAAAATCTATAAAATGATCCTTTGATCAGGACGGTTTGATCCCCATTGATCATTAACCAAACTTATCACGCTGTTAGCGTCTGTTGCTTACTTATGTTAACTTGAAGTAGGGCTTACTGACGTTAGCGTCGTGGTGAATATTGAGGAGTCTGGAGTGACCAACTTGAATGAAGTAAATATTTTTATTGCATTTGGAGCAGGTTTTTTATCATTTATCTCTCCATGTGTATTACCACTTTATCCAGCATTTCTTTCATACATTACTGGTATGAGTGTCAATGATATAAAAGAAGAAAAAGCAATGTTTAACTATAAAAGCATTCTACATACTTTATTTTTTCTTTTAGGTTTTTCTAGTATATTTATTCTCCTTGGTTTTGCGACAAGTTTCATTGGTGAATTTTTAAATTACTGGGAAAATTTAATTCGTCAAATAGGTGCGATTTTAATTGTCCTTTTTGGTTTAATTATCATAGGAGCTTTAAATTTTGATTTTTTAATGAAAGAAAAAAAAGTACATTTTAAAAACAGACCAGCTGGTTTCGTTGGATCATTTATTATTGGTATGGCATTTTCATTGGGGTGGACTCCGTGTACAGGTCCGATTTTGATGGCAGTCATTTCGCTCGCAGCAACAAATACTGAACTGGGAATACTATTAATGACTGCTTATTCATTAGGTTTTTCTATTCCGTTCTTTATTCTTGCCTTTTTTATTGGTAAAATGAAATGGATAAAGAGAAATTCACAAAAGTTAGTGAAAATCGGTGGCTATGTGATGATTTTTATGGGGTTCTTCTTGTTTTTTGATTTAATGACGAAGCTCACATCATTTCTTGCTGGATTTTTTAACTTTCAAGGATTTTAACAAACAGATAGAGATATACTAACAATATCCGGAGGGGAAGTCTATGGTAAAAACGAATGATTTAATTTTAAAAACAATGACAGTATTAATTGCGTTTATTTTGTTTGGGTTTGCAGTCAATTTATTTTTTGCAGGGCACAATGAACCAGGTGGAGGTTTTATTGGAGGTTTGATGACTGCGGCTGCAATTGTTTTGATGTATATGGCTTATGGTGAGAGAGCCGTAAACAAAGTATTGCCAGTTAATTATCGTACTATGATTGCAATTGGGCTGATTATTGCAATTGCTACAGGTGTTGGCTCTTTCCTATTTGGTCAGCCATTTCTTAGCCAAACATTTGATTATTACCACGTTCCTGTCTTCGGAGAGGTGGAGCTGGCAACAGCACTATTATTTGATTTAGGTGTGTATTTAACGGTTATTGGCGTAACGATGACGATTGTCTTAACTATTTCTAGTGATCGATAACATGAAACTCTACTTTCAAGGTAATTAAAAACGCAGCAAGACACGTTTAACGTAGATATTAGCGTGTTTTTGCTGCGTATTTTTTATTCCGGTAATCTTCAGGTGAATATTGAAAGAAAGGTTCATATTGGTTTATATCAATAGATTTTTCCTTTAGTTTCTTGCGTAAAAATTTATGATCTCGTTTAGGAGTTGCCATTATATAGCCTTGAATTAATGTTTCTTGTGTAATTTCCGATTCATTCTTATCAAGAGCCAGTTGGCCAATTTTGCCGGCAATCTTCTGTCTTGCTACATCACGAAACAATTCTGGCACAGGTGATACTAACTCTTCAAGAAAGGCTTTCTCATCATCTCTCCATAGGTGTTTAGATTGTTCTATGTAATATTTTTCCCAATCTAAATCAGATTTTCCATCATCTTTAGGCAAACTCTTTAAAAATTTGTGAAACATAAAATATCCACCAATCGCAATCAGACCTAATAAAATAAAAGTCCATATCATGATAAATAGCATAAAGCTAAAGGACATAAAGGTGACACCTGCCATTCAATTTATTATCATTTTATTTTTATGTAAAATATAGTAATATAACTATGAATCGTATATTTAGTCATGATTATTTATATTTCTCATATAATTTACTAGATCGTTGATATTATAGCATGATTAGACTTTTTAACAAAATATTTTTGATGAAAATAGTTAGGGGGTAAGGCCTTGCTTAATTATGTCGATCAGCCAGATAGCACGAGTGTAAATGACGAAGTGGAAAAAAATATCATGCTTTCGGATTTACCAAAAGAGATACTGAATAAGGTTGAAGCTAATGGATTTGACCTTATAAGTATTAATAATTATTCTGGAAAGATTGAATATATATCGGAATCAGTTAGAAGAGTTTTAGGCTTTAGCAAAACACAACTAATTGGTAAGTCAGTGTTTCGTTATATCATGCGTGATGATCAGAAATATGTCAGAAAATTTTTTAATGTAAACAGTTCCGAGGAGCAGAAATTTTATATACATATACGTAATCAAATAGGCAGATTTATTGTGTTCGAAACGATTTTGCAAGTAATTAACTGGAACGGTGAAAAAAAGATTCTGTCCCTTTCTAGAGATATTTCTGATAAAAAACAAGCAGAGGAAATGTTAATACGATCTGAGAAAATGTCAATCGCGGGTCAATTAGCTGCAGGTATAGCTCACGAAATAAGAAATCCTCTTACCTCATTGAAAGGTTTCGTACAGTTATTGCAAGGCGGTATTAGTAGTAAAGATGAGTATTATAAAATCATGATGGATGAAATTGACAAGATCAACACGATTACATCGGAACTATTGTTTATTTCTAAACCGATGACAGACGATAAAAGCGATGAGAATATAAATAAAATGCTACATGATGTAATAACACTTTTGAAAACACAAGCTAACTTGTATGATATCGATTTAGTATTAGAAGCAGATGATGATGACTGTATGGTGTACTGTGACCGATCTCAAATTAAACAGGTTTTTATTAATTTAATTAAGAATGCAATTGAGGAAATGACGGACGGTGGCATGATCCATGTTTTAGTCAAACATGATGGGGAAGAGTGTATGATTGCGATAAAAGATCAAGGGCCAGGAATCCCTAAGCATCTTATTCATAAGCTGAAAGAACCTTTTTTTACAACTAAGAAGAATGGTACTGGTTTAGGGTTAATGATTTCCAACCAAATAATTGATAATCATAGTGGAAGATTAGAGATTGAATCAGAAAATGGCCAAGGAAGTACTTTCAGTATTTACCTTCCTTTTAACGGAAATTGACACTAATATTTGGTATCGAACTCATAGATTGATAGATTTTATCGATTTTTTTGCTGTGAATCATTTTACTTATAAACCGATTTCATTTAAAATAGTATGGTGCATACTATGTTACATAGTATTTAGAGATATGAGAGATCAGATTTCGGTCTAACATTTTTTAAGGGGGTAACTGGGCGAAATGACTAATCAGAATCCATTTCAAGCAAAAAAGCAATTTGATCTGAACGGTAAAAAGTATAACTATTACCAGTTAAAAGCATTGGAAAATGCAGGGATCGGTAATATCGATCGTTTACCTTTTTCGATTCGTGTTTTATTAGAATCGTTAATTCGTCAACACGATGGACATGTTATTAAAGACGAACACGTTAAGAGTCTAGCAAACTGGGGGAAAGAGAAAGGTGAAGACGTACCATTTAAACCTTCTCGTGTTATTTTGCAAGACTTTACTGGTGTGCCTGCAGTAGTTGACCTTGCTTCTCTTCGTAAAGCAATGGTAGATATGGGTGGATCACCAGATAAGATTAATCCAGAAGTACCGGTTGATCTTGTAATTGACCACTCTGTACAAGTAGACGAATATGGTACAAAGAATGCTTTACAAGCAAATATGGAATTAGAATTTGAACGTAATGCAGAACGTTACGAATTCTTAAACTGGGCACAAAAAGCTTTTGATAATTACCGTGCCGTTCCACCAGCAACAGGTATCGTACACCAGGTAAACCTTGAGTACCTTGCGAATGTTGTACATGCGGTGGAAAATGAAGACGGAAATGTCGATGCTTTTCCAGATACACTAGTCGGTACTGACTCACATACAACCATGATTAATGGTTTAGGTGTACTAGGTTGGGGTGTTGGTGGTATTGAAGCAGAAGCTGGTATGTTAGGACAGCCTTCTTACTTCCCTGCACCAGAAGTTATCGGTGTGAAATTCACAGGAAGCTTCCCTAATGGAACAACAGCTACTGACTTAGCATTAAAAGTTACACAAGTATTGCGCGAGAAGAAAGTAGTAGGTAAGTTCGTTGAATTCTTTGGACCAGGTCTTCAAGATATGCCATTAGCAGACCGTGCTACTATCTCTAACATGGCGCCAGAGTATGGTGCTACATGTGGTTTCTTCCCTGTAGATGAGGAGTCTTTAAATTATCTCCGTCTAACTGGCAGAAGTGAGGAACAAATTGCGCTTGTAGAGAAGTATTGTAAAGAAAACAGCTTGTGGTACTCACCAGATCAACCAGATGCAGAGTTCACTGAACTAGTGGAAATCAATCTGTCTGAATTGGAACCTAACTTATCTGGTCCAAAACGTCCACAAGACTTAATTCCACTATCAGAAATGAAGAAGTCATTTAATGAAGCCATTACAGCTCCAGCTGGAAACCAAGGTTTTGGTCTAGATGCTTCTGAATTTGATAAAGAAGTAGAAATCAATCATCCAAACGGACGTAAATCTGTAATGAAAACAGGTGCGGTTGCAATTGCTGCGATCACATCTTGTACCAATACTTCTAACCCTTACGTTATGCTTGGAGCAGGATTACTTGCAAAGAAAGCAGTAGAAAAAGGACTTGAAGTACCAGGTTATGTGAAGACTTCCCTTGCACCTGGTTCAAAAGTTGTTACAGGATATCTAGAGGATGCTGGTTTAATGCCATACTTAGATCAATTAGGCTTCAACTTGGTAGGATACGGATGTACAACATGTATCGGTAACTCTGGTCCGTTGCGTGAAGAAATTGAAAAAGCAATTGCTGATAATGATTTAACCGTTTCTTCTGTACTTTCTGGTAACCGTAACTTTGAAGGTCGTATCCACCCGTTAGTGAAAGCTAATTACTTAGCTTCACCGCCATTAGTGGTGGCATATGCGTTAGCAGGAACTGTTGACGTAGACCTTAAGAACGATCCAATTGGTCATGACAAAGATGGTAATGCAGTTTACTTTAATGATATTTGGCCGTCTATGGATGAAGTACGTGAACAAGTTGAAAAAGTTGTAACACCAGAAATTTTCCGCGAACAATACAAAAATGTATTTGATTCTAACGAAAAATGGAATGCAATCGAAACAACGGATGAACCATTATATTCTTGGAACGATGACTCTACTTATATTCAAAACCCTCCGTTCTTTGAAGGACTTTCAAAAGAACCTGGTACTGTAGAGGAATTAGCCGGCTTACGTGCCATTGGTAAATTTGGTGATTCAGTAACAACTGACCACATTTCACCAGCAGGTGCGATTGCGAAAGATATGCCAGCAGGTAAATATTTGCAGGGTAAAAATGTTTCTCCTCGTAACTTTAACTCTTATGGTTCTCGTCGTGGTAACCATGAAGTAATGATGCGCGGTACATTTGCGAACATTCGCATTAAGAACCAATTAGCGCCTGGTACAGAAGGCGGCTTCACAACGTACTGGCCAACTGGGGATGTAATGCCTATCTACGATGCAGCAATGAAATATCAACAAGATGGCACTGGTCTAGTTGTACTTGCTGGCAATGATTATGGTATGGGAAGCTCTCGTGATTGGGCTGCCAAAGGTACGAACCTATTAGGTATCAAAACTGTTATTGCACAGAGCTTTGAACGTATTCACCGTTCCAACTTAGTAATGATGGGTGTGTTACCTCTTCAATTCAAAGAAGGTGACAGCGCAGATTCACTAGGTTTAACTGGTAAAGAAACATTCGAAGTACAAATCGATGAGTCTGTTAAGCCTCGTGACGAGGTAAAAGTGAAAGCGACAGACGAAGACGGTAAAGTAACAGAATTTGAAGTAATCGCGCGCTTTGAAAGTGAAGTAGAAGTGGATTACTACCGTCATGGCGGTATCCTTCAAATGGTACTTCGCAACAAACTAGCTTAATAGATTTTAGAAGAAAAGATAGTCCTATGATGGGCTATCTTTTTTGTTGTTGCTTTGATAAGTTTAATTTATTCTACCGTTTATCTTCGTCAATTACAGTCGTTTGCGGCAAAGCAATTAACTAGTGAGAATCAGTATTTTTATTGATTTCTTCAAAGGAATTCCTCCGACTAAACCAGTGAGCAAGTAAATACATGAAGAACAAAATAATAAATGAATAGGTGAGTGACCAATCAATTTTCTTATATAAATCCATCATACTTAACAATGGCAGACCTACATATGCACCAAATCCACCGAAGATAATTGCTTTTATAAATGGATTAAGTTGAGGCTTAAATTGTAACAATACCATTGCAAACACAGGTAAAACAGATAATCTGAAGGAAAAGCTTACCGTAGCCAGTGGAATAACTTTTATAGGATAGGCCCATTTTCCATAACTAACACCAAACGCGTCCAAAATTTCAGATATAACTATCATCAATAAACCAACTGAAAATATACGAGCAGAATTTCTACGGTCACGGAATATTGCCCAGATAATCCAAGGAACAATCATCATAGCTAATGCTGCCAAGTAAATAAGAAAGCGTTCATAACAGATTCAATAGTTAATTGATTTGCTTCAGTCATTTTTTGAGTAGCTTTATCTATTTGCTCTAACCCTTCCCATAAAGTCATTTATTGTCCACCTTCTTTGACTTTATATTCTTAGGATTTTAGTATTTACTACATCTCCTTACGCTATACTTTATCTGTTTATTTCATTGCATTGCCTTTAACGTGAATATCTAGCAGTTAAGAGATTGCATTTTTATAATTAGACGCTGTGGTTGTTATCTTATATAATAGGCTTTAGTGCTATTGTAAAGGATGATCGTTATGTGGAAGCATGTTTTATCGGTATCGGTTGTGTTGATTTTGGTCGCGATTTTGATAGTCACCAATTTCACAAATATTGGAAATAAACAATCTGAACCGAATATTATAGATGTAACAGAGGATACGTCTGTAGATGGGGTAGGCATTACTGCGCCAAATGTTAAACAGTTACAAGCAGGTGACAAGGCACCTAATTTTAAATTATCTAATCTTTCAGGTAGTGAAGTAGAGGCATTTGATGTGGAACAAGACTATATCTTGTTGAATTTCTGGGCAACTTGGTGTAAGCCTTGTCTCGACGAAATGCCTGATTTGCAGACATTCGAGCATGAGAATAGGGATACTATTAAGGTTATTGCAGTAAACACTACAAATACAGAAAGTTCCATCGCCAAAGTAAAAGAATTTGTAGATGAAGGAGATTTTCAGTTTACAGTTTTATTAGATGAAGATGATACTGTGTATGATCACTATTCTATTATTGGCATGCCTACCTCATTTATAATTCGAACTAGTGACCAAAAAGTTATGAAACGAATCAATGGTGCCATGTCATTAGAACAAATGCAAGATCATTTGAATGAAATACAGAGTTAGAAATGATTGGGGAGGAGTATGTTGGTGTCAACAATAGAATGGCAAGAAATTGAAGAAAAAATCCAGAGCTGGAATTCACTTGATGAGAATCCTCCATACAATGAAGTAGAAATATTAAGGATTCTCGACGAAGTTGAGCAAGCTAGCTTTTTATTACAATTAGACTCAGAAGCATTACTGTATAGTATGCTTACTTTTTATCGCTTAAAAAGAAACGTCACAGATGATCATTTAAATAAACATCTTGAGCAGCTAAAAAAAGAAAGCAATCACCCGATGGTTGCAGATGTACAAGCATTAAAACACTATTTGTCCATCTATAATGACTTCCAGGAGACTGATCTTGCTCAATTTACCATTCGGGAAACAGACTTTGATCCAGTTAAACTGAAGAAAGCTAAAGGCCTTTTAACAGAAATGGAACGTCTGTCAAAATTGAAATCGATCCATACAGCATCCAATAATCGAATTAAAAAGACATATGACCAGATTTTTGAACAGGTGGAATATATAGAAGATGTCGCTGAAACCGTAGTTTACACGTTGGAACAACGTAAATCAACGAAAGACATTCAGCCCTACAATGAGGCTGTTGAAAAATTAAGCTATTATATTACCCTTTTTTATGATGCGTTACCCTCTTTCATTAAGGAAGATACAACCTCCGATCCATTAGATGAATTAACGAAAATGATTGGCCTAGATGAAGTGAAGGATTATATAAATCATTACTATCATTATTTGAAATATCAGCAAAAACGAAAAGAAGCTGGATTTCAAATGGTGGATGAGCAAGGGTTAAATATGGTGATTACCGGAAATCCTGGTACTGGTAAGACAACGATTGCTCGGTTACTAGCAGATATATACTATCGGCTGGGGCTTTTGGAAACAAATGAGGTAATTGAGGTAAATCGCTCGCAATTAGTCGGTTCCTTTATGGGGCAAAGTGAAGAGAATACATTAAATTATGTAAAAAAAGCCCTAGGTGGCGTACTGTTTATCGATGAAGCTTATAATTTAAAGCGTGAAGACCAAACAGGCAATGATTATGGTCAAGCAGTCATTGATACGCTCGTTTCCAGTATGACCAGTAAGGAATATGCTAACAAATTTGCGGTTATTATGGCAGGATATCCAGATGAAATGCAGCATTTTTTATGGTCGAATCAGGGTTTAAGAAGCCGTTTTCCAGATGGGAATTATATTAAGTTACCTGATTTTTCGAATGAAGAATTATTACAAATTGCTGAGGATACAGCATTGCAAAATGATTATTTTTTCACAGAACAGGCACGCCATCGCTTTCTCTCATTAATTGAAAAGGCACGTGTGGATGAATCATTTGGTAATGCTCGTACTGTTAAAGATTTAGTACTTAAAGTAATTTTTCATATTGGTGCAAGCCACGAGCTGCCATTAGAAGACAACTGGCTAGCTCACATGCGCATATCTGAAGAAGATATTGCTGCACTGGATGATCAGAAGGATTCTAGTGAACCAATGGAACAATTGGAACAACTTATCGGTCTCGATAATGTGAAAGAGGAAGTCAAAAAATTATCTGCTTTCGTCCAAATACAACAAAAGCGCAAATCATTACAACTTCCAACTGTGCCAGTTCAATTACATTCGGTCTTTTCAGGTAATCCGGGAACTGGAAAAACGACAGTAGCTAAATTGTTTGCACAAATTTTAAAGCAATGTGGTTTACTGAAACGAGGTCACTTAGTTGTGGCTTCAAGAAGTGATCTTGTTGCTGGATTTGTGGGCCAAACCGCTACGAAAACAAAGAATAAAATTCGAGAAGCATTAGGTGGCGTATTATTCATTGATGAAGCGTATGCGTTATATCGTGGGGAAAAGGACTTTGGGAAAGAAGCGATAGATACGATAGTGGACGAAATGACAAAGCATAATGAAAATATCGTGATTATTCTTGCTGGATATAAAAATGAAATGGAGCGGTTTATTGCCAGTAATCCAGGATTGGAATCCAGGTTTAAGAAGTACTTCCATTTTCAGGATTATACGAAAGAAGAACTTCTCAAGATGGTAAGCTATCATGTACAAGAATTTCAGTATCAATTAGATGTTGACGTGGTTGATTATTTATCCAAACAATTTGAAGATACAACAATCAATGGAAATGGACGGTTTGTTGTTAACTTGATAAACGAAGCGATTCAGTATCAAGCATTGCGACTAGATATGGATACTGCTGAAATGGAACAGCTCGAACTTTTAACGAAAAAAGATTTTGAATTAGCATGGAAATCAATTAGGGGGACGAATCAACAATGAGAGTAACTACACCAATTAAAGTAAGATATCAGGAAACAGATCAAATGGGTGTTGTCTACCACGCCAATTATTTAATCTGGTTTGAGATAGGAAGAACCGCTTTTATTGAAGAGTTAGGTTTCGAGTACCATGAAATGGAAGCAAAAGGGGTCGTATCCCCAGTGGTTGATGCCAATATTCAATTTAAACAGCCAATTCGGTATGGAGATGATGCCTATGTGGAGACGTGGCTAGAGAAATATAATGGCATTCGTACAACATATGGTTATCAAATCATTGGGCAGGACGGAGAAGTTGCCGTTACAGGGGAAACCCAACATGTTATTGTAAAAAAAGATAATTTCCGTCCGCTATCGTTGAAAAAACAATTTCCAAACTGGCATGAAGCATATCAAAAAGCGTTGAAAGTAAGTGAATAATGATGGCTTTTGGAATTGACAGAAATACGTTAAGAACATGGAAAGCAGATGTCCGTAATGGGAAAATAGCTTTCCTAACACATTACTGGATTGATGATCGATTTCCGGGATGTACAACTGTTACCAAAGTAGGTTGTGCTGATTATCAGAAATTAATAGAATGGGGTAAAAAATACGGGCTGAGGAAGGAATGGATTCACCAAGATCCGAATTATCCACATTTTGATTTATTTGGAGACAGACAAAAAGAAATCTTAACCAATGAACAACAATGGGAACAGATAAAGAAATTCCATTTGTAAAAGTAACGCTTAAACAGCATAGCGTATCTTTGCTCATTAATTAAGATAGATGAGAACTGCCCAGCCTATGGATTTTTCTACACAACAAAGAAGACCAAGCGTTAATGCTCGGTCTTTTTGGTAGGGACGGGATCGAAACCACCTGGGTGAAATGGATGACATTTTAGTATTCTTTTCACAGATAAATAGGTAGCTTTACATATGTTAAATTGGCGAAAACACTCTAAACTATAATGAGAACAAGTTGGTTGAAACCGGCAACTTGGTGGAAACATTGGACTGATAAAACGTTGATAAAAACGAATAAATGATATAATCAATGTTTTCAAATTACTCACCTCATCGATGAAGTGCCTTATCATACGTTATCGATGCAATGGCATCATGTAAATGGATGGATTCTTCATTTTCACATGTTACGGTAAACTTCTCAATATACGGTAATTCATATAAATCCGCTGCGACTAATCGAACCATGTCTTCCACAAAGCGAGGATTTTCATACGCTTGTTCCGTGACCATTTTTTCATCTGGTCGTTTTAAAACGGGATGGATTCGTGCGCTTGCATTGCTTTCGGCTGCTTCTAATAACGCTTGTTTCCAGTCTACATCATCTTCATTGTAGTCGTGTGATAATTCTGCAGTCATTTTCACATTACCACGTTGGTTATGTGCACTATATTCACTAATTTCTTTTGAACAAGGGCACAATGTAGTAATCGTACCTTCCAGTGATACTGTCATGTTATAACCAGCATTTTTATCATAAATCATGGTGATTTCTGCATTGGCATGATTCATGCCAGCCATGTCTGAAGCTGGTCCACTGCGCTCAAAGAACCAAGGAAATGAAACTGTGATTTGATTATCATCCTGTTCTAGTCGATCTGCCATTTCTTTAGTAAATTGTTTTAATGTTGAGACAGACAACTCGAATGGATTACCATCACTATAGTGCTGCATCATTTCTGTAAAGCGGCTCATATTTGTCCCTTTATGACTTTTTTTAATGGAAGAAGTCATTTTAAAAGTTCCGATAGTTGTTTGCGTTTCTGGCTTCACTTTACTTTGCACTTGTATGGGATGTTTGACATTGGAAATTCCCACTTGATCTATATCAAATAAAAAGTCTTTCTGTGTATTTTGTAAATCAGGCATTTTTTCTTTTTCAGTTGGTTTTGTTTTTTCACCTGGTTCAACTGAGCCAAACAATTTGTGTCTTTCTGTTTTGTTTGGAAGTTGTTTGGTGCTAAAATCTTTCATGATTAGACCCCTTTCGTCTTCAACTATTTCAAAGTATACTTAATCTGCGTTCAATATTCAATTTAAAAAGCTTGAAAAAAGGATCTAACGGTACTGTTAGACCCTTTTACATCCATTTAATTTTAGGCTCGGTTTTGTTGATAATTCTTTTTATATTTGCTTGGTGTCGATATATCACAAATGCTGTTAAAATAGAAATGACAATCGTTAAACCAATATCTTGCTGGACAATGGTAACGATAATGGTAATAATACCAGTTAACATAGAAGCTAGTGATACATATTTTGTTAAATAAAGGATAACTAAAAAGCTGCAGACCATAATGAGAAATAATAAGGGATTAACACCTAAGATTACCCCTGAGGAGGTTGCTACTGCTTTCCCGCCTTTAAATTTCGCAAATATTGGGAACATGTGCCCTATAACGGCAAAAATTCCGACTACCAGTGGATAAACTGTTTCTGCTTGAAAAAGAACCGGTAATACAGCAGCTAAAGTACCCTTTAAGATATCGACTATGGTTACCGTAATACCAGCTTTAACACCGAGTACCCGAAAAGTATTCGTAGCACCTAAGTTGCCACTACCGTGTTCTCTGATATCTTTCTGAAAGCCGACCTTACCTACGATTAGCCCAGTAGGTATTGAACCAAGTAAATAGGCAAGAATGATAAAAATAATATACTCCATCATCAAACTCCTTAAATATAATGTTATGATTGATATTGTTGACTTTATTTTAGCACGATGTTTGTAAAAGAGATACATGCAATATTTAAATTTTTGTCCAACTATGATAAAACAGAAGAATAACTAGCAAGAAATGGATGAAATCAGGAACATTTTTTACGTGTTTACTTGCGTCAAATCCTATTAAATGGTTTAATCAATAAAAATGAGGTGTAACAAGATGAGTAATGAAAATGAACAACCATTAATGCGCGAAATGTTAGAAAAAACGAAAACTATTGCGGTGATCGGGCTATCAGATAAATCATATCGAACCTCGTATCAAATTGCAAAAGCGATGCAAAATGAGGGATATCGAATCATTCCGGTGAATCCGAATGTGGAAGAAGTGTTAGGTGAAAAGGCATATGACTCCATAGAAGACGTGCAAGAACCTTTTGAGTTGATCAATATTTTCAGACGATCTATTTACTTAAAAGAATTAGCGAAGGAAATCGTAAAAACGGATGCTGACTATGTTTGGATGCAACAAGGTGTTATGGATCGTGAAGCATACGATTATTTAACCAAACATAACAAACAGGTTATTATGGACCAATGTATAAAAGTCGCACATGCCGTTTTAATGAAATAGCTTTACAATCAGGAATGTATGTTCTATATTCTAGTATAGAGGTAGTGTAGGGAAGGAGTATCGAGAAAGTAATGAGCAATAATACAACGTATAGTGATGATTCGATTCAAGTTTTAGAAGGGCTCGAGGCCGTAAGAAAAAGACCAGGGATGTATATAGGCAGTACTGATGCAAGAGGTTTACATCACCTTGTCTTTGAAATAGTAGATAATTCAGTTGACGAGGCATTATCCGGTTATGGCGAACACATTAAAGTAACCATTCATCCAGATCAAAGCATTACCGTATCTGATAATGGCCGTGGTATGCCAACAGGTATGCATCAAACAGGTAGACCGACTCCAGAAGTAATATTAACTGTATTACATGCAGGTGGGAAATTTGGCCAAGGCGGATATAAAACAAGTGGTGGTCTACATGGTGTAGGTGCATCAGTTGTAAATGCTCTATCAGAATGGTTAGAAGTTACGATTGAAAGAGACGGCGCCGTTTTTTATCAGCGATTTGAGAACGGTGGTAAGCCAGTTACAACACTAGAGAAAAAAGGCAAAACGAAAAAAACAGGAACGACGATCACGTTTAAGCCGGATCGGTCGATTTTTTCTACGGATATGTTTCAGTTTGATATATTGGCAGAGAGATTAAGAGAAGCAGCTTTCTTATTAAAAGGAATTACCATCGATCTGATTGATGAAAGAAATGATGGTGTAGAGGAGTCTTTCCATTATCCAGATGGATTAAAAGAGTTTGTCACTTACTTAAACGAGGAAAAGGATGCGCTTCATGAGGTAGTTGCTTTTGAAGGTGAGCAGCAAGAAATGGAGTTGGATTTTGCTTTTCAGTTTAACGATGGTTTTGCTGAGAATATATTGTCTTTTGTTAATAATGTTCGAACAAAAGATGGCGGGACACATGAGTCTGGTGCGAAAACCGCCATTACAAGAGTTGTCAACGATTATGCAAGAAAAGTCAATTTGTTAAAAGAAAAAGACAAAAACCTTGAAGGTAACGATATCCGTGAAGGGTTTACAGCGGTTATTTCCGTGAAAATCCCAGAAGAAAAGCTGCAATTTGAAGGGCAGACTAAAGGGAAGCTAGGTACGGCTGAAGCGCGGTCTGCTGTCGATACGGTCGTAGCTGAGCATTTGCTATACTTCCTAGAGGAAAACCCTGACATTGCTTCAATGCTGATTAAAAAGGCAATTCGTGCTAAAGATGCT
The DNA here is from genome assembly GCF_000377765.1 of Gracilibacillus lacisalsi DSM 19029. Lineage (GTDB taxonomy): Bacteria > Bacillota > Bacilli > Bacillales > Amphibacillaceae > Gracilibacillus > Gracilibacillus lacisalsi. The sequence continues at coordinate 53,610 of NZ_KB898679.1, read as the reverse complement.
CGATTAGCTGCCCGAAAAGCAAGGGAAGAAGCAAGAAGCGGTAAGAAAAAACGCCGTAAAGATGCCTTGTTAAGTGGTAAATTAACACCAGCACAGTCCCGTAATCCAGACAAGAACGAACTGTACCTTGTCGAGGGTGATTCTGCTGGCGGATCGGCAAAACAAGGAAGAGATCGAAAGTTCCAAGCTGTTTTACCTTTAAGAGGTAAAGTGGTCAATACGGAAAAAGCAAAACTAGTAGATATTCTCAAGAATGAAGAGATTTCCACGATTATTCACACCATTGGTGCGGGTGTTGGCAGTGAATTTTCTCTTGATGATGTCCAGTACGATAAGATCGTCATTATGACCGATGCCGATACAGATGGTGCTCATATTCAAATATTATTGCTTACTTTTTTCTATCGTTATATGAGGCCGTTAATTGAAGCTGGAAAAGTATTTATTGCTTTACCACCTTTATATCAAGTATCTAAAGGAAAAGGTGCCAAAGCACAGATAGAGTATTGCTGGACCGAAGATGAACTAACAGAGGTAACCAAAAATTTTAAAAATGGTTATCACCTGCAGCGATATAAAGGTCTGGGAGAAATGAACGCTGACCAGTTATGGGAAACGACGATGAATCCTGAAACTCGAACATTAATTCGTGTAACCATTGATGATTTAGCTAGAGCGGAACGAAGAGTAACTACATTGATGGGGGATAAAGTTGAGCCACGTCGTAAATGGATAGAATCGCATGTTCAGTTCAGTTTAGAAGAAGATGAAAATATTATTGATAATGAGAATATTCAAATGTAGGACTTATAACGGTGCTAATTGTCCGTAATATCCAAAGGAAGCATAGCGGGGGAAACGGGCGAGAACACTATGATACTTGTTGCTAACCAACAGTGGGGAACCTCCATTGTTGGAAGTCTTACTTTATAGGAGGAATTTCGTTGGCAGTAGAAGAAAAGTATTTAGATCTCCCTCTAGAAGATGTAATGGGAGATCGTTTTGGACGTTACAGTAAGTACATTATCCAAGATCGTGCACTACCCGATGCACGTGATGGACTAAAACCAGTACAACGCAGAATTCTGTTTGCAATGCACGAAGAAAAGAACACCCATGATAAACCTTTCCGAAAATCAGCCAAAACAGTAGGTACCGTAATCGGTAATTATCACCCACATGGTGATTCATCTGTATATGAAGCCATGGTACGATTAAGTCAAACATGGAAACTTCGTAATGTGTTAGTAGAAATGCATGGTAACAATGGTAGTGTTGATGGTGACCCACCTGCAGCGATGCGTTATACCGAAGCGAGATTATCCGCTATCGCATCAGAATTAATTCGTGACATTGATAAAGGGACAGTTGATTATATCCCGAACTTCGACGATACGATTGATGAACCAGTTGTACTACCAGCAAGAATACCAAATTTATTAGTGAATGGATCTACTGGTATTTCTGCCGGTTATGCGACTGAAATACCACCTCATAATTTAGGTGAAGTCATCGATGCCATTATTAAACGTCTGGATAAACCTTCTGTAACCGTAGAAGAATTACTGGAGATTGTTAAAGGACCAGATTTTCCTACTGGTGGGATTATCCAAGGTTATGAAGGATTAAAGAAAGCTTATCAGACCGGAAAAGGAAAAGTTGTCGTACGTGGAAAGGCTAATATAGAATCGGTGAAAGGAAACCGTGAACAAATTGTCATTGACGAAATTCCTTATGAAGTGAATAAGGCTGTTCTAGTTAAACGAATGGATGAGCTACGAATTGATCGCAAAGTTGAAGGAATTGCAGAGGTTCGCGATGAAACAGACCGAACAGGTTTACGAATCGTTGTTGAGTTAAAAAGAAACGCAGACAGTCAAGGTGTACTTAACTATTTATATAAAAATACCGACTTACAAATTACCTATCACTTTAATATGGTGGCAATCAAGGATAAAACACCGCAATTATTAAATTTATTACAAATGATTGATGCGTACATCGAGCATCAAAAAGAAGTCGTTACTAGGCAAACAAAATTTGATTTAAATAAAGCGGAAAAAAGAGCACATATTGTCGAAGGTCTAATCAAAGCTGTTTCCATTTTAGATGAATTAATACAAACGATACGTTCATCTAAGGATAAACAAGATGCCAAAAAGCGTATTATGGAAGCATATGGTTTTACGGAACCACAAGCAGAAGCAATTGTGACATTGCAGTTATACCGATTAACCAATACAGATATAACAGCTTTAGAAAAAGAAGCGGATGAACTTCAAAAAGCGATAGCTGAATATCAGGCGATTCTTGCAGATGAAAAGAAATTGCTATCTGTTATTAAAAAAGACTTAAGAAGTATGAAAAAGCAATATGCAGAAGCGCGTCGTACAAGAATCGAAGAAAAGATTGAAGAATTAAAGATTAATGTAGAGGTAACAGTAGCTAGCGAAGATGTCATTACGACTGTGACGGAACAGGGCTATGTAAAACGAACTAGTATCAGGTCATATACTGCTTCAAGCAATGAAGATTTTACGATCAAAGAAAATGACCATTTAATCTCTTTATTGGAACTTAACACGACAGATCATTTGTTGCTGTTTACCAATAAAGGTCGTTATGTACCGATACCAGTTCACCAGCTACCTGATATTCGCTGGAAAGAACTGGGTCAGCATTTGTCTAATATAGCTTCTATTGATAAAGATGAGACGATTGTTAAAGCCATACCAATTCGCGAATTTGCCAAAGATAAATATCTCATTTTCTTTACGAAAAATGGTATGGTAAAGAAAAGTACGTTAGATTTATACTATTCACAGCGTTATTCCCGTCCATTGATAGCTTTGAATTTGAAAAAAGGAGACGAGTTAGTCAATGTATATGAAACAGACGGTAATCAGGACATTTTCGTAGCTACTAATAAAGGTTACGGACTTTGGTATCATGAATCAGAAGTGTCAGTGATAGGCCAACGTGCTGCAGGTGTGAAAGCAATTCAGTTAAAAGCGGATGAATTTGTTGTTAATGCGGTTCTAATGGATGAACTGCAAGAAAATAGACATTTGTTTGTGACTACGCAGCGTGGTGCTTGTAAACGAATGACGATAGGTCGCTTTGAGAAATCTTCTCGTGCTAAAAAAGGATTGGTTATGCTAAGGGAATTAAAATCAAAACCACACCGCATTGTTGGCTTTGATATAGTTGATAGTGAGGATGTTATCACTTTAGTAACTGCGAAGGATGAAATCCATGAAGTAAAACCGATGGAGCTTCCAATAAGTGATCGATACAGTAATGGTTCATACGTAATCGACACCGACCTTAACGGTGAAGTAACAACCATCAAATCCAAAGTGGAACTAACTAAAGCCTTTGACGAAGAAAAAGAATAAAATAACCAGATACCCAGCCTCTCGTTGGGTATCTTTTTTACATAAAACATGAATTATAAACTTCGAATAATCCATAAATTGCGAAGTAACTTAGACATGGATTTGTTCTCTTCCCGTACTTTAGTGGCTTCTTTCCATTCTTCTGAAGTTAAATGCTAATTCGTCGCTGCGGAAAAACACTCCCTTTCCGGGGGTACGGCCTCAGCTAAATTGGTGAAGAAAATCACTTCACCAATTGGATCTTCGGCTTGCGCTGTTCCCCCAGGAGTGTCGCATTTTTCCGCAGCTTAGTGTGTATTTCTTATCATGTAAGAGAAATTCATAGAATATATACCTAAAAGTTCTCTTCTTCTAATAATCAGAACACTACGCTTAGCGGAGGCAGAATACGGAGACTCCTGTGGGACTCACGAGAGCTGAAGATCCACTTTGCAAAATGGTCTTCTTTGCAAAGTTAGCTGAAGCCGAGCCACGGAAAGCGCAGTATTCTGCCGGAGCGGTTGTGAGTACACATCATTAATCAGAATAGGAGAAAGCCTCACTTTATCACTTTTTATTACTTCGCAGTATATGGTTTATCGTTGGAAAAGGAAGAAAACTATTAGCCATAATTGTAAAAAATCAGTATAATGGGAAAATAGAATGATCAATCAAGGAGTTTAGATTATGTTGACAACAAGTAGCCAAAGGGTAGATAAGCAACAATTAGCAGACTTATATCATTTTTATGAACAAAATAAGGAACTAACACAACAAGAGCAAATACTTGATTACTATGCTAAATTACAGCAACAAATGGTACATATTTGTTTTAGTGGGCATTTTTCAGCAGGAAAATCGACGTTAATTAACCATTTAATGAGCGAAGCATTATTACCTCAAAGCCCGATCCCAACCAGTGCTAATATCGTCGAGATAAAAAAGGGAGAAGACGGGGTTATTGTTCATTTTGCTGATCAGCCAGCAATTAAAATGAAAGCTCTTCCGCCGATGGATCAACTGCATCAATTGTGTCGCGATGGTGATGAAGTCAAAAAAGTGGAGATATTTAAAAACATGGAGACATTACCCCAAGGGGTAACCTTTATGGATACACCAGGTATTGATGCAGCCAATGATGCCGATCGCTTAATGACCGAATCCGCACTCCACCAAGTCGATGTGTTGTTTTATGTGATGGATTATAACCATGTTCAATCAGAGGTAAATGCACGATTTTTGAAAAAAATAGATGAAATGAATAAGCCATACTACGTGATTATTAATCAGATGGATAAACATGATGAAACAGAAATAACGTTTACTGATTTCCAAACTAGTTTAGAGCAAGTTTTTCAGCAATGGGCTATTACCCCTGAGCAAGTCTATTATACGTCCATGAATGGTACAGACAAGACAATCAATCAATTTAATGAATTAAGAGCAACGATCAATCGTTTAATAACGACTAATCATCAGCAGGTTTTACAGGATACTTTATGGCATGGTACAGCATACACGGTTTATCAAAGTATCCAGCAAAGACAAAAGCAAATGGATGACAGACTCAGTGATTTAGAGGAAGAAGTAGAAGTGATAGAATTGCCAGCAGTGTCTTATCAAGATGCTCAAGAGCAATTTCAAGCCTTACAAGAAAAGAAACACCATTTGGAAAAGGATTATATACATGAGGTTGAACAAACTACGAGAAATGCACAACTGATTCCATTTGAAATTCGTGAAAAAGCAAAGTATGTACTTCAAGCCTTTGATCCCAAATTTAAAGTTGGGCTGTTCCGCAATCGCAAGAAGATAGAAGCCGAACGTAATGACCGGTTAACTGCTTTCTATCAAGCGATAAAAGAAAAAGCAGAAGTAAGTCTAGAGTGGAAATTACGAGATAAAATGTCGGAATTTTTAAAACCTTATCTATCAGTTCACTTTTCAGAGGCTATCTTTGAAGAGCGCTTCCAAACAAATGAACTAGTGAAACTAATGAATGATGGTGCGACAGTAAATGGTGATTATATACTTGTTTATACAGACCAGGTCGCAGCAGCAATAAAGAAAATGTATCGTCAGTTTTATAAAAACAAGTGGCATGAATTAAAAGAAAAAATTCTTAAGCCAATTGAAGCGCAATTAACCGAAAAGAAAACAGAGTTAGAAACAATCGAAAAGTATGGAGTCATTCAGGAAGAAATAGATCAAATGAAGCACGATTTTCATCTCTATAAAAATAATGTTGAATCTATTTTAAGAAAAGAGCTTACTTTTGGTGAAGATGTATTACAGGCGTTGGAGAAGGAATCAGATGCCAGAATTATCGATAAGGTGATCGATATAGCAGAATTACCAGACCATAAAAAAGCGGAAGCGACAAAACAGCAACACCTACAGACTGATAACGTTAAAGACACAACCTTGTTTTCTTTTAACGAAACGGTTAAAGATGTCGAAGAAGTAGACCAAATGTTTGAAGGAATTAATGGCTTAGATTCGATTCGACAAGAAATACACAGTAAAAAAGATCGACTGCATAACCGATCGTTTACGATTGCACTATTTGGTGCATTTAGTGCCGGGAAATCTTCCTTTGCTAATGCATTAATTGGAGAGAAAGTATTGCCTGTTTCACCAAATCCGACAACGGCAGCCATAAATAAGATTAGTCCGGTAAATGGATATTATCAGCATAAAGATGTATATGTCGTGATGAAACAAGAACAAGAACTTTTAGCAGATATAAAGGAAATGGTGGAAGAGGACTTCTCAAGTCTTACTAAAGCTTATAAATGGATGCAAAAAACCAAAATGGACAAATTAGATATTGCCGATCAACATAAGTCATTTCTAACCGCATTTTACAATGGATTTAATGAGATGCAAAATAAAATTGGCTCCGAATATGTTATTGGTTTTGATGACTTTCATTCATATATTCGTGAAGAAGAGATTGCATGTTTTGTTAAGGAAATGGAGCTTTTTTATGACTGTCCGCTAACAGAAAAGCAAATTACGTTAGTTGATACACCAGGAGCTGATTCCGTTAATGCACGACATACAGATTTAGCATTTTCCTATATCAAAGATGCTGATGCAATTTTGTTCGTCACGTATTACAATCATCCCTTTTCCAAACCTGATCAGCAATTTTTAGAACGACTCGGAAAGGTGAAGGATGCGTTTGAATTAGATAAAATGTTCTTTATTATTAATGCGATTGACTTGGCAAAAGATGAACAAGAAGCTCAACTAGTTGTGGATTATGTCCGAAATGAATTATCTCAATTTGATATTAAAGATCCAAGAATGTTTCCTGTCTCCAGTAAAAAGGCAATAGAAGAAAAAAGTGAAACGACTGGATTACCACAATTTGAACAATCGTTTTATCGCTTTGTGAAAGAAGAATTAACTCAGATGAGTATGCGTTCTATCTACACGGATCTGCATAGAGCAAATGCTCTGGTATCGAAATGGCTATCGATTATCAATGGAGATCAGGCGGAAAAAGAACATCTAGTAGAACAAGGTAAAACCAATCAACGAGAAATAGTGAAGGAAATCAAACAACGAGATGATCGCTCCTATTTCGATCAAGTCAAGCAAAAATTAACCAAACAAACTTTTTATGCAAAACAGCGGTTTTCGATTCAATATGCCGATGTCTTCAAGGATCATGTTAACCCAGGTGCTATTCAATCGAATGGTCGAAAAGGGAAGAAAGAAGTCGAAACAGCATTGTCTGCACTATCAAAAGCAATAGACACACGATTACAACATGAATATGAAGCTATTTCCATTCGTTTGGAGAAAAGTTTTAATCAAGCGTTACAACAAATGCGTCAGGAAATCCAAACGAAAGTAAAACAAGCAGACCCACAATTTTCGTTATCGGAGCTAGAGGATATTCATTTACCACAGCCAAATTTACAGTTGGAAGAAACAAAAGTAGATAAAGGTTTGTTATCCAAGTGGAGTAATACCTACAAAGACTCAAAAAGCTTTTTTGCTGAAAATGGAAGAAAGGATCTCGAGGAATATACTGGTGAATATTTCGACAAGTGTTGGGGTGAAGCTGTAACCAAAATGGAACAAGACTTGGTTAGCTTTTATCAAAAACAATGGGAGTACTATGATCAAGAGATTTGGGATCACTATCAAGAAGAAACACAAGCGTATTATCATCAAATTATAGCAGGTATCGAAGATCAGGAAGAAAATAAAGAGCAATTGCTTGTCATTAAAGAGCATTTAGATCAAGTATTAGATTCAAAACTACCAGCTTGAAGTTCATATACAAATGAAGGACAAATCCTGAGAAAGACAACTTTTGTCCTTCATTTTTACTATTATTTAATTTTTAATTGATCAAATCCACGTGCGATCGTCTTGGAGACGTGACTATCTGAACCAGGTTTCCATTGGATACCTTTTTGTATTGCTTTTTCGATGATTGGAAGTGGAGGATATAGTTCAAGACATTCTTCTTTGTAAAGACCAGCTGTGTTAACATCTAATTCTAGCTGCTGTTCTTGTATCAAATCAAGTAACCGTTCGATTGTTACATGATATCTTTGATCGACAGCATATTTCCGTTGATATTTGTGAATTAAAGTTAAATGACCGATTCGATTTGGTTTATAAGCGCCAAGATCAGATATAATCGCTTTTTCCATTGTTCGGTAATATTTATCGTATACGGCTTCCACACTGCCAAATATCTGAATGATTCGAGCAAATTCTTCACTGCTGAAATCAATACATACATAGTTAGAGTCAGGTGTTCTTAGCATATGTACAGACAAAATCGCATCATCGATATAACGGCCATATTGATTTAGAAATGAAGTAGTGGCATCTTCATAGCCTTCAATATAATCAACTTCAAAGCCTAGATTAATTTTTATTTTTGATTGAAATTGCTTTTTGGCATTCTCTATAACTTGAATATAAGCATCAAGGTCTTCCCATGACATAGCACTGTCTTGATCTGGTGTAGGATCAATGAAATTAATGGGTAATGGCGCATGCTCAGTAAAGGTTAACTCGGTAATACCTTTGTTTATAGCTTGTTCTATGTACATTTCGATACTGTCATTCGAACCATGTGGACAGAATGGGGTATGTACGTGAAAGTCTCCTTTCATGTTCATATAAGACATCTCCTTATGTAAATAGATTTGCTTCTTATTGTAAACAGAATTCTTTAAAATGAAAAGTGATGATTGACAAAATTTAAAAAAGTATGCTAATGTAGTGTTTAGAAACAAGCGCTTTATCACGGTAGAGTGGTAAATTAATAAAGTGTATATAGGATGTGAGCGATATGTTTTTACCAGCAGGAAGTCAAGATGAAACAGGTGTACAAATCTCCAATCGCCTACGAGCGTCAGAGATTTTTAGACAGGTAACAAAAAAGCGCAATTTTCAACAAATTTCTACTCCTGTAGTGGAATATGCCCAAACATTTACTAATGAGGTAGCAGGTATGGACTTACATTCCATGTTGAAATGGTTTAATGGGGAAGGTGAGATTGAAGTATTAAGACCGGACTGGACTGCAGCAATTGCTCGAGCGATTGCAGGGCAGCACCCATCTAAACAAAAATGGTCCTATCAGGGAAGTGTGTTTCGCTTTGACAAAGAAGATACAGAAAGCAGACAGGCCGGTATAGAAATCGTTCATGCTGATCGTTTTTTCGGGGAGGCAGAGAGTCTGTTAACCGCTGTAGCTTATTTAAAACATTTAAATATTGAGGATTATGTCATTGAACTTGGTCATACAGGAATTTTTGATGCATTGATTGCACCTTTTACCTTTAGCAAACAGGAAGAAGCGGAATTATTGAAAGCTATGCATGATAAAAGGTCTGATCTTGTTGAGGAAATTGTTGTGAAAGCAGGGAATGCAGAGCTTGCGAAGCCTTTAATGGCACTAATTGATGCATATGGTTCGCGTGATATCATTGAGCAATACCGCAGGCGTTGGTCGGATCGGGATGACTTAACGGAAATATTAACACATATTAACAAATTGATTGATTTACTCGAAGCTTCTGGTGTAACAGAAGTTATCGTAGATCTAGGGCGTGTTAAGAATCTTCCGTATTATGATGGCATTATGTTTAGAGGTTTTTTAACTAATGATGGATCGACTTGTTTTTCTGGTGGTAGATATGATCGTCTTTACAAGCAATTTGAGTTAACAACCTCTGCAGTAGGTCTTGCCTTTGATGTCGATGTATTAGCTACACATATGGCAGCTGAAAAAGAACCAGAAAAAATATGTATCATTGCTTCACCCGAAACACATGCGATTGCTGAGGAGTTTCGCATGGAAATGGAAGAACAAGTAGTCGATATCCAATACGAATTAAAAAATCAAACAAGCTATCATACCATTTATCAAGTGGTAATGGAGAACAGTCAGTATAAGGTGGTTGAAAAATGAAACCAGTAATTGCACTAACAAAAGGGAGACTGGAAAAACAATTTTTGAAATTTTTTGAAGGCTTAGGTTATGAAGTGGAACCTCTATTGGAAAAAGGCAGAAAGCTGCAAATTGAAACAGAGGAATTTTCTTTCTTTTTTGCCAAAGGGGTAGACGTAACTACTTATGTAGAAAACGGTATAGCTGATATTGGAGTTGTCGGTGGGGACATCTTAATTGAACACCAGCCTGATGTTTTTAATTTATTCCCATTACCATTTGGGCATTGTCGAATGGCACTGGCAACGAAAAGAGATTACCAATGGCCAGAACAGAAGAAACGAATTGCAAGTACATTCACGAATATTACCAAAACATATTTTAAGGAAAAAGGTGAATCCGTAGACATTATCAAACTGGAAGGATCTGTCGAGTTGGCACCAATCTTGGGCCTTGCGGATGCTATTGTTGATATTGTCGAGACAGGAACGACATTAAAAGAGAATGGTCTTGTAATAGAAGACGAATTTTTGTCGTTTAGTGCAAGGTTAATTGCCAACCGTTCTTCATTGAAAATTAAACGAGATCAATTAGTTCCTGTTATTGAACGGTTTAGGGAAGGAGCGAGAAACGAATGATTCCTTTATTATCTATCAATCAATTTTTAGCAAAAGCGGCACCCGAAAAAACCAATAGTCAAGAACAGCAACAATTCTTACAAGCAGCAAGCAACATTATTGCAGATGTACAAAAGGACGGCGATCAAGCGGTAAGGTTTTATATTGAGAAATTCGATGGTCAAGCACCGGAAACATTGTTAGTATCAGAAGAAGAACGGAAAGCAGCATGGGATCAAGTAGATGACGAGGTGATTCGAGCATTACAGCGTGCAGCCGATAACATTCGGGATTTTCATCGTAAGCAATTAAATAATTCGCGAATGATGCAAGCTGATGAAGATATTATCTCAGGTCAACTTTACCGTCCGATTGATCGTGTAGGTATTTATGTACCTGGTGGTACAGCTGTATATCCATCATCTGTACTTATGAATGCTATTCCAGCAGTCCTTGCCGGAGTTGGAGAAGTGAATATGGCAACACCTGTCAAAGATGGTGAAGCATTGTCTCCGATTTTAGCTGTTGCAGCTGACATCGCTGGTGTTTCAAATATTTACCGAGTTGGTGGCGTGCAAGCTATTGCAGCATTTGCTTACGGCACAGAATCGATACCAAAAGTCGATAAAATTGTTGGTCCAGGTAATGCATATGTGGCAGCAGCGAAAAAGCTAGTATATGGTGATGTTGGAATCGATATGATTGCTGGTCCAAGTGAGGTTGCGATTATCGCCGACGAATCAGCAAATCCTATCTTTGTCGCAGCTGACCTGATCGCTCAAGCCGAACATGATACCATTGCTCGAGCATTTCTTATCACTACATCTCGCTCACTCGTAGAAGAGGTCGATCGAGAATTAGTCAGACAATGTGAAGTGTTACCTCGTAAAGATATTGCCACTACTGCTTTACAGGAAAAAGGAGCCAGTGTTGTGGTAGACACTTTAGCAAAGGCGTTTGATGTAGCCAACAAGATTGCGCCAGAACATTTAGAAATTCAAACACAGGATCCATTAAGCTATTTAAGCAAAATAAAACATGCAGGCTCTGTATTTTTAGGTCATTACACACCTGAAGCATTGGGTGATTATTTTGCAGGACCTAATCACGTATTACCGACTTCAGGTACAGCAAGGTTCTCGTCTGGATTGTCCGTTGACGACTTTGTTAAAAAGACTACTTATCTTTACTATACAGAGGATGCTTTACGAGAAGCTGGAGATGATGTGGTGAAAATAGCGAATCAAGAGCAGTTAGAAGGACACGGGCTTGCGGTAACGAAACGTTTGGAGGAGAAATGATGAGAACAGCTAGTAAAAAAAGAGAAACATTAGAAACCCAAATTGATGTATCGGTGAACTTAGATGGTCCAAGTGAAGTGACTATTGAAACAGGTGTCGGCTTTTTTGATCATATGTTAGAAGCTTTTGCTCGACATGGTCGAATCGGACTTGTAGTGAAAGCAGATGGGGATTTGCATATTGACAGCCATCATACTGTAGAAGATGTCGGAATTGTATTGGGTCAATTGATCAAGGAAGCACTTGGTGATAAGAAATCAATTAATCGTTTTGGAAGTGCCTATGTACCAATGGATGAATCATTAGGTTTTGTTGCGCTGGACATTAGTGGTCGACCTTTCCTTGTATTTGACGCGGAGTTTTCTAATGAAAAGCTTGGAAATTTCGATACAGAATTAGTCCAGGAATTTTTACAGGCTTTCGCCTTCCAATCTGCCATTACGTTGCACGCAAAAGTAATATATGGACATAACACACACCATAAAATTGAGGCGATTTTCAAAGCGTTAGGACGTGCATTGGGAGAAGCAATTCGAATTAATCCGGATATTAAAGGGGTTAATTCTACAAAGGGGTTAATCGAATGATTGCAATTGTAGATTATGGTATGGGCAATGTAGCAAGTGTCAGAACAGCTTTTCAACGGTTAGGGTATGAGGTGGAGATTACCGACTCTATTGAGCGGTTAGAAGCTTCAACCCACATTATTTTACCTGGTGTCGGTTCTTTTCAAGCAGCAGTTCAAGAGATTAATCAACGAAATTTAGCAGAACCACTACGCAGACTTGCGAAAGAAAAGCCTTTTTTAGGGATTTGTCTTGGTATGCAATTACTGTTCGATAAAGGTTATGAAAATGGTAGTTCTAACGGACTTGGACTGATACCTGGTGAGGTTACTAGAATAGAAACGGAGTATATTCTGCCACACATTGGCTGGAACCAATTACAAATTGAAAATAATAATCAAGCTTTTGCACCGTTCCAAGATAAACATGTTTATTTTGTACATTCCTTTCAAGCGAGAACCGATCAACAATATCTTGTCGCAACAGCAGATTATGGCACAAAGGTTCCCGGCATTGTGCAAAATGGTCCTGTCTATGGGATGCAATTTCATCCGGAGAAAAGTGGGGAAGTTGGGGTTGATTTGTTAAAAGTATTTATGGAGGAAACCAATAGTGATAGGGGGCAACTAGCATGATTGCCAAACGGATTATTCCATGTTTAGATGTGAAAGAAGGAAAAGTAGTGAAAGGAACGAATTTTGTTGGCTTAAGAGAATTAGGTGATCCGGTAGAAATGGCATCAAATTATTCGAAAGATGGAGCAGACGAAATCATCTTTTTGGATATCTCAGCGACAAACGAAGGACGACAAACAATGATTGATATTGTAAGACGAACTGCTGAACAAGTTTATGTCCCCTTTACAGTTGGCGGCGGTGTTCGAACTATTGAAGATGTAAATCGCTTGTTAAAAGCCGGTGCTGACAAAGTAGGGATGAACTCAGCTGCTGTTAACAACCCACAACTAATTACAGAATCTTCTGATCGGTTTGGTGCGCAATGTACGGTTGTAGCAATTGACGCAAAACGAGTTGGTGACAAATGGCATGTGATGACACATGGTGGTTCTAAGGACACCGGTATGGATGCTATTGAATGGGCAAAAGAAGCTGAAAGTAGAGGTGCGGGTGAAATTCTTTTGACAAGTGTTGATACAGATGGTGTCAAAGATGGATTTGATTTAGCTTTAACGGAAGCTGTAGTTTCAGCCGTACGTATTCCTGTCATTGCCTCAGGTGGAGTTGGCAAACCAGAGCATTTCCCAGAAGTTTTTAATCAAACAGATGTTTCCGCAGGTTTAGCTGCATCCATTTTCCATGAAAGTACCTTTACAGTAAAACAAGTAAAAGAGGTCTGCACCGAACAAGGAGTGAATATTCGTGAAGCCTGATTTTTCTAAAGGACTTATACCAGCAATCGTAACGGATTATTATTCAAAAGACGTGTTAATGCTTGCATATATGAATGAAGAAGCATATGAAAAAACGTTAGAAACGAAACAGACCTGGTTTTATTCTAGGTCTCGTGATGAATTATGGAATAAAGGTGCGACGTCTGGAAATACACAAGAGGTACAGTCGATTGATTTAGATTGTGATCAGGATACATTGTTGATTCAAGTGATCCCAGCAGGACCAGCATGCCATACTGGTGAAGTGTCTTGCTTTTTCAATCGAGTAGCTGAAAAAGAAACAAACTTTGATACTTCCATCATTGAAAATGTTATGCAAGAAGTAGAACAGCGTAAAACAGAACGTGTGGAGAATTCCTACACCAATTATTTATATGATAAAGGCGTCGATAAGATTGGTAAAAAAGTAATCGAAGAAGCTGGTGAAGTAGTAATCGCTGCGAAAAATAATAATAAAGAGGAACTAACGAACGAGGTTAGTGATTTGCTTTATCACACTTTTGTTATGATGGCGAATCAAGGTGTCACATTAGAAGATGTTAAACAAGAATTATCTAATCGCTTTGCTAAAAAAGGAAATAGTAAAGGTGATCGAGCTGAAATACAAAAATGGTAACATAAAATCTCCACTAGAATTGGTGGAGATTTTTATGGTCAGTTAAGGTTTACTATTAGTTGCGAGTTAGAATTATCCATTAAAGAATAACGTTTTATATTTTAATTAGACGAAACAATTCCATTTCAAACAATACCTTCGAAATCCACTATAACAATGTTTTTGTCTAAAAAGATTCACCTTTTCTTGTTCTAACTACTTTCAAATGATATCATGGATAAAAATGGATCTGGTGGTGAGGTCTTTTGTCAGATAAACGTGTAAATGATTTTAAGATGATGCAATATTTTGGATATATCATTGTAATCATAATGTTATTTACCGATCAAATAACTGCAAGTTGGTTTGGTGAAATAGGCTCATTTTCTATTTTTGCATTATTTGGAATACTTATCGGTACAAGTTGTACTTTTACTTATAGCTTTAAGGAAAAGAAATTAGTTAAAAACAATAAGTAAGAATTCCTTCAATGGATGTGTAGTAACTTGATAGAGAGACACATGAGGACGTGAAAGTAACTTGGAGGAGAGAGGCAGACTAATGGATTATGTCTTTTACACTGTAGCAATTCTCATTTTGATTTATCGTTTACTGGATCATCATCGCTTTATAAAAAAACTATCAGTAAAACAGATTATAGGAATAGGGTTGAGTTATATTATGTATATTGGACTTGCTACAGCAATTATATATTACGGAGGAAATTGGTTAGTTAGTTTTATTTCTGTTAATGTATTGAAACATATTATATTTTTCGTCATTGTGGCTATTACCATATATGCTACTATATTCTTACTTGAAAAAACACTCACTAAAATTTCAAATGGCATAATAAAAGAACAGTCTTACAAGTCATCGTAAGGCTGCTCTTTTTGCTTATTCCCAATGTTTCTCTATAAACTCATCTCTACCTGATTTATCACGATCTTCTAGGTATTCTTCTTCATTCTTCTTATAAAAGTCTTGATGATATTCCTCCGCCGGGTAAAACGTACTGGCGGGTAAAATTTTCGTAACGATCTCTTTTTGGAATCGGTTTGAATTTTCTAATTCCTTTAAAGAATGGACAGCTAATACTTTCTGTTCATCGTTATGGTAGAAAATCGCTGTTCGATACTGTGGACCTCTGTCATGAAATTGTCCACCATCATCGGTTGGATCGATCTGAGGCCAGTATAAGTCTAAGATTTGTTGATAAGATATTTTCTCAGGTTCATAGGTGATTTGAACAGCCTCATAATGTCCTGATGTACCGGTTTTCACTTCTTCATATGATGGGTGATCCACGTGGCCCCCAGTGTAACCTGAAATGACACTTTCGACACCATCCCATTGATCAAAAGGCTTGACCATACACCAGAAACAGCCTCCAGCAAACGTGGCCTTTTCCAATTTTTTCTCCATGTTTGTTTCTCCTTTATCTTGCAAAATGCTCTTGTAGCATTTAATATACAAGTTATATTAATAGAAGTAAATCAATTAAACTTAAAGGGTGAATAAAATGACAGATAGATCACACGTCCTTATTGTAGATGGAATGGCATTATTATTTAGAGGATTTTTTGCAACAGCATTTACCGGTAATTTTATGGTCAATAGTAAAGGCGTTCCAAGAAATGGATTGTTTGGTTTCTTGAATTATTTTACCAATGCGATAG
Organism: Gracilibacillus lacisalsi DSM 19029; assembly: GCF_000377765.1. Taxonomy (GTDB): domain Bacteria; phylum Bacillota; class Bacilli; order Bacillales; family Amphibacillaceae; genus Gracilibacillus; species Gracilibacillus lacisalsi. The sequence continues at coordinate 37,631 of NZ_KB898679.1, read as the reverse complement.
AAACCTTCCAACCAACACATGTTGTTTGCTGTTGGGACATGGGAAGTCAAACATTTCGTAATGAATTGTATGATGGATATAAATCAAACCGTGATGCACCTCCAGAAGAGCTTGTACCGCAGTTTGACTTGGCAAAAGATATTGTGACAGCATTTCAAGTTCCGAATGTAGGAGTTACTGGATTTGAAGCGGACGACTGTATTGGTACACTTGCCAAACAACTGCACAAAGAACATCAAGTGACAGTCGTAACGGGTGATCAGGATCTGTTACAATTAGTAGATCATAACATTCATATTGCTATCATGAAAAAAGGACAAGGCAATTATGATGTCTTTCATGCCGATAACTTCTATGAGAAGAAGGGATTGACTCCTAAACAAATTATCGATCTAAAAGGATTGATGGGCGATTCATCTGATAACTATCCAGGTGTAAAAGGTGTAGGGGAGAAGACTGCTTTAAAATTATTAATGCAATATGAAACAATTGATAACTTGTTAGCAGATAAAGAGAATTTAACTAAAGGCATACAGAAGAAATTGGAGCAATACGCAGAAGACCTAGCAATTTCTCGTAAATTAGCAGCTATTCATACCGAAGTACCGCTGACCTTTTCTATAGAAACAGCATTATGGAGCGATGATTTAACCAATATTCGCTCTTATCTAATCGATGAGTTAGAATTCCAGAACCCTGGACGTTGGTTGGATAAATTATGGGAAAGAGCTACCGGATAAAAACCTCAATAATATACATTTAGCAGAGCTAGCCATAAAGCTAGCTCTTTTACTCGATATCTACTTATTGAAACCTCTGTAAAATCGAGAAGAATTCCTTTATAAATTCATAGAAAACTTGTTCAGATGGAGCAAGTTTTCTGTTCTTGGGAATAATAATGCCAACCGTACGTTTTAACTCAGGGTTCTGGATGGCAACTTTTGCGCTGTAGTACGGATTTAAATCATTGAATGCACTTTCCGGTAATAAGGTAATCCCTATACCCGCTGCAACCAACCCCTTGATTGCATCTAAATCTTCCCCTTGAGATGATACATTTGGTGTAAATCCTGCTTGTTTACATCCGTCGATAACGAGTTGGTGTAAAACAAAACCTTCAGGGAATAAAACAAAACTTTCATCATGTAAATCGCGTAAATTCACACTGCTCTGTTCAGCTAAAGGGTGTGAATTGGGTACTAATGCATAAAAATTTTCTCTAAATAAGATATCTCCTAAAATATCAGGATGCTCTGTCGGAACAGGACCTAAAAAAGCGACATCAATTTCGCGGTTTTCCACCGATTCAATTAAAAAATTATATGAACCTTGTCGCAATTGAAATCCGATTTTAGGGTGTTTTTTCTTGAATTCAGAAACTACAGTAGGTAACAAGTTACTGGCTAGACTGGTTGGAAAACCAATTTTAATCGAGCCTCTTTCTGGATCGATATATTCATCGATTTGTTTCTTTGCGTGATCAATCGCTTTTAATGCCGTTTTGGTATGGGTCAGAAATATCCTTCCTATATGGGTTAAACGCACATTTCTGCCTTCTCTTTCAAATAGTTCGACTCCAAGCTCTGCTTCTAGGTTAGCTATTTGTCTACTAATTGCAGACTGGGCTACATGCAATTCTGCTGCCGCATCAGAGACGTGTTCCCGCTCTGCGACTTCAACAAAATAGCGTAATTGACGTAATTCCACTCGATTCACCTCATGATATATATCAGAATTAGAACAATGTTATGTTTATTATATATTGTTTCGATCAATAAGAAAACCTACAATAGTATTAGACACCTTAAAAGTATATTGAATGGGGGCGACATATATGACGTATCGCGACTTGCCTAGTGCCCAAGGGTTATACAATCCGGAGTTTGAACATGACGCTTGTGGTATTGGATTATATGCGCATATAAAAGGGAAACAAACACACGAGATCGTAAAAAAAGGTTTAGACATGTTATGCAAATTAGAGCACCGAGGTGGACAAGGGAGCGATCCACTGACAGGTGACGGATCTGGTTTAATGGTACAGATCCCTGATAAATATTTTAGAAGAGAATGTAAAGACTTTCAACTACCAACTGTTGGACGTTACGGAGTTGGTATGTTGTTCTTATCTCAAGATGAAAATGAACAAAAACTAGCAATCGAAAAAATTAATCAATTAATCGAACAAGAAGGACAAAAAATAATCGGCTGGAGAGATGTACCAACTGATCCTTCCCACATTGGTAAAGGGGCGGTTGAAACATTACCAACTGTACATCAGGTTTTCATTGAAGCAGCAGATGAAATAGAAGACGATTTAGCCTTCGAAAGAAAATTATATATTATTCGCAAACAAGCTGAGAATTGGGCGAATCAAAAAGAAATTCGTTTTTATTTTCCGAGTTTGTCAAATAGAACAATTGTTTATAAAGGTTTATTAACACCTGATCAAGTAGATAAATTTTATTTAGATTTACAAGATGAAGAATTTGTCTCTGCTTTCTCACTTGTACACTCTCGTTTCAGTACTAATACATTCCCATCCTGGGAAAGAGCTCACCCGAACCGTTATCTCATTCATAACGGTGAGATTAATACAATGCGAGGTAACGTAAACTGGATGCGTGCAAGAGAGAAGCAATTTGTATCAGAAGCATTTGGTGATGATTTAGATAAAGTATTACCAATTATTAATGGTGGTGGAAGTGACTCTGCCACATTAGATAATGCATTGGAATTCTTCACTTTAGCAGGTCGTAAGCCAGCACATGCTGCGATGATGCTAATTCCTGAACCATGGGAGAAAAACCCACACATGGATGAGAAGAAACGTGCTTTCTATCAATATCACAGTATGATGATGGAGCCATGGGATGGTCCAACTTCGATTACTTTTACAAACGGGAAACAAATTGGAGCAATCTTGGATCGTAATGGTCTTCGTCCGGCACGTTATTATGTAACGAAAGACGATTATATTATTTATTCTTCAGAAGTTGGTGTTATCGACTATGAAGAAGAAAATGTGTTATTAAAAGAACGTCTGAGCCCTGGTAAAATGTTGCTTATTGATATTGAAGAAGGGCGTATCATATCTGATAAAGAAATTAAAGAAGAGGTTGCAAGTGCTCATCCATACCAAGACTGGTTAGATGATCAGATTGTACCGTTAGAAGTAGAAGCGAAAAACGATGATTATATCGATCCACAACTGCTTCAGAAACAAAAAGCATTTGGTTATACAACAGAAGATGTCGAGAAATATCTCCTCCCTTTACTAGAGGGCGGAAAAGATCCAATTGGTGCAATGGGGAACGATATGCCATTAGCGGTATTATCTGAACGTCCACAAAGTTTGTTTAACTATTTCAAACAATTGTTTGCCCAAGTAACAAATCCACCAATTGATGCTTATCGTGAGCAACTCGTGACATCAATGTTGACATGGTTAGGTGCTGAGGGAGATATCCTTCATCCAGCTAAAACAAAATCAAGCAGAATTCGTCTAGATTCACCAATTTTATCTAATACACAAATTGAAAAGTTAGCGAATAATGAAATAGAAGGATTCCAGTCAGAAGTTATCGAAACATTATTTACAGATGATATGGAAAAAGCCCTTCACAATGTGTATGAACAAGCGAAGAAAGCAATTGAAGCTGGAAGCAATATCATTATTTTAAGCGATAAGAATATGGATCCGAACCAAAAGGCTATCCCAACACTTCTCGCAGTTAGCGGTTTGCACCAGTATCTAGTGCGAGAAGGTATTCGTACGCAAGCAAGTATCATTGCTCAATCAGGTGAAGCTCGAGAAGTTCATCACTTTGCTACGATGTTAGGATACGGTGTAGATGCCATTCATCCATACCTCGTGTATCAAACGTATTACACGTCTATTTTGGATGATCGTTTAAATATGACGCTTGCAGAGGTACAAGATAAATTTATTAGTGTAGCAACAGAAGGCATCATTAAAGTTATGTCGAAAATAGGTATCTCTACTGTCCAAAGTTATCGTGGTGCGCAAATCTTTGAAGCTGTAGGTATTAGTAAAAAGGTAATTGAAGAGCATTTTACCGGTACAGCATCACAGATTGATGGCATTGGTTTAGACGTTATCCAAGAAGAGACGGAAAAACGTCATAATGAAGCATATAAAGCTGCAGTTCAAGAATCGCTTGAGTCAGGAAGTGATTTCCAATGGCGTAAAGTAGGCGAACACCATGCCTTTAACCCAACTACTATTTATACGTTACAGTGGGCTTGCCGTCGTGGTGATTATGATCTATTCAAGAAATTCTCTAAAGCTGCTAACGAAGAGCGTATCGGCTTTTTACGTAACCTGTTTGATTTTAAGAAAGACAATAGTATCCCGATCGAAGAAGTGGAACCAGTTGAATCTATTGTCAAACGTTTCAAAACAGGTGCAATGTCCTTCGGTTCCATCAGTAAAGAAGCACATGAAGCTCTTGCCATTGCCATGAACCGTTTAGGCGGTAAAAGTAATAGTGGGGAAGGCGGGGAAGACCCTGATCGTTTTAGTAGAGATGAAAACGGAGACTTGCGTTCCAGTGCGATTAAGCAGGTAGCATCTGGACGTTTCGGAGCCAAAAGTCATTATCTTGTTAACGCAAAAGAATTACAGATTAAAATGGCACAAGGTGCAAAGCCTGGTGAAGGTGGACAATTACCTGGTATGAAGGTTTATCCATGGGTAGCAGATGTTCGTGGTTCAACTCCAGGTGTAGACTTAATTTCACCTCCACCACACCATGATATTTATTCCATCGAGGATTTAGCACAATTAATTCACGATTTAAAGAATGCTAACCGTGATGCAAGAGTTAGTGTCAAGCTCGTAGCAAAATCTGGTGTTGGAACGATTGCTGCAGGTGTTGCCAAAGGTAATGCAGATGTTATTTCTGTTGTTGGTTATGATGGTGGTACAGGTGCTTCACCAAAAACAAGTATTAAACATGCAGGCTTACCATGGGAATTAGGTCTTGCAGAAGCTCATCAAACCTTAATGCTAAACGGACTGAGAGATAGAGTTATTTTAGAAACGGATGGGAAATTGTTAACAGGTAAAGATGTCGTGATGGCTGCATTATTAGGTGCAGAAGAGTATGGATTCGCAACAGCACCATTAGTTGTTGTCGGATGTGTGATGATGCGTGTATGCCATAATGATACATGTCCAGTAGGGGTTGCGACACAAAATCCAGAGTTACGTAAGAAATTTACTGGTAACCCTGATCATGTCGTTAATTATATGACATTTATCGCAGAAGAAGTTCGTGAAATTATGGCTGAATTAGGTTTCCGAACTATTGATGAAATGGTTGGAAGAACAGATGTATTAGAAGTTTCCGAACGTGCAGAAGCACACTGGAAAGCTAAACACTTAGATCTATCTACACTCCTTTACCAACCTGAAGGAACACGTATTAATACAACAACACAAGATCATGAATTAGATAAATCATTAGATTTGAAACAGATTTTACCGACTGTACAAAAAGCAATTGATACAGGGGAAGCATTAGAAGCATCCTTCCCGATAAAAAATACCGATCGTGTTGTAGGTACGATTGTCGGAAGTGAGATTTCTAAGAAATATGGTGAAAGGGGTCTACCAGAAGATACGATTAATCTACACTTTACTGGATCAGCAGGTCAAAGTTTTGGTGCCTTTATTCCTTCAGGTATGACATTAACCGTAACAGGAGATGCCAATGATTATGTTGGTAAAGGCTTATCAGGTGGTAAAGTAATTGTTCGCGCTTCTGAGAAAACAACGATCGATCCAGGAAATAATGTTATTGCAGGTAACGTATCATTCTATGGTGCGACAAGTGGTGAAGCCTATATCCAGGGCTACGCCGGAGAACGTTTTGCTGTAAGAAATAGTGGAGCGAAAATCGTTGTAGAAGGTGTGGGAGACCATGGATGTGAATATATGACAGGTGGTCGCGTAGTGATTCTCGGAAATGTAGGTAAAAACTTTGCTGCTGGTATGTCTGGTGGTATTGCCTATGTGAAACCAGACAATATTGCCCAATTTAAACGACTATGTAATACGGAATTAGTACAATTTGAAGAATTAACAGATGCTAAAGAGGTCGAAGAAGTAAAAGAACTAATTATGAACCATCACGAATATACAAATAGTGATAAAGCAGCAGTATCGTTGCAAAACTGGGAAGATGAAGTGAAGAAATTCGTGAAAGTAATCCCAACAGACTATAAACTAATGCTAAAGCAAATTGATTGGTTTGAATCTCAAGGCTTATCAGTGGACGAAGCTAGACTTGAAGCATTTACAGCGAAAAAAGACAATAAAATGACAGTGACTTTAAATCCGGAAGAAGTATTGACTAAATAGAAAGGAGACAGATGATATGGGGAAAGCAACAGGTTTTATGGAGTTTGAAAGACAAACGGCAAATGAACGAGATCCATTAGAAAGAATTCATGATTGGAAAGAATATTCTGCTCCTTTCTCTGATGAAGTAGCAAAAACTCAAGGAGCACGCTGTATGGATTGTGGTACACCATTCTGTCACATCGGGATGGATATTGATGGGGCAACATCAGGTTGTCCTATCTACAATCTGATCCCAGAGTGGAATGATTTGGTGTATAAAGGAAAGTGGAGAGAGGCTTTAGATCGTTTAATGAAAACAAATAACTTTCCTGAATTTACTGGAAGAGTATGTCCGGCTCCATGTGAAGGGTCTTGTACGGTTGCTATCAATGATCCTGCCGTAACTATCAAAAATATTGAACAAAAGATAATTGATAAAGGTTTTGAAGAAGGATGGATAGAACCGCGTGTTCCGGAGCATCGCACTGGAAAGAAAGTTGCCATTGTCGGTTCCGGACCAGCTGGTTTAGCTGCAGCAGACCAATTGAATCAAGCGGGACATAGTGTAACAGTTTATGAACGCGCTGATCGCGCTGGGGGTCTCTTAACGTACGGAATTCCAAACATGAAATTAGATAAAGGGGTAGTAGAACGCCGAGTTCAATTACTTCGTGATGAAGGTATTGAATTTATGCTAAATACAGAAGTAGGTAAAGATATTTCTGCTGAAGAAATGAAAGCAAATTATGACTCTGTGATTTTATGTACAGGTGCACAGAAACATCGAGATCTTCCTATTGAAGGTCGTGAAGGTAAAGGTGTACGTTTTGCTATGGACTATTTAACCAAAGCAACTCAAAAAGTATTAGATGAAAGTGTCGAAGTGGAAGAAGAACTAGATGCCAAAGGTAAAGACGTTATTGTTATTGGTGGTGGGGATACGGGTGCTGACTGTATCGCTACAGCACTTCGTCAAGGTGCAAATAGTATTGCACAATTCGGTAAACACCCGCAATTGCCAATGAAACGTTCAGAAGAAAACCAATGGCCAGCATACCCACAAGTATTCAGCTTAGAATATGCACACAAAGAAGCAAAAGAATACTATGGTGAAGATATTCGTCAATATTCTATTCAAACGAAGAAATTTGTGACAGATGAGAATGGCAAATTGAAAGAATTACACACAGTAGAAATGAAGAAAACTCGTGATGAGAATGGTATGTTTGTATATGAAGAAATTCCAGGTACAGAAAAAGTTTGGCCTGCACAATTAGTATTAATTGCTATCGGTTTTGAAGGTGCAGAACACCCAGTACTAGAAGCGTTTAATGTAAAAACAGAGCGTAACCGTGTAGATGCCGCTTATGGTGATTTCCGTACAAATGTAGAGCATGTATTTGCTGCAGGAGATTCACGTCGTGGTCAAAGCCTTATCGTATGGGCAATTAATGAAGGACGTGAAGTAGCATACCATGTTGATCAATATTTAATGGGCGAAACTGCCTTACCATCTGTTGCAAATATGTAAGAGAACCGAAAAACCTACGAATTGTCGTAGGTTTTTCTTTATGCCTTTTCTAAAGAGGCCTGCATATTAACCAAAGAAAAAACTCTTAATTTACACAATAGATATATACCGCGAATTAGTAAAAATTTTGTGGAGTGAAGCTTTCTTCCATTCCTTCCATAAGGAGTGCTGGGATACCGCTCCGGCAGAATACTGCGCTTTCCGTGGGCTCGGCTTCAGCTAACTTTGCAAAGAAAACCACTTTGCAAAGTGGATCTTCAGCTCTCGCTGTCCCGCAGGAGTCTCCGTATTCTGCCTACGCTAATTTTACTTTTCTGATTGTTGTAAGAATAGAACACTAGGGGTGGTATTCTTAGGATTTCCTGTCACTTATTCAGAAAACGATTCTAAGCTGCGGAAAAATGCGACACTCCTGGGGGAAGAGCGCGAGTCGAAGATCCACTTGGTGAAGTGGTTTTCTTCACCAAGTTAGCTGAGGCCGTGCCCCCGGAAAGGGAGTATTTTTCCGCAGCGACGATCATCCACTCATCTAAATTCAGTACGGAAGAGAGCAAATCTATGTCCAGTTACTTCGCAGTTTATGGAAACTACGACAGTTTATCTGCTATTTTAGTAACATTTACTTAGCCGTAATCCTTTGGTTTGATCAGACACTGCCTGATGTATTAGGTGTGTTTAAGCAGTGGGAAGTAGTATGTTTTCAGTCGGATTAGATCCCATGAGGAGATGATTCCTATTGGTGGCTCTGCTGCTGTACCAGTTTCCGTGATTATGATTGCTTCTATTTTTTTATTTTTTTCTAAATATTCTCTGAATATTGCTTCAATATCCATTACAGTAGCACTTTTTGCTACAATCTTTGTATGTTCTTTCTTCTCAATTTGAAATATCTCTCCAATAGGTTGATATAATTCAATTTTTAATTGATCAATATTTGCAGCAAACCAATTTGCAATATCCCCATCTGTCAACATTCCAATTAATTTATCCTCTTGATAGATGGGATACTGTGAGTATTCTTTTTCTTGCATTTTCGCCATTAATTTCTTTATTGGTGAACTAAAATCAAAATACTCGACTGGTCTGGAAGCAATGGACAAGGCAGTTGGTGGTTCAGCTAGTAAGTCTGCCAATTGCTCCAATTCCTTGACCACATCTTCATGTGGTTCTGCAATATAGAAGTCCTCCTTGATTTTCCGATGTACCATAGCATTTCGCAGTTTACTGCATTGTTTTAATAAATCATAATATTGATCAATGACATGATGTTGGACTCTCGCTTTTGTCAATACTTCTGTAAATGATGCATGATTGTTATGTTCATTTGCATAATCACATAATTTATCATGTATTTGGTTAAAAGCAGCTTCAAACCGTTCGGAAAGTTCATAACCCATGATAATACTCCTTTAATTGTTAGAAAATTTTCAAAATAAATGGTTGTCATTTCTAGTCGTTTAGTAATAAAATATAGATTATAGGTTATTTTACCGAAATATTATTGAATTCATTCAAACGAGGAGTCTTTTTTTATGTCAGAGTATACCATTACTTATATCAAAAACGAAAAGCCAAAAGAAAAGCCAAAATCAGATCAACTATCTTTCGGAAAATATTTTACCGATCATATGTTTATTCAAGACTATAATGCAGACAAGGGCTGGCATAATCCGCGTATAGTACCGTACCAACCACTTGTACTTGATCCGGCAGCTATTGTTTTCCATTATGGTCAAACGGTATTTGAAGGGTTGAAAGCATATCGTACCAAAAGGGATAAAATTCAGTTATTCCGCCCAGATAAGAATATGGAACGCTTAAATCGATCCAATGATAGATTGTGTATCCCGAGAATTGATGAAGAATATGCTATCGATGCAATCAAACATTTGGTTCATATCGATCAAGAATGGGTACCAGATGCCCCTGGAACATCTCTTTACATTAGACCATTCATTATTTCTACCGAGCCGTATTTAGGTGTAGCTCCATCTGCTACATACCAGTTTATTGTGATTTTATCACCAGTTGGTGCTTACTATGAAGAAGGTATTAATCCTGTGAAAATCGCAGTAGAAAATCAATTTGTTCGTGCGGTAAAAGGCGGTACAGGTGAAGCAAAAACTGCCGGTAACTATGCATCTAGCTTGAAGGCCCAGGAACAGGTAGCTGATGAAGGATATGCGCAAGTATTATGGTTGGATGGTGTTGAGAAGAAATATATTGAAGAAGTTGGCAGTATGAACGTATTCTTTAAAATAAATGGTGAAGTCGTAACACCAGCGCTCAACGGAAGTATCTTAGAGGGGGTTACAAGAAACTCTGTTATTCAATTATTGAAGTATTGGGAGATTCCGGTCGTGGAGCGCAAGATCTCCATGGAAGAGCTATATGAACACTATCAAAATGGAGAATTAGAAGAAGCGTTTGGTTCAGGTACTGCTGCTGTTATTTCTCCAGTAGGAGAGCTTGCATGGGAAGGTAAGAAAATGGAAATCAATAACGGAAAAACGGGAGAAATTGCTAAACGTCTATATGATACATTAACAGGTATTCAATATGGATCCGAAAAAGATCCATTTAATTGGACTGTAAAAGTGAACTATTAATACTTGAGATTTGTGTAACTATTTTCTATAATAGCTTTAGAATAAGTAAAAGTAATGACTAGAGCCAGTAGTTAGGAATATGGTGACAAGAGAGTGGAATTCACAGGCTGAAAAATTCCATCACCCGCTATACTAATGAACCTACTCTATGAACTGTTAAGCATAAACTTAACCGTTACTCTGCGTTAAAGAGTTAAGTGGAACATATTACTCAATTGTTCAACCAAAGGTGGTACCGCGGAAATGGCTCTTTTCGTCCTTTACGATATGAAGGATGAAAAGGGCTTTTTTAGTTCTAGACTTAGACAATATTTTAAGGTGTTAGGTAAAGTGAAAAGATATTCTAACACTTTAATAAGTGAAGGCGTGAAAACTTATGGCAAAGCAGCGTATTGTAGTGAAGATCGGGAGCAGTTCATTAACGAACAAAAATGGTGGTCTTGATCTCATTAAATTAAAAGAACATACCGCAGCGATTGCAAAACTAAAAAAGCAAAACTACGAAGTAATATTAATATCGTCTGGTGCCGTGTCTGCTGGCTTCTTCGATTTAGGTTACCCGACAAGACCTGTTACTATAGCAGGAAAGCAAGCAGCAGCGGCAGTTGGTCAAGGTTTGCTGGTTCAAGCCTATACTGATGAGTTTCGAACATATAACATGGTTACTGCTCAGCTATTACTAACGAAAGACGTATTCAGTAATGAGAGACAATATAGTAATGTTTATTCGACATTGACGGAATTATTGAAACGAGATGTAATCCCGATTATTAATGAGAATGACACCGTAGCAATTGATGAATTAACGTTTGGTGATAACGACATGTTATCCGCATTAGTAAGTGGACTTGTTCATGCAGACTTCTTAGTCATGTTAACTGATATTAATGGTCTATATGACAAAAATCCAAAAACAGATCCAACAGCTAAAAAATATCATCGTCTTAAGAAATTATCAGCAGAAATTTTACAGCAAACGAAGCATGAATCGGGATCTAAATTCGGAACTGGAGGGATGAAATCCAAACTTCTAGCAGCCAAAACCGCTCTTTCACTTGGTGTCAAAGTATTTGTAGGTACCGGTGATGGCGAAGATAAATTAATCCGCATTATGCAAAACCAAGGTGATGGTACGTATATTGGTGAAGATTTAACGAATAATTACCGCAAACAGAAACAATGGATTGCTTTTCATTCTAATGTTTCAGGGAAGCTACACGTTGATAAAGGGGCAAGTGATGCCATTCTTTATCAAGGAAAAAGTTTGCTTCCTGCAGGGATAAAATGGGTAGACGGAGATTTTCCGGTTGGAGCTGTTGTCGATTTAGTTTTTGAAGATCATGTTATCGCAAAAGGGCAAGTCAATTATTCATCTGATGAATTAATTAAATTCAAGGGGGAATCGAGTCAAATTGCGATGGAACAATCTGCAAGTAATCGTCCTGAAGTCATTCATCGTGATCGACTCGTTTTATCAATAGAGGAGGCTTATAATTATGAGTGATTTAATTCAGAAAGCTAAACTAACAAATGCTACAACAACTGCTTTAGCTACTAAATCTACTGAGCAAAAGAATCAGGCTCTAAAATTGTTAGCTAATGAACTAAAAAAACAAAAGGATTATATCATGGCGGAAAATAACCGTGATATCGTTGCTGGTCGTAATAATGGCTTACATGAATCGTTAATTGATCGTCTTATTTTAAATGAAGAGCGAATTAAGGATATGGCAGATGCCTTAATCCAGTTAACCGATTTAAAGGATCCAATTGGTGAGATTATGGAAGAATGGACTCGACCAAATGGCTTAAGAATCCAAAAGGCACGTGTACCAATTGGTGTTGTCGGAATGATTTATGAAGCAAGACCAAATGTAACCATTGATGCTGCAAGTCTTTGTTTAAAAACTGGAAATGCTGTATTACTTAGAGGAAGCTCATCAGCGATTTATTCCAACACTGCTTTAGTCAAAGTGATTCATGACGCATTGAAACAATCTGACCTACCAGAAGACGCTGTACAGCTTGTCGAAGATACGAGTCGTGAGACAGCATCACAAATGTTCAAACTGAATGAATATTTAGATGTTTTAATTCCTCGTGGAGGAAAAAAATTAATAGATACGGTTGTTGCAAATGCATCAGTGCCGGTATTAGAAACAGGTGCAGGTAATTGTCATTTGTTAATCGATGAATCAGCAAACAAGGACATGGCCATTGAGATTGCGATTAATGCGAAAACACAACGACCTTCCGTATGTAATGCGATCGAAACTATTTTAGTAGAGCGTAACTGGGCTGAAAGTCATTTAGCGGCACTAATTCAAGCGTTACAGGATGCCAATGTCGAAATACATGGTGATAGTATCACAGTGTCTAAAGGTAATCATATTATCAAGGCAACAGAAGAAGACTATGAAACAGAATATTTAGATCATATCGTCGCAATCAAGGTTGTAGACTCGGTGCAAGAAGCGATTGATCATATTAATCAATATGGCACCAATCATTCCGAATCGATTATTACTGAAAACGATGAGCATGTTGTAAGGTTTATGAATGAGGTAGACGCAGCAGCTGTTTATCATAATGCATCAACAAGGTTTACCGATGGATTTGAGTTTGGATTTGGTGCAGAAATTGGTATTAGTACACAGAAATTACATGCTCGCGGTCCTATGGGCTTAGAAGCATTAACATCTACGAAATATTTATTATATGGTAACGGACAAATGAAGTAAACTATTTTTCTTTCGTCACAATTCCTGTATAATAGAGTTGGAGATAAACATTTGGTAAATAAAGGAGTATGAATCATGGCAAACACATTAATATTTGGACACAAAAACCCGGATACAGACACGATCTGTTCAGCAATTGCATATGCAGAGCTTAAACAAGCGCTAGGGGAAGATGTAGAAGCAGCTCGTTTAGGTGAAGTGAACAATGAAACACAATATGCATTGGATTATTTCAAACAAACTGCACCACGCATGGTTGAAAATGTATCAGATGAAGTTGATCAGGTGATTTTAGTGGATCATAATGAACGTCAACAAAGTGCTGATGATATCGATCGCGTACAAGTGTTGGAAGTTATTGATCATCACCGTATCGCAAACTTTGAAACAAAAGATCCTGTATATTACCGTGCAGAACCTGTTGGGTGTACAGCGACTATTCTTAACAAATTATACAAAGAACATGGTGTAGAACTGAAAAAAGAAACAGCTGGATTAATGCTTTCAGCAATTATTTCTGATTCACTTTTATTCAAATCACCAACATGTACAGATCAAGATATAGAAGCAGCGAAAGAATTGGCTGAAATCGCTGGTGTAGATGCTGAAAAGTATGGTCTTGAAATGCTAAAAGCTGGTGCTGATTTAAGTGATAAATCTGCTGAAGAATTAATTTCCATGGACGCAAAAGAATTCGATATGAATGGAAACAAAGTGGAAATTGCGCAAGTAAATACGGTTGAAGTAAATGATGTACTAGCGCTACGCGATAAAATAGAACCAGCAATTGAAAAAACAGTAGCGGACAAAGATTTAAAGCTATTCGTTTTCGTCATCACCGACATCTTGAATAATGATTCTGTAGTACTTGCAGTAGGTGAAGCAGAAGAAAAAGTAGCAGAAGCATTTGGTGTAACACTTGAAAACAAAACAGCTACATTAAAAGGTGTCGTATCACGTAAGAAACAAGTTGTTCCAAATCTACAAAATGCATTTTAATAGAGAAAAATACAGAGGTGTCAGACATTAAATAATGACTGGCACCTTTTTATTTTCTAGGAAACTATATAAACATTGGTATCACATCTTTTAGAGATTTTAATGCTATATTTTAGCACTTTTATGGGACAATAATGCAAGTTTTTAGCTCTAACCTATATTGTATAGAGCAGTACTTAGCAAAGGCTGCCAATTTCCACTCCTGTGGGAATTGTGTAGCTTCGAGCGGGTTTTGCTCAGTATTTTCTTATAATACTAATAAGATTTGTCGAAACTTATTTACGGTTTCTAACGTTATAATATTAAACACTTTTTAAAGGCTGGGTGAAAGGGTATGAAAATTAATTTACTTACTAGTATTCGAACTAATAATTTCAATGATGATCAAATGATGGAAAAAATCCAAAGTATGTGGAAGGAAGCTTATCAAAGTTTAGAAGGAAAAAGCGATACCGTGTATGGTGTATATTTTGACTATGAAAGTGACTTTAAAGGCGATTATTCGATAGGTGTAGGAATTGAAGATGCTGAAAATGGAAGCATAGTGATACCAGATCAATCGAACTATAAAGTTTTTAAAGTAGCTTCATCAGAAGAAGAAGGGATCTTAAAAACATGGCAAAAGATATGGGGATTAGAGGAATCAGGTGAGCTTGAACGTGATTATACTGTTGATTTTGAAAAGTATCTACCCAGTGGTGAAATAGAAATACATATCGCTCTTAAATAGGGGAATATTGAGCGCTTTGTTTTTATCACGATAACGCCCAGAAAACCCTACTGATTATAGTATCACATTATAAAAAGTACTGAAAAAAATGGACCTCACCTGATACTCATTAAGTATTAGGTGAGGTCCATTCAATTGAAACTAACTCTCTACCGTATAGAACTATTTCTTAAATAAAACTCTTTCCAACTCTTCCAAGGTACGTCCCTTTGTTTCAGGTACGAACTTCCATATGAAAATAGCAGAAATTAAACTCATCAAACCGTAAAAGCCATATGTCATACCGCCACTAAACTCCATCATTGCTGGATAAGTAGAGGAGATGAAGTAGTTTGCAGCCCATTGTGCAGCTACCGCTATTGCTACTGCTTGTCCACGGATTTTATTAGGGAAAATTTCAGAGATTAATACCCAAACAACAGGTCCCCAAGACATCATGAAGGAAGCAGTATAGATAATGATAAATACAAGTGTAGCGATTCCAATTATATTAGAAAAGGCTAATCCAGCTACACCGAACATACCAACAGTCATACCTAGTGAACCAATGATAAGTAGAGGTTTACGTCCGAATTTATCCACTGTTAAAATCGCAATGACAGTAAAGATTACATTCACTAATCCCATCGTAATCGTTTGTAGCATCGCCGCATCTCTTGCTGCTCCCATGCTTTCAAAGATTCTTGGAGCGTAGTAAAGGGCTACATTAATCCCAACAAACTGTTGGAAAACAGATAGTAAGACACCGATTACAATGATTGCCTTACCATATGTGAAAAGTTTTGCTTTTTTCACGTCAAAGGAGTTTTTGATTTCAAATAACGTAGCTTTTGCTGCTGTCTGATCATACAGTTTGTTCAGAATATCCATTGCGCTTTCATTTTTACCTTGGGAAACAAGGTAACGTGGTGTTTCCGGAACAGCAAATAAGGATAGTAAGAACAAAGTGGCTGGAATCGCTTCAGATAAGAACATATAACGCCAACCGATGTCGTTGATCCATTCTAGTGATTGACCTCTTGCTATTCCCCAATTCACAAAATACACAACTAACATTCCAAAAATAATGGCAAATTGGTTTAATGAAACTAAACGTCCACGAATAGATGGTGGTGCAATTTCACCAATATACATTGGCGAAACAGCAGATGCAAGACCTACACCAATACCACCAATGATTCTATAAAGGTTGAATGTTGCTAAAAGTGCAATCGAAGCTTCTCCTTGCTCGTAAAATATAAACTCAGGAAACGCTGAACCTAGTGCTGAAACTAGAAATAGAATTGCAGCAACAATCAGAGACTTTTTACGTCCTATATTTGTCGCTAATAAACCAGAGATTAAACCACCAATGATACAGCCGATTAATGCACTGGATACGGTTGCGCCATGGATAAAAGAGCTCAAATTTAATTCATCAATAAAAAACGCTTCCAAAGCTCCTTCTGCTCCAGATATAACAGCCGTGTCATATCCAAATAAGAGACCACCTAATGTAGCAACTAAAGTAATTAAAGTTATATAAACATAATTCGCTTTCATAAAATGTTGAGAGTGTTCTGCTCTCTTGCACCTCCTGATGTAATTTTTAACAAGCTTGATTGTATCAACCAAAACTTACTTTGTCAATCGAATGAACAAAGTTTAAAAATTTTAAAATAGGAATAACGCCGTTTTATTATGCTTTAAAATTAGTTATAGTATAATAAAAAAAACACAAGTAGAATAGGAAGTATCAGATGATTTTAACTACTGCAGGGCGCGCAGCACCTAAACTAATTCAAAGTGCACAACAATTATCTACTAAATATCAAATTCCCTATATAGAACGAAATGGACGTTCGATTCAACGATTAAAAGACGATTATAAAGAAGATGTCATGGTTGTTGGAAAAGATAAATTGTCTCTTTCTCCTTTAGACGAGCAAATGAATCTTTTTTTTCATCCGAATTTGGCAATGGTACGAGCAAAACGGCTGCTACGTAAAGATGAAGATCCATTTGTGAAAACAGCAAAATTGGAAAAGGGTATGTCTGTATTAGATTGTACATTAGGGTTGGCATCAGATAGTATCATAGCTAGTTTGGCGGTAGGTTCTGATGGTTTAGTAACCGGATTAGAAGGAAGTAAAGCCATTTATATCATGGTAAATGAAGGGTTACAGCATTTTATCAGCACTAATGAAAGGTTTAATATAGCCATGAGGAGAATTGAGGTGAAGCATGTTCAACATCTGGAATATTTACAACAGCAAAAACCTAATGCTTTTGATGTCGTATATTTTGACCCGATGTTTCATGAAACGATTGATGCTTCGAATGGATTAAATCTAATAAGGGCAAAGGCTTTGGAAGACGACCTTACGAATTTAGTGTTGGAAGAAGCAAAAAGAGTTGCTAGAAGTCGTGTAGTCTTGAAAGATCATTGGAAGAGTGAACGCTTTCGATACCATGGTTTTACACAATATAAACGGAAAAACGCATTATTTCATTATGGCGTTATAGAATTAGATTAAGTAAGCAAAAAATAAGAAATCGACTGGATCACTCTGTGCTATAAATAGAATTAGCTTAGAATGAGAAAGGGAGTTTTCTATGATTGATAGTACATGCCAAATCACTCTTTTTGTTCAAAATAAAGAAGAGGCAAAGACTTTTTACACGGAAAAGTTAGGTTTCATCATTCGAAATGAAACACAATTCACGGATGATTGGAGTTATTTGACAGTTGCGCCACGAGCAAATAGTGAAATCGTTATAGAGTTGGTAGAAGCGGTTACTGCCGAGGAAAAACAACTTGTAGGTAGACAAGCTGCAGATCAAATTTTACTTATGTTTAAGGTGAATGGTATTCATAACACCTATCAACATTTAAAAGCCAATGGTGTAAAATTTCAAGGTGAGCCTGTGAAAATACCAGGAGGTATAGGGGTTGTTTTTGAAGATCTGTACGGAAATAAACTAGATTTATTTGAGGAGGTTAATCATGAAAATTGAAGGGGGAAATAATATAGCTATTAAAATTCCAAAATATAAATTTGAAGAAACGGTAGCATTTTACAAAGATATTCTGGGTCTTCCGCTTAAAGGTACAGAAGCAAATTCAGTTGCTTTTGAATTTGGTGGTTCCACCCTATGGCTTGATTGTATGAAAAATTATGCACAACATGATGTATGGTTGGAACTTAAGTCAAGTCGGCTAGATGACACCTCACAATTATTTAATAAGGAGAAGGTACCGAGACGCGATGAAGTAGAGATCCATGAACATTCTGCGGGATTTTGGATATCAGATCCAGCGGGGACGATTCTCAGGATAAACCCTAAATAATATATCACTCTGATAAATTCCTGATACGTTTCATTAGGTTCCCTGTGAACATGATAAAAGTCTTGAACTATTGAATTGTTTCCGCAACCTTAGTCATAATAGCACCAGTGGCTTGAATCCAATTCCCGATAGCATTTAATTCTTCTGCTTTTGTTGTATTTTGAGTAGAAAGAGCTTGCAAACTGTTACCAATTACTTGTAGTAAATTACCAAATGCACTGTATATCACTTCCATTGTAAGCTCTTTGTGCGATTCCTCAGCAAAATTAATACTGCCTCCTAGCGCCTGAAGGATATCTCCCTGTATATTTAATAGCTGTTTTCTTTTAACGGCTACTGGCAAATGCAATGAAGCAACCTCTGTTGCATTTCCTATCGCTTGAATCTCGTTTCCTAAACTTTTTAACTCTTTTAAAGAAAATTGTTTGACCTGGAGTGCATTGCCTGTTGCTTGCATTACATTTCCTATTAAATCCAGATTCTCTTTAACTTCCGAAGTAAGCGCAATGGAAGGTGTATTTCCTATTGCAGATAATACTGTTCCAATTGCTTGTTCCCAAGACGCAAATAGCCTGTTTTGTTGTTTAATCAAAGTACTCACCATCTTCCTTCTTAGGATAGAAATAGTTTATGGAAAAATTAGCATTTTGTTTTGGCATATGAAAAAGTAGCCAATTAATATTGGTTGATTATGATAACGTTTTCTTATAAGATGTACGTATTAGTTGATACATAATGAGAATAACTGAAGGAGTGTTGAATATGGTTAAACGTATAGATGAAGTGATGCCTAGTATTGCATTTGGTGGAGATTACAATCCGGAGCAATGGGATGAAAATGTTTGGTTAGAAGATGCTAAGTTAATGCAAGAGGCTGGGGTAAACCTTGTTTCTGTAGCCATATTTAGCTGGTCCGTGCTGGAAAGAGAAGAAGGTAAGTTTGATTTTAGTTGGTTAGATAGAGTGTTAGATATTTTACACGAGCACGGAGTTGGTGTCTCTTTAGCAACAGCAACAGCCTCACCACCAGCTTGGCTGTCAAAAGAATATCCAGAGGTGTTAGCCGTACAAGAAAATGGAGTACCTTATCAAATTGGTTCTCGCCAACATTATTCACCTAATAGTAAGCGGTTTCGTTATGCAGTTAAACAATTGGTTAAGGAAATGGCCAACAGATATAAAAACCATCCTGCATTAAAAATGTGGCATATCAACAATGAATATGGCTGTCACTTAGCAGAGTGTTATAGTGATGAAAGCTTATCAGCATTTCGCGAATGGTTAAAAAATCGTTATCAGACAATAGAGAACTTAAATCAAAAATGGGGAACGAATTTCTGGAGCCAGCGCTATAATGAGTGGGATGAAATTCAATTTCCGGTTAATTTGCCTACTTTTTATAACCCTAGTCAAAAATTAGATTATAAACGCTTTATGAATGATGCTATTTTTGATTTATATAAAATAGAGAAAGAGGTATTACGAGAGATTACTCCGGATATACCGGTATTTACTAACTTTATGTATGAATTCAAGCCGTTAAATTATTTTGGGTGGGCTAAAGAAATGGATTTAGTGACATGGGATTCTTATCCAGATCCGAGAGAAGGAAAACCTTATCGACATGCGATGCACCATGATTTAATGCGCAGTCTAAAAAATGGCCAACCGTTTTACTTAATGGAGCAGGTAACATCTCATGTAAACTGGCGTGATATAAATCTGACCAAAAAACCTGGGGAAATGAGGTTGTGGAG
This sequence comes from Gracilibacillus lacisalsi DSM 19029, assembly GCF_000377765.1. Taxonomy (GTDB): domain Bacteria; phylum Bacillota; class Bacilli; order Bacillales; family Amphibacillaceae; genus Gracilibacillus; species Gracilibacillus lacisalsi. The sequence goes on along the minus strand of NZ_KB898679.1, from coordinate 17,563 downwards.
TTATTCAACTGTAGCACGTGGTGGAGATGGTGTCATGTATTTCCAATGGCGTCAAGGAAAAGCCGGAGCAGAAAAGTTCCATGGTGCCATGGTTCCCCATTCCAATGATCCGAATAGCCGTGTTTATCAAGAGGTAAAACAATTAGGGAATGAATTAAAACAATTGAATGGACTGGCAGGAGCGCGAGGTACGGCAAAAGTTGCGATTGTTTTTGATTGGGAAAATTGGTGGGCTGTGGAGCATGAAGGAAAACCACATAACCGTTTATCTTATTTAGATCAAGTCTACCAATATTACCGCTCATTCTATGAAAAGAATATTGCGGTTGATTTTGTAGAACCAAATGGAAACTTAGCGGATTACCAATTCGTAGTGGCACCAATGTTATATATGATTCGTGACGGTGAGGAAAACAATTTCGAGCAATTTGTGAAAAACGGCGGAACATTAATAGTTAGCTTTTTCAGTGGTATTGTAGATGAACAAGACCATATCCATTTAGGAGGTTATCCTGCACCATTACGATCACTGTTAGGATTAACAGTGGAAGAATTTGCTCCAATGGCAGATGATGAAATAAATACAATCGTTGCGAATGGAGAGAAATTTACTGTCGACACTTGGGCCGATATCATTAAACTGGAAGAAGCTAAAGCAATAGCTACGTATAAAGAAAATTGGTATCAGGACAAGCCTGCAGTTACGATTCATCGATATGGACAAGGAAGCTCGATTTATGTTGGCACCAATCCATCAGATGAGTACCTTGATCAATTAATAAGCGGAATCTTACAGCAATTAGAAGTCAGGGCACCGTTAGAGGCACCAAAAAATGTAGAAATCGTAGAGCGAGTAGCAAATGATAAGACATTCTTGTTTATTCTTAACCATAATAATGACCCTGTGACGGTTGCTTTAGAAGAGGGAACAGTCTATCAGGATTGTTTACAGGGTAAGCAAGTAACTCAGTCAATCACAGTACAAAACACGGATGTAGCCATTTTAGTCTGTTAAAACAAGAAAAATAAACGAATAAAAATATTTTCTATTCCGCTTCTTTATGTTAGTATAAATCTAACAATCGAAGTAGGAAGGGTTCTAATCATGAGTACAAAAGTCAATCCAATTCAAGTGAGAGATATCATAATTGCAAATCAAGTACTAAAAGATGTAGTCGTTAAAACACCGCTGCAACGCGACACCATTTTATCTGATAAATATGATTGTAATGTTTATCTCAAGAGAGAAGACTTACAAGTTGTCCGTTCATTTAAAATTCGCGGGGCATACAATTTGATGCAAGGTTTGTCAAAAGAAGAATTAGAAAATGGAGTGGTTTGTGCTAGTGCTGGGAATCATGCACAAGGTGTTGCTTATTCCTGTAAAGCGTTGGGTGTAAAAGGTGTGATTTTTATGCCTAGTACAACACCTCGTCAAAAAGTTAACCGTGTTGAATTTTTCGGTGGTCCGTTTGTAGAAATCCGTTTAATAGGTGACACATTTGATGATTCTTTTGATCAAGCAATGGAATATTGTAACGAACATAATGCATCATTTATCCATCCGTTTAATGATACGAGAACCATTACAGGACAAGGTACCATCGGTTTGGAAATATTGGACAGCATGGAAGAGCCAATATCCCACGTCTTTATGGCTGTAGGTGGTGGTGGACTAATTTCTGGTGTCGGGTCTTACATAAGTAGTATTAGTCCAGATACAAAAATTATCGGTGTTGAACCAGAAGGCGCAGCCTCCATGAAAGCAGCACTAGCAAAAGATGAAGTGGTCAAATTAGATAAAATCGATAAATTTGTAGATGGTGCCAGTGTAAAACGTGTTGGAGATATTTCGTTTGACATTGCCAAAGATTTTATTGATGATATCGCAGTTGTTCCAGAGGGTAAGCTATGTACAACGTTATTAGATTTATATAATGAAAATGCAATCGTAGCTGAACCAGCAGGGGCGTTACCTGTATCTGCACTTGATTACTATCGTGATGAGATTAAAGGAAAAAATGTCGTATGTATCGTAAGTGGTGGAAATAATGATATCGATCGCATGCAGGAATTTAAAGAACGTTCTTTAATCTATGAAGGATTTAAGCATTATTTTATTGTGAATTTCCCTCAACGTGCCGGCGCATTACGCGAATTCATGGATGAGGTCTTAGGCAAGGATGATGACATCACCCGCTTTGAATATACGAAAAAGAACAACCGTGACAAGGGACCTGTTCTAGTAGGGATTGAACTCCAACATGCTGAAGATTATCATCAAATCATCTCTCGCATGGAGAAAAAAGGCTTTACTTACATCGAAATTAACAAAGATGAACAACTTTTCCAATTATTAATTTGACAAAAGGAAGCGACTTAGCCGCGCTTCCTTTTTTCTTAAATCCATGTATATATGACTATGAGTTATGGGGGACTGGATTGTCCCTATTTTGGTTTAAAGGGGGCAGGAGCGCTTGGATACGTTCTTATACGAGGAACTCATGAAAGAAACAGAAGAAGAGCTTGCGATATTAAAGGGAAATCAAGCAGTTAATAAAAAAATATATACAGATCTTACATCGGATTTCGTTATCCAAAGTGAAAAGTTTCTAAAAGACGACCTGATCATGATTCGTAAACACCCCAGATATATTAATTTTCCCAGACACTCTCATGATTATATTGAAATGAATTATGTCTTCCATGGTCAATTTCATCAAAAGGTAGCTGATCTGCCAATCACTTTAAAGCAAGGTGATATCCTGCTACTAAATCAACATATCGAACATGAGTTGGCTGCATGTGAAGAAAATGATATTGTAATCAACTTTATTATTCACCCAGCCTTTTTTGATTATATTCTATCTAACTTATCTACTGGATTTGTCCAGAGTCAAATGCTTTACTTTCTCATGAATAGTATTTTTGATTTTAGCCAAAAAGGTGAGTATTTATATTATCCAGTCTCTAATTCAGGTCGAATTCAAGATATTATGCAGCAATTATTAAAAGAAATGATGGAAGAATCAATCTTATCGAAGTCGAAAATTAAATTTTTAATGGGATTACTTATCATTGAGTTGATTGAACAACAAAATCAAACAAATCGAAGTACTATTCAATCCGAACAGCACGCCTTCTTAACAGAAGTATTTCGCTATATCGAAGAACACTATCAAGAAGCTAATTTACAATCATTAGCAAATCGTTTTAATCAAACGGTTTACTGGGTAAGTAAAGAGATCAAATCATTAACTAATCAAAATTTTAAAGATTTGGTTCAGCAAAAACGCCTGTTAGTAGCCAAGAACTTATTAGTGTATAGTGATTTACCAATGCAATCCATTGCAGAAGAAGTGGGTTATGAGAATATTAGCTATTTCTATCGCCTATTTAAAAAGAAATACGGAATGACGCCTAAAGCTTATAAAATGCAGTTAATCAAAGAAGATTAACTGCATTTTTTCATAACAAGCAATAAAAGTGACAGAATCTATAAACTGCAAAATAACATAAGCAAGTGCTCTCTTCCCTACAGAATTTTGATGAGTGGATAATCGTCGCTGCGGAAAAATACTCCCTTTCCGGGGGCGATCTTGAGCTAACTTTGCAAAGAAAAGCACTTTGCAAAGTGGATCTTCGGCTCGTGCTGTTCCCCCAGGAGTGTCGCATTTTTCCGCAGCTTCGAATAGTGTTCTGGAAAAAAGAGAGGGAAGTAAGCGTATATATTCTAGGAAATTATTTCCAATCCCTAATTCAGAACACTAAATGTAGCGTAGGCACTCATTATTAATCAGAATGGGAGAGAAACTCACTTTTCACCTTTCATTACTTCGCAATATGTATCATTTTAAACTTACAATTGGTCGATTTATGCCTGATTTTTTACACAGTAGATGGATCTTTTCATAGTTGTATAAATATGTTTGTGAATCAATGGAACAATAAAATGAAATCAACTATTCATTTAGGAGGATAGAAATATGGATCAAGAAATGAATTACGGAAGTGATTATCATCATATTCCTGCAACGTCCATAGGAAGTGGGATAAGCACACAAGTATTACCAGATGTACTTTGTCACACGATTCAAATTGTCAATATTATGTTGGTTGGAAATCCAGAATCAAATGACTTTGTTTTAGTAGATGCAGGGATGCCGGATTCTGCAAGTGAGATTATTTCGGTTACAGAAGAACGTTTCGGGCCTGATAGCAGACCGAAAGCTATCATACTGACGCATGGCCACTTTGACCATGTTGGAGCTGTTGTGGAACTAGTTAAGCATTGGGATATCCCTGTATATGCGCATGAGCAAGAATTACCTTTCTTAACAGGGAAAAAAGCATACCCAGAACCAGATGCTACTGTTGAAGGAGGGATGATAGCAAAAATGTCGCCCATGTTTCCCAATGAACCGATTGATTTAGGTGACCATATTGAAATGCTGCCAGTTGAAGGAACTATTCCGCATATGGACAGCTTTAAATGGATCCATACTCCCGGACACACCCCAGGACATGTTTCTCTGTTTAGAGAAGAAGACGGAACTTTATTAGTAGGAGATGCATTTGTGACCGTTAAACAGGAAGATCTTTATAAAGTACTTACACAACAACAGGAAATAAGTGGACCACCACGATATTTGACAACGGATTGGAAAGCTGCGAAACGATCAGTAGATAAATTAAATCAATTGAATCCTAAGATTGCGGTAACCGGTCATGGATTACCGATGACCGGTGAGGTATTAACGAATGGCTTAGCAAAACTAGTAAAAGAATTTGACCAAATTGCCGTCCCTGATTATGGCAAGTACGTAAACAAGCATATGCATTAAAATAATAAAATGAGAACAACAAAGCCCCTATGAGATAGATGTTTGAATTCATCTAACTCATAGGGTTTTTTACGTAGTTAAATTTTTTCTTATTCGCAAAAAAGGACAATAAATTTGTAATTTTCGATATATATTATTTAGAGTAATTCCTTTATGATAGATTTATAAATCGCTTACAAATAAGGGGTGATTCACTTGCAAAAATGTAATTTAGCCGTTGACATTGGAGCTTCGAGTGGACGTGTGATTGCAGGCTATCTTCAACATAACAAACTAGTATTAGATGAAATCCATCGGTTTGAAAATGAGATGGAAGAGAAAAACGGCCACTTGTGTTGGGATATTGACGGACTATTTCAAGAAATCAAGACCGGTTTAAAAAAGAGTGTCGAACAACATTATCATCCTTTAACCATTGGTATTGACACGTGGGCAGTCGACTTTGTGTTACTAGATCAGGACAAAAACAGAATCACTGACGCAGTTGCTTATCGTGATCACCGGACAGATGGGGTAATGGAGGAGGTTTTTCAACTTATCGATCAAAAAGACATCTACCACGAAACCGGCATACAATTTCAACCATTTAATACAATTTACCAGCTATTCGCCTTACAAAAAGAAAAACCGGACATATTAGCAAAAGCAGAATACTTTTTGATGATTCCTGACTATCTACATTATCTACTTACCGGCAAAATAACAAATGAATACACCAATGCTACGACAACCCAACTGTTAAAAACTACGAATCAAACATGGCATCAAGATTTCCTAAGAAAATTAAACATCTCTGCACATATATTTTCTGAACCTAGTCATCCTATACAATCAATTGGTTCCTTAACAAAAGACGTACAAGAAGAGATTGGCTTTAATCTAGAAGTTGTCTTACCTGGCACACATGATACAGCCTCTGCAGTCATGGCAGTACCGGCTCAAGATACGATTTACATTAGCTCAGGCACATGGTCTTTAATGGGAGTTGAACATCATGAACCAATCAGTACATCACAAGCGTTTGATTATAATTTCACTAATGAAGGTGGCGTTCATAAAAATATCCGCTTCTTAAAAAATATCATGGGACTTTGGATGATCCAAGAGGTTAAGCGCGAATGGAATGATCAATATAGCTTTGCTGAGTTTGTAGAACTCGCTTATCAGGCATCATCATTCACAGCAAAAGTAGATGTCAATGATCAACATTTTTTAAGTCCACCAAGTATGAAACAAGCGATTCAACAGTATTGTCAGGAGACTAATCAACAAGTCCCTGAAACAGCGGGTGAATTTGCAAAGTGTATTTTTGATAGCTTAGTAGAAAGCTATCATCATACAGCAAAAGAAATTGAAGCGTTAACAGGGAAAACGTATGACTCCATCCATATCATAGGTGGTGGCAGTAAGAATCACTATATGAATGAAAAACTAGCGGCAGTGAGTAAGAAAACGATCTACACTGGACCGGGCGAGGCTACAGCGATTGGAAATTTATTAGCTCAAATGATGGCCACTGGTCAAATCGATTCCATGGAACAGTCAAAGCAAATCATTAATCAATCGTTTAATATTAAAAAATTTCAAATAAGAGGTGAAAAGGCATGAGTGTAAAAGAGAATTTTCAAACAGCGAAAAAGCAGTATGAAAAATGGGGAATATCAGTAGAAGAAGCTTTTGAAAGGTTAAAAAATGTTCCGATTTCAATTCATTGCTGGCAAGGCGATGACATTGGCGGATTTGAAGTAGAACAGCAAGAATTGTCAGGTGGAATTGATGTAACTGGTGATTATCCTGGCAAAGCAACCACTCCAGAAGAATTGAGAAGTGATTTGGAAAAAGCATTATCATTGATTCCAGGAAAACATAAAATTAATTTACATGCGATTTATGCAGAAACAGATGGACAAAAGGTAGATCGTAACGAATTAGAACCAAAGCATTTTGAAAATTGGGTGAAATGGGCAAAAGAAAACGATTTAGGACTTGATTTTAACCCTACCCTGTTTTCCCATCCAAAAGCAGCAGATGGTTTAACACTTGCACATCCTGACAAAGAGATTCGAGATTTCTGGATCGAACATTGTATCAGATCACGTAAAATCGGTGAATATTTTGGTAAAGAATTAGGTCAACCAGCATTAACGAACATTTGGATCCCGGATGGGTATAAAGATATTCCAAGTGATCGACTGACACCACGTAAGCGTCTAAAAGAATCATTAGATGAAATATTTGCGGCGGATGTTGATGAATCGCTAAATATTGATGCAGTAGAAAGTAAGTTGTTTGGTATCGGATCTGAAGCATATGTTGTTGGCTCACATGAATTTTACATGGGATATGCCCTTAAAAACAACAAGCTTTGTTTACTAGACAGTGGTCACTACCACCCAACAGAAGTGGTTTCTAATAAAATATCTGCCATGCTTTTATTTAGTGAAAGGTTAGCCCTGCACGTCTCACGACCAGTTCGTTGGGATAGTGACCATGTCATTATATTGGATGATGAACTCCGCGAAATCGGGCTTGAAATTGTTCGTAATGACGCACTAGATAAGGTCATGATTGGACTGGACTTCTTTGATGCCAGTATTAATCGTGTCGCTGCATGGACAATTGGTACAAGAAATATGATCAAGTCATTACTATACGCATTACTATTACCTAACGATCATTTAAAACAATTACAAGAAGAAGGCAATTTCACAGATCGATTAGCACTATTAGAAGAATTTAAAACATATCCATTCGGTGCTATTTGGGATTATTATTGTGAACAGATGGAAGTACCCGCCCAAGAAAAATGGCTCGAGGAAGTAAAAGATTACGAGAATAAAGTATTATCCAAACGAAATAGCGGATAATTAATCTTTGTTTGTGTTGATTTATTTTTGTTTTGTAGTATAATCAAAGCAGAACCAAACAAATAAAACAAAACAAAAATGTTGAGGAGGAAATGCAGTGGTACAAAACAAATGGAATGACAGTCAGGTTGCACAAGGTGACGGGTTAGAATCATTAGTTTACCGTTCCAATCTATTAGGTTCAGATCGTGCAGTTGTTAACATCGGTGGGGGAAACACATCATCTAAGACGATGGAAAAAGATTTCAAAGGCGATGACATTGAAGTAATGTGGGTAAAAGGAAGCGGCTCTGACCTGGCAACGATGAAAGCTCATAATTTTACCGGACTCAAAATGGATGATATCCGCCCACTCCTTGAACGTGATGATATGTCTGATGAGGAAATGGTAGAATATTTATCACATTGTATGATAGATTCCAAGCATCCACGTTCATCTATTGAAACATTATTACATGCTTTTCTACCGTTTAAACAGGTAGATCATACACATCCAGATGCAATCATTAGTATTGCTTGTGCAGATAATGGAAAAGAGATAGCAGAAGAAATTTATGGAGACCGTTTTGTATGGGTACCGTATATTCGTCCCGGTTTCAAGCTGTCTAAAATGATTGCAGAAGGTGTCAAAGATAATCCGAAAGCAGAATTAGTGATTATGGAGAAACATGGTCTGGTAACATGGGGAGAAACGTCTAAGGAAAGTTACAATAAAACAATTGAAATCATAAACGAAGCAGAAAGTTATATTAACCAAAAAGCACAAGGTCAGACATTATTTGGTGGTGAAAAATATCAGTCAGTAGTAAAAGAAGAACGTGAAAATCTTCTCGCAGAAGTAATGCCTCTTGTGCGCGGACAAGTTAGCAATGATAAGCAAATGTTAGCAACCTATAATGATGATGACAATGTCTTAGCATTTGTGAATAGTGTAAATGCAGAACAATTATCTCAGGTGGGAGCAGCCTGTCCAGATCACCTTGTTCATACTAAACGAGTACCATTATATATTGATTGGGATCCACAATCAGGTGATATCGATTTATTAAAAGAAAAAATTGTAAAAGGCATTAAAGCCTATAAAGAGGAATATGTCGCGTACTTTGAACGGAATAAGAATGAAGGCGACGAAATCATGGAAACGGCACCTCGTATTATTTTAATTCCAGGTCTGGGTATGATCAACACAGGGAAAGACTGGAAAGCGGCAAACATTAGTGAACAACTTTATCACCGTGCAATTGCAGTTATGAGTGGGGCAACAGTTCTTGGGAACTTTGTATCACTTAATGAAGAAGAATCATACTTAATTGAATACTGGCCATTAGAGCTCTATAAACTAAGCCTTGCACCACCAGAAACAGAATTTTCACGTCAAGTTGCCTTTGTAACAGGAGGTGCTGGTGGTATTGGTACTGCAACAACATATCGTTTAATTGAAGATGGCGCCCATGTGGTTATTGCAGATATCAACTTAGAAGGTGCTGAGAATCTAGCAAAAGAAATCAACGATAAATATGGTTGGAATCGTGCTTTTGCGGTGAAAATGGACGTTACAAAAGAAGAAGAAGTTCAAGCAGCGATAGCAGCATCTGTACGTATGTATGGCGGGATTGATATCTTAGTTAATAATGCAGGTTTAGCAAGCTCTAGTCCTTTCGAAGAAACAACGATGGATCAATGGAACTTAAATATTAACGTTTTAGTAACAGGGTATTTCCTTGTCGCACGTGAAGTGTTCAAATTAATGAAAGACCAAGGAATTGGTGGTAACATGGTATTTATTGGCTCGAAAAACTCGATTTATGCTGGCAAAAATGCTGCGGCATACAGTACAGCAAAAGCGGCGGAAGTGCATTTAGCTCGCACAGTTGCTGCTGATGGTGGAGCATTAGGTATTCGCGTTAACTCTGTCTTACCAGATGCTGTTATTAGAGGATCTAAGATTTGGGATTCCTCTTGGAAGAAGGAACGTGCGTCTTCTTATGGTATCGGTACAGACGATTTAGAAGAACATTACCGTAAACGTACGATCTTAAACGTTAATATTTTACCAGAGGATATTGCTGAATCTGTTGCTTTTCTTGCTTCATCCAAGGCAGCAAAAACAACAGGTTGTATGGTAACTGTTGATGGTGGGGTAGCAGCAGCATTTACTAGATAATGATAGAACATGGATAAACTCTCGTTTTGAGGGTTTATCCATTCTACTATATGGAGAAACCATGATAGAATGATAGAAAGAGCAATGGCGATATTCCTAAAAGGGGAGTAAAAACATGAAAGTATCATTTTTTGTTACATGTTTAGGAGATATGTTTTATGTGAATGCAGGGAAAGCAGCAGTCGAATTGTTGGAACATCTCGGCTGTAAAGTCGATTTTCCGAAAGCGCAAACATGTTGTGGCCAACCTGCCTATAACAGTGGTTATCATAAGGAAACATTAGAGGTGGCAAAGCATTTAGTGGAAACTTTTGAAGATGCCGAATATGTAGTAGGTATTTCGGGTTCTTGTGTTTATATGATCCATGAGTATGTACATTTATTTGAAGAAGGTTCCGAATGGCAGAAACGAGCGAGAAAACTGAAAGATAAAACATATGAGTTAACACAGTTTATTGTCGATGTGCTGGGTATAGAGGATGTAGGAGCTAACTATGAGGGAGTTGCTACTTATCATACGTCATGCCATATGACAAGGTTATTAGGTGTAACAGAAGCACCATTTAAATTACTGGAGAATGTAAAAGGACTACAGCTGATTGATTTACCAAATCGCCACGATTGTTGTGGATTCGGTGGAACATTTTCGGTCAAGATGAGTGATATTTCAGAACAGATGGTCGATGAGAAAGTGGAACATATAGAAGAAACGAAAGCGAACCTTTTACTAGGAGCAGATGGTAGCTGTCTCATGAACATCGGTGGTCGTTTGTCTAGGAATGGAAGTTCTGTTGAGGTAAAGCATATCGCGGAAATTTTAAATAGCAGAGGTGATCTGTAATGCCGATGCACATTGGAGAGAAAGACTTTAAAAAAAGGGTGACAAAAGGATTAGAAGATGACTTTATGCGTGGAGCTGTACGGTCTGCACAAGGAAGGTTGCAAGACAAACGAGCAACTGCAGCAGATGAATTAGGTGATTGGGAAGAATGGCGGACACTTGGTTCAGAAATCCGCAGTCACACGATTGAACATTTAGATTATTATTTACATCAATTAAGTGAAAAAGTCGCTGAGCTAGGCGGGCATGTCTTTTTTGCCGAAACGGGAGCAGAAGCGAACGAATATATTCAAAAAGTAGCGACAGAAAAAAAAGCAAAGAAAATTGCTAAATCAAAATCGATGGTAACAGAAGAAATTTCCATGAATGAAGCTCTCGAGGATATCGGTTGTGAAGTAATTGAAACAGATTTGGGTGAATATATTTTGCAACTGGATGACCATGATCCTCCATCTCATATTGTGGCGCCAGCACTTCATAAAAATAAAGAACAGATCCGTGATGTCTTTCAAGAGAAATTAGCTTACTTGAAATCAGAAAAACCGGAAGAACTAGCGTTGTTTGCCCGTGAAAAATTACGGGAAGAATTTCTTTCAGCTGACTTAGGAATTACCGGATGTAATTTTGCCGTTGCAGAATCTGGTTCATTTGCTTTGGTTACGAATGAAGGTAATGCTCGCATGGTATCAGCACTACCGAAAACACAGATTACCGTTATGGGAATGGAAAGAATTGTTCCAGGCTGGGAAGAGCTTGATATTGTTGTTAGCTTGTTAACGAGAGCAGCCGTTGGTCAGAAATTAACCAGTTATATTACTGCATTAACAGGTCCTAAACAACTAGAAGAAGCTGATGGTCCCGAAGAATTTCATTTAGTTATTGTGGATAACGGAAGATCAAAAATCTTAGGTACGGAATTTCAGGAAGCATTGCATTGTATTCGTTGTGCAGCATGTATCAATGTCTGTCCTGTATATCGTCATGTTGGAGGGCATGCATATGGATCGATTTATCCTGGACCAATTGGTGCGGTGCTTTCTCCTTTACTATCAGACTATGATGAGTACAAAGAATTACCTTATGCCTCGTCCTTATGTGGAGCGTGTACAGAAGTTTGTCCGGTGAAAATTCCACTTCACGAACAATTAATTATGCATCGGAGAAAAATTGTCGAAGATGAGAAAAAAACAACATTGTCAGAACGCGTTGTGATGCGAGGTTTCGAACAACTAGTCAATTCAGCAAATCTCTATCGGACTGCAACGAAAATGGCACCATTTTTAACGACACCATTTGCTAAAAATCAGTTGATCACGAAAGGTCCTGGACCATTAAAACATTGGACACACGCGAGAGATTTCCCTCAGCCTGCCAATGAACGTTTTCGTGATTGGTTTGAAGATCGCCAAAAACGAGGTGAAAAAAATGCCTAAAGGTAATATTATCAACCGTGATTCCTTTTTAACAAATGTTCGCGACAAGATAGGTGGCATTGCTGCCGATAAACCGGTAAAAAAACCTAGCTGGTCTGTGTCACCACAAAAAAAAGTGTTAGAAGGATATGATCAAGACCAATTAATTAGTGTGTTAAGAGAACAGTGTAAAGAGATTCACACAGATTTTTATCAAACAACAGTAGCGGAATTAACTGGAACCATAACAGAAGTAATGGAGGAATACGAATCTGAATCGATTGTTTATTCAGATGATCCGAGATTTGATAATGCTAACATGGAGGAATACTTACAAGGTTTAAATGCTTTTAAGTGGGACCGTAATGATCGAGAAAATTCCATTAAAATAGCAGAAAGAGCTGAGGTTGGGATTACGTTTAGTGACATTACTTTAGCAGAATCGGGTACAGTAGTTCTGTTGAATGATAAAGGACAAGGGCGATCTGTTAGCTTGTTACCAGCCAATTATATAGCTATTATTCCGAAGACTTCCATCGTAAAAAGAATGACCCAGGCAACTGACTATATTCACGCTCAACTCGAAAAAGGAGAAGATATTGCCTCCTGTATTAATTTTATTACCGGTCCAAGTAACAGTGCTGACATTGAAATGAATTTAGTAGTTGGTGTCCACGGACCAATTCGAGCTGCTTATATTGTTGTAGATGATTTGTAAATATATACAGATTGTTTCGCATGATGCTGTTGATGATAAAGTGCTTTAAGGTGCATCTGAATTCAGAAAAGGGAGGAAAAAGAACAAACCCCATTGTTACGATTCAAGTATGATGCTTGTATTTGTCGAGGATTCCTTGCTATGATAGGAGAAGATGTTGTAGGAAGGGGTAGGCAGATGAATGTTTATCAAAATATGACGGAGGTAATTGGAAACACTCCTTTAGTTAAATTAAATCGTCTTGTACCTGAAGGTGCTGCAGATATTTATGTGAAATTAGAAATGTTTAATCCTTCAAAAAGCGTGAAGGACCGAGCTGCTTATAACATGATTATCGAAGCGGAAAAGGCGGGAATGTTGAAAGAAGGTTCTACTATTATTGAACCAACAAGTGGAAATACAGGTATCGGATTGGCACAGACTTGCGCTGCTAAAGGTTATCAAGCCATCTTGGTGATGCCAGATAATATGACGCAGGAACGTATCAATATTTTAAAAGCATATGGTGCTAAAGTGGTTTTGACACCGAGTGCAGAAAAAATGCCTGGTGCCATTAAAAAGGCAAAAGAATTAGTTGAAGAAATTCCCGAAAGCTTTATGCCACAACAGTTTGAAAATAAGGCAAATCCAGATATTCATCGAAAAACAACAGCTCTTGAAATTCTAGAACAAACAAACTATGACTTAGATGGATTTGTTGCAACAGCCGGAACTGGTGGAACTATTACAGGTACTGGTGAAGCATTAAGGGAAGAATTGCCCGATTTGCATATTGCTGTTGTCGAGCCTAAAGGATCGCCTGTACTATCTGGTGGTAAACCTGGTAAACACAAGTTAGTTGGCACAAGCCCTGGTTTTGTTCCTGATATTTTAAACACTTCTATTTATGATGAAATTATTCAAATCGCAGATGAAGACGCAGTAAACACATTCAAACGGCTAGCATCTGAAGAAGGAATTTTTGTTGGTCCTTCAGCAGGCGCAGCAGTTTTTGCTGCTATCCAAGTAGCAAAAAAACTTGGAGCAGGTAAAAAAGTTGTCTGCATTGCTCCAGACACAGGTGAACGTTATTTAAGTATGCACTTGTTCTAAAAGCATAAACGATTAACAATGCAATTCCTAAAGGTATACACTAAACACTTTAAGAGATCAGTCAGAAACTGATCTCTTTGTTATAAGATGGAAGAGCTCTTGACCTTGGCAAAAGTATGAACCCAAGGAATAGAAACGAATATCCAAGGAAGCATTCATCATGCTCCTTGGATCATCCTGCTCTGCCTTATAAATTTAGTTATTCATGTTCTCTGTTTTACAATGTTGAAAGTCAATTTTTAAAAAGGTCCAAAATACGGCGAGCCTGGTCCATATGGTCCTGGTGGAAATGGAGTTCCATATGGAGGATAATTGTAGTAAGGTGGATGTGGCGGGTATGGATATGGCCCCGGTGGACCGTCAAGAAGTTCGCCTCCTAAATATCCTAACCCAAAACCTAGTAAACCTGCTCCTAATGGTCCGATTGGTCCGAAAAATCTTTCTTGCCCGTGTGGCTGTTGTGGATGGCGAAAATGTTGAGGTGCCATTTGATAGTGGTGATGATGCATTAAGCATTCCCCTTCCTTCTGTAAACTTTCATCACTTGATAGTAGCCTATGCACGAAATACAATTTGGGATGGGATATACACCTATTTTTGAAAAAATAATTTATGGAAGGTGGTTGGTTCATTGCAAATAATCGAGAAAGACAACGTAAAATGGGAAGAGGAATTTTTACATCAAGATGTTCCAAGTATTACACCGTACTTAATCGAAGATGATCAGACAGCACCGATCATCTTAGTTATACCAGGAGGGGGATATGGTCATCGTGCTTATCATGAAGGGGAACCTGTCGCAAAGTGGTTAAATCAAAATGGATTTCATGCATGTATATTAAGATACCAAGTTGCACCGATTTCACAACAAGAAACGATTGAACAGGCACAACAGGCTATACAAACGATGAAAATCAAAAGAACTGATTGGGGATTGAATGATCAACATAAAGTAGGGGTATTAGGTTTTTCTGCCGGTGGTCACCTTGCAGCGATAATAAGTAATCGTTACTTAGAATCAAAAGGTTATACATCAAGACCTGATTTCCAAATCCTATGTTATCCAGTGATTACCATGGACGAATTTACACATGAAGGTAGAAAAACAAATTTACTCGGTGAAAATCCAGATCAACAATTGATTGATCAGTATTCATGTGAGAAAATTGTACATGAAAATACTCCGCCCGCATTTATCTGGTCTACCGCAAATGATCAATCGGTGTTATCAGTAAATAGCTTAAAATATGCAGAGGTATTGCAACGCTATCAAATCCCTTATGAGTTACATATTTATCAAGACGGCAGACATGGTTTGGGTCTTGCTGATGAACATCCTAATACAGTAGATTGGAAACAAGCTTGTACTCGTTGGCTAAGTGCTTATATAACAGAAGGTGAGGAAGACTAATGGCAAAAAAGGTAAAAATGCTCGTGCAATCCACTTATAACAAGGAATTACTGCGAGCAGGTAAAGTATATGAAATCAATGATGAAACAGCAAAACGTTGGCAAATTAGCCGAATTGCTGAAATCATTGAAGAAGAGGAAAAAGATTAATGTAGCTCCAATAGCTTTCGTAACTTCATGCGGAAGCTATTTTTTTGTTCATCAGTAAATTTCTTTGGGCCTTTCGTTCGTATACCAGCTTTTCTAGCTTTAGCATTTACATGTCGCTCTTGTAACATTTGGTTTATTTTATCTTTTGAATAAGTAAAACCAACATGATGCAAACAATAGCAACCTTTCTCTAAACAAAGTGCTGCAAGCCCATAGTCCTGTGTAATGACGAGATCATTACGCTGAACCATTTGTACAATGCGGTAGTCAACTGCATCAGCTCCGTCATCTACATATTTTACTGTTACATGTTTAGGTGTATCTTGTAACGAAAAATGGCTGTAACTTTTTACTAGTACCACATCTATTAGAAAACGCCTAGCCTCGTCTATAATGATTTCAGTAACAGGACAAGCATCTGCATCAACAAATATTTTCATAAAATACGCTCCATTCTAAAATATTAGTAGCCATGAATAGTATAGCAAAATCGACAAAGTTATAGTATGATTTTCATAATCAATATATAGAAAGTTAGGGAATGAGATGAAAAGTTATTTAAAAGACCAACAAGAGCATATGCTGAACATGTTAGAACAGTTAGTCAATATCGATAGTGGCTCTTATGATAAAGCTGGTGTCGATAAAGTAGGGGCAGTCATGAAACAATTATATCAACAAATTGATTTTGAAGTGGAAGAAGTGAAACAAGAAGAAGCAGGCAATCATTTAATTATTCGAAAAAAGAATGTGGATCCTTCAAAACCAACAATATTAATCCTTACACACATGGATACCGTTTTTGAAAAGGGAACAGCTAGGGAAAGACCATTTCATATCAATGGGAATCGAGCATACGGACCTGGAGTAATCGATATGAAAGCAAGCCTTGTTTCTGTATATTATGCGATGAAGGCATTACTAAAACATAAGAAAGCGGCTGTCGAACAGGTGGAAATATTACTTACTAGTGATGAAGAAATCGGATCACCAACCTCCAGAGCATTAATCGAGAAACATGCGCAAAATAAAAAATTTGCTTTAGTAATGGAACCTGCTCGAAAAAACGGAGCAATCGTCTCGGCAAGAAGAGGAAAAGGGCTTTATAAATTAGAAGTGATCGGAAAAGCAGCTCATTCTGGTATTGAACCGGAAAAGGGGAGAAGCGCTATCGAAGAGTTAGCGTATAAAATAATTCAATTATACGATATTACCGATGAAGAAGAAGGGATTCATGTCAATGTCGGATTAATAGAAGGCGGAACCTCTGTAAATACTGTTTCCGATCATGCAACAGCACAGATAGATGTGCGCTTTCGAACACAAGAACAAGCTGAAGAAATTAAAGAACAAATTGCTGCAATTATGGCTAATACAGAAGTAGATGGAACAAAAGTAAAAATCGAAGGTGATATTAATCGTCCCCCGATGGAAAAAACGGAACAAACAGAAAAACTACTTCGGATTATTAAACGAGTCGGGGACGAACTAGATATTTTTATTAAAGATACAGAAACAGGTGGTGGATCTGATGCTTCGTTCACATCAGCTTTAGGTATACCAACTGTTGATGGACTAGGACCAATCGGGGGACGAGCCCATCGAGAAAGTGAATATTTAGAATTAGAATCATTTGTTCCAAGAACAACACTTTTAGCACACGTAATTGCCGAATTAGCATAAGAAAAACTGAGTAACAAACGCTCAGTCCTAAAAGCTAAAGATTTACCATTTCTCTAGCTTCCATTATGAAATACTTGAACAGCATTAACCGCCACTCCGGCTGCCCACTTCCCTCGTATGATATAGGCAACCTTAATTTTAAGGTATCCCCATGAAATTGTATAATGGGGGTAATCAGATGGAGGTATCGTTACTTCCCTTGAAGCTTAGTCTTCGTCGGAAAGTCTGATGCCTCCTTCTTTATAGAATGATTCGTATCAGCTGGATGACACAGACGTTGTCGAATATCGAACGAGGATGGATAGCTATAAAGATGCGGAGGATTCCTCTTTTCTGATTAATCTATCACACGGGTGGTGTTTACATGTACTACTTAGGGATT
>NZ_KB898678.1 GCF_000377765.1 Gracilibacillus lacisalsi DSM 19029 | reverse complement strand
AAAATGTGATGACAAAATCGTATCTAAAATAAACTTTGTACTTGTTTTACCAAAACTACCGGTAATTCCGATTGTTTTCGTATTTTTGGCACTGTTGATCATTCGTTTTGCATCTTGATAATAGTATTCTTTGATTCTATTTTCAATCGGCTTGTTAATAAGATTAGCCAATAACACTACTCCATATGTGAAGATCGAACCTAGCACCATCACTAACCCAGCATAGCTTAACGGGTAATCATTCCAAATAAAATGCAAGCTCGTTGCGAATAAGAAAAGATAAATAATCGCAATAGTCGTAATCAGACGTTTGACACGTGCGGTAACAGCTAATTTTTTCTTTTCTTGTTTCGTTCTAGGCACGAATAGACCTAGCAATGCGATCACGAATATGAGCCAATTCCACTCCAAAAATAATAGTAGGGCGAAAATAAGTGCTAACCACTCATGAATAGGTACAACTTTTGACCAATGCTCTGTCATCCATCGCCATAATCGATTGTTAAAATAACTGTTTAATTGCAGCATATGGATCGATTGTTTCACTCGAAAGAATGCATATACCATCCATAATACACTGACAATTGAAAATATAATCTCCATCATCAAACTGCTCCTTTATCTTCTTCAAAGACGGTATCTACAATCACCACAACTTGATGATTTTGTTCTCATAACACGCTAATATAGTAGTATACTGAATTCTACTCTTAGTTCGTTCAATTCAATCAAAATATTTATATTTCTCTTTACATTAAATATTTTTTTCAAAATCATTGAATAATTTAAATACCATCACTCGTTCACCAGTGCGAGAGCTTATATCAGTATGGAAACTTTTTACTTCCTCTCCTGTTATAGTGAGTATAATATTTTTAAGATCTTCTATACCTGATTCAACTAATTCTGAACGAGTTTTCTTTATCGTTAACATTCCTTCTTTGGTTTCACAAACATTATATTCTGCTCGGGTTAAAATACCTTGTAGATTGACAATCACCATATCCCGTAATATATCTGTCTTGACAGATACAGATCCACGCCCAAGATAGTCCTTTTCCCATTGCGTAATTGCCTTACTTATCTCAGATTCATAAGCGCCTTTAGATACTTTCACAAACTCATCTCCTAACGATCAATAAATTATCTATTTATTTATATTTCTAATTTTTATGTCCATAACAAATAATACTTTTGTTCATTAAGCAAAGCAAATCATTTATAGTAATCACCAATTTTTCCAATGTCCTTCTGGATCAATACTTGAAAGGCGCACCCATCCATTTTCAACTTTTTCGCGGAATACTGAATCATTATTCAATAATCGTTCGACATATTCGCTAGGCGCTTGGATGACAATCAGCAAACGAAGAGGAGAATGATATGCTTCGGAATCTGATTGCATAACGGATTGCCAAGGTAGTCCAGTTAACAAGTCACTTGCATTACCTTGCATAACGCCTAGACCTGCTGTAACGGTTTGCGTTGCTTTATTTCCACTTCCATAATAATGTGGCGCTACCGTTGAAGCGTAATATTGAAGATTAATCCACTGGGACACTGTTCCTGGTCCTGCAATGATGTTTTCTAGGAGATCGCCACTTTCATCTTGTTTCCAATCATAGTTATGAAGAAAGGCTCTACCTTCCAAGTCACAATCCTGCGTTAATTCTCGTTGACCAATTATAAAAGCAGCATTACGAGCTAATCCCCATTCAGGACGTATCTCACTCCAATCGTCCGCAAATCGTTGTGCCTCAGCATTTGGATTTTTTAGTTTAGATTGGAAACCTGGTAATTGAGCTAAACGTTCTGCGTTGGCATTACGACTCACCGTCGGCATAATAGCTTCAATACAATCAAATGCTTCTTGTGCAGCTTCAGAGAGGGTAGGAACATAAATCCAGTGTAATTCATCTATCGTCGTTTTATGCTCTGCAGCTACAAAAATAGTGTCATCAGGAATTTCAATTCCTTTAGCAGAAAGCCCTCTCCTTACCTCTGGAAGATTACATAAATTGGCTAAAGCTCTTGCATTGAATCCACCTGCCGCACCACCGCAGGCACCGCACTCAAGAGAAGAGGCATAGGGATTGTTTATACTTTGACTACTATGCCCACATATTACGACTAAAGGTGCGAATTTCTTCTCTGTTAGACCCATTAATTTTAGAGCCTGGTGAGCATAACTCAATTTCTCTTCTTCAGTGAAACCAACAGGTAGATTCTCCTCTGTATTATCTTCATGATCAAGCGAGAGTTTTGTATTAGGTTTACGTATCCAAGACTCACGTAAATTACGTATGAATCGATTTGCTTTTCTTGGCACAAAGCTACGTGCTACCATTTGTAGACTGAGCCAAGGTCCACTTAATTCTGGTAACAGTAAACTCGCTAGTACATTCTGTTTCATCGTTTTAAACGTATTGCTTAAGGAATTAACTGCTTGCTTACGTTGTTGGTATTTATCGAGTTCCTCTTCATCTGCGTACTCTTTTATCTTATGCTGTGGGTTCAGTATAATTGGCAAGGATGCATGACTATGTTTACTACCTAATTCACTAGTTGCAATCGGTAACCCGAAGAAACCAGCAATTCCAATCGTTTCAAACGGCCCTTCTTTTTCTAGTTGACGACGAAAAGGTTCTGAACGCACATCTATACAGAATGCTAATTGAGCTAATGTTGAATGATTTCGTTTAGTCTCACGCTGTTTAAATATTAACTTCTGACTTAATTGATCTGTGTGTGTTTGCTCCCAAGCTTCTAACCATATTTTTCGACGAAGCATCTCATCAAAGCTGTAAGCAAATGATAAATATTCATGCTGTTCAGTGGCTGACATCTGTAACCAATCCTCTATAGTAAGACCACCCCAATGAATCCAAGATGCTAACAAAGTAGTAAGCGAAACTTCACTCTCCGTTCGTTGATTACTCAAAGGTAAATAGGGCTTTATAAGCGCCCACTCCAGAGAAATTCGAACTGCTAGATAGTCTGTTAAGAGTTCTTGTTCATGGCTCGTTTGTTGAGAGCGCCAAAGCATCATTCCTGCCCACCCAGGTAACGAAAGTAAATGACCTTCAAGATAATTCTGTATCTCTGACGTAGGGATTTCCATTAAAGACAATGCTTCTTTTAATGCCAAGGGTGCCTCATGTGGCCAATCTTTTAGGTTTTGACGCTGATGTTTACTAAGTGCCGGATCGTATTGAATGAGACGTCGCCAAGCACGATAGAAACCTTCCTCACGATGTGGCATTGTCCAACCCGCTTGAAATTCATCAAGATACACTTTGCACCATTTGATAACATGATTATCAAGAATTTTAATTAACTTCTCACCATCTTGTTTTTTTACAAACGAACTCATTGGTTGTATAGAGGAATTCTTGATGCTATCCAAATTCAGGCCACTAAATTCCTCTACCGCTTTCTCCAACTTATGTGATGATAAGAGGCTTGAAGGTAATGGATCCAATTTGAGTGCAGCCTGACAAAATCGCTCTGCCACATCCCTTGGGATATTAAAGGGATGGGTATCAAGCCAACGCTGTAGACCCATTTTTACAAATGCTTCATCAATCTCACCTTTACTTTTTGCCGAACGAATCATGGAAGCACTAGGGTAGATATCAACATCACGAGTATCTTTTAACCAATCTGCAACCTCATCAAAAGATTGCTTTTCTAGTCCCATCCATGGATTACGTGCTGCAAACGTAGAAATAGGCCATAGTGGCGCAATCACCCGACTAGCTGATTCAATTATTGTATTGATGTCCATTTCTTGAAAATTCTTATTTGTATCGTTATTATTTTCATTTTCTTTTGTTAAAACGGATGATACGTCCATCACTTATTACCTCCTTGAGATAAAAATAGCTGTTTAAGGTAGTTTGGATGACTTTCTATTGATTTAGTTTTTGCTTCACCTAGTCGTATTAACCAAAGATAGAGTACTGAGTAGGAAACAGAAGAACGATTACGGGACGCCCATGAACCTATAGTACTACCAATTAATAAGAGGCCTACGACAATGATGACAACAAACATTGGAGGTTGAACACCTTGAAAAACAGTTGTATGCAACCACTCATAAAAGAGATTATGAATGATAAAATAAATGATGGCAGAACCTCCTAAAAATATTAGGCCAGCAATACGACCGATTCTCCCCTGTCCAAAAGCCACGAGTTGTGTCCAAGAAACGGACAATGACCACCCTAGGATTAGCGCACTAATCAATTGATACCCGTCTCCTGGAGCCGTAAGCCAAAATGCAACCCCTACTAATAAGGCTAATGTTCGGCCAGCCAAGACCCATAAATAGGCTGACCGTTCATTAATACGAGACGATACCTCATAACGTCGTACTGCAGAACCTGCCAGTAAAAACAGCGTTGCTTTGAACAAACCATGTAAAACAAGGTGAATAATCGCTGCTATATACGCACCTAATGCACACTGAACGAGCATAAACCCCATTTGACCAATCGTAGATCCTACCAACTGACGTTTATAGTCAACCTGAACTAAACTAATTCCAGATCCAATCAAAATAGAGATACTTGCAAGAATAAGTAATACAATTGAAGCTATATCACCATTAAATAGTGGTGATAATCGAGTTAGCATAATCCCACCTGCATTTACTAAACCAGCGTGCATGATTGCAGAAACAGGAGTCGGAGCAACAACAGACTCAATTAACCACCTATGGAAAGGCCATTGAGCTGCAGGAATGATTACTGCTAATACAATCAATAAATTTATCCCTGTTCTCTCCCATTGTCCTAGTTGTGCCAAATGTTCATTTGTTAGAGCTAATGATAACTGCCATTGGCCTGTTACTACAAAAAGCCAAATCATTGCAATCAATAACGAAAACCAACTTAATGTAAATAAGCGAGCAGAAACCTTGGCCGCTTCATCAGCTACTTTCCAACCACGGTTTAACCTTATAAGGAAGGTTAAACCAATGAGAGTGGCTCCCCAAGATATAACCATCAAGCGAATATCACCACTTAACCATGTAATGGAAGCAACACCTGTCGTGAATGTAAAAAGCATAAAATACTTACGATAAGAGCGGTCTCCCATTAAGTAACGTACTGAAAAACGCTGGATGATTAAACCAATTGCAAGCACAAAGAAAACCATTAACCAAGCTAAGGAATCCACGTACCATGGACCAACATTTCCATTCACACTAGCATTTATAAGAGCAAATAAAGCAACTAAAGGAGGCAAAGACACGATACCAATATGAATACGAACAAAACTCAATGGTACTCGTGGGTGTAAAAACAAGAGTCCGCTAAGACCAGAAGCAATAAGCATAATGAAAAATAAGGTTAAAGATGATGACAAACTCAATGAATCTAACACAAAACATTCTCCCCTCAAAAACGATATTAACGTTTAAAAAATTTTAAAATAAAAAAGGTCATTTCATATATTTTTCTAATAAGTCCTATATTTTATCTTGCTCCATTATGAAATTTTGAATTGAATTTATTTAAGAACAAAAGTGGAAAGTCCCCGCATAAAACAAGAGCAACTTCAGAATAACCTAAGATAAAGAAATATCAGTCAGCTGCTGATGATGTCTTACGTAGAGAAGTCATCTAGTTTTTTTGGCACTCGGGGCTGAACATTGCGATATTTATTCCGATAAGGTATCCATCGCACAACATTATTATTTCCTAGGCAATTAAAAAACCGACAATTTCAAAACTACAATGATAATTTACAATCATTGAATCTTGAAAATTGTCGGTTTCACTTCAACTAACTTCACCGAAGTTTTTTGAAGAACTACCTTATTAAGGTGGAAATTAGTTATATTCCCACTTCTAATCAGAAAAATCTGTCTAATCTAATACCCAAGCTATTACATATACCGATTTACTTTACCTTTTCATTCTTATAGTTTAAAAGCTTTTTCATTCAATCAATAGGGAAATATTAATAGAATGCTAAAGCCCAAATTAATTAAGAAGTTAAAAATAAGCATCTGTCGAATATTAAGTTAAGTATAAATATATACTAAATTATAAAATGTGTCAACAACAAGGCCTTCATCCTAGAAGTGTTTTCATGCTAAATTCCGTAATCAAACTCATCAGGATGAGCGCCAATTCGGATATTGGCATCCATTGTTTTTATTTTATCAATGTCTTCATTAGATAATTCAAAATCAAAAATATCGACATTTTCTTGTTGGCGTTCCTTATGAACAGACTTCGGGATCGTAATGATGCCACTTTGGTATTGCCAGCGCACAATAATTTGGGAAGGCTTTTTATTATGCTTTGCTGCTAATTCCTGTAACACAGGATGCTCAAAATAACGAGCCTTACCTAATGGCGCCCACGCTTCTACTTTTATATCGTGTTTTGCACAAAACTCTCTAACTGCTTGCTGTTGTAGCTGAGGATGTAACTCAACTTGATTCACTACCGGCGTAACTTTTGCTTCTTTTAACAATTCCTCTAAGTGATGTGGCTCGAAGTTACTTACCCCGATTGCTTTTGCCTTACCATCATGATAAATTTCTTCCAGTGCTTTGTATGTCTCGGTAAATTTACCTGGTACTGGCCAATGTACTAAGTATAAATTAACATAATCCATTTGCAGACGTTCTAAACTACGCTTAAATGCTGCTTTTGTTTCTTCATATCCTTGCTCATCATTCCAAACTTTAGTTGTCACAAAAATTTCTTCACGAGGAATACCACTATCTTTAATGGCTTGACCTACGCCCTCTTCATTGGCATACAGTGAAGCTGTGTCAATATGACGGTATCCTAATTCTAGCGCTGATTTTACCGCATGATAAACCTCATCACCTGGCTCCGCTTTGTAGACACCAAGTCCAACTGCAGGTATTTCTGTTCCATTGTTCAGTTTTAATGTAGTAGTTAAGCTCATTTGTAGAAACGCCTCCTTTTTTAATCAACCATTCACTCACTATTTTAATATGCTATTGGTATTTCCTAAAGTAAACTGCTTAATTAGCCTGATTTTTAATAATATCGATTACCTTTTCTTTCGCTTCACTGGAGCGGTATTGATTCATTTTGTCTTTTATTTCAAATTTATCTTTTTTTAATTCAAAAAGAGAAGTAACTAATGAATCCGTTGATAACTCTTCTTCCTCTAACACTTTTGCATAGCCTTGTTTTTCAAAAGATTGGGCATTGACAATCTGGTCTCCACGACTTGCTTGACGTGACAATGGAATCAACAGCATTGGTTTATTTAATGCCAAAAATTCAAAAATCGCATTAGCACCTGCACGCGAACAAACCATATCGGTAATCGCAAGTAAATCCTTCAATTCATCTTGGAGATATTCATATTGCACATACCCTTCTTGTTCATACGTCTCATCGATATTATCCTTTCCACAAATATGGACAACTTGAAATTGCTTTAACAATTCTTCTAAACCTTCACGTACTGCCTGATTAATCTTTTTCGAACCAGCACTACCACCCATAATTAATAAAACATTTTTCTTGTTAGAAAAGCCGGTCATGTCAAAACCTTTTTCCCTGCTGCCGGTAAAGAGCTCTTCTCGAACAACGGCACCGATCCATTCTGCTTTTTGCTCAGGTAAGTATTGTACGGTCTCTGGAAAAGTTGCTAACACTTTTTTAGCGAAAGGAATCGCTAATTTATTTGCAAGCCCTGGTGTATAATCTGATTCATGAATAACAGCAGGTACACCTCTCATCCTTGCTGCTACTAATACAGGAACAGATACAAACCCACCTTTGGAGAAAATGACAGCAGGTTTCTTTTTGCCAATTATCCGATGTGCTTGCCATGTCCCTTTTAGTACTTTAAATGGGTCTTTAAAATTTTCCTTAGAAAAATAACGACGTAGTTTTCCAGTGGAGATCGGATGATATGTCACCCCTTCTAATGGTTCAATTAAATCCTTCTCGATACCATTTTTCGAACCGATATAATCTATTGTCCAGCCATCTTTTAATAATTCCGGGATAATCGCTAGGTTCACCATGACATGCCCTGCAGTACCACCACCGGTAAAAATAATTTGTTTAGTGGTCATAAATAAAAACCGTCCTCTCTATTAACAAAATATGTTATAATCCTTCTACGACTGTAAAAAAAGGAAGAATGAATATGTATCAAACCAAAACACTCAAAGAAAAAATAAGACTCTTTATGATTATACTGATACCGATTCTAATCACGCAAGTAAGTATGTATGCAATGAACTTTTTTGACACGATTATGTCTGGTAGAGCGGGTGCTGCAGATCTTGCTGGCGTAGCGATTGGCTCTAGTTTATGGGTACCGGTACAAATGGCGATTGTCGGTATTTTAATGGCGATGTCTCCGATTGTTGCTCAGTTAACAGGTGCTAATGAAGAAGGGAAAATTCCTTTCACTGTCCAACAAGGGATTTATTTATCGATTGGATTAGGTGTTGTGGTTACGTTGATCGGTGCTTTTTTGATCGATCCTATTCTATCATTGATGGATTTGGAGGATCGAGTACAACATGTTGCAAAGTACTATATCATTTCGATTGGATTAGGGATGATTCCGCTTTTTGTTTATAACTTATTGCGTTCTTATATTGATGGACTAGGGCACACGAGAATTTCGATGGCAATCATTTTAATTTCCTTACCTTTAAATATTTTATTTAATTATATTTTCATCTTCGGAAAACTAGGTTTGCCTGCATTTGGAGGAATTGGTGCTGGCATTGCATCAGCATTAACATTTTGTGTCAATTTAATTTTATCCATATTGATTGTCCATTATGTCCGACCATTTCGCGGTCACAAGATTTTTCATCGATTGATCAAGCCATCTATCAAAGAGTGGATCAGTCAATTACGACTTGGAATTCCGATCGGCTTTTCGATTTTCTTCGAGGTTAGTATTTTCTCTGCAGTAACCTTCATGTTAAGTGTGTATAGTACCAATACGATTGCCGCACACCAAGCAGCGATTAATTTCGCTTCGTTTTTATACATGATTCCATTAAGTATTGCGATGTCCTTAACGATTGCTGTTGGCTTTGAAGTTGGAGCTAAACGGGTTCAGGATGCGAGGACCTATTCTTATATGGGAATTCTTTTTGGTGTAGTGATCGCTTTCTTAGCTGGCGGCATTATTTATTTAATGGACGATCAAGTTGCTCGTTTATATAGTGATCATCCTGAAGTTATTGAACTAACTAAGCATTTCTTGTATTATGCGATTTTCTTTCAATTTGCTGATGCCGTTGGTGCACCGGTGCAAGGAATTTTACGTGGATATAAAGATGTTAACATTACCTTCTGGATGTCTCTCATATCATATTGGTTAATTGGGTTACCTAGCGGATGGCTATTCGCTAATTATACGAACCTAGACGCCTATGGCTATTGGCTAGGATTAATCGTTGGGCTATCAGCAGGTGCGATTACGTTATTCGGACGGATGTATTACCTGCAAAATAAGCTAGCAAAACAGGTGTAATGTTATTTGGACACTTTTTGTATTTTTCTGGACGCTTTCTAGCAAAATCTGGACACTTTTCCCAATTATCTGGACACTCGTCAAAAAGGTGTAGCTTGAGATAAGCTACACCTTCAAATTCATTACAATTAATCTCTCTTCGGTCATTTCTTCTATTGAATATTTCGGTCCTTCTTTACCATTGCCACTATCCTTTACACCACCATATGGCATGAGATCAACGCGATATTGCGAACCATCATTGATCATCAACCCGCCTACTTCCACATGTTTCGCTGCATAATAAGCTGTATCGATATTTTGTGTAAAAATGCCACCTTGTAAACCATAATCCGATTGATTGATTTCCTGAATACACTGCTTAAGGTCTGAAAATGGTATGACACTTGCAATGGGTGCAAAAACCTCTTCACAAACTACACGCATTTCTGGTTTGACATCAGTCAAAATAGTAGGTTGCAGTAATGCACCTTCTCTTTCACCACCATAAAAAATAGTTGCACCTTTTTTCACAGCTTCTTGAATCCATTCTTCAGCACGTTCTGCCTCATCTTCTGCGATCATTGGACCGACATCTGTTTCTGGATCAGTTGGATCTCCTATTTTCAACTCATCCATAAGTTCTTTTAATTTATCTAGAAATAGCTCCTGCACTTCTTCATGCACATAAATTCGTTGTACAGAAATACATACCTGTCCAGCAAAAGCGAAGGATTGTGCTGCTATTGTTTTTGCTGCTAACTCGACATCTGCTTCTTTATCAACTATCACAGGTGAGTTATTGCCCAATTCTAATATTAGTCGGTTCAAGCCTGTTTCTTGTTTTAATTTCAAACCTACCTTCGCACTTCCTGTAAACGTGTAAAGAGCGATACGCTCATCTTTCATCATTTGATTACCTACTGTTGAACCGGAACCAACTACTACTTGCAATAATCCTTTCGGTAAACCTGCTTTATCTAGAATTTCTGCTAATTTTAAAGCTGAAATCGGGGTTTTACTCGCTGGTTTTAACACAACTGCATTACCGGCAGCAAGGGCAGGGGCTACTTTATGAGAAACGAGATTAAGTGGAAAATTAAATGGACTAATTGCTCCAACTACCCCTACTGGTACTTTGATCGTAAAAGCCATTCGATTTTCAGAACCGGGCGCTGCTTCGACAGGTACACCTTCACCATGGATACGTTTTGCCTCTTCTGCTGCTACTAAAAAAGTTTGAGCAGAACGATCAATCTCAGCTCGTGCCTGTTTTAATGGCTTCCCTGCTTCTTTGGTAATGATCATCGCCAACTCTTCTTTTTCGTCAGCAATTAGTTGAGAAGCTTTATGTAAGATCTGATATCGTTCATATGGAGAAAGCTTCTTCTGTTCAAATGCTTTAGCCGCACTAGTAATTGCCTTGTCTACCATCTCTTCGTCTGCTTTGGCAACACGTGCATATACTTCTTGAGAAAATTTATCTACTACAT
Source organism: Gracilibacillus lacisalsi DSM 19029 (assembly GCF_000377765.1). Lineage (GTDB taxonomy): Bacteria > Bacillota > Bacilli > Bacillales > Amphibacillaceae > Gracilibacillus > Gracilibacillus lacisalsi. The sequence goes on along the minus strand of NZ_KB898678.1, from coordinate 72,468 downwards.
CCAATGATTCGTTTGTGTCTAACCATTTTCCATCAATAAAAAGTTGAAACTTCTGCATCAGTTAACACCTCGGTTTTCAGATTTATGAATGTTATTCCACTTTTTTACTAGTTTAAACCTTGACTCGAAAATTGAAAAGGAGTGTAATAAAATTGTGTACTCTCGTTTATCCTTATAACATAGTACCAACGATTTAAGAAGTTCATTAAAAGGGAATGATAAAATGATTATTCCAGAAGAAGTTGCTAAAAAAACAGATGAAGCTTATCATTTTTTGGTTAAAGCTAATCAAAAGGATCACATTATTTGGATGGAAGATGTGTTTTTATCCTGGCAATGGTGGTTTTGTTTCATACTAGCTATTATTCCATGGGTTTTATGGTGGAAATTTAGAAAAAAGGAATCGACTAGCCGTTTATTACTTGGTGCTTTCTTTACCATGTTTATCTCAATTTCCCTAGATTCCTATGGAACTGAATTGGGTTATTGGGATTACAGATATGAATTATTACCTTTTTTGCCATCTTTCTTCCCTTGGGATTTAAGTCTTCTTCCTGTTGCTTTTCTGGTAATTGTGCAAATGAAACCAAATATTTCACCTATTTTAAAGGCTATTTTTTATGCATTTCTTAGCTCGTTAATAGGCGAACCATTTTTCGAATGGCTAGGATTTTATAACCCTATCACTTGGAATTACGTTTATTCATTACCGATACAGTTCATTATATTTCTAGTTGGATACTCCTTAGTTACAAGTAAAAAATTTGAAGCGATAAAATGAAAATAACAGTTCTGTCCACCTTCTATTCACTATGGTATTAACCCATATGCGTAAAAAAACGCTCAGAATTAAATTCTGAACGTTTTTTGGTTAAGCTCAATAACAGGTTATTTTTGCGGATCATAAATGAAATAATCGAAATCAGCGTGTTTGTTTTCACCTGATGTGTCTTGACATTGCATACCTACGAATGCTCCTGTAAAGAATCCACCGCCTTGAATATAATCATCTGATAGCTTGTAGGATTCAAATTCAACCGGTACTGTATGCCAAGTTTCTCCGTCAAAGGAATAAGAATATGTGTAGATAGCTGTTTTTACATTCACGCGTAAATATACATATTCTACATCCTCAGGAATCTCAATTTCGTTTCCTTTAATCGGTTGTCCAAATGTAAAATTATCGCAAGTCATTAACTCTAAGATACGACCTTTTTCTTCATGCCACGAGATTTGGAAAGAAGTCCAATTCTCCGTATTGTAGTAATTGACAAGACCTGCTGATTGCTGGAAATCATCAGGCTGGAACGCTACTTTTGTTTCCGCTCTGAAATTAAAGTGTTGCCAGCGTCTTGCGATAAAGGATTGTGTAAATAAAGAAGTTAGTGATTCTTTACCATATAAACGTAAATGACCAGGATTATCTTTCAATGAAACGATATCTTCACCTAATGGAATACGTAAACTTTGGAAATGAAGGTTCAATTCATCAGAATCGAAATCATCTTTTGTCGGATAATCAGGATCCCATTTTACTTCTTCGATATCAGGCCCTTCGATTTCTAAGGAAGGCTGGTTACCACCAACAACATATGGCCAGTCATTTTTCCACTCTATACGCTGAATCGCCGTTTCACGACCTAATGGACAATAGCCGCGAGGATCTAATAAAGGTTGTCCATCTCTCGGTAAAACACGTCCAGTTAAATGGACAAGGAACCATTCATCTGTATGTGTTTCTACGATCGAGGCATGGCCAGCTTTTTGCAACGGATTTCTCGGATACGGCCACGATGTAATAAGTGGATTTTCCGGATGTACTTCATATGGTCCGGTAAGCTCTTTTGAACGTGCTATCGTGGCACAGTGATCGAATTTAGTACCGCCTTCAGCTGTTAATAAATAATAATAGCCATTCCATTTATATAAATGCGGTGCCTCCGTTAATTTAATATCAGTCCCTTTGAAAATAACTTGCTTTTTACCAACAAGCTTCTGCTGACTGTGATCATATTCCTGTAAAACAATTCCATAGAAGTTATGATGTCCAACTCGGTGATCCCATTTCATATTGACTAAGTATTTTTTACCGTCATCATCATGGAATAGAGACGGATCAAAACCTGAGCTGTTTAGATAAATGGGATCTGACCATTCACCATCAATCGTGTCACAAGTTGCCAAATAGTTATGAGAATCTTTCCAGTTACCGTTTACAACTTTCACATCTGTGTAGATTAAATAGAATTGACCATCATGATGAGATAACTGTGGTGCCCAAATACCGCCAGAGTTAGGATTACCTTTCATGTTTAATTGACTAAGTCTATTAAGTGGTCTTGATACTAACCGCCAGTTTATTAAATCTTTCGAATGATAAATACCTACGCCAGGAAACCATTCAAATGTAGAAACTGCGATATAGTAGTCTTCCCCTACTCTGCAAATACTTGGATCTGGATTAAAACCTGTTAAAATTGGATTTTGAATTGTAGCCATTGTTTCACCCCTACTTTGTTTTGTAAACGTTTAATTTCACAATCCATAGTATAGCATAAAACTTACACAAAGTATAATGGATAAACTAAGTTTTTGTGATTTTTTTATACATGGATTATATACTCTGACAAAAACGTACATTTTTTCTCATTGGATCCATCTAAAGCACCTTTTTTTGATAGATCAATTTAATGTGGTCTTATTCAATATATAATAAAAGAGTGGCATCTATCACCAATCTTTGTGATGGAGACCACTCTTTTAATTTTTTGCACTAATTTTTTCCAGACTTCATTATCCATCATAACAAATTATAAAAAAACAGTCTATATTTTTCGTTAGATTTTTAATATAGTTTAGTTGCCGGCAAAAACATTACAAGGAGTGTTGTCCATTGAAATTTACGTGTCACCTCAACCAATCTGATTTACAGGACTATGTAGAAAAGGTCTTTGGTACCAGCTATTTGGTTTCTAGTGTAACGAAAATGCATGGTGGTACACAGAAGGTGGTCTATAAGATCGCATGTAGCAATGGATTTTCTTGTGTTCTGTATGTGTGGGATCTTACGATGAATTATTTCTCAGAAGAAATAGCAACCGAAGATATAACCGAGCAATCCTATGGCAGTGATTTATTTGAATTAAACAATAAGTATTTAACACAACAAGGAATACGTACACCCACTCTTTACGATCTAAATAATGAAAAAAGCCATTACTCTTTTGATTATGCCCTTGTTGAATATATAGATGGACAAACAGCAGAAGCCTATTTCCATCATCCAGATTCATTGATTCAAGATAAATTGTTTCAGCGTCTTGGGGATTTGCTGGGTAGCATGCATGCCAACGAAGCATGCACGTACGGTAAACTGAATCATAGTGGGACTAACACGGCAAATTGTCATCTTTTGAAAATGGAAAACGCCAAAAGGCAGCTATCCTATGCCTCCCAATACGTAGAAAGCATTCGGACCAATCACAGCAAACTGCTCCATGCTTTATATGAACTTGAATCAAGGATTGAACCTAGAAGTCGTTATGGATTTATACATGGGGAACTGGGGCCTGACCATGTATTAGTTAATGACCATTTTGATCCATATTTGATCGATATCGAAGGGGCTTCATTCTTTGATATTGAGCATGAACACAGTTTTTTGCAATTACGGTTTGGGGATTATTACCGTTATTTGAAGATTGATAACCTCGATCCTAATCGGATGTTATTCTATCGATTCCATCATCATATATCGTTAATTTCAGGTGGTTTAAAGCTGCTTCACAGAGGGTTTCCTGACCAGGAATTTGCGAAAGGGCTCATCCATCACCATTCCCGATCTACACTGAAATTTATTCAAGGATAAAAAGAGGGATACATATTAGACATAACTAATATGTATCCCTCCAAATTATTATAACGGTCTAGCCATGATCCTCTTATAAGAATAGACCTGCAATTGTTGCAGATAGGATAGAACCTAATGTTGCACCGATCAGTAATTTCATACCGAATTTAGAAACGGATGCACCTTTTTCACTATCAATCCCTTGTACTGTACCTGCAATGATACCAATAGAAGAGAAGTTAGCGAAACTAGTTAGGAATACTGTTACAATCCCAACCGTTTTTTCCGAAAATTGACCTATTAAAGGTTCAAGTTCTAACATGGCTACAAATTCGTTTGTAATAATCTTCGTACCCATAATACCACCTGCTTGAACCAGTTCTCCAGGAGCAATACCCATTAGGAAACCAATTGGATATAATACATAGCCCAAAATTTCTTGTAAGGTAGTACCTGCAAATATTCCTGCAATTGCCCAATTCACTAATTCTAAAGCCGCAATAAAGGCGATTAACATGGCAGCTACAATTAAAGCGATTTTACCACCATCTAATGCACCATTCCCCATAGCTTCGAAAAAGCTTTTTGCCTCGGACACGTTTTTTACATCGACTTCATCATTTTCATCATCTACTTTAACTGGTGCAATAAGCGATGCAATAATAAGGGAACTAAACATATTCAATGGAATAGCTACTAAAACGTACTGTGCCGGTAACATTTGAATATAAGCCCCGATAATAGAAGCTGAGACAGATCCCATTGCTGAAGCACTTACAATATATAGACGATTATTATTTAAATGATGGAACTGTGATTTAATCGCAATAAGTGCTTCGGATTGACCAAAGAACATACTGTTTACTGCATTGAAAGATTCTACTTTTGGTAATCCGGTAATTTTGGATATGAGCCAACCAAAATATTTAATAATGAATGGCAGAATTCTTAAATAAGTAAGTACGGATAATAAGGTTGAAAAGAAAATAATGACTAACAATACATTGAAAAAGAATACTGACCCGCCTTCTTCAATAGCAAGTCCTCCAAGTACGAAGGCAACACCTTCACTCGCAAATTCAATTAATTTATTAAACACATCAGAAATAAAATTAATGATCGCCTCACCTATTGATGTCATAAACATAAACCATGTCGTTACAACTTGTGCTAATAGCATGAGTCCGATTCCAACAAAATTAACATTTTTACGGTCATTAGACATCGCGTATGCAATAGCTAGTACTATAATGACTGCTAAAATTCCTAATAAAATTCCCACAAAATTTCCTCCTTTAAAATAGACACTATTATTCCTACCTTACCCAATCACCTGTAGAATTACACCTTATTGTAGCATGAAAATGTTTTCTTGTGGGAGTGTTGATAAAAGTCTAAAAATTATGAAGATTGAAAAGATTTGGCTACTTGCACAAGTTCTTCTTCAGAAAGTGGCTCTTCACTTGGTCGGTAAATCATTTGATATGTAATACCATCTTTTTCCCAGTACAATGTTTGGGAATATGGATGATCCTGATAATAACCTTCCATTGAATCGCTTATCGAAACGGCTTTGAAATCACTTTCTTCTTGATAGTCTTCTCCATTAATTAACTGTATGGTAAAAATGTCGTTAGCTTTAGTAAACATGGTAATATCAAATGCTTCATTATCAAGCTCTTCTAAATAGAAACGATCTGTGACAAGTATCTCAGCAGCAATTGGAACATAAGATGGTAATTCTGCGGTAAATTCGAGGTTTTTCATAGCTTGCTCTACCTCATCTTTGTCATATGAATAAAACCCTTCAGGTATAGCGGATTGTCCATTACATCCTGCTAAAACAAGAATTATTATGCTTGCTGTCATCACTTGCTGAAAAAACTTCATACTTGCCTGCCTCCATAAATTCATTAGTATACTATTAGACGATTAATAAGCGTAATAAGTTTCACTAAAGTAAACATCTAAATAATTTGTTAACTTTTAGCACTTATTATAGCATGTTTCGTGAATATTAGTCATTTCTTCCCAAAAAGAAAAGCGGGAGAGCGCCCGCTTAGAAACGCAGCGGCTAGAGCTAGTCAACTGAGATAAAGGAATCACTGAGAAAAGCGAACCGATGATCACTTATCGGAGGGCGATTCGTGAAGTCGCCTAGTTTTTAGGCGCTCGGAGCTAGACATCTGCGTAAAATTTTATACTTTCTTGTCCAAAAAGAAAAATGGAGCATCACGAAATGTTCAAGCTTTACGCTTCCTCTAGTATCATGGAATAATATAAACTGCTTATCCACCACTCCGGCTGCCCACTTTTCTACCTCAACACACAAGCAAGCGTAAAAAACGCCGACACTATTTAGCATCGACGTTACTTTTATGGAAGAAGTGCTTCATCGCGTAGAAAACATCTTCTCTATTTTTCAACACGTATCGTTTGAATCGTGGGTGATCAACATCTTTGAACGCTTGCATTAATGTGGAATACCGATTATATTGATTTACTTCCCCATAGCAAAACATACTCGCACTCTCTAATAACTGATAAACGGCTTCTAATGATCTCCGATTATCGGAAGTTAAATTATCACCATCTGAAAAATGAAATGGATAAATGTTATAACGGCTTGCTGGATACTTTTCATTGACGAGTTCTAATGCTTTTCGATAGGCAGAAGAACAAATCGTTCCACCACTTTCTCCTTTAGTAAAAAAAGCTTCCTCATCTACCACCTTTGCCTCTGTATGATGAGCAATAAATTCCACATCTACTGTTTCGTATTTTTTTCGTAAAAAGCGAACCAGCCAAAAGTAGAAACTGCGAGCCACATATTTTTCGAATTGCCCCATCGAGCCACTTGTATCCATCATAGCTAACACAACTGCTTTTGATTCCGGTTTTTCGATATTATCCCATGTTTTATATCGTAAATCATCTGGATATATCGGTGCAAAAGATGGATTCCCTTCTAGGGCATTTCTGCGATAAGACGCTAACATCGTTCTTTTCTTATCAATGTTTCCAGTTAAACCTTTTTTACGTATATCACGAAACTCCACATCAGTGATCGTAATGTTATCTTGTTCTTTCTCCATCAAATTGGGCAATTCTAGTTGTGAAAAAAAAGCTTCCTCTACTTCCTCAAAATCTACTTCTGCCTCATAATAGTCAACTCCAGGTTGATTTCCCGCTTTCTCACCTTTTTGTCCCTTTTTCGCTTTTTGTGGGTCTTGAGCAACGACATCTCCTACCTCACTGTCTCCATCTCCTTGACCTACACGTTTGTTTTTCGATTGACTGTAGCGTATTTTATATTCGTCCAAGGAGCGAATTGGTATTCGAATAATTTCTTTTCCTCGAGACATGATAATATTTTCTTCACTAACAATATCTGGTAGTTTCTTTTTTAATACTTCCTTTATTTTGTCTTGATGTCGTTTTTGATCATCAAACCCTTTTCGATGGAGGGACCAATCTTCCTCTGCGATCACAAAGTTACCATCAGCCATCGAATCCCCTCCTTCGCTTGTATTATTTTATTGTATGCAACGAAAAAGAGAATGATTAAGCATTTTTAACAGAAATTCAATGGATTATCATGTAATAATTTTACCAATGGTGCATAAAGAATTTAGCCTAGTAGATACATACTGCGAAGTAATGTGGTAATTAGATGTTCGCTCACCTAAGCGATAATTTTGAAATATATCGTGATGATAACTACCACTCCGGCTGCCCACTTTCCTTTCCGTGGGGTTTGCCCTTCAGCTAACTTTTTCGAGCCAAAACCGCTCGAAAAAGTGGATCTTCAGGCCGAACAATCCCCATAGTAGTGAAAGTGGGCGGCCTTCGTTAAGCTATGCTCCACAACACTAATCCGCAATCAACCAGTCGATTTCTCACCATATGTAGCAGGAATTACAGCCGATTAGAACTGTAGTAAAACAAAAAAATTTAGTTCCGTGAATTCATTCCTTTCTATAATCAGAGAACAAAAATAGCGTAGGCAGAATACGGAGACTCCTGTGGGACTCACGAGAGCTGAAGATCCACTTGGTGAAGTGCCTTTCTTCACCAAGTTAGCTAAAAACCGCCCACGGAAAGCGCAGTATTCTGCCGAAGCGTATGGCAGCACTCATCAAAATGCAGTACGGAAGAGAGCCTATCCTCACTCACGTTACTTCGCAGTTTATGTATTTTGTGCTCTATCAAAAAGCACTCACCATTAAAAAATGATGAGTGCTTTTGATTTTAGCCTTCTAATAATAGATCATATGGATCTTCTAATAATTGTTTGACGCGTACAAGGAATTGTACTGCTTCTTTTCCGTCTACGATACGGTGGTCATATGATAAGGCGATATACATCATTGGACGAACTTCAATGGAATCATCAGGCATTACTACCGGACGTTTTTGAATCGTATGCATTCCTAAAATACCAACTTGTGGTGAATTTAGAATTGGCGTGGATAATAACGATCCAAAAATACCACCGTTTGTAATCGTGAAGGAACCGCCCTGTAAGTCACTAATTTGCAACTCTTTATTTTTCGCTTTGGTACCTAAATCAGCAATTTGTGATTCGATTCCTGCAAAGTCTAAACGATCTGCATCACGTACTACTGGCACAACTAAGCCATCATCTGTTGATACAGCAATACCGATATCATAGAATTTCTTCTTCACAATTTCGTTTTCTTGAATCTCTGCATTTAAGTACGGGAACTCTTTCAATGCACTAACTACTGCTTTGGTAAAGAACGACATAAAGCCTAGTTTAATACCATGCTTTTCCTGGAACTTATCTTTACGTTGGCTTCGTAGTTTCATCACTGCAGTCATGTCTACTTCATTAAATGTCGTAAGCATTGCTGCTGTGTGCTGAGCTTCAACAAGACGATTAGCAATGGTTTGACGACGGCGAGTCATTTTCTCACGTTCTACTGGTTTATCAAACTCTTCTTTGGAACTAGAAGCTTTTGCTTGATTATCTGCCTTAGACTTCTTATCTGCTTTTTTCGGTTTCGCTGCGTTCTCCACATCTTCTGAACGAATACGTCCTAGTGGATCTGTCGGAGTAATATCATTCAGATCAATACCTAACTCACGAGCACGTTTTCTCGTAGCTGGTGATGCGACAACTTTTTGTTTATCTCCTGCTTTTTTCGGTTCAGTTGCTTCATTACTAGCTGCTTCTTCTTTCTTTGGCTCTGTGTTTTTCTCTTCTTCTTTTGCTTTTGGTTCTTCTTTATCGTCGGAGCTTTCAGTTGAACCACCAGCAGCTTCACCATTTTCATCTATCTTCGCAATGACTTCCCCTACTTCTACATCATCACCTTCATCTTTAACAAATTCAGCAATTACACCTGAATAATCAGCATTAACTTCTACATTAACTTTATCTGTTTCTAGCTCACAGATCGGATCACCTTTCTCGACGGAATCCCCCTCACTAACTAGCCACTCTGCTATCGTACCTTCCGTAATGGATTCTGCTAATTCTGGGACTTTAATTTCCTTCATTGGTTTCTCCTCCTTCAGACAGCTCTAATGCTTTTTGTACTATGCGTCTTTGTTCTGTTTTGTGTATGTGTGGATCACCTACGGATGGTGACGAACGTTCAGTACGTCCAACATAGTGTAATTCTAATTTTGTATTCTCAAGCATTCTGTAAAGCAATTCCTTTACAAAATTCCATGCCCCCATATTACGTGGTTCTTCTTGTACCCAAACCACTTCTTGCAATTTAGGACAACCATCAATGACCTCTTGAATTTTCTTTTCAGGAAATGGATAGATTTGCTCTAAACGAACAACATGAATATCTTCATATTTCTCTAGGCTTTCACTCATTTTTTCTTGAATGTCTACCATAACTTTCCCTGTACCAATTAATAATCGCTTAGCTTTTTTTGATGTTAACTCTAAGCCTGGCTGAGGTATTAATGATTGGAATTTACCATTCGTAAACTCCTCTATTGTTGACACTACTCGCGGACTGCGTAACAAGCTCTTAGGTGTTAAAACAACTAAAGGACGCGCTGCTTCACTGTCCACTAAAGCAGCTTGACGTCTTAACAGATGGAAGAATTGTGCACTGGTTGTAACATTAGCGACAATCCAGTTATTTTCCGCTGCCATCGTTAAGAACCGTTCTGCTCTTGCACTAGAGTGTTCTGGTCCTTGGCCTTCATAACCATGCGGTAATAACATCACCATATTAGAACGTTCATCCCACTTCGCACGACCAGATGAGATAAATTGATCAAAAATTACCTGACCTGCATTGGCAAAGTCTCCAAATTGTGCTTCCCAAATAACTAATGTTTTTGGTGCTTTTACACTATAACCGTATTCAAATCCTAGTACCGCAGCTTCTGACAATGGACTGTTGTGAATGTCGAATGTCGCTTTTGCTTCATCCAGTCCATGCATTGGGCAATACGTATCACTTGAATCCACATCATGTAACATTAAATGGCGGTGTGCAAATGTTCCACGTTCTGAATCCTGTCCTGTAATACGAATTGGAATACCGTCTTGTAAAATCGAAGCATAGGCTAAAGCTTCTGCTACTGCCCAATCAGCTTTTTCATCTTTTTCGAATGTATGATGACGCTTAGATAATATTTTTTCGAGCTTCTTAAAGGATTGGAAACCTTCTGGTCGTTTTAATAGACCTTTATTAAGTGAAAGCAGTAAATCCTTTGGCACCGACGTTTCAATGTCACTCAACCCATTCTGCAACGCTTGTGGTACTGGCAATGCTTCTGGATTTTCATTAACACTTTCCGTCATATCATCATAAATGCCTTGTAATTTATTAAAAACAGCTTCTTTCATTTCTTCAAAAGTATTTTCTGCTAAAATTCCTTCTTCTTGTAGTCGTTTAGCATAAACATTGGCACAAGTTGGGTGTTGGTCAATTGATTGATACAATTTCGGTTGTGTAGCACGTGGTTCGTCCATTTCATTGTGACCATAGCGTCTATAACCGACTAAATCAATTAACACATCTTTTTGAAACTTTTTACGGTAATCATACGCTAATGTTGCTGCTGAAATACAAGCTTCCGGATCATCTGCATTGACATGGATAATAGGTACTTCAAAACCTTTCGCTAAGTCACTTGCATACCTAGTGGAACGACCTTGGCGTTGCCCCGTTGTAAAACCTACTAAGTTATTCGCAATGATATGCAATGTTCCACCTGTTCGGTAGCCATCTAATGCACTCAGGTTAAAGGTTTCTGCTACTACACCTTCACCAATAAATGCCGCATCACCATGAATCAAAATACTAAATGCTTTATTGACATTTTGCTCGGGACTACCTTTTTGGAAACGAAAATCTTGTGCTGCTCTTGTAAAACCTTCTACAACTGGGTTAACAAACTCCAAATGTGAAGGGTTATGTGCTAATGTAATCTTAGTTGGTGATGGTTTCTCTTCCCCGACATCGCGTTTTGCGCCAAAGTGATATTTCACATCACCAGTCCATCCATACGTAATCGCTCTTGAACCCGGTGAAGATGGCACTAATTCCTTATCTGCTGACGGATGAAATTCAGAAAATAGCTTATCAAATGGCTTACCTAAAATATGTGTCAGTACACTTAATCTACCACGGTGAGCCATCCCCATTAGAATCTCTTCTGTTTCATCATAAAAGGAATTTTGAACGATTCGATCTAAAATAGGAACCATCATTTCCAAGCCTTCGATCGAAAAACGTTTCTGTGCGACAAAAGTTTTCGCTAAGAAATTTTCAAAACCTTCCACATCAACGATCTTTCCAAGTAGTTCTTTTTTCTCCTTCTCTGAGAATGGAAAACGATACTTACCAGACTCAATGTTCTCTTGGAACCACAAGCGCTCTTCGTCATTGTTTACATGATCGTACTCAAATGAAATCGTTCCTGCATATTGAGCTAACAAATAATCAACAACATCCTGCGCATTGTTCACCCCTTGAACAGTGGCATCCCAAACCCATTCAGCCGGAATCGCTTCCAAAACGTCTTTACTTAGATTGTAATAGCTTGGATCAACAAGTGTAGTATCACTTGCTATACCTGATCCAACAGGGTAAATCTCAGCTTTCAAATGACCATAACGACGAATAGCCTCAACAAGCTTAATTGCTGAGGTTAATTGTTTCGCACTTATATCAGATGATAAGCCTTTACTGCTTGCTACCTCTGCTTGCTGTCCTTCAATTAATTCTTTTGGAGCTCCGTACTGATCAAACATTTCTTTCAGGGATGAATCGACAGAGTCTTTGTTTTCCAAATAAAGTTCATACTGCTCTTGTACATAGCCCATATTAGGACCGTAAAATTTTTTCCAGAATCTCTCACTGGATTCCTGCTGTGTCACGTCTTATACCCCCATTAGAAGTCACTTTCTCCTGCTAAACTAAACTCCCATCCAAATGTTGTAATGAGTAAAACATTACATCAATAAATATAACCTATTTTACCTAGGGAAACAACATATAAGTTACGATTTTTTGGAAAAGTTTAATAAGTATAAAAAAAGCTTAAAAAAGCTAGTTTTTATGCGTTAAAAGGTACATTATGATCGTTTATGAGAATGCTTACAAAAAGGGGAAATAACTTCACACTTTTGTACTATTTTAAACGGAATAATGGGCCATTATTAAAAGTTATTTTTAAAGAAGCTAACTGCATTAATACAAGCCATGCAGTTGTCACCAACGCTCTGATATGATTTACTTTTAAGGTAGGAATTTGATTGAGGAGGAAAATAATAAATGAAAGAATTAGATAAAAATCCTATTCAAATAGCCAATCGCGAAGCACTCATCGGTGTCTTTTTAGTAGTGTTTCACTTTATCTGGTGGTTTGCTTTTGCATATGGCTTAGGAAAAAAAGATCCTGCTGAGTATCAATATATTTTAGGATTTCCCGCATGGTTTTTCTATAGCTGTATTGCAGGTATTATCATTATGTCCATGCTTGTATTTATTATCGTGAAATTCTTTTTCACTGATTTACCTTTTGATGATGAGGAGTTCGAACAATCATGAATTTAGTAGCATCTATTACATTATTCAGTTCCGTTGCCGTTATTTTTTTAATTGGTTTATTGGCGAGCAGAACGACCAATACAAGTGCTTCCTTTATGGAAGATTATTATTTAGGCGGACGCAGCTTAGGCGGATTTGTCTTAGCGATGACAATGACTGCAACATATGGAAGTGCCAGCAGTTTTATCGGTGGGCCCGGGGTAGCCTACAATGAGGGGTTAGGTTGGGTATTATTATCTGTTATCCAGGTCTCCACAGGTTATTTCACCTTAATGATTCTCGGAAAAAGATTTGCAATCACCGCAAAAAAATTTAAAGCGATCACGATGGTAGACTTCCTTAAAGAAAGATATCAATCCAAATGGGTTGTATTATTGTCTTCATTCAGTATTATTGTCTTTTTATTTTCTGCCATGGCCGCTCAATGGATTGGCGGTGGTCGGTTAATCGAGTCTATTACTGGGTTATCCTATCATTCTGCATTACTTATTTTTGTATTAACTGTACTTATTTATGTTACTTTCGGTGGGTTTCGTGCAGTAACTTTGACGGATTCCATTCAAGGAACGATTATGATTATCGGAACTGTCATCTTACTGGCATCGATCATTATAGCAGGAGGCGGTATTTCTTCGATCATGGCTGACCTTCGTGCTGAGAATCCTAATCTAATTACACCATACGGGGCAGATGGAAGCTTATCACCACAGTACGTATCCTCTTTTTGGATATTGGTTGGTGTTGGGATTGTAGCGTTACCGCAAATTGTGGTTCGAGCGATGTCCTATAAAAACACGAAATCATTTCATCGTGCACTAATCATTGGTACTATTGTCGTCGGTGTTATTATGTTAAACATGCATTTAATCGGAGTATTTGCTCGTCCGATTTTGCCAGGTGTTGAAGTAGCTGATACAGTCATCCCGTTAATTGCTTTAGAAGTATTACCAGCTTGGTTGGCAGGAATAGTATTAGCAGCACCACTCGCAGCCATCATGTCGACAGTTGACTCCTTGCTATTATTAGTCAGCTCAACCATTGTTAAAGACGTCTATCTTAATTACATACAGCCAACAGCCTCTAAGAAAAAAGTTCGTACATTAAGCATGACCATAACCGCTATTTTAGGGTTGATTGTATACTTAATTGCGATTAATCCACCTGATTTAATCATTTGGCTGAATTTATATACTATTGGCGGGTTGGAAGCTGCATTTATTTGGCCGGTTGTAATGGGGATCTATTGGAAAAAAGGAAACAAATATGGCGCAATTGCAGCGATTATTACAGGCTTCAGCTCGTACATTTTGTTTCAAGCCTTTTATCCAGAACCGTTCGGCATGCATTCGGTTGTCTCATCGATAGCGATATCACTGATTGCCTATGTTGGAGCTAGTTTAAGCTTGAGAAACAAAGTGCTGTGAATTTATTGGACACTTTTTACTGTTTATTGGACACTTTCGATCATTTATTGGAGACTTCTAGTGATATATTGGACACTTTTTAAAATGCACACACAAAAATGACCTCCGGACAAAGGAGGTCATTTTCTTATTATCGATTTAACAAGCTACCGACATAACGTAACAGATCATTAGCAGATTGTGTATTATAGCCATACTCTTCCACTAAAGTTGCCACTACTTCATTCATTTTCTTTAACTGCTGCTCATCTGGTGTTTTCGTGGAAGTGGTGATTTTTACTACGTCCTTCAAGTCAGCAAATAATTTCTTTTGAATCGCTTCGCGCAGGCGTTCATGTGATTGATAATCAAACTTTTTGCCTTTGCGTGCATAAGCTGAAATTCGGATTAGGATTTCTTCGCGAAATGCTTTTTTGGCATTTTCAGATATACCGATTTGTTCTTCAATCGAGCGCATTAATTTTTCATCAGGATGCATTTCTTCTCCTGTTAGTGGATCCTGTAATTTTGCTTTATTACAGAATGCTTCCACATTATCTAAATAATTGTCCATCAGCGTTTTGGCAGATTCTTCATAGGAATAAACGAATGCTTTCTGTACTTCTTTTTTCGCCAGTTCATCATATTCTTTACGGGCAATCGAAATAAAGTCCAAATAATCTTCTTTTTGTTCTTTCGTAATCGAAGGATGATCATCCAAGCCATCTTTCAATGATCGCAATACATCAAGCGCATTGATTGCCTGCATTTCTTTACGGATAATCGTCGATGAGATGCGATTGATGACATAACGAGGATCAATTCCAGTCATGCCTTCATCAGGATATTCCTTTTTCATTGCATTCACATCTTGATCGCTAAATCCTTCAACATCTTGATCATTATATAAATACATCTTTTTCAACATACTGACATTGCTTTGCTTCGACTCTTTTAATCGTGTAAGAATTGTAAACATCGCAGCTATTTTTAGAGTGTGTGGTGCAATGTGGACGTCCTGGATATCACTTTCTTCAATCATTTTTTGATATATTCGCTCTTCCTGATCTAATTTTAAGTTATATGGAATCGGCATCACAATCATTCTTGAGTGTAATGCCTCATTCTTTTTATTAGATATAAAAGAACGATACTCAGATTCATTCGTATGGGCTACTATCATCTCATCTGCTGAGATCAAGGCAAATCGGCCTGCTTTAAAGTTACCTTCCTGTGTTAATGAAAGTAAATGCCAGAGAAATTTCTCATCACATTTGAGCATTTCCTGAAATTCCATCAATCCACGGTTAGCTTTATTCAACTCTCCGTCAAAGCGATATGCACGAGGGTCTGACTCTGATCCATACGTGGCAATCGTGGAAAAATCAATTGATCCAGTAAGGTCCGCAATATCCTGTGATTTCGGATCGGACGGACTAAATGTACCAATACCGACCCGGTTATCTTCTGAAAAAAAGATCCGCTCTATTTTAACATCTTCAATTCTACCACCGTATTCCTCCTCGAGTCGTAGTCTATTTAAGGGAGATAAACTTCCTTCAATTTTTATGCCATATTCTCTTTCAAAATCAGCTCTCAAATGCTGTGGTATCAGGTGCAACGGATTTTCATGCATGGGGCAATTTTTAATTGCATACACCGCACCTCGATCTGTCAACGTGTACTTCTCTAATCCTCTTTTTAATAATGTGACCAAAGTCGATTTCCCGCCACTAACCGGTCCCATTAATAATAAAATCCGCTTTTTAACATCTAGCCTTTTAGCAGCTGGATGAAAGTATTCCTCAACCAGTTTCTCTAACGCTTCTTCCAATCCAAATAATTCATGACTGAAGAAGTTATATTTACGCACCCCATTTTCTTCTTCTACCCCTTCATCTTTTATCATCTGGTAGATACGGGAATGAGCAGATTGTGCAAGGTATGGTTTTTCTTTTAACAATTCAAGATACTCTGCAAATGTACCTTCCCATTTCAAGGCATCTTGTGTTTGACGATATTCTTGCACCCTTCTTAAGATATCCATAGAACAACCTCCCAATAATGTAAACCTTGCTTATACTTCCAAGCATGATGTAATTGTTTCAGTAGTTGCCATATCTATATCTATGTGGGAACAAGGCAAAAAATGAATCGAGTATCGATAAGAAAGCTGATTGATTTGTCAGGATAAGTAAGATTCCAGATACGCTTGCGAACCGATGATGACTTATCGTAGGACGATTCTTGAAGTCGCCTAGTATTTGGACGCTCGAACTAGACATCTGCGCAATTTTATACTTTCCTTCCAAGCAAAAAAGCATGGAGAACCAAATCTCCATGCTCAGTTATTTTAATGTTGTTTTCGTATTTTTTTGATTTCATCTGCTACAAATTGCACTTGAGTTCCAACTATTACTTGGATGCTATTTTTACCTACAATATTGATTCCGGGTACACCAGTATTTTTTATACGTTGCTGATCAACGGCATCCATATCTTTAACGTCTAATCTTAATCGTGTCACACAGTTATCTAGTGTGACAACATTGTCATCTCCACCTAGTCCAGCATAAATTTCTTTTGCCATTGTAGCTATATCATCATCACCAGAAGATTCTTCACTTGCATTTTCCACCTGCTCTACATCATCTTCACGGCCTGGTGTTTTGAAATTAAACTTCGTGATTAAGAAGCGAAATAGTACATAATAAATAACACCAATGACTAAACCTTGAACAAGTAACATTAATGGCTGGTTAGCTAATGGTAATCTTGAACTTAAAAAGAAATCAATAAAACCAGCACTAAATCCAAAACCTGCTGTCCAATCAAAGGCAGCTGCTACAGCCATGGAAATACCTGTTAAAGCGGCATGCACTACATATAATGCTGGAGCTAAGAACATAAATGAAAATTCTAACGGTTCTGTTACACCTGTAAAGAACGAAGCAAAACCAGCTGCTAAAAGTAAGGATGCGGCTGTTTTCTTTCTTGTTGTTTTAGCTGTATGATACATTGCTAACGCTGCTGCTGGTAAACCAAACATCATAACTGGGAAAAAGCCTGCCATGTACATACCTGTAACACCTTTTTCCCCTTCTCCAGACCAAAAATTCGCAATATCATTAATACCAGCAACATCAAACCAAAAAACAGAGTTTAAAGCGTGATGAAGGCCAGTCGGTATTAATAAACGGTTAAAGAAGCCATATAAACCTGCACCGATAGCATCTAAATCTAGAATGGCCTTACCAAAGGAAACTAATCCAGAATAAACAACCGGCCAAACGAAGAAGAGAACGGCAGATATGAGTAAGCTAGATACCGCTGTCATGATTGGCACTAAACGCTTACCACTGAAAAACGCAAAAGCATCTGGTAATTTTACATGACTAAATCGATTATACATAATAGAAGCAACAATACCTGAGATAATTCCGATAAATTGATTTTCAACACTATCAAAAGCTGCATTAACATTGTCTGGATCTACACCTTGTAACAGTGCCACAGATTCCGTTGATAACAAGGTCGTAACGACTAAATAAGCTACCAATCCACTCAATGCAGCAGATCCATCCTTGTCTTTGGACATCCCAAAAGCAATACCTACCGCAAATAAGATTGACATACTTTCACCGGAAACAATAGATTCACCGGCTTTAATTAAAAAGGCTGCTATTACATTTGCTTCCCCCCAACCTTCCGGGTCCATCCAATAACCAAGCCCCATTAATATCGCAGCAGCTGGCAATACGGCAACCGGTAACATTAATGATCTACCGATATTTTGAAGATATTTCATAACCATCATTCGTTCCTCCTATTTTTAAAAATTAAATTACTGTTTAAGTCTATTAAGGTGCATCGTGATATATCCGAGCTCTGATTCTGGAAAATAAATATCATACTTATTTTGTATAATGTCTGTTACTTCTTTAGTACACTGATATGAATCCGCAAATTTCTTTTGAATCATCGATAACATTTCCTGATCCAATTCATGCATTTCATAGTGACTAACTCGAGATAAAGCAAAATGCAAATGAGTTACAAGCCTTTGATAAGATATATCATCTTCTCTAAATTTCATCGCCATTTTCTGCATGATATGCTGGATCATTTCTCTTACTATGGCAGTATGCTTAATCGTCTGACGGTAATCACCCCCTTGAAGCTTCATTGTATGGATATGCAGTGCAATATGAGCTGCTTCATCAATTGGAATGTCTATATCATATTTTTCACGAATCCGCTGCACTGCCCATAAACCAATTTCATATTCATTTCGATACAATATCTTTATTTCATTTAGAAGCTTATTTTGGAGATGTATGCCATCTTGTGTCCGTTCAATCGCGAATGAAATATGGTCTGTTAAAGCAATATGAATATGCTCACTTAACATAGTGCCAAGATACTTTTCCGCATAGGAGATAATTTCTTCTGAAATCAGAAAATGTTCCTCTGGAATTCGATCTAACAACAGCTGTAACTTTTCATTTTCCTTCATTACAAAAAGTTGTTCGACTTTCTGTGAGTTAATGACATCATTCTTTTTCTTACCGAATGCAATGCCAGTACCAATCGCTACTTTTTCTTCTCCTTTGTCCACTACAAGTACAGCGTTATTATTCAAAATTTTTTTCAATTTCATTCCATCATCTCCATTCTTCGCAGAAAGCGTCATTCCTAACATTACCCATTAATCGTTAACACGGTTGTCTTTCCGGCTACACATTCCGTTTCTGTAGTGAAGATATATTCGTTTTGGCTTTGGTTACTATTGGTAATGACCATCGGAGTTATAATATGATCTACTTTATTACGAATATAACCCAAATCTACTGTCATTAATCGATCTCCAACTGAAACACGATCCCCTTCTTTAACTAAGACATGAAATCCCTTTCCATCTAAGGAAACAGTCTCTAATCCAACATGGATAAGTATTTCCCTGTCATTTGGCGTCTTTAATCCAATGGCATGCTTACTTGGTGCAATTTGGACAATCGTTCCTTCAACAGGGGCAACAATATTTTCTTCGTTCGGGATGATCGCAACCCCTTCCCCCATCATCTTTTGACTGAAAACTGGGTCGGGTACCTTTTCAAGCGGTAATATTTCACCAGTAATAGGTGCTTTTATTTGTATAATGGTAGAGGGTTTTTTAAATAAGTTTTTAAACATCATTCCATCTCCTTTTGGCATGATTTTCATTTAAATAAGAAAAGCGCAGAGCACCCGTTTAGAAACGTAGCAACTTCAGAATCAACTCAAATAAAGGAATCACGGTGAGTTTACGAACCGATGATGACTTATCTTAGGGCGATTCGTGAAATCGCATAATTTCTGGGCGTTCGGAGCTAGACAAGTACCAAATTTTTATACTTTCTTTTCCCACAAAAAAAGCATGAAGAAATATTAAAGGCGATAAACCAGCCTTTATATTTTCTCCATGCCTAATCTCATTAGTAACATGTGAGTCGTGATTTAATTAGCCAATTCCAATTATATATAGATTAACATAATATAGGATTAGTTGTCTATACCTAAAATATATTAAGAATATCTACGCAATTTTGATACGAAAAACACGATGCCACCGCCAGTTATTAATAGTAAGCCGATTAATAAAAATTCGAATTGGTTCGTATCAGTATCTGGAAGAGGCTGACCTTCCGTTTGCTCATCTTGACTTTGAGAAGATGTAGTACTTTCTTTTTCGTTGTTCCCATCGTTCGTGTCGTCTTTATCCGTATTATTAGTGGAAGGTTCTTCCGTTGTTTTTTCGTTCGAATTTCCATTATTGTTATCTATTTCAGACTCATTGCCTTCCTTTTCATCCTCTGTTTGTTCTTCATCAGGAGTGCTATTCTCGAATACCCCGTATAAACTAAAATGAGCAACCTCTGCCATAACGATTTGTTGTTCCTTATCGTACTCGACATCTATTTCTTTCTGTTTTTCACCATTCTCCTCCAATAAATAAACAACTAATTGATCCCAATTTTCTATCTTGTCTTCATTCACAGTGAAAGTCAATGTAACTTGATGCTCGCCAAAATCTGAAAACACTTCATCTCCAGCTAATATCGTTAAATCATATATTGAGCTAACTTGATTATCATGCTTACTGTTTATCTCCTCTACAGCTTCGGCAAATTGGAAGGTTATATTTTCTTCTTTCTGCAACAATGCAACAGGTACTTCTATAGCAATATCTTTATAATCAATCACTAACTCATAATCTTCTTGTAATTCTTCCAAAAGGGATGCATTAAAAACGATGCTTTCCTGATTACTTGAGTTAGTATACATATACTGATTATCACTGATCTCGAGTTCTGCTATATCCTTAACCGTACCATCATCAGGAGGTGTAGGTTCAGGTGGTGTTGTGCCGTTTGTAAATTCATTAAAAATTACAGATAATAGTCTACTCTCACGATCTGCACTTAGCTCCCAAATCATCGCCCCGCCAAGTTGACGGTTTTCCAGATAGGCGATTTTATTCGCTATCGAACGTTCATCATCATAGGTAATAAACTCGCCTGTTTCTTCATTAAATAAATAGGGTACTTTGGAAACATCATTCCAATAAGCAGTATATTGCTCATCCGTTAATTTATTGGCCATAATATCATCATAATCATAGACCCCTGGTTCCCATGTTCCATCACCTGCACCTTGACAGTTTTGATAATAACCGCCATTAGGGCTATCCTCCGCGTTATCACAATCAGCCCATGAACGACCATAAAAAGGTAATCCCATCACTAATTTATTGGCAGGTACACCCGCATTTAAATGTCCTTCGATTGCTGTGTCTACATTGAATACATCTGTGTCTGGTACTCCTGCGTCCATTGCAGCCGGATCAACAAATAATGGAGCATTATGTGCACTGGTAGATTGCCAGCTTCCGTTAAAGTCGTAAGTCATAATGTCAATAAAATCAACTATTTCCGCAATTTTTTCCATTTCATTATTTTCTAGATAAGAAGGATTTGCACTAGAAGCAATCGCTAATTCATATTCCTTGCCGTCTTCTTCCTCTGCTTTGTCTAATTGATCACGTATCGCTTGTAATAACAAAGTGTGATTTTCTTTATCTTCCGGGCGGTGAACATTTCCTTCTTGCCCACCACTAACCGGGTATTCCCAATCGATATCTACACCATCCATTTCATACTTTCTCATAAAAGCAACTGCTGATTTTGCAAAAGTTTCCCTAGTATCTTCTGATGCTGCTATATGGGAGAAATTTTTCGAGAATGTCCATCCCCCAATAGATAATAAGGTACGTAATCCCGGGTTTTCATCCTTTAATATTGCTAAACCACCTAAGTTTCCATAAAAATCCCGATCCCAATCTTCTAATTCCTCTTCAGTAAGTCCTAATACATTCGGGTTTTGATAATCTGCCCACGGATCAGCGGATACTACTGTACCATTTGTTACTCCTTCACAATCAGTTGTATCTGCATGACCTTCACCTTCCCAACAATAATCCGCAAATGCATAAACGATATGTGTTAATTTACTTGCATCAATATCTACCGCTTGATAATCTCTGCCATATGTTGACCATTGCGTATAATATCCGACAACTCGATAATCATCTTCTGGTTCTGATGCAGTCATTTCTTCTGTTGCTAGGAATAATAAACCAACAGCAACTATTACAATTGCGACACAGCCTGATACTAACCATTTCATAACATCTTGACATTTCCCTTTCACTATCACTCTTTCCTCCACTCCTTTAATAGATTAATAGAATACATATCGATGTAAGCGCAATCTATTTTAGGAACAATAGATAAGATGACTATACCTCTATACAAGATTACAGAATTCATTATTTTATGTCAACATATTTTTCAGGGTGATCACTAGCATTTTTACTCAGCGATCACCCTTATTGAATCAGATATATTAAAGCCTTTTTTTACTAGACTTTTTTTCTTTACCAACAGCTTTCATTACATCAATTAGCCCTTCACCGAACCTGCTACCATTCCTTTCATAATTTGCTCTTGAAAAAAAACATACATAATAACTGTCGGTATAACAGCTATAGCCATTGCGGCCATCGTTAAAGAATAATCTGTACTGTAACCATCAGAAAAAATCGATAAACTAAGTGGTAAAGTTTTTAATGAGGCATCATTTATAAATACAAGCGCAAAAATGTACTCATTCCAATACCGTAAAAATGCTAAGATAGCTACGGTCGCCATTGCAGGAACTGTCATAGGAAGCATGATCCGAAAGAAAATCCCCCAATAGCCGGCTCCGTCAATGACAGCAGCTTCTTCCATTTCCTTTGGTATGCTTGACATATAAGCAGTTATTAAGAAGATAGCTATCGGTAGTTCAAATGCGGTATATGGCAATATTAATGCCCAATATGTGTTTAACATTCCTATCTCATTCATAATAGAAAACAATGGTACAAGGGTACTATGAATAGGAATTAACATACCTAATAGAAAAAATAACATGATAAAACCTTTCCATTTAAAGGAGAAACGCGAAAGTACATACGCAGTTAAAGCACCTAGAAATACAGTAAAAATCGTTCCGACAACTGTAACAACAGTTGAATTTATCATAGCCCCACCTAAATCGGCTAAATTCCAAGCTCTAACGAAATTATCGAATGTCCACTCACTCGGTAATGCATAAGGAAATTGAAAGAATTCATCTGTTGATTTAAAAGCACTAATAAACAGCCAATAGAGCGGATAGATCATACAAAAAGAGAAAGTGATTAAAAAAACCGTTTTTATTACTTTAAATATAGATTTTTTCTGTCTAAAAACCGGATTAAAGGATCTATTTGCTTCATAAACCACATCTTTTCTCATCTTAAATGCCCATCCCCTTCTCTTCTTTTCGTTTCATTAAAATTTGACTAATTAGGATTAGGATAAGACTAACAATAATAATCATAGTAGATACCGCTGAGCCATATCCATATCGATAAGTCATAAAGGTGTTGTTATACATGTAAGTTGCTAACAGTTCGGTTGATTGGGCAGGGCCTCCACCGGTCATTACAAATACTTGATCAAAAGCTTTTAAACTGCCTGAAATACATAGTACAACTGCAACTTTTATTGTTGTCCACATCATAGGTAAAGTAATATAAAATAATTTACGAAACCCGTTCGCTCCATCCATTTTTGCTGCATCTTCTATTTCAGTAGGAATGTTTTGAATAGCTGCGATAAAGATAATTAAATACGGACCAATGTAGTTCCAAATAATAGGAATTGATACTGCATACATATTAACATCTGGATCGGATAACCACGCTCTGGTCCATGATTCTAAGCCAATCATTTCAAGTAACGCATTGACAATACCGAATTCTGGATTATAAATATATCCCCAGATCAAACCAACTACAACCGTTGATATTACCGTCGGTAAGAATACAGCTGAACGTACAAAGCGCTGAAATAATGTAGTTTGACGTAACATCAGTGCTAATAATAATGCGATAGGTACTTGGCCAAAGACAGAAGCGACCACAATGATCATATTATTTTTTAAAGCTCGCCAGAAAATAGGGTCATTTACTACTTCTAAATAATTGGCCCATCCTATAAAACTAGGTTCATTCATGCCTGACCATTTAAAGAAACCATAATACGAAGACCAAAATATTGGCACGATAACAATAAATGTATATAGTAATAATGCTGGTAGTAACGATATGATAATCCAGTGTTTTGCTTTAAGTATGTCTTGCACTCTATCCCCCCTTATCAAATCTAACTAAAACTTCTTAATATTTATTATTAACGTAAGACCATTAAACAGCAGCAATCACATAACATGTAGCAGCCTCTATTTATATTTTTGGATAAGTAGCATATGTTTTACTCTTCTTCTAATGATTGAACCTGCGCTTGTTGCACCTTTTCAGCAACTGTTTCCAACTCTCCACCTAGCATGATTTCTTGCAGACCATTATTTATTGCTTCACCTGCTGCTGCTGATAAATACAAATCATAAACTGGTGCAAATTCTACACTTCTTACCAAATTAAATGCCTCATAATATAAGGGTGATACATTTTCTCGATCAATATCTACGTCATACATAACCATAGAATCACTTTCAGCAATGGCTTTTTGGGCCTCTTCATTACTCAAAGCATAGATAAGTTCTAACCCTGCTTCTTTCACGTTACCTTCTGCCTCACTATTCAACACAAATCCACCACCTGGGCCACCGGTTATCGTATTGGCTCTTCCTTCGCCATCTTCTATACTGGGTACAACTGTAACTCCAATGTTTTCAATCACGTCTTCGGATGCAGATGCTGCTAAGCTACTTACTGTCCATGATCCATTGATCATCATCGCTGCTTTTCCTTGTGCGAAATATTGCTCTGCTTGTGTATTATCTATACTATTGGCTCCTTCTTGATAGGCATCAGCATCTACTAACTGTTTAAAATAACCTAAGGCTTCAATAAATACTGGATCTGTGAATGAAGCACCATCTTGTTCAACTGCCTTCATGAACCACTCCGTTCCTGTTACTCTGTCAGCTATCGCTCCAAAGGTTGTAGATTGCGCCACCCAAGGTGCTTGATTCCCGATAGCAATAGGGGTAATATCCTGGTCATTAAAAGTATGAATCACATCTAAAAATTGATCCCATGTTTCTGGAACTTCTACTCCATTCGCCTCAAATAATTGCTTATTATAGAATAAATATGAAGTGGATGACATACCAACTGGAGCTGAATAAATATCGCCATTGTCTCCATATTCATACGCTTCTAAACCAGTTGGCAAAAATGAATCAGCCCAATCACTATGTTCCTCCATTAACGGCGTAATCGGTTGAATCAATCCACCATCATAAAATTGGTCTGTAAAACTCCCGGCATAAGTAAAAAAAACATCTGGCAGTTCCTGCGCTGCAGCTACCGTACTAATTCGCTGACGGTAACCATCTACTGGAATTGCCTCAGATTCAACACTTATGTTTGGATTCTCCTCATCAAATTGGTCTATTAAGTCACGAACTGTCCTAGCTCTCAGATCATCTCCAGCAAAGTTGTGCCAAATGGTCACCGTTGCTTCTGCCGATTCTTCGGTACTTGCTGTATTTTCCGCTTGGTCACTGTTACATGCAGTTAACCAAATACTTATCAACACCATTAGAAATAAAAATAGATTGTTGTTCCTCATTTTTCATACCTCCTTTTGGAATTAAGATCATTTTATTGTAAGCGCTTAATTTTTTTGAGGGGGTAAATCAAAGTGAATAGGTGGAAAAAAACAAACTTACTTAAAACTGCTTGTATTCTTTTCATCTAGCATCTTTTTTTGCTCTCTATATTGTGAAGGGGTTTGTCCTGTCTCCTTTTTGAATTGACTAGTAAAATACTTCCAATCAGAATAGCCAACTTGTTCTGATATAGATTTTATTTTAGCTGGAGTATTCACCAGTAGCTCTTTTGCTTTTTTTAAACGTAATTCCGTAATTAATTCCATATAAGATTTCCCTGTTCGCTTTCGTAGCATGTCACTTAAATAGTTGGGATGTACATTGACAAATTGAGCAACTTCTTTTAAAGAAATCGCATTGCCTAGATTCATTTCCATATATTGAATAGAAATTTCAACAAATCCTCCTTCACTACTAACTAACTGGCGGTATAATTCTAGCATTCTAGTGAACGTCGGGATCAGAAATTCTTTAGGCAATGACAGCCATTGATGAACAGGTAAAAGGGAAGGTAATTCATCCACTTCACTACCTACCGCAAAGGCAACCCGATGGATAAGCCTGACCATGGTAATATATAATGATTGGATCACTAACTGAATAGATTCCGGGGTAGCATGTGGATCTTTTACCATTTTTTCCACTAGTTGTTCCATCCATTTTTCTAGATCTGCTGCATTACCACTGTTGATTCTTTTCATAAAGTCGTTTTCGTTTTTTTGGATAAATTTTGCTTTGGAAATCCCTTTACGGTCTTGCACGTCTTGACTAGTAATCATACGCCTATCTTTTAATATATTCTGATAACCTAAAAGAACGTGAGCTGTTTCATAAGACTGCGGTAAATCACTTATTTTTTCAACTACTACTCCCATTAAAAATGTATGATCTAAGACAGTATTTAGTTTTTGAATAGCCATATTTATCATATAGTCATCTTGGTAAACAGCAGATCTATAGGTGAGAATAAATGTTTGACCATTTAATTGAAACCACCATCCTTTTAAATAACGATTCCATAGTTGCTCACATTCTAGTATTACGGAATTGTCTATTAATCTATCGATTATAATAATTTGATAAAATGTACGATCTGTCGGTGATAGTAAATCATGGAGATGATTCAATTCTACTTTCGTGACATCACCATTTAATAACTTGTTAATAGTATAGGATAGGGTTAACTGTGATTCTGTTCTGTCTTGACGAAACTTTCTTCCATTTGCTTCTAATCGTTTTTTTGCTTTTTCAACCGCTTTTAATATTTCTTCTGGACCACTATTTTTTAATAAATAATCACATACACCTTCACGGATAGCCTTCTGGGCATAGGAAAATTCATCATAACCTGTTAAGACTATTACTTCTATTGGTAATTGTAGCTGTTGAATTTCTGATGCTAACTCAAGTCCGCTTTTTCCTGCCATTTTAATATCTGTTAAAACAATTTCCGGTGCATATTGTTGAATCTTATGGATGGCTTCTTCAGCAGAGGCAGCTGGTTCTATTATTTGATAGCCATACTTTTCCCACGGTACTACTTGAGAAATAGCTTCTCGAATGATGACCTCATCATCTACAATTAACACTTTCATTTTATAAACCTCTTTTCTAACGGAACAACAAATGAAATAGTTGTTCCTTTATTTTTTTCACTATTCATTGTCAACCTTGATGTTGAGCCATAATGCATAGATAATCTTAAATTAACATTTCGAAGACCATAACTTGTTCCAACCACTTCTTCTAATTTTTCATCTATTAAGAACCACTCGTTTAATTCTTTAAGTTTTTCCTTTGACATACCGATTCCATTATCGTGAACATGTATACATAAACTATCTTGCTCCCAACACCCTGTTATATCGATTTTTCCTTGCTTGTTTTCGTTAGGCAATAATCCATGAATAATGCTATTTTCAATTAAAGGTTGTAATACTAATTTCAGCATATAATATTCCTCCACTTCTTTTGGAATATCTATGTTCAATTGAAATAGATTAGGATATCGTAATTGTTGGATTCTCACATAGTTATCAAGATGCTCAAGCTCTTGTTTTATCGTGCAATATTCATTACCTTTATTAAGACTGTATCTTAAAAAATTACTCAAGGCAGAAACCATTCTGGAAATCTTGATATCATGATTCACTAGTGCCATCCAGTGAATCGAAGCTAATGTATTGTATAAGAAATGCGGGTTTATTTGCGCCTGTAAGGCTTGTAAATCTATTTCTCTCTTCCGTGCTTCATTTCTTTTTATTTGATCCAGCAAATGATAAATTCGCTTATTCAATTTATTATAGCTATCCAATAATAAGCCAATCTCATCACTTGAATGTAAGGATACCAACTTCAAACCAGCTGTTGGATCAGAAGTTTGTATAACTTCTGTTAACTTCGACAAAGGTCCAATCACTTTACGAACGAAAAACAACACTAATGCCGTGACTAGAAGAATTGCGATAATAATTGCCAACAAGGTTAGTTGTAAAAACTTTCGGTTCTCAGCGGTAAATTTCTTTGTAGGGATGACACTAATTAATGCCCAATCAACTTCTGGCACTTTACTAGATATAATTGTGTTCTCCATCCCCTCCATCTTTGTTGTTAATGGGTTTTGATTTGCTTTTAACCGTTGAGATAAATCTTTCAGATGAACATCAGTATTGGAACGATTACCAGCAGCTAATAAGATATCATCCTTCAATAAATATGTTGTGCCACCCCACTCCAAATCTACAGCTTGTATATATTTTTCCATAACTTGTTGATCCAGATAAATGTTCAAATAGCCAATTAGTTGGTAGTCATCAGTACTTCTTATCGGGCGATGCAAAGTAATGACATCATTTTCATATCGAAAACTTTTGATAACGTTCTGTTTATGATTCACGCTATATTCAGTATTAGAAGATAAAGTTGAAAGGGTAGAAATATTCTGGTTTTTATTGAGCGGTTCAATTAAGATATTTGCAATATAGGATTTAGAATAGGTCAAATTAGATAAAAAACCATAGATATTCCATCTTTGTTGCACCGTGTTTTTCTCTGTTTTTAAATATTGTTGCACATCTTCATTTCCAATTAAAAAAACTGACATATTATCAACATCATTCACAATAAATTCAAGAGATTTTTCTAGCTGGTCCAAGGAAGATTGGGCAGATTCCGTTGCTCGTTGTTTCGCAAGATGATTTGCTGTGAAATAAGAAATAGTACCTAACAAACTAATTGGAATGAGTACAGCTAACAACACAAATACAATTAATTGATGCTGAACCGACTTTTTAAACCATCTATACAAGCTACACACCTCCTATACAGTCATCTATACCATTAACAGAAATTTAGTTGGATTATATCACCAATCCATTATCAAGTAAATACTATATCAATTGCGTCAAACAAGCAGATAATATTTATAAATTCACCACCTAATGTATAGACATCTATACTTAAAATTGATATTCTTTTATCATAAGGGGTGAAATATATGACATATTCGTATGTACTACAGAATGTGAAATTCGCTACTGGGCGGAAAGTGGATATGGTGATTAGAAATGGTCGAATTGCTGACATTACCAAGGCTGGAAAAGGAATAGCGCAGGAAAAACTCAATTATTCTGGCTGTTATGTGTCGAGCGGGTGGATTGATCTACATGTACATGCAAATAAAGCATTATATCCATACGGAGACGAAATAGATGAAATTGGTGTTAAACAAGGTGTAACAACCATTGTGGACGCTGGAAGTTGTGGCGCAAACAATGTAAGCGATATCCTTGATGCTGAGAAGGTACATAAGACAAATTTATATGTGTTTTTAAATATTTCAGCTATCGGCCTTACAAGAATGGATGAACTATCTAATCTGGAATGGATAGATGAACAGAAAGTGGTAGATGCCATTGCTAAATACCACGAGAAAATCATTGGACTTAAAGCTAGAATAAGTAACAGTGTGGTAAAGGACAACAACATTATCCCATTACAAATCGCCAAAAAATTTTCTCGTCTTACCTCCCTACCATTAATGGTACATATTGGCTCAGCACCGCCAGCTATTAACGATATTTTAAGATTACTAGATCGAAAGGATATTGTGACACATTTTCTAAACGGGAAAAGCAATAATTTATTTGATCAGAATGGTAATCCACTAAAAGAACTGCAACAGGCAATCCACCGTGGGGTGTTGTTAGATGTTGGCCACGGCAGTGCAAGCTTTTCCTTTCAAGTTGCGGAGTATGCCAAAAAGCATCAAATCTATCCTTTTTCGATCAGTACTGATATTTACCGGAAGAATCGGCAGAATGGTCCAGTGTACAGCTTAGCTCATGTAGCCAGTAAATTTCTCTATCTTGGCTACTCTTTGGAACAAGTCATCAATGCCATAACCATATACCCTGCCCAAGCTATAGGAATGCCTGAGTTAGCTACCTGTGCAGCAGGTGAAATTGCTAACTTGACAATATTTAAGATGGAAAATAAAAAAACGGTTTTAGTTGATTCAGTTGGAGAAGAGAGAATTACCAATCAAATCATCGTACCTAAAGGAGTGGTAAAAGATGGCGAACTCATTACATGCTAAATACGGGTTAAAGCGAGTCATTAATGCAAGTGGCAGAATGAGCATTTTAGGGGTATCGGCACCAAATGACAGTGTTATGGACGCAATGAAAATAGGAGCACAAAACTATATCGAAATAGCTGATTTAGTAGATAAAGCAGGGAGCTATATAGCGGATAAATTAGACAGTGAAGATGCGGTCGTCGTTAATTCTGCTTCTAGTGGAATCGCAATGTCAATTGCAGCTCTCGTAACAAAGGGAAATAAGTTTGATAGTTTAAAGCTACACCAAAAAGACATTCCAGAAAATGAAGTGATCTTATTTAAAGGACACAATGTTCAATACGGAGCTCCAATAGAAACCATGATTCATTTAGGAGGTGGAAGACTAGTAGAAGCCGGCTATGCGAATGAAGGTAGGAAGGAACATTTAGAAGAAACGATAAACGACAATACGTGTGCTATTTTATATGTTCAATCTCATCATGCCGTTCAAAAAAACATGATAACGGTTGAGGATGCATGGGACGTTGCCAAAAAATATGGCATTCCCTTCATTATTGATGCTGCTGCTGAAGAAGATCTGCAAAAATATATATCCTGTTCCGATCTTGTTGTCTTCAGTGGTTCGAAAGCTATCGAAGGGCCAACCTCGGGGATTGTAGCAGGAAAAAAACAATACATTGATTGGGTAAAAGTCCAATTATATGGAATCGGCAGAAGTATGAAAGTAGGAAAAGAAGCAATTTTCGGGTTACTTCAGGCAATTGATCATTTTTTTAACAAAGAAGATCATAGTCGAGAAGAGCGAGATAGCCTTCAAGCCTTACATGTATTAAATGAATTGGATGGTGTAACCGTTGATATTGTCCAAGATGAAGCGGGAAGAGAGATTTATCGAGGAAGAATCAAGGTTAACCCCATCCAAGCAAACATGAGTGCAGAAGAATTAGCTACTGCTTTAAGAATCGGAAAGATCGCTATCTACACTAGAGATTATGGAGTAAAGCAAGGCTTTTTCGATATTGATCCCCGCCCATTACAGGGAAATGATATCGAGATTATTGTTCAAAGAATCCAGGAGATTTTAGGAGGTAGTTCATAATGGCTTCTATTTTTAATCATTTTTATCAAAATCGGGTTGCTTTAAATGTATTAGCCAACAGTATCGATAACGCGAAAGATATCTATCAAGCTGCTGAAAAACATGTACTAGTTGGTGTTCTGTCCAAGGATTACCGAACAACAGATGAAGCTATACAGGCTATGAAAGCGTATGGTGCAACAACAGAGGATGCAGTCTCGATCGGACTCGGAGCAGGTGATAGTAGGCAAGCACCAGTAGTTGCTGAGATAGCAAAACAATATACGGGCAAACATATAAATCAAGTATTTCCATATGTCGGACACACGAAAGCAAATACGGATAAGCAAGATTGTTGGATTAATAGCTTAGTAACACCTTCTGGGAAGATTGGTTACGTCAATATTTCAACAGGTCCTATTAGTGAACATGCGGAAAAAGCAATGGTTCCTGTCAAATCTGCTATTTCATTAGTTCGTGATATGGGAGGAAAGGCACTTAAATATTTTCCAATGCAAGGTTTAGCGACAATAGATGAGTACAAAGCCGTCGCCAAAGCGTGTGGTGAAGAAAACTTTGCACTAGAGCCTACTGGCGGTATAGATAAAACAAACTTCACTGAAATATTGGATATTGCCTTATCAGCCAATGTACCGCAGATCATTCCCCATGTTTATTCATCGATTATTGATAAAGAAACTGGCAAGACTAACGTTGATGATGTAACCTTCTTACTACAACAAGTAAAAAAGCTGGTTGATCAATATGTCTAAGAAAATCGCAGCCTTTGGGGAAGTAATGATGCGTATGCAAGTGCCTGAGAATCTACTGCTGACACAAGCCAATTCTTTACAATATTCGTTTTCGGGTACAGGGGTAAATATTACTGGCAGCATCGAAAAATTAGGATATGAAAGTGCACTCATTTCAACACTACCAGCTAATCCAATTGGTGATGCTGCTATTTCTCATTTACAAAAGCTCGGCATTTCGACCGATTATATCGCCCGATCAGGTAATTATATCGGAATGTATTTTTTAGAGAATGGAATTGGTGCTCGGCCAAGTCGTGTAACTTACTCCAATCGTATGGAAAGTAGCTTTAATACCGCAAGTAAATCCAACTATTCATTTCATAAAATCGCTGAAGAGATCGACTTATTACATGTATGTGGGATAACACTAGCTATGAATGAAAATGTTCGACAGCAAATGATACGGTTAGCTAATTTAGTCAAGGAGCAGGGCGGTACTGTTCTCTTTGATTGCAATTACCGTCCTTCTCTATGGGGAGAAAACGGCCATCTAAAAGCAAAACCATACTATGACCAACTACTAAACATCGCTGATATGGTGATGATGAATGAGAAAGATGCACTTTACACATTAGAATACCACTGTCAGCATCAAGAACGTGAAAAACAGTTAGAGGAACTGATTCCAAAAGTGGCAGAGGATTATAACATATCTATGATAGCAGGTACCCATCGAACAATTCATCATGATGACTACCATTCTATCAAAGGCTATTTATATCAGGCAGGGAAATTTCATTATGCAAAGCAAGAACAATTTCGTGTTTTGGACCGAATCGGAGCTGGTGATGCCTTTGCAACAGGCATTATTCACGGAAAACTCCAAGACTATCAACCACAACAAATCATTCAGTTTGCGACCAATTCATGTATGCTAGCACATACCATTGTAGGTGATACACCGCTATCTACCAAGCAAGAGATTTTACAAGCAAGCAACCACCAAATCCGTGATGTAATTAGATGATAGCAACTTTCGGCAACAGCAGTGAAATGTTGCCGAAAGTTGCAGTTGGTGAAGTTGATGTAATTGGTGATATTTTCTGCTTCTTTCTTCAATTCAATCACAAAAGATTTAGTTTGTTAATGAACTAAGGATTTTAGGTAAGAGCAAAGGAACAGTAGACAAATAGAAAATTGTAAAGTGTAGTGGGCAGTCTACGTTTTATGCATGCGCTACATCAATGGTAGACCTGGCAACTCGAATTATTAATTCTGTGAAAGTCCAAGATACGGCATTATCATTACTAATAATTATGATACCAAGTGATATATTTTCACAAACACAAAAGCATAAGCGACCAATGAGCTGGCCGCTTATGCTTTTTGGGGGTTCCATTGTTTTTTACTTTCATTCGTTTCCTTAACTCTTTTTGCTCTTAGGTAAATGAAATAATAACCTAGAAAACAGATAATTGCAGGCAAAATCCCACCATACAACACAAGAAATACGGGATGTAGCCAGTATAAAATATATAGGCAAACACCTGAAACACCAATTATAGAAATGGTATAATGCGGAAAACCTATACTCATTATGATAGATTTTTTAATGGATGCAATAAATGTAAGGTGATAATGTACACTATCCGCAAAGAAATAACTCGTAAATGCTAATAAAAACATAGTAAGAGCGAGGTAAATATAAGACAATCCAGAACCTAACTCAATCCCTGATAATTGATAATTGTAAATCCAAACAAACCAAAGAACAGTAATCGTTATCCCACCTACAAGACTGCGAGCATAATTTTGTTTATATGTCTTCCAGAAATAAGATAGTAATCTATCATCCTTCTTATATAACACTCCTCTTCTTACTACCGCAAACATTGCATTAGTGGCGGGAAAGAAAATAAAGGGGAGTAACAGTATGATGATGATAAGAAGCAAATACAGTTCATCCATACTGTTTACTGTTAATGTAGCCAGTACCATATACACGATTGGAAAATTAAAAATGACCCATATCATATTTACCAGTAGTAATTTCATCATCCAATACGATATTTGATAAAATCTACCGATCATTCCCATCGATTCCATGATGATTTACTCCCCTTCCATTTAATCATTTATTGCCCAGCCATAATCGCTAGATTCTCTTGCCATTTTTCAGTTTGAAATTCAAGGAGTTGTTGATAACCTACATCCTGAGCCGCTGTTTCAGCTTCGGCCATTATCTGCTCGACTTCTTCATCGCTTTGTGCATAAACTGCTTTGGCACGAGCCTCCTCAAAAATTTCTCCTACACGTTGCTGGATAATCCCTTCCTCACTTTCGGGAATCGGGCTAATATTCAAATATTGTGTTGCATCATATTGGGTATCCCATGTAATTGTATTTTGCCAGTGCGTCGTCCAATTACGATGTTCCTCAGGTAATGTTTCTTCAAATTTAGCTTTCGCTGTATCTAAGAAATTAGAATTCCCATTCCATTGAAAATTCGCTGTATCTTCTTCCACTTTCGCTAAACCTTCAGGGTCCTCATAGTATTTTTCCGTAAATTGTGGGAATCCTTCTTCATCAAATCCATCCCAATATTCTCCCTCAGGACCAAATATGAGTGAAGCCTGCCCTTCAGGTCCTGTTAACCAATCCAAGAAAGCAAAAACCTTCTCGGGATCTTCCGCACCTTTAGTGATAACACTTACATTCCACCCCATCATATTATAAGAACCTGGGTAAACTTCATTTGAATCTAATCCTTCTTTATGAATGGGATGAATCATGAAATATCCTCCATCAGGATCTTCTTCCAAAAGATTATAATGACCAGTTCTGGCATGATCAGTTGGACTTGCAGATGCGAAAACAGCTATGTTACCTGATGTGACTTTCTCAATAACCATATCCTGATCTTGTGTTAAAGCGTCTTGAGTAAGCAATCCTTCACGGAACAATTTACTAACATATTGTAAAGATTCAATATAATTCCCATCCGTAAAAATCGACGTTAACTGATCTCCGTTCGGGACTGCTACATTGTTAATATTAGCCGGAGATTCTCCCTCGGCAAAAGCAGAATATAAAACATTAATCCCTTGACCATCTATACCTGTTTCAAACGGAATAACATCTGGATATTTGTCTTTTACTAATTGTAAGTATTGATATAAATCTTCTGTAGTCTCTAATGGAGGAGATCCTAAATCCTCATAAATTCCTTTATTTACGACATACCCAGCATTGCCAAATGGGCTCGAATTATACCAGTTTGGAAATTGATATAACTTGCCGTCATCTGAACGAAGCATATTAATACCTTCTTCACCGAACCAGTCTCTTAAATTTGTATACTTATCAAGATAAGGATCCAATGGGACAAGTGCTCCACCTTCCCGTAATCTTTCAACAGCTGCCCCACGATCTGTCCAAATAAAATCAGGCAGCTCATCGCCTGCAATCATCGTGGTTAATTTTTGTTCAGCATTCCCACCACCGTCAATCGCAGTTATATCTACTTTTTTATTTTCTTTTATCCAAGCTGTTGCTACATCATCCCCCCATCCAGGCATGGTGTACCAGTCATAATTGCCAAACATTGAAATTTCCAGTGGCTCCTCACCTAATACAAATACGTCATCCTCCTCACCTGCTTCATCGTTTGTTTCAGAATCATTTGTCTCTTCTTCTACACTTTCAGTGGTATCACTATCAGAACATCCAGCAACAATGCCAACAGTTAATAGAAATACAAGTAATAGATACCAATGAAAACTCTTTTTCCTCATTGCACACAACCCCTTTTTCAATTAATTATTATTTAAAGCATGTAGCCTTAAACCAATGTCATTGCACTACTCTTTCAATGATCCGATTAGTACCCCTTTTACAAAGTGTTTTTGGACAAATGGATAAACTAGTATAATTGGAATCGTTGCTACCATCATGGTAGCCATTGATAAAGATTTTCCAGTAACTTTCGCTACATTGGACATGTGCGCTAAAGCTCCCGCATCAAGCTGACTCATTTGTGATGTTACAGTATTGGAATTCAATACTTGTCGAAGTAAAGTCTGAATTGGTATCAAGTTCTCTGAAGAGATATAAATACTAGGGAAAAACCAATCATTCCAATGGAACACTGCTGTAAACAGGGATAACGTTGCGATAACAGGTCCTGACAAAGGTAGCACAATCCGGAAGAAAATTTGCCAATTGCCACATCCATCTATCTTAGCTGATTCCTCCAGCCCTTTAGGCAATTGTTGAAAGAAGGTACGGAAAATAATCATATTCCACACTAATACAAGCGTTGGGATAATCATCGCCCAAAAGGAGTCCATTAGCCCTATTCCTCTAACTAGTAGAAATGTAGGGATTAATCCGCCACTAAAGAACATGGTTAACAAACAGAAAATCATAAAAAATTTTCTACCAATCAATTCTTTTTTGGACAAGCCATACGCCAGTAATGCAGTAACTAGAACAGATAGAAAAGTACCAATTACCGTCCTTAACACAGAGATCAAAAAGGCATTCAATAATCTTTTATCCTGGAAAACGATTTGATAATTTTCCAATGTGAAATCTCTTGGCCAAAAAGTTACACCGCCTAGCATAGTGTCCTGCCCACTATTAAAGGAAATCACTAACGAATTCCAAAATGGATAGAACGTTACAAAGCCTAATAAAATCAGAAAAATATATATGCTGACTATCATGATTCGGTCACCAAATGTCGGTTTTATCATTAGTTCTTCACCTCTTCTCTCTCTTTACCAAAGACTATTGCCATTCCTGCGAGCGATATAATTTGCCAACGTTAACAAACCAACACTTATAATCGCTTTAAATAATCCAATTGCTGTTGCATAGGAATACCTTCCGCTTCCAATCCCTACCCGGTAAACATAGGTATCAATGACATCAGAAACAGACCGTAATATTGCCGAATCTCCTAAAATTAATAAATCTTCGAAACCAGCATTTAATAGATTTCCAACTTCTAAAATAAAAAAGATAACAATGATAGGCATAATCGAGGGAATCGTTATTAAAAAGATCTGCTTAAATCGACTTGCCCCATCTAATGCTGCTGCTTCATAAAGCTGCGGATCCACTCCTGCAATTGCCGCAATATAAACAATCGAAGCAAAACCAATCGATTTCCATAGATTAGTAGAAACGATAATCGTCCAAAAGTATTCAGGGATTGCTAGAAAACTAATCGGTTCATCAATCAACCCTATTTTTTCTAATGCAAAATTTAAACTGCCATTGTCAGTTGATAATATCGACATCGCAAATCCAGCAACGATCACCCATGACAAAAAGTGTGGTAAATAAGTGATGGTTTGTACCGTTCTTTTGAAGGCCATGTTTTTTACCTCATTTAACATAAGAGCTAGCATGATTGGTGCCGGGAAACATATTAAAATCTTCAATCCACTAATAACAAAGGTATTTCGCATGATTTCCAGAAACCTTGGATCAGAAAAAAACATTTTAAAATGCTCTAGTCCAACCCATGTGCTCCCCATCATTCCCTCAAATATGTCATAATTCTGAAAAGCCATTAACACGCCATACATCGGTATATAGTTAAAAATAAAAATAAAGACCAGACCAGGAATAACCATCATTTGTAAGTCAAGTTGGCCAAAGTATCTTTTGAAAAAGCTTTTCTTCTTATTAGTTTTTATACTTTTTGTGATAACCTCGGATTTCACATTCATTTGTCTCCTTACCCCCATTTTTTGAAATCAAAAACGACTGTACTTCACGTTCCTGGCAAAGTCATGGCAATTGTTACACATAAAAAAAGGAGAACATAAACTCCTAGACATTTCTAAGATGATTATGTTCTCGTTGATAAGTTTTGTTATTGGTTAAGATAACTATACCAATTTCTAGAGTGTAATGCAATCCTTTTTTTGCATTTTTGTTCAGTTTTTCATTTATAGGATTTTTTTACTAATTTCCTCCACTGCTATTGAATTAAACACTTTCATCCTCTATGATATAAAATGTAAGGGTTTTCTTTGTTGTGGTAGAAAAGGAGGTGGAATCCGAAATTATTGGGGCTCTTACTAATATCTTTTACTTCAATAGGTATAGACTTCTAGTATTATAATCAAGGAGGAGAAGAGATGAGTGTAAATATGAATAATCTAAGTTATCTAAAAGTTGGATTGATGGTTGTTGGATTATTTTTTATGTCGTTAGCTTTTACTACAATTGTTTCAGCACATGGATATGTTAGTAATCCCGAAAGTAGAGCTCTATTATGCGCAGATGGCGTTAATGTTGATTGTGGGGCTGTAGTTTATGAACCACAAAGCCTTGAGGGACCTGGTAACTTTCCTGAAGCAGGGGTACCAGATGGGCAGATTGCCAGTGCTGGAGGTGTCTTTCCTAAATTAGACGAACAATCAGAAACTCGTTGGGCAAAAGTTCCGATGTCAAGTGGCGCCTTTACCTTTGAATGGACATTAACTGCTGCACATGCTTCCTACAATTGGGATTACTATATTACAAAAGAAGGCTGGGATCCTAATTCTCCGTTAGAACGAGCAGATTTTGAATTATTCTGTACGCATAATGATAATGGGCAACGTCCTGATTTCACGACAACACATGATTGTGAAATTCCTCAAAGGTCAGGATATCATGTTATTCTTGCGTATTGGGAAGTAGCGGATACAGCAAATGGTTTCTATCAAGTAATTGATGCTAACTTTGATGGGGAATATGAGCCTGGAGATCCGGGGGAACCAGGAGAACCTGATCCGGAAGAACCTGGCGACACACCGGAGTGGGATCCAAATGCTGTTTATTTAAATGGGGATCGAGTTTCTTATAATGGAAACGTTTATCAAGCAAAGTGGTGGACACAAGGAGATACTCCTGGTGAATCAGACGTATGGGAATTGGTAAACGGGGATGCACCTGAAACACCTGAACAACCTGAAGCTCCAGAATGGTCCAGCACCACTGCATATAATGGTGGAGACCGTGTTACGTATCAAGGTGTCTTATATGAAGCACTCTGGTGGACACAAGGTGAAACGCCTGATACAAGTAGCGTATGGGTTGTCGTGAACTGAGACTCAAAATACATTAAAAAATAGATCTATAATAAAGAACACTACCCCTGTTTCAAAATATTTGATACAGGGGCTTTTACACTTCAAAATTGCCTGGTAAGATAGTAAATTACTTTTCTCTTATCCAAACTAACATTT
Organism: Gracilibacillus lacisalsi DSM 19029; assembly: GCF_000377765.1. Classification (GTDB taxonomy): domain Bacteria; phylum Bacillota; class Bacilli; order Bacillales; family Amphibacillaceae; genus Gracilibacillus; species Gracilibacillus lacisalsi. Next base: position 33,229 of record NZ_KB898678.1, on the reverse strand, counting down.
CATTCTCACCTCTATTACTCCATGCGTAGTAAGGAATTGCTGTTAGTTCTTTTTTTATAAAGGATGGTTGAGCTGTTATATAGAGTTGGTCTTGAATCTTATCAGTATCCGTTTTGAAGCCTGTTCCTTTTACAACCATCACACCATTTAAGAGGGATGCGTCAAAGTCTACTGAGAAGGTTTGTTTCGAATCTAGTTGAATATCTTGTAAATTTGCTCCATTATCGATTTCTTCCAGACAATAGACGATTGGCCCACGTTGAAGTGCCACTTTACCAGCATTTTCACGTACAGCAGGATGTGATCTAACAGTTTCTACTGGCATATCTAGAGATAATATTACTTCATCCCCTGGATGCCATTCCTTGTGAACCTTTGCATATCCTTTCACTTTCTCAACTGGATATTCCTCGCCATTTATGAATAGTGTGCATTCTTTACACCAACCTGGAATTCTAACTGCCAATGTAAATGGAGTTGGCTTTTTTAAGTCTATACGAAAGTTAATATTCCCTTCCCAAGGATAATTTGATTGTTGTGCTATCTTAATAAGCTCACCATCCATCATAAATTCAGTTTCACCACTAATATATAAATGGACATACAGTTCTTTCTGATTAACAGAATAAATATATTGACCAAGAGAAGCTAGTAATCTAGCAATGTTCGGTGGACAGCAAGCACAACCGAACCAAGGTTGTCTTATTGTTTTAACTGAATTCATATCATGTCTACAGTTTGTTGTATGCGGCCAAACTTCTAATGGATTAACATAGAAATAACTTTTACCATCTAATGCAATGCCACTTAACGCTCCATTATATAATGCTCGTTCTAACACATCCGTATAGTTGGAGTCGGCCTCTATCTGCACCATACGATGAGCCCACATGATTAATGCCACCGAGGCACATGTTTCGGTATATGCTCTATCATTTGGTAAATCATAATCGACCGTAAATCTTTCTTGGTGTGCGGATGATCCAATCCCGCCAGTTACGTACATTCTCTTATTAACAGTATTCTCCCAAAGGGCACGACACACCTCTAACAGTTCTTCGTCTTCTAACTCGCTTGCCAAATCAACCATACCACTATATAAATAGGTAGCACGCACCGAATGTCCTTCAGCTGTCCGTTGTTCTCTAATTGGTAAATGTGCTTGATAATAACTATAATCATTTTCGGGCTTTTCGCCACGTTTTTTCGTTTCTTCGTCAAAGAAATGATGTGGAGTTCTTCTGCCTCTTTCCTCGATGAAAAATTTACACAAACTGATATACGCCTCTTTGCCAGTTATCCTGTATAATTTCATCAAAGCAAGTTCAATTTCAGGATGCCCTGGATATCCAGCAAGCTTTCCTTGATCTTCTCCAATCACCTCTGTAATATGCTCGATAGCTTTATTGACGATCTGAATAATTTGATCTTTCCCTGTTGCTTCATAATAGGCTACTGCTGCCTCAATTAAATGACCAATACAATACAATTCATGATCATCTTTTAAATTCGTCCATTTTTTATCTGGATGATTAACACTAAAATAGGTGTTGAGGTAACCATTTTCTTCTTGTGCTTCTTCAATTAATTGGATAACTTCATCCATGATCTCCTCCCATTCGTCATTTTTTTCCATATGAAGGGTGTATGCTACTGTTTCCATCCATTTGTACAAATCACTATCTTGAAAAACCATGCCATAATGCTTACCATCTGACCTACCTGCTGCTATTTCAAAATTTTTGACCGTTCTGCTTGGTTCAGCTCCAGGTATCCGGTCATTTAAAGCATCCCACTGATATGGAATGATGGAATCTTTTACAAGATTTTGCCATGGACTCCAAAATGTATCCTTAATCTTCACTTGCGAAAGCTGAATCGGTGTCATCTTATTCATCGTTTTTTCCTCCCCATGTATGTTATAGATTAATAATCTTCCAACACTGATCATGATCTCTTTCGATAATTATCTGTGAAAAATCTTGATTATCTTGTTTGTATACATCCGCTATTCCCATTTGGTAAAACTTATATTCTTTAGGATATGCTGCATAACTTTCAACAATCAATTGACCGTTCTTTTCAGTAATAATTCCATTTACACAGTGTACCTTGCCATTTTCTTGATATACATATGTTGTTGTACCAAATCCTTTTAAATACGCTACTAATTCTTCTCCCATATCCCAATCGTCACCTGTTGCATTTCCAGCAAACAGTTCCGGATCATCTTCAAAAAATACTGATTGTCCAAAACGGTTATGGGTTAAGGATGGCTTATTAATATTGGGGTAGGCCACACTATAAGTCGAAGCTGCTTCCCCCTCTTTTAGCACGTTTAAAGTGGCACTTGCATTCCAGTCATAACAATAGAGGACAGCCATCATCGAACGGTAAGCTGCATGCAGATAATATATTTTTTTACTTTTTTCAAAGAGGACAAGGGCCGAATGGGATACAAGACCTCCCCATAATGAATGAATCATATAAGATAATGCTTCCCACCAACGATCTGGATTTTGATTTCGAAAATCGTTACTTATACCAATATTCGCCAATATTAATTCACCATACTTCTCCGCAGCTTCTAATTCCCCATATATTGCCAATGATTCACTAGTTGGACCAAATCCGGCATTATCAAAGTGATGCTCTGTTATTGCTGATTGATAGGAATCCACATTATTTACCAACTTCAAACAGAAACTTTGCCATAGTTCTTGTAGCCGATTCCAGTATTTCAGCTTTTTTTGTTTTGCAAGTTCCGCTAATAAATCTTCTATAAATAGGTTAAAAACACCATTCATTTCTGTCTCATTTTTTTCTCGTTCACTTTGATGTAAATTCTTATCAAAGCGAAGTATCATTACCTCGGCCGCCCACTCCAAATAAACATTAGGTTGATGAATTTTCAAAAATGTTGGATGGACTTTTGACAATAAAAAGAAAACATGTGCAATATAGTCAAAATCTAATGTACGATAAAAGTCACCATGTATTTTCAACGGATTATTTAGGTCCCCATTTTTAAACCATTTATTTTTTATATAAAATACTGCACTTTTTTCTACTTTTTCTATTTGATTCGGTTTAACTTCCGCTATCAGATTTTTTTGTAACAAAAAACATAACTTACCAAGTGATTCTCCTTGATTCGATATAGGTTTAAACCCAAAAGTGTTTTCATCAGTCTCTTCTTCAATAAAAGCATTGCGCTCTAAATAATTTGCTCGTGCTTCGATAAGACGATGTATCGGATCCATTACATTAAAAACAACGAAATCTATTTTTTCATTATCTAAAACTACCTCTAATTTATGCTCGCCCAAATCTTGCATCAAATATTCTATTTGATACTTACTTTTCGATAATTTCTTTAAATAATTTGTGATATCGATCGTCTTATCATGAAGCTTTAATATAAGCTGGTGAATTGTAGTATTGCTAGGTACCAACACTTCACCAATAAAATGTCTACCCTTCAATACAACCGGCGGATATTGAATAAGCGGTTGATCGCAATCTAAAAGTGTTTGCTGGTATTCTTCAGTATGATCAACAGCCGCAAATCGATATAACCAAGACTGCTTATTGGCAGCTGGAACGGTAATACTTTGTCCTAAGCTATCATAAATCCAATCACATTCTTCTTTAGTTTCACTCGTTTCTGCTAGTATGAGCTGGTGAAACAAGGCTCCATCTAATGAAGGCGATACTTGCTCACGAAATCTATTCGTATATCGACAGAAAGTTCCGATATTTATCGTCTTGCCTTCTAAATTCAAAATAGCTAAATCGGGTCCATTGTTATCTCTCTTTTTGGCAATCAATCTAGTATAATCATTTGAAATATGCGGGAATATCGCACAAGACTGCTGCATATTCCGATGTACATCTGTATCTCGAAACATAATATAAGAAAGAGAACACCACACTTGAAAATGATCAATCACTAATTCCTTTTCATTATGGTTGATAACTTGTATACGCCAATCAAAATAACTATTATCAGCTGCTGTATAAATATATGCTATAGTGAATCCAGCTTCTAAAAAGTCAAAATTCACCTTTAGTTGTTGCTTTGACACATCTACTCTTGGTTCGACCCCCTGATTATCAAAAGTTTGGTTATTTATCTCAATCGAAAAATTCCCAAGCAATTTCTGATAATCCGGGTAATTATGCTCTTTTAAATAATTTTGATTGATAACCCAATTCATATCTGATTTGTCTTGGTTAACAGAAAGAGAATCAACCAATCCTTTGTCGTTTACGAATGCTGTAAACACTTTGTTCGTTAACTTATACATATATTATCCCCCAACGTACATATATTGTTGTTTTTATTCTTTGATTGCCCCTGCCGTTAGCCCACTTATAATATACTTCTGTAAGAAAACGGATATTAACACAATTGGAATCGTTGCAACTATTGCTGCAGCTGTCATTTGCCCCCAATTTAGTGAATGCACACCTTGGAACTGAGAAATCGCAACAGGTACCGTCCGAGCACTATCTGAAGATGTAAAGATTAACGCAAATAGAAATTCATTCCAGGATAATGTGAAGGCAATAATCCCAACGGTAATAATTCCAGGAACCGATAAGGGTAATACAATTTTCCAGATTAATTTTGGAATACTACATCCATCCATGATTGCTACCTCTTCGATAGCACTCGGTATTGTTCTGAAAAATCCCGTTAAAATCCAAACAACTAATGGTGTGAAATATGCAATGTAAGGTAAAATTAAGGCAAAGTACGTATCTATCGCACCTATGCTTCGCAAAAAGCTAAATAACGGACTGATAATAAAGATACCCGGAAAAATGGTCATAAATAGCACAAGCATAAACAATCCATTTTTCATTCGGAACTGTAGCCTTGCAAAAGCATATGCGGCGGGTACCCCAATTACAATACACATTATCGCTGTCACACTTGAAATCACGATACTATTCCATATATTCTTCAAAAAGCCACTTTTAAATAGTACTTGCACATAATTTTCCAAAAAAAGTGTTTCAGGGAAAATCTTTACGTTGTAGATTTCATTTTGTTGTTTTAAAGAGGTTAGGATCGTCCATAGATAAGGAATTATATTGATTAATATAACAATCGTTAATCCGATCCAAAACCAAACTTTTACCTTTTTTTTCATCAGGAGTACCTCCTATTAGTTATACTGCTTATTCATACTTCTTGTATAGAAGTAGATTAATATACCGACTATAACTACTCCAATAACAGCCATAGCACCACCAAGACCAAAGTCTAGATATTGGAAAAACACTTTGTAATTGTAAAGCGTAAAGATTTCTGTTGATTCACCAGGTCCTCCACCAGTCATCACATAAATAATATCGATGACATTGATCGTCTGTAGTGTTGTAAAGATAAGTCCCATAGCGATGAATGGCCTTATCAATGGCAGTGTAATATGATAATACTTTTTCCAATCACCTGCTCCGTCTATATCTGCACTCTCGTATAATTCTTTTGAGATCGTCTGTAGACCAGATACAATAATTAAAGTTAACAGAGGGGTTGTCTTCCAAACATTTGTTACGATTACACTGATCATGGCATGATCCGATGAAACAAGCCACGGTATATTTCGTTCGATGATCCCAATCCCTTCCAAAACATAGTTGATAATCCCGAAGTCTGTTTCGAACATAAATTTCCAAGACTGTGCTGCAACTACTGGAGCAACCGCCCATGGTAATAAGATGGAAGCGCGGAATATTGAACGACCTTTAAATGCTTGATTTGCAATTTGTGCGGTAATTAAGCCTAGTATTAACATTCCTATAACACTACCAATAATATAAATTAAACTAGTTATTAGAGAGGATATAAAACGGCTATCCTGCAAAATTTCGATATAATTACTTAAACCAACAAAAGTCGCTTGTGCATCTGGATCTGTCAATCTATAAGATTGAAAGCTGTATATAATAGTCGTAATAAGAGGAATAAACACAATGACGATAATCATGGTAAATACAGGTAATAACAACATATAAGGTAAAAATCTATATCTCATGATTTACACTCCTTATAACAGGTACCGAGGATTCCTCGATACCTGTTATTCTTTTTATTCAAGCTCCTCTAACTCCGTTGCTAATTCATTCAGGGCTTCTTCCGGTGTTATATCTCCTGACAACGCCTGATGAATATAGGATTGCGCAATATCAGATAATTTAGAATACTGAGGATGTGATGGTCTTACTGAAGCATGTTCAAATACATCTAAATACTCTTCTAGCTGAGGATTTGCTTCTAATACTTCTGGATCCTCATATAGCTCTACTCTGGTTCCCACTTGACCGCCACCAAGCAACATTTCTTTCTGATTATCAAAAGATGTAAACCATTTGATTACTTCCCATGCTGTTTCTTTATCACTAACATTTTTGGATATAGCGAAGTTCCAACCTCCAACAGCATTGGCTTTTTGGCCTCCTTCAAATGCAAAATTACTAGCTACCCACGTTTGATCTTTTACTGGGGAATCATCAGCTTGATTTTCTGAATACACATAGCCCCAGTTAGGATGGAATAATACTTGTCCTTGAGTAAATGGAATTCTAGCATCCTCTGGTGTTGAATTACCAATTGCTGAAGGGGATACCACTTCATATTCCTCTATCATATCGACCATAAACTGAAGTGCTTCTACTGCCTCTGGACTATTAATCGTGACATTGCCATCTTCGTCGAAAAAATCACCATTATTAGCATGTAAAAATTCAGTAAAGCTGACAATAAGTTGTTCAGCGCGTCCCCAGTGCATACTGAATCCTTGAATACCTTCCTCTTCTTGAATCGTTTGTGCAACCTCTACAGCCTCTTCATACGTTTCTGGTACTTCCAAATTATATTTTTCTAACAAATCCTTGCGATACCATAATGGATGTAAGTCATTAAACCATGGAACCGCCCATACATGTCCATCATACGTCATGGCATCAACTTGCCTTTCAATAAATTCTGATTGCATTTCTTCTGTAAATAGATCATCTAATGGCTCTATCCATCCTGCTTCTGCAAATTCAGCAGTCCATACAACATCCATATTTACAATGTCGAGGTTTTCAGATCCTGCCGACAGTTGTGTTACGGTTTGGTCATGCATTTGCGATGCGTCATTTGACATCTCCACAAATTCTACTTTTATATCATCATGTTCTTCATTAAATCTTTGACGGGCTTCCTCCATCATTCCATTAGGATCAGATTCTAATTTTGCCATATGAATAGTTTGTACATCCGCATTATTATTGTTTTCAGCTTCATTTTGTTCCTCATCCACATTTTCATTACTACAAGCGACTAAAAACACTATTACAATTACTACAACAAAAAGTGATAAACGGTTTTTAAAATAATTTTTCATCGTTAATTTTCCTCCTTTAATTTTGTACTACATGCCTGAACAAAAGGAAATAGCTACAGCATCACATTAATTTTTATACACCACCTCCTGTAGTTAAACGCTTTCATTTGATTAAACGTTTAATCATTATACAATAGATTAAACGCTCTCACGTTTAACTAATTTACAATTTAATCTAATTTTATTAGACAAAATTTTTTCTCCTCTTATTTTTTTTATTAATAATTTAATGGATTGCTGCCCTATTTCATTTAATGGTAGACTCATAGTAGTTAATTTTGGTGTTAAATACTGGCTGATCTCTCGATTATCAAAACCTATAACTGATAAGTCGCCAGGAACGTTAATTCCTAATTCATTTGCCGCCTTTATTACACCACCTGCCATTAAATCATTCATAGCTAATATAGCTCTTGGTTTATTGTTTTTCTGTAATAAAACAAGGCCTTGATGATAACCAGAATTGAACTCCCAATCCCCATTAGTAATCCACTCTGGATTCCATTCTATTTCACTTTCTTTAAATGCTTTTTTAAAACCTTTTAATCGTTCCATAGTTGATTCAGAATTTTTAAATCCTGTAATTAGGCCTATATCTTTAATACCTTGCTCGATTAGATAGTCCGTTGCATAAAAAGCAGCGCTAAAGTCATTATAATTTACCGATAAATCTTTCGGATTAGATGTATCACAATAAGTATATACAACAGGTATGGAAGAATCAGGAAGTATTCCTTTTACATCACGTGAATGAATCCCAATATAGATAATCCCTTCAACTTGACTTGCTAATAAAACTTTAAACATTGGTGCCGCCTCTTGTTTACATATTTCGGTGTCAGGATATTGCACACCAGTCTTTTTTTTCATACGTAAGTTCATCAGTAATATAGAATATCCATGATCTTCTGCAAAAGAATTTATTCCATCAATTATTTCTGGTGCGTTAAAAACAGATAAGTCTTCAACTATAACACCAATCGTTTGAGATTTGTTCATTTTTAAGCTTTTTGCCATTCGATTAGGAGCATAATTAAAATCTTCAGCAATTCGTAAGATTTTCTTTTTCGTTTCCTCACCTACTCGCCCTCTATTATTGAGAACATTTGAAACGGTAGCAACTGAAACATTTGCCTTCTGAGCGATTTTTTTTAAATTAGCCATTTTCTTCACCACTTTGATAAAACGTTTAACCTTTATAAAGAAATTAACATGAATGCGTTTTCCTTGTCAATGAATATTAGAAAATTAATCCTATTTTTTATCCTTTATTACCGTTCATGTTTATTACTCTCAATTTGTAGGCTTAAGAAAGATTGAACAAAATATATGATGCTAAGTGGATCTGCGATTACTTTAGTGGCCATTGTGAAAGATATCACCACCACTCCGGCTGCCCATTTCCCTTTCCGTAGAGGTTGCACTTCAGCTAACTTTTTCGAGCACAAACCGAAAAAGTGGATCTTCAGGCCAAACAATTTCCACAGGAGTGAAAGTGGTCGGCCTTCGCTAAGTTCTGCTCTACAACTCTAGCATGAAGTAACATTGCTGCTTTTATACTTATGGATAGCGATTCTTGCTCTTATCTATTTTATAAAAGTCAACCTATTACTTCTGACAAGAATTGCTGCACCTCCTCATAGCGGAAACTAATTACATAGCCTCCTGCGGGAATAGCGCGAGCCGAAAATCTACTTTGCAAAGTTAGTTGAGGCCGTGCCGCGGAAAGCGAAGTAATTAGTCGGAGCGTTGGCAAATACTTCGATTAACACGGGCATTGCGCTGATTTTATACTTTTTTGCTTTGAACAAAAAATAAAAAAGTTGTTCAGTCAGGAGTACAAGTTGCCTGCACTCCAGAACTAAACTACTTAAAGTGACTTCAGTTGTTTTAAGACAGGCACACCATCAATCGGTACCGCTCCAATCGTTTTCTTATAAAAATCCACGGGACCAGCATCACCAATGATGGCATACGCATAACCTTTAGCACGTAATTGAAACAAGCTAGCCAACAACAACTGATAACCAATTCCTTGACCTCTTGCACCTTCTTTCACTCCAGTTGGCCCAAAAAAGTTTGGAAATGTTGTATCATAACAGGCAAAACCTAAAATTTCATTATCTTGAACTGCAATTAAGCAGTTAGCAGGTACCTTTGTGCAAGCCACTTCACATTCACTTACCCAGTTTTCAGAAAAATGCTCACGGACCCAATCTACCACTTTATGTTTTTCTGGTGGTAAAACCGTTCGGATTTGATAGCTTTGCGTCTTATCAAATGAAGCTTCAGGTAATGAATATAAATTGACTAACATATCTGCCATTCTCACAGCCCCCTTAAAAATTTTAAACAAGTCGGTTTCATCATTTCATATTTATCAGGTAATGGTTGTAATGTACCATCTGAGCTAATTTTCAGTACCGTGATCAAGTCACTATGTTCATTAGCAACCAAAATAAATGCACCATCAGGCGTTACAGCAAAATTTCGTGGCCAGCGCCCTAGTGTTGATACCTCATCATGAAAGGTTAGCACGCCATCGGTAAGCACCTGAAAAACAGTAATAGAATCCCTTCCTCTATTCGATACATATAGGAAATGATTATCTGGAGAAAAGTGTATATCCGCACAATAATTATCTATCTCTTCGTCTGGAGGTATAGTAGCAATTTCCTGAATAAGCTCCATCTCTAACTTGTCTTCATTAAAGCAGTATACTGAAACAGTAGAACTGAATTCATTTGCAATATAAATGAATTGTCGATTCTGAGAAACAACTAGATGCCGTGGTCCCTTACCTTGTCCTAATTCAAATGAATGAATATGATGTAAGCAGTGTTGATTGCGAATTAATTGAAACAATGACAACGTATCCTGACCTAAATCCGTGACTAAAAAAGTATCCTGATCACCTAACGGATAACAAGTATGTGGATGTGAATGCTTACCTTGCTGAACAATCGGTAGTTTAATTGCATCACTACACGTTTCTATTGAACCATCTTCTTTTAACGGGTGTAACGAAATGTTCCCTTCCCCATAATTTGCGATTAATAAAAATTCTCCTTTTTCATCTGCATGAACATAACAGGGCCCTGATCCTTTTGTAGACTGTCTATCCATTTCGATGAACTTCGAATCAAGCTGAAACCCTGCTACTTCTCCGTTATCCACCTCACTGACAGCATACAAGATGTCTAAATAAGGATGAATTGCTAAAAAAGAAGGGGAAGTAATCCCCTTTATCGTAGACTGTTTTTCAAATGAATATGTTTTGGCGTTGTAAGTAACCAATTGTATCGCTTCCTCATCTTCTTGCCCATATCCTCCAGCAAACATTTTATAGCTACTCAATTGAATGGATCTCAGTCCTTTCGAATATTGATTAATAGATTGGTAATACGTGAAAAAACACGTTTGGAGATGCCATCCGATAATAATAACTAGACCAACCTAAACCGGTTGTTTTATCTAGATTAGTATTAAACGGTAGCCGTTCTTGTTCCAGCTCCTCAATTCTTTCAATCTCCCCATTCGAATAGTCTGTAATTCGCTCTATCGCAGTTTCTAAACGAGCAATAAGTCCACCGTATCGAATATCGATCACTTCCCAGCCAAAAGGCTTATTAATGGTCAACCATTGCTTTTTATGGGCATTTCGCAAAACTTTGACCTTATCTATAATTACCGGTAAGTCTTCATCAGCTATTTGCCGTAAGGTTTCTACTTGTTGATTATCATAGGCTGTTTTTAGTTTGATACCGATAGCAGCCTTTTGTGCTAATACTGCCGATAATTTCTCTGGTACTTCAAAAATAAAGTCAAGCTCTAAACGTGGATCTCGTGACTGTTTTATCCTAATCTCCAATTGTTGATAATGAAGAGAAACGTCATGTTCTACCCCTTCTATATGTTTATCAAATAAGCCGAGAAGTACGTCTTGCCATAACAAAAATTTCGATGGATTTGTTTGATCCAAGTTTTCATTTGCCACTCCAGGAATGGCATCTAAATCATTTAATTGTAAAAAGGACTTCGCATCTAAACCAGTACAAAATTTAGTACGGGCATACCAATATTCCTTATCAACAGTAGTTTGGAATTGATGTTCTGCATACAATTGTAAACCAAGCATCGCCGAATAGTAGTTATTTTCATAACCATCATCACCCCATAAAGTAACAAAAACATCTTCTATACCTTCTTGCTTACATACTGTTAGAGCTGCTTCACTTGTTTTTAGTGACAGTCCATAATTCGTTGCGAAGGTATTCCAAACCCAAATACCACCAGCAAATGCAGGTGTTTGTCCCAATTGTTTATGTTTAGCAATCAATGCCTGATAATCTTCTTGCTCCGTATGATAATAATCCCAATACATTAGCTTGATATTGTCAGGTATTTTATTTTTCATAACCTCTGAAATTTCCGTTGACATATCATACTGATCATCCCCGGAATTAGATGCTAGCTTTAAAAACATGTCACTCCACATCATGACATCAAGTTCCAGTTTATCTGTTATTTCTTTTACCTGTCGTAAATGATCTGTCATCAAATCTATACGATCTTTATAGCCAAATTTATTTAAATAGATCCCTCTCCCTAATTCTTCGGCTTCATCCATACCAATATGAATACGTTTAGTTCGGAAAGGTTGAGCTGCAGCTTTAATCATTTTTCGCAAAAATTCATATGTTGCTTCCTGATCCACTAACAAAACACCTCTTGTATCCTTCAGGTGTGCTGCTGCATCCCACTTCAAAAACTCTTCTAAGTGTGCAAGTGTTTGGATACAAGGAATCAACTCGATTCCAAATTGAAATGCATAATCATCAAGTTCTTGTAATTCCTGTTGGGAATAGCGCCCCCGCATATATCCAAAGTAAGGAAAATCTTTAACTTCATACGTATCTTCCATGTAAAGCATTGCTGCGTTAAATCCCATTAATGCCATTTTTCGAAGCATACCTTTGAATCGATCTACTCGCATCACGGCATTTCTAGACAGGTCAAACATCGGGCCAATTGTTTGAAAATGTGGTGTTTCTTTCATCATAAACGTTGCTTGTTCTTTACTGTGTTGAACAAATAAACCAATTGCTCTATAGACGTGATAGGCTTGACCATAAGAAATAAAACCTTCACCATTTCTGAACTCAACAACAGTATCCTTACTATCACTCTTCTCTATTGTTAATGGGATACCGTCTTCATGGAGGATAAAATTAATTTCCTTCTGTAATTCTTCAATACCAGGTAAAAATGAGTGAAATTCTCCTTGTAATAAAATATACAAATGGATCACCCTTTCTTTTTTGATTGTCTCTCAATCGTTAGCCTTTGACTGCTCCAGATGTTGCTCCTTTTTCAAATGTCTTCTGAGCTAATAGATAGAAAATAAGAACAGGAATTACAGTCATCGCAATCGCTGCGGTCATTAAACCGTAATCTGTACCATACTGTGAACTTACATTAGATAATAACACGACGATTGGTGCTACTCTTTCGTGTGAAACTAATACTAATGAAGAGAATAAGTCGTTATACGACCAAAGAAATACGAAAATACCTACTGTTGCAAAGGATGGTAATGATATCGGCAAGAATACTTTTGTAAACATTCTAAAGCGGCCACAACCATCCATCACAGATGCCTCTTCTAATTCCTTGGGGATGGTCGCCATATAACCACTAATAACCAGGATCGCAAAAGGCAGGTTACCAGCAGTATGCGGAATAATCAGCGCCAGATATGTATTAACAAGGTCCATTTGAATCATCATTCGATAAACAGGAACAATCGTCGCAAATGCCGGGATTAGTAAACTTGCGATTAAGAGAGCTTGTAATACTCCTCTTAATTTAAATTGCATCCGTGCCATCGCAAAAGCCGCTAGACCACCAATAAATAACACAAGCAACACAACAGAACCAGATATTATAAAACTGTTTAAGTAGCTTTTACCAATATTGACAGTTTCAAACGCATTGACATAATTTTGCACAGTTGGATCAGATGGAATTTTAAACGTGTCCGTGATAATCTCCCGAGAATCCTTAAATGAATTTAAAAATACCCATGCTAAAGGAAAGATGGTAGTCATCGACCATAATGTAAGCACAACATAAATAAAGATTTTGCCGATTTTAGATTGGGAAAAATACCTTTCCTGAAACCTTTCCCAAAATGTTAACTGTTCCTGTGTATGAGTATGCAAAGGTGAACACCTCTTTTCCTTTTAGTACGTAACTTCTTCTTTCTGTAATAATTTGTTCGTGATAAATGCTAAACTTAAACCTAAAACAACAATTAACACTGCGATGGTAGCACCATATCCCATTGCCGTATCTTCAAATGCCTTCTGATACATGTAGGTTCCTAATACTTCAGAGGAACTACCCGGGCCACCTCTAGTAATAATGTAAACAAGTTCAAATATCTTTAACGTACCGGTAATGGCAAGAACAATACATGTTTTCAAATCACTGACAATCAATGGAATCGTCAGTTTAAACATTTTTTGAATGCCAGTAACCCCTTCTAACTCAGCTGCCTCGTAAAAGTCATTTGGGATTTTTTGAATGGCCGTTAATAAGATGACAAAGTAAAAGCCAACATAGTTCCAAATCGTTGGTATAGCTACCATATATAAGGAGGATTGCTCGGTCAGCCATAACACTCTTTCTAAACCAAGATTAACTAAAATCTCATTCAACAAACCGTTTCTGTAATTATAAATCAACGTAAATAATAACCCGATCGCAGCACCGGAAATAACGATTGGAAAGAAAAAAGTTGTCCGGTAAAAACCTGCCCCTTTCGTAATCGCGTTGACCATTATCGCTAGAACAAGTGCGATTCCTACCTGAAAAATAGTGACATACAACATTAACTCCAGTGAATTGAATAATGCCTCTCTAGCAATCTCATCATTCCATAACCGAACATAGTTATCTATCCCAATAAATGTAGAATTAAAGAATCCATCCGTTTTGTAAAAGCTTTGCAAAATATTTTCTACAAACGGATAATACAAAAAGATACCTGTTATCACAAAAGCAGGTGTGAGAAAGAGAAAAATATACAACTTATCACCTTTCATGACGTCCTCCCTTCCAGATGAGCAATGAGGCTGACCCTGATCCAGGGACAACCTCCTATTTACTATCTAGTTATCTATTACTCTTCCATTCCAGCTGCTTCCTCTAATACTTGTTCACCAGTTGTGTTACCACTTACAATATTAGGGACGCTTGTCCGCATATGTGTGAACGCTTCCGGATAAATACGGTCGTTGATCGGTAATGCTACTGCTGGAGCATCACTGACTAATTGATGACCTGCTTCCAAATAAGCTGGTAAATCGTCCAATGCACCTTTAGCCGGTGGCTGCCCTGTTGCTCCGGCAATCCGGACAATCGTTTCTTCGGAAGTTAAATAGTTAAACAAATCTACCACAACATCACGCTTTGCTTCATCTTCATAGGATTTAGTACTGATAAACCATCCTTGAGATGCTCCACCGACAATCTCCCCAGTTTCACCTCCATCAGCATAAACTGGCATAGGTAAAACGGTAACATCTTCGCCCATACCTGCTTCTTCCAATTGCCCCCAGAACCAAGAGCCTTCGAAAATCATTGCTGCTTGTTCCTGTTTAAATAATTCTTGTGCCATTGCTAAATCAATTGTTGCTGCATCAGGTGTAAACGCTCCCATATCTGCATGTTTTTTTATGTTATCTAAACCTTCCGCCCATGATGGGTTTTGGTCTGCCAATTCTGCTGTATAATTTTCCATACCGCCTGCAGCAAGTGCGTAATGCTCTACTACATAATATGAGTCCTCTGTAGATGCTGCGATTGGAACAATATCTGTTTCAGCAAATGCTTCAATTGCTGCTTCATATTGCTCCCAAGTAGTAGGTAGTTCAATGCCGTTTTCTTCAAATAACTTCTTATTTACGAATAACCCTTCATAAAAACCAGATTGTGGTGCAGCATAAATGTTACCGTCGCTATGTCTTTGTTGTTCTAACATCGAATTAAATCCAGATAAGTCAATACCTTCCGCTTCTTCTAAGTTTACAACCTTACCTTCTTCGATAAGTCCTTCTGCATCAACTGTATTAAAATAGAACATCATATCAGGCTCATTATCAGAAGAAAAATCCGTATTTACTTTCGTTCGGATTGTACCTGCATCGGCTGATTGTGAATCATTTTCAATGGTTACATGTGGATGTTCGCTTACAAATTCGTCTAATACTTCCTGAAATACTTCACCGGCTGGATCCGTACCTGCCATTGTCGTAACCACTCGTAAATCAACTTCTTCAGATGCTTCTTCTGTATCTGTCTCTTCGGCACCTTCAGAGTTATCATCATTATCTGCCGGTGTTGAATCGGTTTCATTATTAGAACATGCTACTAAACTTATTAAAACAAACAAAAATACTAACAACAGACTCCATTTAAATTGCTTCAACCTAACTACCCCTTTTCTATAAAGTTTATCAACAACTTATGTACAGTTGTCTATACCTAATATAGCTTGATGGTTTGGAAATGTCAATACTTTTTCTACAATTCTTCCATATTCAACCACTATTTAAATAATCCGGTTAGAAATGTTAATAAACCAATCTATAATAATAGGATATTTTAAACTATTTTTCTAACAAACTACCATTTCCAAGTTATTTTCGATAAAGTGAGACTATGATCAGCGTATATCGTCTGTTACCCCTAACTGATCCTTGTGTTACTTGAAGTCGGACGTTTAGCACCTAAACAAATGGCACCACACCTTGTATATACCATTTGCAACCTTTTTGTAACAAATGTTCACACACTTTTCACAAAAAATATACCATATATTTTCATTAGGTATAGACAACCATACTTTAAACTGGTATTCTATGATTAACAACTCATTCTCTAAAGGTGTGATCATAATTGGATAGACAAAAGATTTTAATTAAAAATACGGAAATATATGCAGATAACCAGAAACTTCATAACGGATTCATTAAAATCAAGGATCATATCATCGAAGAAATTGGTACATTAGACCAATTAACAGCAGAAGAGGAGTACCGAGTCCTTGATTTTTCAGATAAAAATGTAAAAGCGATTCCTGGATTAATCGACGTTCATATACATGGCGCAAACGGAGCTGATGTGATGGATGGCACGAAGCAAGCCTTGCGAACAATGGCAAATACATTACCTAAAGAAGGAACGACTTCTTTTTTAGCGACCACAATGACCCAAAGTAACGATGACATCGAACATGCGATTAAAAATGTTGTTTCCTACATGGATCAGCAAGAGCCGGGAGCAGCTGAAATTATCGGAATTCATTTAGAAGGACCGTTCATCAATATGAAGCGAAAAGGTGCACAGTCTGAAGCACATATTAAGGAACCAGATATTTCACTGTTTCAAAAATGGCATCAATTAGCGCATCAACAAATCAAGCTTGTCACACTGGCACCGGAAGTAAATGGTGGAATGGAATTTGTTCAACATTTAAAAAGTCAAGGCATCATTGCATCAGCAGGACATACCGATGCTACCGCTGGCGAAATTAAGACAGCAATCAAACATGGTTTGTCTCATATTACACATTTATATAACCAGATGCGTGGTTTTCATCACCGGGAACCAGGTGTAGTAGGTGCTGCTTGGCTACAGAATGAACTTATGGTAGAAATGATTGCTGATGGTGTTCATTCCACACCTGAAGCAATTCAGACAGCTTTTAAACTAAAAGGAAAAGACAGACTACTGTTAATAACAGATGCAATGAGAGCAAAGTGCTTGCACGATGGTCATTATGACTTAGGTGGTCAAAAGGTCAATGTCGTAGAACAAAAAGCAAGACTAGAGGATGGCACATTGGCAGGTAGCACTTTGAAATTGGGTGATGCACTGAAAAATATTATTCAATTTAGTGGTTGTACTTTCGAGGAAGCAATCGCCATGACTTCCGCAAATGCCGCTAAAGAGTTGGGTATGATAAACAGAAAAGGTACCATCGCTGAGAAAAAAGATGCCGATATCGTTTTATTAGATGATAACAATGATATCATTCTTACACTTTGCCGCGGAGAAATTGCTTACGAAAGGATGTAACAAAAGATGAAAGTAATTCGCACAACCAATCATCAAGAAATGAGTAAAATTGCAGCAAATATTATTTTGGATAGAATAAAATCAAGTTCACATATCACATTGGGATTAGCTACTGGTGGCACTCCTATTCAAACCTATGCCTATTTAGCCGAAGATTACCTGGAGAATCAAACCTCCTATCAGCACGTTGTCACATTTAATTTAGATGAGTATATCGGACTTCCTAAAGATGACCCTAATAGTTACCATTACTATATGCATCAGCATTTATTCAGCAAGGTGAACATTCCTAGAGATCAAACTTTCATTCCCAATGGATTAACAGAAGATCTTGCAGCAGAATGCGAAACATATGAGCAAAAGATCCAACAATACAATGGGATTGATTTACAACTCTTAGGTTTAGGTAAAAACGGTCATATTGGTTTTAATGAACCGGGAACACCATTTGATCAGCACACTCATATCGTGTCCTTAACCCGTTCAACGATACAAGCTAATGCTCGCTTTTTTGGTACAGTAGAGGAAGTCCCAAAACAAGCCATTACAATGGGAATTGGCTCGATCATGGAAAGCAAAGAAATATTACTGCTAGTATCCGGAAAAGAAAAGAATCAAGCACTAAACAAACTCTTGCATGGTAGAATTGACGAACAGTTCCCAGCGTCTATCCTGAACAATCATGAAAATGTTACCATCATTGCAGATGAAGATGCTATAATGAATACGGATATTTAATAAATTACCATGTGAAATTTAATGATATTGCAAGCAGAACACCAAAAACAATGCTAACTAAATCCACTATATATTTTAGTAATTAGATCTATAACAGAAAGGAGAAAGTGCAATGATAGATAAGCAATCGCCAATTCCTATTTATCATCAATTAGAAGAGCAAATTAAATCTAAAATAGAAAATGGTGAATACAAGCCAGGTGATGCATTACCATCCGAGCGTGAATACGCTGAACAGCTGAACATCAGTAGAATGACAGTGCGACAAGCAATTACTAATTTAGTTAATGAACGCTATTTACACCGGATAAAAGGGAAAGGAACATTCATAACCGAGCAAAAGTTAGAACAAAACTTAAATGGACTTACAAGCTTTACAGAAGACATGAAAGCACGCGGTATGGAACCGGGTAACAAATTAATTAATTTCGAAATCATTCCAGCCAATCAGAGTTTAGCTGAGCAGCTTCATATACCTGAACACGCACCAATTTATGAGATTAAACGGATACGATTAGCTGAGAACATTCCCATGGCTTTGGAGCGTACTTATATTTCAGCAAATTTAATTAAAGGTTTGACAGATGATATTGTGCAAAATTCACTTTATCAATATATTGAGCATGACTTAGGGTTAAAAATAGGAAAAGCAAGCCAAATATTTGAAGCTACTATTGCTAATGAAGAAGAAATTGAATACTTAGAAATACCTGAACATTCACCAGTCCTTTTTATGAAAAGAACGACACAACTAGAAAATGGCACAACATTTGAAGTTGTAAAATCCTCTTACCGTGCAGATCGATACAAATTTATGCTTGATCTAGAACGTTAATAAGGAGCGTCGTATAATGGTTAAAACAGTTACAGAAGCGATAAACCAAAAATCGCTTGCTATCGATGAAATGGAAGCTATCGATATCGTCTCACTAATGTTGGAAGAAGAACGCCATATTCAAGAGGGAATTCAAAAATCGTTAACAGCTATTGCAGAAGCAGTTGAACTAATTGTAGACAAATGGGAACATGGAGCTCGTGTCTTTGTTGTAGGTGCTGGAACGAGCGGACGTATTGGAGTATTAGACGCTGTCGAACTTGGTCCAACCTTTTCGATAGAACCTGACCGTTGGATTGCGTTCGTTGCCGGCGGAAAGAATGCCATGTGGGAACCACTTGAGCAGCATGAAGACAACGCTTCTGATATTGTCTATGATCTACAGCAATACGATTTTAACGAAAACGATGTACTGATTGCTATTAGCGCGAGTGGCTCTACTCCCTATTCCGTAGCTGCACTAACTTACGCGAAAGAAAAACAGGCCGCATCGATTTCGATAAGCTGTAATCAGCAGACAATGTCAACTAAACTAAGTGATGTCGGGATCGAATTGATAGTAGGTCCCGAAGTAATCCGCGGCTCAACGAGACTAAAAGCTGGAACGGCCCAGAAAATAGCGATTAATATGATATCAACCGCAACCATGGTCAAGCTTGGTAAGGTGTATCAGAATGAGATGATCGATATGCAGCTTATTAATAAAAAATTAGTGAAGCGCGCAGAGTCGATGCTAATGCAATTGACAAGTATCTCGGAAAAGGAAGCTCAAACATTAATGGACGAGACAAACAATGATGTAAAACTTTCCCTAATGATTGCCAAAACAGGCTGTAACAAAAAGGAAGCAGCTCAATATCTAACGAAAGCAAATAACCATGTAAAGAAGGCAATCCAATTATATGAAATGGGTTAGAGAAACAGCGGTGAAGGGCCGAATGTAAATTCATATCAGCTCTTCACAAAAAGTATAGACTTCGCTATAATAGAGAAAGAATAATGTACATAAGCGGTCGATTTTTTCAGTGAAAAAGGAGGAGACTCATGGGAATCGCATTAATTATCGGTGTTTGCGTTACATTTTTTGTCGCTATTTTCGCTGCAGGATATGAAGCGAAACAATAATGAAGAGGCTTGCTTTCGATCGAAAGCAAGCTTTTTTCTTTGTAAGTTTAGAAAAGATATAATCAGTGCAATGACTACGTTAAGTGAAGTAGTTATTTTGACATGTTTGATGTATATTTACAACGCTCCGACTAATTACTTCGCTATCCGTGGGCACAGCCTCAACTAACTTTGCAAAGAAAAACACTTTGCAAAGTGGATTTTCGGCTCGTGCAATTCTCACAGGAGTCTCCGTAATTAGTCTCCGCTATGAGAAGGTGCAACAATTCTTGTCAGAAGTAATAGGTTGATCTTTTTTACAATATGACCGCTATCCGTGAGTATAAAAGCAGCTGTGTTACTTCATGCTAGCGTTGTAGAGCCTGATAATAGCGTAGGCCGCCCACTTTCACTCCTGTGGAAATTGTTTGACCTGAAGATCCACTTTTCCGATCCAATTTTGCTCGAAAAAGTTAGCTGAAGACCAAACCCCACGGAAAGGGAAGTGGGCAGCCGGAGTGGTGGTCAAGCAGTTGATATTATTCCATAATAGCCACTAGAGGAGAATTGCTCAGTTTTTTCTTAAGTGTATGAACCTAGCTGGATAAAAACGAAAAAGCATCTAATTATGCAATTGAAAGCATTTATATCCGTATGCTTCGATTTTCACTGTTGTACCTTCTTCTAATACCTCTTGATTGGAGAATAATTCTATTGCCTTTCTATTTGAAAGTGCCTCTATCTCAATATACTTCGTCTGGTCACTGTTATTTAATACAAAAATAAGCTCTGCTTCGCCAGCTTTTTTTTGATAGACAACTGTATTTCCATCTATTTTAAGAAACCTGAAATTCGCACAGTTTCCAAATCCAAGTACTTCCTTCCTCATCTTTATTAGTCTTTGAACAAAGCGAAATAATTCCTGATCTTGCTTCGCCTCATCCCATTCCATGCATTTACGGCACCCAGGATCATCACCACCCGTTATGCCAATTTCGTCTCCATAATAAATGCAAGGTGATCCTACAAAGGACATTTGAAATACGTAAAGCAGTTTGACCAGTTCTTTATTACCTTCAGCCATTGTTAAAATTCGAGCCGTATCATGACTGTCTAACAAATTAAAGGCTGGTTCATTAACATTTTGCGGGTACATGTGCAATACATTTGTGATACTATCAGCAAATGTTTGACTGTCCATTTGCTGGGTAGCAAAATATTCTATCGCACCATTCGTGAAAGGATAGTTCATCACAGCATCGAACTGGTCCCCTTGTAGCCAAGGCATTGCATCATGCCAGATCTCGCCCAATATATATGCTTCTGGCTTCACTTCTTTTACTACTTTGCGAAAATCGCGCCAAAACGCATGATCTACTTCATTGGCAACATCTAAACGCCATCCATCAATGTCAAATTCTTCAACCCAATATCGCGCCACATCTAGCAGATATTTTTTCACTTCGGGATTGGCAGTATTTAATTTGGGCATGGATGCAACAAATCCAAACGCATCATAATTGGGATAGCCTTCTGCTTTTACAGGGAACTCCCATATATGAAACCAATCTTTAAAACGTGAATCTTGTTGATTTGTTAATACATCTTGAAAAGGCTCAAAATAGTAACCACTATGATTAAACACTGCATCTAACATTACCTTTATGCCTCGATCGTGGCATTCATTCACCAACCTTCGAAAAGTCTCTTTATCCCCGAATTGCGGATCTATTTCAAAATAGTCAATCGTATCGTATTTATGGTTCGAATACGCTTTAAAAATAGGTGTAAAGTAAATACCAGTAATCCCTAAATCGGATAAATAATCCAGATGATCTATGACACCTTGAAAGTCGCCTCCGAAAAAATTAGTTGGGCTAGGCTTTTCACTCCCCCATGGTCTTTTACCTTCTGGATTTAAGGAAGAGTCTCCATTAGCAAATCGTTCAGGAAAAATCTGATACCAGACCGTATCCTTCACCCAATCAGGTGCTTGAAATATATCATTTTCATGTAAATAAGGCATACAGAAGTAATTACCGATGTCAAAGGGAATCGTTTTATAAAACCCCCTTTCTGTCACAATAATTTTCGTATTATCTTTGTCCGTACATTGAAAGCCATAGCGTAATCTTCTGTATTCAGGTTGTACAGATACCTTCCAATAATCTGTTAATTGAGAAGAACCTGTCTTAATCATTTGTTTTGTTTTATATTGCCATTGATCACCCTTAAAATCATACGGGTCCGCAAATATTAATTCGACAGCTTCTACGTCTCCTTTTTTCGTTTCTAGCATAATCTCTATTGTTTCTTTATCTCTCGCATAGATGTATGGAATAGTTGCTCTATGGTTTATAGCTTCCATAAACATGTAATATCCCCCTTTTGGAATAGAAACAATCCGTTCATTCTGCAGTTATTTTGTCGATTGCCCCATCATCTACAATTTTGATAGATAGCAACACTGAAAGTATATTAGATGATTGATGACGAAAAAAAAGACAACCTACAAAAGCGCAATCGTTTTCCTCATCAGTCCACTAATTTTACAATTTCAATCTAACCTCCTTCCTCAAAAACAAACAACCCCGACTTTTACTAGCCGGGGTTGTTTGTAAAAAATACAAAAGCAGTGCCCTCCATTTGTATAATGGTGTCTATCACTGTTGTTAACTTTATTATTACAATAACTGAGATGATCTGTCAATATATTTTTCCTTTTCAAAAAATACATATAATGTAGAAAAAAATATTTGAAAGTTTTTTCTAGAAAACGCTTGCTTATATAAAAAATCCTATGTATAATTAAAGCCAATTAAGCGCAATCGATTGCGCAAATTAGTAAAAAGGGGAGAAATATATGAGAAACATAAAATTATTTTTAGCTTTAATTACACTGTTATTTGCAATCGTTATCATCACAGCATGTGCTCCAGACAGAGAGGAAGACACAAATACTGATAACAATGAAGAAAGTACCTCAGAAGATACTGCTGAAGAATCAAATGATTCTGCTGCAGCAGACAAACCGGAAGAATTAACAGTTTGGGCCAATGATGAAGAAGAACAATTAGAAGCTATCGAGAAAATAGCAGCAGATTACGAAGAACAAAATGACATTACAGTTAATGTAGTTCCTAAATCAATGCTAGATCAATTAGATGAATTATCATTGGCAGGACCAGAAGGACGTGGACCGGATTTATTCTTTCAGCCACACGATCGAACTGGCGATATTGTTGCACAAGGTTTAGCACAACCACTTGATATTTCTGATGAACAGTTAGCTGACTACAGTGATGCTTCTCTAGCATCCGTTCAGTACGAATTTGAAGGTTCCAACGATATGTATGGCGTTCCTGCTGTAATTGAAACATACGGCATTTTTTATAACAAAGATATAATGGATGAGCCAGAAACAATTGATGACTTACTTACTGCATTAGAGGAAAACACAGACGCTTCCCAGGATAAATTTGGATTTTTAATGAAACCAAATGACTTATATTTCTCTTATCCATTCTTTAAGAGTTTTGGTGGATACATTTTTGGTGGAGATATCGGTGAATATGATACAAGTGATATCGGACTTGCAAATGAAGGTGCTATCGAAGGGGGCGAACTCTATCAATCATTCTTCGGAGATGGAAAGATTCCTCCTTCCACCACAACTGATGTTATAGACGGATTATTTACAGAAGGAAAAGTTGGTGCTGTAATTAACGGACCATGGAGTATACCTAGTTATACAGAAGCTTTAGGTGATAGTCTTGGATTTGCCCCATTCCCTGAAATGGATGGGCAAGGAGCTCAATCATTAGTTGGGGTTAAAGCCTGGATGGTATCATACTATTCTGACAATACAGAATGGGCTACAGATCTTGCATTATTTATGACAAATGAAGAAAATCAAAAGCATTACTTTGACGTTGCTGGAGAACTGCCGACTAATACAAGTGCACTTGAATCTATCGAGGATCCAATTTTCAGTTCATTCAGTCAGCAAATTGAAAATGGAGTACCGATGCCTAGTACTCCGCAAATGTCTCAAGTTTGGGAACCAATGAATAATGCATTACAGTTCTTAGCTGAAGGGGAAGATCCTTCTTCAGTACTTCCAGAAGCGGTAGAACAAATAAAAACCAATATTGATGCTAGTGGTGCTCAATAAAACATTCACGGGGGAGAAAATAATTTCTTCCCTCTCATTTTTTCTGTCCTATTGGGGAGGTAATCAAATTGAATCACAATTCCAATAACAACTTTAAAAACCATAATCCTAACATTGCTACCATATTATCCATAATTTTTGCAGGGTTAGGTCAGCTTTATAATCGTAGATTTTTAAAAGGAACTATTTTTATTCTATTAGAGCTCGCTTTTTTAGTAACGTTATTCGATACCATTAATTTTGGATTATGGGGATTACGTACGTTAGGTACTATTCCTGGTACAGATCACTCGATTCGATTATTGGTCTTTGGTGTCTTAGCATTAATTGCCACCATTATTTTGATCGCGCTATATGTAGGAAATGTGATGGATGCACGTAACCAGGCCAAAAAAATAAAAGATGGATGGCAGCCAAAAGGGCTTAAAGATACCATTATCGATTTTTATGATACTGCTTTTCCATATTTAATGACTGTTCCTGGGTTATTACTAATGATTTTTGTCGTCATATTCCCACTTATCTTTTCAGTCTTACTGGCATTTACAAATTATAATTTATACAACTCACCCCCAAGGAACCTTGTCGATTGGGTTGGGTTTGAAAACTTTAAAGAACTTATTACGGTGCCAATCTGGCAGGATACCTTCATTAGTGTTTTAGCTTGGACCATTGTATGGACAGTAGTTGCTACGACGCTGCAAATAGCTTTAGGTTTATTCTTAGCATTGATCGTTAATGATCCAAGAATTCGATTCAAGAAATTAATTCGTACCATTTTAATTTTACCTTGGGCAGTTCCAGCTTTTGTTACGATTTTAATTTTCTCAGCTATGTTTAATGATGACTTTGGTGCGATAAACCGTGATATTATTATTCCACTCCTCGGTGGAGAAGGGATTCCGTGGTTGAGTGAACCATTCTACGCGCGGACAGCGATTATATTAATTCAAACATGGTTAGGGTTCCCATTTATATTTGCATTGTTTACAGGTGTCTTACAAAGTATCTCAAAAGACTGGTATGAAGCAGCAGACGTAGATGGCGGATCTCGTTTTCAAAAATTTCGATTTATTACTTTTCCACATGTAATGTTTGCTACTGCACCGTTACTAATCATGCAGTATGCGCAAAATTTTAATAACTTTAACATTATTTACTTGTTTAATGAAGGTGGACCTCCGGTAAGAAATCAAAATGCTGGTGGCACTGACATATTAATATCATGGGTATACAAGTTAACATTTGAAACAAACAACTATGCAATGGCAGCAGTTATCTCTCTAATTATGGGACTTATCATCTCTGGTTTTGCCTTTTATCAATTTAGGCAGACGAAATCATTCAAGGAAGAAGGTGAATTGTAATGAATCAAAAGCAAAAATCAAAAATCGAAGTAACGCTTATGTACCTAGTCATTCTTATCACTTCCATTATTATCTTTTATCCATTAGTGTGGACGGTGGGAATGTCTCTCAATCAGGGTACCAGCTTATATTCATCTTCACTTATTCCAGAAAATTTTTCGTTGGAGCATTATAAATGGCTTTTTAGCGATGAAAGTGATTATTTATTATGGTATAAAAATTCATTGATTGTATCGATCTCAGTAGCTGCAGGCAGTGTGATCATTACCTCATTGGTAGCATATGCATTCTCTCGTTACCAATTTGTTGGAAAAAAGAATGCACTGTATATCTTCCTGTTACTACAAATGTTTCCAGTTATGATGGCAATGGTAGCATTATATATTTTCCTTAATATGATTGGCATGCTTGATACATTAACTGGGTTAATATTGGTTTATCTAGGTGGGCAAATACCATTTAATGCATGGTTAGTTAAAGGCTATTTTGACACTATTCCACGTGAACTTGACGAAGCGGCGAGAATAGATGGAGCTGGGCATTTAAGAGTATTTTGGAGTGTAATGCTTCCACTAGCAAAACCTATTTTAGCAGTAGTTGCATTATTTAATTTTATGATGCCACTTTTTGATTTCCTATTACCATCAATCGTACTATCAAGTCAGGATAACTATACTCTAGCAGTTGGATTATTTAATTTTATTAATGATCGCTTTGCAAATAACTTCACTAGATTTGCTGCAGGTTCTATTTTAATAGCAGTTCCAGTTGCAACGGTTTATCTATTCTTGCAACGCTACTTAATTTCTGGACTAACAGCAGGAGGAACGAAAGGATAAATTTCGTTTTAGAGTGAAATATACTTTGATAATAATACCTGATCACATATAATAGAAATACAGAATTCTCAGACATTAATGCATTTTTACAAATCTAAAGGGTGAAAAATTATGGCAGTTACAATAAAAGACGTAGCAAAAAAAGCAGGAGTAGCACCCTCAACGGTTTCTAGAGTTATAGCAGACAATCCTAGAATCAGTTTAGATACCAAAAAGCGTGTAAGAAAAGCGATGAAAGATCTGGGATACCATCCAAATATAAACGCACGTAATCTCGCGGTACGATCTTCACAAGCAATT
Source organism: Gracilibacillus lacisalsi DSM 19029 (assembly GCF_000377765.1). Lineage (GTDB taxonomy): Bacteria > Bacillota > Bacilli > Bacillales > Amphibacillaceae > Gracilibacillus > Gracilibacillus lacisalsi. The sequence continues at coordinate 6,320 of NZ_KB898678.1, read as the reverse complement.
GGTGTCATCATGCCATCATCAGCTGATAAAGCATTGCAAAATCCATTCTTTCCTGAAGTTTTACGTGGAATTGGCTCTTTTGCCCATGAAGCAGAATATTCTTTATACGTATCAACGGGTGGTAATGAAGAAGACGTATATGAAGAAGTACAACGAATGGTAAACGGTAACAGGGTTGATGGTATTATCTTACTTTATTCGCGGATTGCTGATCCTGTACAACAATTTTTAACGGAGAAAAATTTTCCCTTTGTCATTGTAGGGAAACCTTCTGAACAAGAAAGTGAAATTACGTATGTTGATAATAATAACTTTAAAGCGAGCAAGGACTTAACCAACCATTTGATAGACATCGGACATCGACATATCGCTTTTATCGGTGGTTCAACTGAATTAACAGTAACCGTTGACCGTCTAAACGGTTATAAGTCTGCCATAGAAGAAGCAGGCTTGCCATTACCAAACGAATATACGGTACATGCGGAATTTCTAAAATCCGGTGGTAGTGATGCGGTCGAGCAACTATTTGCGTTGGATGAACCGCCAACAGGTTTGGTAGTTGCCGATGACTTGATGTCTTTAGGGGTTATTAATACATTAGAAGAAATCGGTCTTAGTTGCCCTGAAGATGTTTCCTTAACATCATTTAATAACCTTTATTTATCGGAAATTACCACACCACCTTTAACAACTGTTGATATTCAAATTTATCAGTTAGGTGTGCAATCAGCAAGGTGCTTAATTGAGAAAGCAAAAAACAAGGATGAGCCAGCTAAACGTATTATTGTTCCTTATGAAATTAAATTTAGACAATCAACTAAATCAAATAAATCTGAAACTTTACAATAGTTGAAAAGGTATACCTGTGTTAGTAGGTATACCTTTTTTTAAATAGTAATCGATTGACCGACTATTGCTATTGCTGCTTGATTGGTATATGTTTGTTCCGCCTCTTTTAATATATTTTGAACATCGCCGAAATGAGGTAAATGAGTTAGTATCAGTTGTTTAGCGGCTGCTTTTTCTGCCAATGCCCCCGCCTGTCGACCACTCATATGGCCTGGAATTTTCCCTTCATATTCCTGATAGAGATTAGCCTCTGAAACCAATAAATCAGCATGTTGAGAGAATGGGATCAATGACTTTTTCCAGCCAGTATCAGCTGTAAAGACGACCTTTTTTCCTTTTGCCTCTAGTTTTATTGCTAAACAGTATACAGGATGATTCGTCTCTGTTGTCTCTATTGTAAAAGGACCTATTTGTGACGTTTTGATTATATTAAATGCTTCAATATGTTCTTTAAAAGATAAAGAGTGGTACTGCTCATCCCGATCATGCGCATATATGGCTATTGTTTTAGGTTGATCCGCTAATTGGTTTTGGATCAATTTTGCGTAATGAAGCGCTCCAACATCGGCAATATGATCATGATGGTAATGGGTGATAATCACCGCATCTAATTGTTGAATGGATATGTAATTTTGCAACGATGCAAGCACTCCACTACCACAATCTAATAACAGATGAAACCCGTCTTCCTCAATTAAAAAAGAAGATGTAGCACTATTTGCCTGCGGATAGCCTCCCCAAATTCCTAGAGGGATTATTTTCATATTTTCAACTCCTTTTTTCGGTGACAGATTTTGTTGATATTGCTTTCTTTTGTCCTTGAGCGCGGTTCTCGGAGACACTTTTCCTTGATTTTACTCTTTTTTGTCCACGAGATCGATTCTCATGGACACTTTTGATCGTTTTCGCTCTTTTTTGTCCGCGAGATTGATTCTCATGGACACTTTTGATCGTTTTCACTCTTTTTTGTCCACGAGATTAAATCTCATGGACACTTTTGATCGTTTTCACTTTTTTTGTCCACGAGATCGGTTCTCACGGACACTTTTCCTTGATTTCACTCTTTTTTGTCCGCGAGATTGCTAAAAATTAGTTCACACGAAAAAAAGCCACTAAAATATCCTAGTGGCTTTACTATACTAATTTTCTTCACTTTTATCAAAAATTCCCTTTATCTGCTTCTCCGGCATTTTTCACAGCTGTTTCTCTATCTTTGGCCATTTCTGCCACTGATTTCACTTTTACTCGCGCCGCTCCCTGATAATCTTTCGTTGGAATTCGTTCTTCTTCTGCTAATCTTTTTTCGGCCTGAGCTATCGCTTCTTTATACTGTGGTAACCATTCTTTTTCGGCAACTAACATTTCATCAGTCATTTGCCAGATTTCTTTCGGGTTACACACAGCACCGACTAGCGGGTCCATCATCATTGCTTGGCGCAACAAATAATCATCTCCATGGACAGCTGCTTCAACTGCTAAGCGCTGAACGGAAATGCTGACACTACAAACGGCAGCAGGTCCCAGTGGTAAATCCCCTACATACGGCATATTAATTCCATTGCGATCAACATAACCCGGTGCTTCAATGATCGCATCACCTGGTAAATTCGAAATAATTCCATTGTTTACCCTGTTAAAGTGACCACGGTATACACGACCGGTTTCCAATCCTTCTAAAATATAGGAACCATGTTCTTCACCACGATTTTCCTCTTTGTATTCAAAGGATGGTTCCTTTAACCAATTTGGAAAATCTGTCTCAAACCAATTACGTCCCTCCGTACAAACGCGTAGATACCCGCCTGTTTCTCCGTTTATCCAACTGCTTAAATCAATCCAGTCGTTAATTTCTTCCGGACGCTTGCGATACCACGGTACATACTCACTCAAATGACCGTTAGACTCGGTACTAAAATAACCAAAACGACGAAGCATATCAATCCGTACTTTTTCGGTATCCTTATATTCAGGATGACTTTCAAATGCTTCTAATAACTCATCAGTCCGGTCGACTCCATTTGTTTTCACTTCTATATACCATGTCTGGTGATTGATTCCAGCACAAATGATATCTACTTCATCTTTTTTCTTTCCTAATACTTCGGCGATCTGTTTATGACCATTTTGAACACCGTGGCAAAGACCGATTGTATTAACTCCTCCATATTTGTTACAGGCCCATGTTAACATGACCATTGGGTTCGCATAGTTTAACAACAACACACCTGGATCCGCTACTTCACGAATATCTTTACAAATTTCTAACATTTCTGCTATTCCACGTTGCCCATACATAATTCCGCCTGCACTTAGTGTATCCCCTACACACTGGTCAACACCGTATTTTAATGGTATCTCCACATCTTGTTTAAATGCTTCTAATCCACCAATTCTGACTACATTAAAAATATATTTTGCATCTGTTAAAGCAGTTCTTCTGTCTGTCGTTGCTTCAATCGTAATAGCTAGTCCATTTTCATCGATATCCCGTTGACACAACTGTGTTACCATGTCTAAGTTTTTCTGATTGATATCGGTAAAAGCTACCTCTATTCTTTGGAACTCTGGTACCGACAAAATATCACGAAGCAAGCCACGCGTAAATCCAATACTACCTGCACCGATAAAAGCAATTTTAAATGACATGTCTCTACCTCCTTTTCGTCTTTAAAGGTATCTTATCACGAAAGGAGTGTAAGCGATTTAAATATTATCGTTTCTTGACCAGTATATGTGTAAAATTCTAACCTTTTATATTTCACGAGAATGTTCCCGATAGGCTGACGGTGATAAACCTGTTTCCTTTTTAAACAAATTGCTAAAGTATTGACTCGTGTTCACCCCAACATAATTAGAAATTTCTGTAACAGGAATTTCAGTATTAACTAGCAGCATTTTTGCTTTCTCCAGCCGTACTTTGGTAATATATTGATTAATCGTCATTCCTTGTGAACGACGGAAGATTTTATGTAAATAGCTAGGATGAAGATGCGTGATAGACGCAAGCCTTTCTACCTTTATTTCTGTATCATAATGTTCATGAATATAGGTCAATGCCTTTTTAATATGCTGATTACCTGTTTGTTCATGATACTCACGTCGGTTACGGTCAATCCACAGTAACAATTGGACCATTAAGTTATCGATCAACAGTTGATTGTTTGCAGACTGATGATCTAATTCCAGAACGAGGTGTCTTAAAGTAAAATATACCGCTTCATCATCCTTTAATAGAAAATACCGTTCGTTCTGATCAAATAATGACCGTATGGACGGCTGTGTTTGAAAAAGCTGTTCAATGGATATATAAGGAGTGGTTTTATTGCTATGAAGGATAAATTCGATATTTAACATTCTGCATGGGTGATCTTTATCAATAATTAGACGATGCTTCACATTACTCTGAATATAAATATATTGACCCTTACGCATATGAACAATCCGGTCATCAATTTCAATCTGACATTTGCCATCCATAACATACATAATCTCGATTGCAGGATGATGATGCAAGTCCATCTCAAACTCGTGCCAGCGTTTATAATAATAAGCCACAGCCTTAGGAAATTGTCCCATCTTTATCCTCCTTAGAAAAAAAGCTAGAAGATAATCTCCTAACTTTTTTCAAACTCTCCACTTTCGTATATCTGTGATTTTTTCATCAAAAAAGGCAAGCACATCGTCGACCTCTTGTTTCAATAATGTTAAATCCGTCGAAAGCCAGCGAATTAGTATTCCTTTACCATCGATATCGGTCATCCCTGCTCGATGGTGCTTCGCTTGCGATAAGCGCTGCTGGACATCCCATTCATCAAAAGGCGGATCCGGTGAAATATACCATATCGAAGCAACATATGGAAATGACTCTGTCATGCCATGATGTGCCAACATCTCTTCCTTTCCGGTAAATTGGACCGGATCATAAGCTAGACATTGATCTTCTGTCCAGATCTCCATTAGCGAATAGTAATGATAATCAGATACTTGATTTAAATGAACGATTTCTGACCAGACAAATTCCGCATCCCCTGTGACATTCACTTTTATATGCTGACTAATCTTACTATGATTAGCTGGGATTATTTCACGCTTTTTAAAAAATAATAACGCTTCTTCTTCGATGTTACAGGTGAATTGAAGGGAGTGATCTTCTTGAGCATGCTTATCCGTTTCCATCTCTAATAGTTTTATATTAGACGCTTTTTTTACTGTAAAATCAATCGAAATGGGATCTGTTGTTTGATTCAATCCATCGATATTATAGGTCGTGAACACACGGTGGCTCTGATCTGCTTTTGCAATTTTTAATGGTTGATCACCTTTATAGTCTAGAAGATTGACTTTCTGAAACCGTGCTTGTAACTGCTTATTCGATTCCATCTTTACCTCCATTAAGATATAAATAATTTTGATAAAAGATATTTATGCTGCATAGCGGATATTTCCAATCCGATCGCACTATTCTGCATATCTTTAAAATGTAGTGTCATCGCCAATTCAGTTGTTTGATCCACTTTTGTTAATGCATCTAATGTGACTTGTTCCGCGTCTTTTGGTGCTAGTGGAATCGCTCTTACCGCATGCTGAATAAGGTTTGTTAAAGAAAAATATAAATAGGTTTGGATCGTTGCAAACAAGTCAAACCCTTTTTCAAATGCATAAAGACTATATACAATAACATAATGATTTAACGAATCTCTATCCTTTATTTCTTCCGACCATTTGGAGAGGATAGGTGTCGCTTCAATCGTCAATAGCCGATCAAGGAAACGGCTCCCTGCTTGGCGGCTAGTCTTCTTTAACTCCAATACATTTTTTCTGGCATTATATATTTCGGCTAAATACAGAACCTGATCCCAATCATTTTTCTTCAGTTTTGAAAATAATTCTTTAATAATAATTGCATCGTTATATAATAAATAATTACCGACGTAACTATAGCAAAAGGAAGCCAGATCTTCCTTTGAATTTACTTGCTTGGATCGGATATACATTTCCATTCCAATTGCATGTGCTACCTGACTTTTTAAGAAAGATGAATGGTGCATATGTAATAAATGTAAAAGTTTTTGCGAATCATTGGTACTCATCCAATCCCTCCATTTCTTAGTCTATTATATCATACTCATAAAGCTAGATTGATAATATCTTTCGATCGATTTGTTGCTGAATGGAGATTGCATTCGAAAAACCGGCTAGCCCCGCCGATCCTGTCCAAAGTAGTCATTTTGACATGAATAATAGGCGTAACAACCGCTGCGGCTTGTCCACTTCGCTTTCCGTGGGGCGTGTCTTCAGCTAACTTTTGTAAAGAAGATCGCTTTACAAAAGTGGATCTTCAGATCACGCTGATCCCACAGGAGTCGAAGTGGACGCCTACGCTAAATAACGTTCTACATTGTTTTAACGTACGGACATTACGTCTTTTATTTCACATGGTATAAAACCTCAAAAAGTTAACTGTCACATAC
>NZ_KB898677.1:48269-88046 GCF_000377765.1 Gracilibacillus lacisalsi DSM 19029 | reverse complement strand
TCAGACAAGCTTCCCGCGCTCGACTTGCATGTATTAGGCACGCCGCCAGCGTTCGTCCTGAGCCAAGATCAAACTCTCAATAAAGTTGACTTGCGCTCGCTTCTAAAAGCTAGCTTTTGTTTCATGTTTAAAATCATACTGGTTGTTTTGTTCAGTTTTCAAAGATCAAAGCTTGCTGTCTTTTTTGCGACAACTTTTATATCATACCATCTCATTCATTTAATGTCAACAACTTTTTTTGTGTTTTTTTAAGTTGTCCGAGATGTTTTTTGTCCTGTCGTTTTCAGCGACAATTAATAATATAACACGGTGATTAATTATTATGCAAGGGTAAATTCGTTAGAAATATATTCCAAGGGGAAATGTTGAAAAATCCCCTTGGTATAATAGAATTAAATTTGCACCCAAGTGTATTTCTCTCCCCAGCTTTCTCTTGCTAACTTCTCCACTTTTTCTACATACTGATTATCTACTGCGTATGCGTCTCCTTGTTCATATGGATTGTAGTGAAAAGCATACAGCCTAGCTACAAATTCATGGAATGGCAATGAAGATTCACCAGGCAGTTCTCCATGTCCTTTAACTGTTGGAGTAATCCCTTGCCCCCATACTTGTGCGCTATCATTATTCGGGTTATAAAAATAGATACGGTATTTACCGTCAGAATCACGGGCAACACGTTGAATCGAAACGGCATGCAATCCTAATAGGTTTCCAAATGAATTGGTTATAAAGATACCAACTGGGTTTGGATAAATTAATTCATAGCCATTATTGTAATCTGGATGATGTGTCGCATAAAAAAGACGGACAAATCCAGGGTAATCCGCAACGGAACCAGTCAGCGGATCAATCGTGGAGCTAAATCCCCTCGAAATCCAATCTCCGTAAAAAGCAGGATTGACCCATTTGTGGACATCATCCCCTCTAAATTCTGATCGTCTAACCAACTCACCATATATACGATCAAGATGAGGTACTAAAATAAGTGATACAGGATCTAATTCTTCATGTAAATCTTGCACTAATCCTTCATGGAGGTTTTTAGAATGTATAGTCTGTCCTTCAAATTGCACATCAATATCTCCATCTCTTGCCGCTCGAGGTATTAATTCCAGCAAATAACCGGGAGCATGCAATGACCACAAGCTAATACCACGTGCGGTTTGACATGTAGGGTTCATCCCTTGACCAACTCCAAGTGGTTGCCCGAGGACACTAATTACCCCAGCAAGCATAATGTCATTAGCTGTTATTCCTTCATTATCATTGATCGAATTCAACAAAACTTTCCTAACCTCTGGTTGCAAATCCAGCTCTATCAACCTTTTTAAACCAGGAATAACTGGTGTGGAGGACAATACTCCTCTCTCCAGCACACAAGCAAGTCCATATAAAGATTTTCGCATTGGCAAATGAATAGCTACCGTAATTAAATCACTAACAATGTCGATATATTCCTCTAAATTCGCTTTACCTTTATTATTTAATTGCATTGCGACTGGTAGCAGCTTCTGATTATGTCGGTTTAAATAACGAACAAGGACAACGTGATGCTTGCTGACGAGCCCTGTTTCCCGCATACTTTTAGCAAATATTTTTGCTTCTTCTTCCAATTCCTGTTCTGACATTTCCTTTAACTGTTTACGGTAATCACAGGGATCTTGGTATTTTTTACTTTTCTTTGTTGGACCTGACAATGCATTGACATATCGCTTAATCGCCCTTTTTTCCTTCTCTTCTATCGTTTGTTTCAATAACTTCTTAGCATCGTTAATCATACTGACAATGCGGTTAACCATAATCGGACGTTGAGCGACAAGATCATCAATTTCCTCTAATATCTTACCGGAAATAGATGCTAGTGATAATTTATCTGCTAAAAATTGAAATAGTTTTTCTGCTCTGTTTTTTTCTTTTTGTTTTCCTTCAATTCTAGCCGCTTCTGTCTCTTCCGGAAATAGTATATCTACATTTAAAGCCATTACTTCGTCCAAAAAATGTTTTGCGTCATCCTTAGATACCGTCTCATGTTTGTACTTCCCTTTAGCAATAGCGACCATTCGCAGTTCACTTAAAATTTCCACAATCGATGTCATTCCACTATCCATTAAAGAACCTGAAACCAGTCGAGGTTCCAGATTAGAAGGCTCTGCCCACGGTCCTCCTTCAAAAACCCCAGCTTTATCGAAGCGGTCCGCATGTTGATAGAGAATTTCCATTCCATCCTCTTCATCCATTAAACGTGCGGCAGCCTGTAAAACATCCGACTGATACATTTTTTTCGCATATGGTACTGCTTCTTCCATCACCTGTAATGCTTGCTTAAAGGTCTCCGATTGATTTGTCTCTACTTCAGTACTCACTCATTACACGCTCCTTTACAATAGAAAAACTCGGCTTACAAAGAAACTTTCGGTTCTTATACTTTGTTCACCAATATTTTTACTTCGTTAATAATATTGCTTCTTAATGAAAAAAATCATGTTCGACATAATCGGCTAGTGGTTGCTTTACATGTTGATGATCTTCATGATGGAAAAACACAGTCCCCAGATGATTACCATACCCCTCTTGATCCTGTACCTTTACTTGCATCGGCTTAAATAATGTATGTTTATCAAAACCTGGATGCTCCTCCAACTCGTCAGGAATATTGACGCCTTGTACTGTATTTTTCTTCGGATAGACTAAGAAACTGCCAGCATGTCCATTCGATTGATCCTCCTTCGGAAAGAAATCCTTCAACTTTTCCTCTGGTGTATTCGGATCACAACAAAGAATATGTCCTTCATATGGATTAAATCCATACGTTTTCTGCATAAGGTCAAAAATATGACCACCTGGAATCCGATATGCTACTTCACCAAAATATACTTGTTCATCATCCGTAATAAAAAACTCAGGGTGAATAATACCGTAAGATATATCAAATGCATCCACTAACTTTTGTACTTCTTCGCGAATGGCTGGGCGATATTTCTCTATCTCTGGTGAAGGAGGTACCATCATCGAATAACCAAACACAATATACTCCGTAATATTTAAAAACAATAATTTTCCTTGATGGATAAAGGCTTCACAGGATACTTCGATTCCTTTTAAATGACTTTCCACTAAACTAGGAAAATTATCATCGGAAAGTTTCGTATCAATATCTTTTTCCGACCGAATCATACGGTGACCAGCAGCTCCCGCTTTATTTAAAGCTTTCACATGTATTGGATCACGATCTTCTTCATGATGACGTAATAAGGAAGCATTGATTCGTCGAAAAAACTGACGAACCTGTTCTCTGTCGTTTACTTCTTCAAACACTCCCACTTTAAGTCCACCAATATGGGCTCTACGTTTCATCATTGCTTTATCTCGAAACAGAATAGAATGGTGAAAAAGTTTAGGCTCTTGTCTAAAATAAGCATTTAAAGCACCAGCCCATTCCACTGTTTCTTCAAATAATGGAATAGCATGATCAACATCAAGTTGCTGTAATGCTTGAAAAAGTGGTTCAGCTTTCTGATATACTTGCTCATAATCGATATCCTTATCAAATTGCCAAGCATAAAAAGGAATCTGATGTTTTTCGGCATAGTCTTGAAACTCTGGCAAACTCACCACAATATATGGTCGCTGGATACGATCCATCGCTTCCATTGTTGGAATACTCCAACCGATAAGTGCTATTTTCTTCCCTTTCGCAGGTTTCACATGCTTTAGTTTTATTGGTCCAGTTTGTTTTTGTTGAATCATTTTACGATCCTTTTGGTCATTTACTTTGAATGAAGTGTCTTGATTTGGTAAATCAAATGTCATCTTTAACCCTTTCCTTTCTGTCTCTTCTATGATGAGTGTTAGATATCAAAGTATTTTGTACCAGATATTCATATTTTCCATGCTTCCGGCAATATTACTATTTCGAATCATTTTGCCTCCATATTGAAATCCATGTTTCACATTCACTAAGTTCATCCCTACAGATACGGAACGTGAATACGAAAATAATACATTCATTCCTAATTGCTTTACTCTTGGTATCAAACAAGATACTTGGTAGGATAACAACTGTTTGCCGCGATGATTTGGATATGTTGCACAATCAGATAGTTCAGCTGATTGGTAATCAGGCAATACATCTGCTGAACAAGCACTGACAACAGAACCTTCTTTCTCAATAATCGAGAAATAGACCTGATTTTGCATCATTTCCTTAATAAATTCAGGATCATTCATAGGGGTGGGATAAGATTTAAATACGGTTTTATACAACAATGCCATTTGAGGAGCATCTTTTTTTTCTGCCCACTTCATCGAATACCCTTCTGGCAGACCAAAAGTGAAGCCTTCTTTTATTCGTTCTTTAATGTTTTGCATGACCTGTTTCTCTGCTTCTGAATCCACTGATTGTTTACGATCAGAATTTAGAAAAATAGCATAAATTAGAGCTGTTTCACCATTAAAAAAACCTTGAATCATACCTTCATAATCAGCATTATAAGACTTCATCAACTCTTGGTTATCAGGTAATACATAAAAAATTAATTTGTCGCAATTGGTTTCTCTTGAGAGCCTTTGCAAGCGATCCATAAAAGTATCCATATTTTTTGCTATTGGGAGTTGATATACCTTTATTCGCCTGCTAGTGGGTTCTACTGTTATATGTTGGCCAAAAAAGGTGAGGTCATAAGCTGATTTTTGTAACATTTTCATACACACTAGTTCCTCCTTTTATTGTTACGACTACTCTTAAAACCCAAAACTTAGTGTACTAATTTTAACCATACCTATACGTATCAAAATAATTAATTTTCCATGTATAATACCAAACCCATTCCGTCTCTTATCGCTTTAGATACTTACTGTGAAGTAATGAAAATTTTGTAGAGTGAGGCCTTCTTCCATTCTGATTAATGATGAGTGCTCACATACGCTCCGGCAGAATACTGCGCTTTCCATGGGCTCGGCTTCAGCTAACTTGGTGAAGAAAGGCACTTCACCAAGTGTTTTTCTTTGCAAAGTTAGCTGAGGCCGTGCCCCCGGAAAGGGAGTATTTTTCCGCAGCGACGATTATGCACTCATCTAAATTCAGTACGGAAGAGAGCAATTCCTTGTCCTCGTTACTGCGCAGTATACGGATTATGTGAAGAAAAAAAATAACCCTTCCTAAATAGAAGAGTTATTTCTAATATTCATATGATTAAATAACAAAAACACTAATAGCAGTTAAACAAGCAATGCCTGGAATACCTAACATTCCGACAATCACCGCTGTAAATACATTGATGGGTATATGCAATCCAAAAGATGCACCAAACAAGTTAAAGAAGAACAGAAATAAAACACCAACTGTAACTTTCATCACAACTTGCCCACTACCTTTAACGAAATTCACCGGAATTCCTTTCGTTAGCAAAATGACAATTAATACAACTATTCCTGCTATAATCCACCAATTCATATACTTGTCCCCTTTAACATATAAAATATTACTCTATCTATATGAAGAGAAAACAAGAAATAGAAGCAAAACTATTTAATAGCAGATAATTTTCGCACTTTAGCTTCTCTTAGTAAATAAAAGTACTTTGCCTTTGTCATTGCTAAATCAAATTGACCGTGTTCACTCGGCTCAATGCTTCGATTCAAAATATCCTCTAAATAATTCCATTCCTTTTTCAAATGAAATATTTTATCTAAAAATTCTTGATCTAGTTCTGCTTTTTTTATTTTTTTGGAACGAAACATATTCTTCACCTACTATTACACTTCTCTTCTGCCTTCTAATGCTTTGGAGAGTGTTACCTCATCGGCATACTCTAAATCCCCTCCCATTGGCAGACCATGAGCAATTCGTGTAGTTTTTATACCCGAAGGCTTCACCAATCTTGAGATATACATCGCAGTTGCTTCACCTTCAATATTTGGGTTCGTTGCTAAAATTAATTCTTTTATTCCTTCATCTTTTAATCGGTTAATCAATGATGGTACATTAATATCTTCCGGACCAATCCCATCCATTGGAGATATCGCACCATGTAAGACATGATACTTACCATTGAATTCTTTCATTTTTTCCATTGCAATGACATCTTTTGGATCTTGCACAACACATATTAAAGACTGGTCACGCATATCATCCTGACAAATGGCACACGGATCCTGATCTGTAATATGCCCACATGTACTGCAATGTGTCAATTCACGCTTTGCGTTGGCGAGCGCTTTTGCAAAGTCCAACACATCATCTTCTTTCATATTTAAGACAAAAAAAGCCAGGCGAACGGCAGTTTTTGGACCGATTCCTGGCAGTTTGGTAAAGCTGTCAATCAGCTTTGATATCGGTTCGGGATAATACATGAGAACCCTCCTAGAACATGCCTCCAGGTAAATTTAATCCTTTAGTAAATTTGCCCATCGTATCATTTGTTTTATCTTCTACTTCTTTAAGCACTTCATTTGTTGCTGCTAAAATAAGGTCTTGTAGCATTTCGATATCATCTGGATCTACTACTTCTTCCTTGATTTCAATATCGGTAATTTCCTTCTTTCCATTCGCTACTACTTTTACCATTCCACCACCAGCGGTAGCTTCAAACGTCATTTCTTGTAACTCTTCTTGAGCTTTCATCATATCCTTTTGCATTTTCTGCATTTGTTTCATCATTTTATTCATGTTTCCTCCACCACGCATGGAAAACCCTCCTAATATAGATCTATTTTTTAATCATGTATTTCTAATAAGTCATCACCGACTAACTCCCTGGCAGCATCTACTACCGGATCTTCTTCTTCTGATGAAGAGCTATCCGATTCATCCGCACCGTCATCTTGTTGTTTTTGTTTACGAACATATTCTTCACGTAAACTAGTCCATTCAGCTTCTGGAATTGGAATAAAAGATACATTCTGCCCGATAGCCTCAGATAACATTAATTCTATCGTTTGTTTATGCTCTAATGCAAGTGAACAGTGAATTTCATATCGAAAAGCAATAATAATTATATCTTCTGACGCTGCACTCGGCTTACTATTTTGTATGGTCGCATGTGCCGGGGCACTTTGTTTCTTTAAAGCATCCATGAAAGCAGGCCACTGCAATCTAACTTTTTGAATCGCAGCCTTAGAAGCGTCATTCAAAACATGTCTAATTCTGTCATAAGGTACTTTATAACCATTACGGTTCGTTGATGTACTTCGTTTCGGCGCAGGCTGCTTTCTTTCCGTTTGTGCAGCTTGACTTGGTTGTTTCTGAATGTTCGTCAGTTGCTGTTCTAATTTTCGAATCTTTTCATTTAACTGTTCTACTGCAGGCATTGAAGCAACATCTGTTTTTGCACCAGTTTCTTGATTGCAGATTTTTAATACGGCTACTTCAATAAAAACTTTTGGACTATTCGTCCACTTAATTTCCTGCTGACATTGATTTAATTCTTTGATTGCTATTTGAATCCATTCAGCATCAAGCTTTCCTGATAATTCTTTAAAAGACTCATCAACAATTGCCCGCTCCAGTACATTTTCGAGAGATGGGGCCGTCTGATATAACAATATATCACGCAAATAGTAGATAAGATCAAAAACAAAACGACCAGGATCCTTACCTTCCTGGATCATCCCGTCAATCTCCAGTAATGTTGCTTTCACTTCATTTGTATGCATCGCACTGACGACTTTTGCCAATTTAGCTTGTGAAACAGATCCAGTTACAGCGAGTACGTCATCAATTGTTACTTGATCTTCACTATAAGAAATAGCTTGATCTAACAAACTCAACGCATCACGCATACCACCTTCAGCAGATAGGGCAACCGCCTCTAACGCTTCCTCTGTCACAGCAATTTCTTCCGCTTCAATAATCTTCTTCATACGATCAACCATAGCCGATTGAGCGATTCGTTTAAAATCAAATCGTTGGCATCTCGAGATAATGGTTAACGGAATTTTATGTGGCTCCGTTGTCGCTAACACAAAGATAACGTGTTTAGGTGGTTCTTCTAATGTCTTTAACAACGCATTAAACGCACCAATGGATAGCATATGAACTTCATCAATAATATACACTTTATACGTTACCGCACTTGGGGCATATTTTACTTTGTCACGAATATCCCTGATCTGTTCAACACCATTATTAGAAGCTGCATCAATTTCTACCACATCTGAAATGGAGCCATCCTGAATCCCAATACATGCATCACATTGATTACATGGCTCTAAGGATGGCCCATTCTGACAGTTAACTGCTTTGGCAAATATCTTAGCCGCACTTGTTTTTCCCGTACCTCGGGGACCTGAAAAAAGGTAAGCATGGGTAAACTTATCTTGCATGATCGCATTTTGTAAGGTACGAGTAATATGTACTTGTCCTACTACATCTTCGAAATTCTTTGGACGCCAGACACGATATAATGCTTGATAGCCCATAACTGATCCCCTTTACTAATAATCATCGATTTCTTCCTCATTTTATTGTATCAAATCCAAGCTCGAAAAACGAGTAATAATTGAGTGGAACGTTTATCTGATCTTTGATCAAACTTATGGACGCTATTTCAACCTTTCTGTCCATATGGTCTGTAAAAGAAACTTAAAACCTTGAATTAGTGGCCATCTCTGACACTTTACATTCAACCTCTAATATAACAAAAACCTCTTGTATAATTACAAGAGGTTGAATCTTTTTTATTTAACGCCGTGCACCAAGCTTCGATGACATCACCTCAAGCGTTACTCAAGTTGATAGCTCGACCCAGGCTTCCCTGCGGCACACAGGAGGATTCGCTTAATGCTGCTTCCTTCCGGACCTGACATGGTTCACAAGTTCCTGTTGCGCAGGACCCGAGTGTCAACACTACTCCCTTAAGGCAGACCTTAAAGTGATGGCACCTCAGCAAGGCATTCAGTCTCGCTATAGCGGATTGCGAGTACAGGGCACCGCTACCTCCCCACCTAGCACGGCAAATTTACTAACATATTCAATTGCGCCCAATTTAAAAGCGCAAATATTAGTATAACCTTTTTTTAGAGAAAATGCAATCGAAAACAACATCTAATTTCTTCCATATTAACTTCACCCATAACCGTTTTATTCTTTACACTACTGGAAAACCTTCACAAACACTCGAAGGGTTAGCCACATCCAAATCAGCGCCAGTAAACTAAAAGTAAAAAAAACTAAAAGCACCGGAAATTCCAACGAAAAAAACATAGTGGAAAACATCAGTAACATGATTGTAATCGTAATATGGATTTTGGATATTCCAATAATTAAGGCATTTTTTAATTGTTGAATAACAGAAGCATAGTTATGAACAATAAGCGGAAATGCCCAGATTACCATAGTGAAATAAAGAAATAAAAGGAAGTAGAAGATAAATGGGACAACAAATAGTATCTCTTCCTGGGAACTGCTAATGACCTCAAAATTTAAATAGAACAAAAAGCCAATAATTGCAAGAATCCACCCGATCATATTCGCGTACTTAAATTCTTCTTTGTATACCTTTTTAAAAGTCGACCAAATATGGATATCCTTATCACCCATTAACCACTTTCTAACTACTCCAAGTGCTGCAGCTGTTGCTGGAAACACACCGAGAACACCTAACCCTATTAAGGTAAAAGCGATCCAAAGTATATTTAATAATGCTAATTTAGTTGTCCATACAAATACTTTATCTAATGTTGTTGTTATAAATTTGCCGTTCATGATTTAAGCCATCCTTCTACACTTTACTACTATTATAACACGAAAAAAAAGCCATAGTCTTCGTAGCATACTATGGCTTTCAACTAGTAGACAATCTGTTATCCTTTTACACCGCCAGACGTTAATCCTGCAACAAAGTAACGTTGGAAGAAAATAAACAAAATAACGATTGGAATAATAGTTAAAACAGATCCCGCGATTAAGATATCATAGTTATTCCCATATGGAGTTAGTAGTGTTGCTAACCCAATCGGAAGTGTAAACATATCATTTGAACGCAATACAAGCAACGGCCATAGGAAGTTGTTCCAACTAGCTAGTCCTTGCAAAATCGCCATTGCTGCCAGCGAAGGCCCCATTAACGGAAGCATAATCTTAAAGTATATCCCGTATTCAGTACTTCCATCTATCCTAGCTGCGTCCATCAACGCTGTTGGCAGACCTGTAGCATATTGCCGGAAGAAGAATACTGCAACAGGCGCGACGATTAACGGAAGAACTACCGCAAAATAACTGTCCACTAACTGTGCACCTACCATCATTTGATATAAAGGAAGCATTAGTATCTCAAACGGAATCATTAAAATCAATAATACTAATACGAAGAATAAGTTTCTTCCTTTAAAATCGTAAACAGCTAACGCATAACCAACCATCGACGAAAAGAATAAAGATAGTACAATTGTCAACGCCGAAATAATTAAACTGTTCCCATACCAGCTCCAATAAGAAGCAGCTTGTTGGAAGATATACATATAGTTATCCATGTTTAATTGACTAAAATCAATACTAAATGTAATGCCATCTCGCATTAGATCTGATGATGGTCGAAAGGACGAAATCAACAATCCAATAATCGGAAATAATATGATTAATGAGATGAGCGCAAACCCAACAGTGGCTACCCACGTCAATCCACTATTTTTCTTGTTGGTATCCATTATTCATCACCTCGTTTGAACGTACCTGTTGCTATTAAGTTAATAATACTAATAACAAAGATTATTAACATGAGGACAACTCCGATAGCAGAACCGAATCCCATATCGTTTTGCCCGATCCCTTGTTGATAGATGTAACCTACTACCGTTAAACCGATATTCCCTGGTGAACTTGTTTCCCAGAAGACGAAACTTTCTTCAAACATTCTAAATCCATTAATGATCGTAATTGTACTAACAAAAATCGTAATCGGTTTTAAGTGTGGAATGGTAATATATCTTAATTTCTGAAATGCACTAGCACCATCAATATCCGCTGCTTCGTATAATTCATCGGATATATTTTGAAGCTGTGCTAAGAAATATAAGACATTGACACCAATCCAGCGCCATGAAGCTAAGATCACCATTAGGAACATCGCAGACCAAGCATTGTAGCGCCAGTCAATCGATTCCATTCCTAAAAAGTTTACAATTTGATTAGCTACAGATGAATCTGCCTCACTAAACATTAACCTGAAAATCATACCACCAACAATGGTTGAAGTTAAAGCTGGAATGAAAATAGAGGCTCTAAAAATCGTTTTAAATTTTACTAATTTAGAGTTTAGTAATATGGCTAAAAGCATTGGAACAAGCGTTAAGATAATAACGGTCAGTATTACATAGATCGTTGTATTGGATAACGCTTTATAGAAATTCGGATTAAATACCCGTTCATAGTTTCTTAATCCAATAAATTCAACTTGTCCTGGTAAGATACTTTGAAAACTCATGATAATCCCGTGAATAGCGGGATAAAGAGTTAAAATTAAAAAAGACAAAATAAATGGTGAAACAAAAATATAAGGAACTACTTTTTTTGAATTTAAGAATCTTAAAAACTTGTTCGGTTCCTTATATGCTGTTTTTTCTAAGCTAGCACTTGTATGAGATCCTTGACCTGGAGATGACACGATATTACCTCCTTTTGATTTATCTAATTTAGGAGACAGATTTTTCTAACCTAATCTGTCTCCTAAAATGTTAGTGAAACATATTATTGATCCATTTCTGACCTTACTGCGTCTGCAGCTTGTTCAAGTGCTTCTTGCGGAGTTTGAGAATCATTTCGGATCGTTTGCTGTGTTACATTTGTATGGAACTCACTGATTACATCTGGTGTATTCTCCGTAAAGTTCAACTGATTGATGTCATCTCGCACTTCTAGAAGCATGTCAAAGATTCCATCTCCGAAGTAATCATAATATTTGTTATCTGCTTGCACTTCTTCACTTTCCCAAGTGTCCCAACGTGGTGGATCAAATCCTAACACTGTCCAAAGGTTAATATTACCTTCTTCACTAAGCTTAGCGTATGCTAAAAATTCTTTTGCTAGTTCTACATCTTCAGATTGATTTGTTACAACTGTACCTGTTCCACCCATACCAGCAGAGCGTTTTCCGCCTTCTTCCCACGCTGGCATCGGACGAATTGCAATTTTACCTTCTAAATCAGGCATATTATCCAAGAATCTTCCCATATACCATAATGGAGCTAAAATGGAAGCTGATCCTCCATCTGAGAAGTATCCATAAAACTCTTCTGATTGATTCATACCACCTGGTGTTACTTCAGCGATTTCATGTTCATAAATAACATCTTGCAAGAATTGTAGAGTATCAATATTTGTTTGATTATCTAATGTTAACTCACCATTTTCATCAAACGCATCGGAATCTTGTTGTGAAATCATTGGCCACATATCCATTAACCAATCCTCTGTTCCGACATTCCACATCATGGAATCTGTGTTTGCTACCACTTGTTCACCAGCTGCTACGAAGTCATCCCATGTTTCAATTGCATCAATGTCTACTCCAGCTTCATCCATAATTTCTGTGTTATAGAACATTACTGTTGCACCAACGTGTGTAGGTACACCATAGTAGTTTCCATCTTTAGCATAGTTTTCAAATCTTGATGTTACCGCATTCTCTAATACTGGCTCTACATATTCATTCAATGGCTCTAACTGAACTTCCCCTTGTAAATAGTTCGGGAATTGTCCAATTTCGATATCAGCAATATCCGGACCACCTTGACCAGATTGAATCGCTAACAATAAATTGTTGTGCATTTGCTCAAACGGATACGTTTCTGCAACTAATTTAATTGCTCGATCTGGATTTTCTTCATTCCATCGTTCTGCTGCATCACTGTAAAGATCAACGTGTTGTCCTACGAATGTCCAAAATGTTATTTCTGTTGCATCTTCAATATCTTCACCAATTACTTCTACTTCTTCTGCTTCACCAGCGGAATCATCATCTCCGCCTCCGCCACAAGCTACTAAAGCTACAGACAATAAACCTAAAAGTAAAATGAGTAAACTTTTCTTCATCTTAATACCCCCTATTTTATGAAACGCTTTCAAATGTTACAAAAAAATTATACTTACTACCATGCATGATAGACTTTGAATCACTAATTTGTTATTCATAAATAACATCTTTAAATAGAGATTATCATTATATTAACCAGTTGTCAATAACTACTTTAATGTTTTCATTAAATTTATACGTACATGTTAAAAGATAGTGTGTTCAAGTAATCAACCATTATTTACTTTGATTGCTCTAAAGGTACACGTAATAACTAATACTCTAAAATCATACAACTTTAATTAATGTTTTTGTTTTATTTTGATTTTCAAATATGTAAAAAGGTAATTAATAAGTTATTTTAGATGATTACACAAAAAGCTTATACTTTACTAAAGATGAGTACTATAAAGCTTGAACTTCCACGTTTTTTTCTGCACTATAGTAGTAAATATCAAAAGTGTGGGATGATAATGACAGATCAGGAATATATGTTAATAGCCCTAGAAGAGGCGAAAAAGGCTGAGGTGCTGGGAGAAGTACCGATTGGGGCTGTAATCGTTTATCAAGAAGAAGTGATTGCAACGGCATTTAATTTACGAGAAAAATTGCAGACGACCAACTCTCATGCGGAAATGCTTGCAATAGATAAGGCAAATCAAGTACTAGGTAGTTGGCGACTAGAAGATTGTACATTATATGTCACTTTAGAACCATGTCCAATGTGTGCAGGTGCTATATTGCAATCAAGAATATCACGTGTTGTATATGGGGCAAAAGATAAAAAAGCAGGATGTGCCGGTTCCTTATACAATTTCCTGGAGGATGAGCGTTTTAATCATCAAGTAGATGTAGTAGCTGGTGTAATGGAAGAAGAGTCCAGCCAACTATTATCAGACTTCTTTAAAGCATTGCGACAAAAGAAAAGACAAGAAAAAATGATAAATAAAAATACGATTGATCCATCCTAAACAGACGAAAAAGTATCTAGACAACAGAAGAACTGAGGTGTGAGCATGAATAAAACAGCTGTATTATTCATTGATTTAATCAATGATTTTACATTTCATGAAGGAGATTTACTTTTAAACAATACGAGAAAGATTTTACCGAACATTAAGAGGTTAAAGCAATATGCAAAAGAACGTAATTATCCGATCATTTATATTAATGATCATTATGATACATGGGAAACAGATTTCAAACAAATTGCCCAGACATGTTTATCATCAAGAAATGAAGACATCATTGAACA
The DNA here is from genome assembly GCF_000377765.1 of Gracilibacillus lacisalsi DSM 19029. Lineage (GTDB taxonomy): Bacteria > Bacillota > Bacilli > Bacillales > Amphibacillaceae > Gracilibacillus > Gracilibacillus lacisalsi. The sequence continues at coordinate 73,781 of NZ_KB898677.1, read as the reverse complement.
AGGAATGCCGAACAAAGAAGATTACTTTATTATGAAGCCTCAAATGTCAGGCTTTTTTCGCACACCATTACGTTCTTTATTAGAACAATTAGAGATAAGTCACTTAATAATTGCAGGCATTGCAGGGAATATTTGTGTGCTATTTACCGCCAATGATGCCCATATGCGTGGTTATACACTACATGTTCCGGAAAATTGTGTTGCATCGAATACCGAAAGACATAACCAGGAAGCCATTAAACTTATGGCAGAAGTATTTAATGCCGAAACGAAACCCATTTAAATATTCATGCCACTATGTTCTATTTCTCCTTTCTTATCATAAAAATAAATAGAGAACATCTTTTTATTAGAAAGGAGAACTTTTCGTGCAAATTTATGTAGTAAAACAGGGGGATAGTTTATATCAAATAGCCAATCAATTTGGAACTTCCTATGAATCGATTGCCAATGCAAATGAAATAGATCCCGAATTGTCGCTAGTTGTTGGTCAAGCACTTGTTATCCCAATTTATGGACGCTTTTATGTCGTCAGACCAGGTGATAGTTTATATACAATTGGCCAAAGGTTTGGTATATCTGCCGCTGAACTTGCTAGTATCAATCAAATCAATATGTATCAACCACTTTCTGTCGGGATGACATTATATATACCAGAACCTGCTAAATCTTCAATTGAAGTCAATGCCTATGTCGAACCCACTGGAGGGACGGTCTCAGAAACGCTGGAAAATGCGGCGCGAAAACATGCAGGTAACTTAACCTACTTAGCTCCTTTCTCCTACCAAGTAGACCGACAAGGAAACTTAAGTGCTCCCCCATTAAATCAATTTGCAGCTATTGCAAACGAACATAATGCTACACTGATGCTTGTTGTTACCAATCTCGAAGAAGGTGCTTTTAGCGCAGAATTAGGTCGAATCATTTTAACTGATGAAACCGTCCAAAATAATTTACTCGACCAAATTATTCAAACTGCTCAGGAAATTGGTTTTGGAGATATTCATTTTGATTTTGAATTTTTACCTCCTGAAAATCGTGAGGACTATCGCAGCTTTTTGGAAAAGGCAACCACTCGATTACATCAAGAAGGACTATTGGTATCAACTGCACTTGCACCTAAAACAAGTGCTGAACAACAAGGAGAATGGTATGAGGCTCATGATTATGGCGCACACGGAGAAATTGTTGATTTTGTTGTCTTGATGACATACGAATGGGGATATAGTGGTGGCCCTCCAATGGCCGTTTCACCGATTGGCCCTGTCCGGGACGTCGTTAATTATGCCTTAACAGAAATGCCACCAGAAAAAATATTATTAGGTCAAAATCTGTATGGTTATGACTGGACACTTCCCTATGAACCTGGTGGTGAAATGGCACAAGCTATTAGTCCACAACAAGGAATCCAAATCGCTAGAGAAAACAATCAATCGATCCTGTATGATGAAGAAGCACAAGCTCCTTATTTTAATTATACAGATCAGAATGGAGAAGAGCACGAAGTCTGGTTTGAGGATGCACGCTCCATTCAAGCTAAATTTGATCTTATTAAAGAAAAAAATTTACGAGGGATCAGTTATTGGAAACTAGGGTTGGCCTTTCCACAAAATTGGTTGTTACTCGAAGATCAATTTACAATAAAAAAAAGAGGATAGCTTTAATAAACAGAGGAGTAATCTAGTTATGATTGCTCCTCTTTTATATCCATTAATGTTCTTAAATCATCTTTGTTCACAATCAAATCTGCTAAAGTATATTGATTTAACACTTCAAAAAAGGCACGCATCGCATCTCCTACAACTGATCGTAATTTACAGGCAGGTGTAATCGCACATCGATTATTCTCCCCGTCAAAACATTCCACCAAATAGAAGTCATTTTCCATTAAACGAATGACTTCTCCAATATTTATCTCATCCGGATCTTTCATCAATAGAATGCCGCCATTTCGTCCCCGTGTTGTATTGATATATCCTTCCACACTTAGTTGGTGAACTACTTTGCGGATATGCTCGGTTGATATATAAAAAGTCTCCGATATTTCTTTTATGCTTACTTTTCTTTCACTCGTTCCTGTATAAATCAAAACTCGCAATGCAAAGTCTGTGTATTTTTTTAAACGCATGAAATACTCCCCTTCTCTACTCCATTTTACCCGAAAATAGTCAAAATCGCTATCTCGCCTTTTAACAGAATTGTCATATATTTAGCCAACAGGCTATTGAAAAACTTTCCAAACTTTTTATATAATTAAACATGTATTTTAAATGCATGTTTATAATTTATGTTTGATGAAAGATCGAATGAGTAAAACTAAGTCGAAAAATGGGCTTAAATTTAATTCACAAGGAGTGTTCGTGATGTCACAATCTACTCAAGCGCTTGAAGCGAAAACCATTGAAACAGTAAAAGCTACAGTTCCTGTACTAGCTGAACATGGAACTGCGATTACTTCGAGGTTTTATCAATTACTTTTTACCAACCATCCGGAATTGAAAAATATTTTTAACCAGACTAATCAACGAAAGGGGAAACAACCCCAAGCATTAGCAAACGCAGTATATGCTGCTGCAGCAAATATTGACCAATTAGAAAACATTTTGCCTGTTGTAAATCAAGTTGCACATAAACATCGGAGTTTGAACATTAAACCAGTGCATTATCCAATTGTTGGTGAAAATCTACTAAAGGCCATGAAGGATGTCTTGAAAGATGCAGCAACAGATGAAATTATTACAGCTTGGGCAAAAGCATATGATGTGATTGCCAATGCTTTTATTGAAGTCGAAAAAGAAATGTATGAAGAAACTGAACAGAAACCAGGGGGATGGATTGGGTATCGTGACTTTCGTGTCATTCAAAAAGTGAAGGAAAGTGATGTAATTACCTCTTTCTATTTGAAACCAGCTGATCATGGGCTTCTACCAGATTTTGAGGCTGGTCAATATATAACAGTAAAAGTCGATATACCATCGATTCCATACACTTGTCAGCGTCAATACAGTTTATCCTGCAGACCAAATAAAGAATTTTTCCGTATTAGTGTAAAAAGAGAAGATGGAATTGGAGATAGCCCTGACGGAGTAGTATCTACCTATCTTCATGAGTCCATTCACGAAGGAGACGTGATAGAACTTAGTGCACCTGCTGGGGATTTTGTACTTAATCAGGCGAAGAAGCCACTAGTATTAATCAGTGGTGGTGTTGGTCTAACACCGTTAACGAGTATGTTAGAAACAGTCGTAACACAACAGCCTAATCGTGAAGTTTATTATATTCATGCCGCACAACATGAAAGAGTGCATGGTTTAAAGGATACTGTGAAGCAAATTGCGGATCAGCATGACCATGTTCATACTTTTACTATTTATGAAAAACCTGAAGATGCTAATGCTTGTGATAAAACAGGTTTTATCGATTTAGCATGGTTACAATCTGTTTTGCCAACGAGTGAGGCATCTTTCTACTTCTGTGGTCCTGAGCCATTTATGAAGGCGATTTATAAGGCATTAAAGGATTGGCAGGTGGATGAAGAAGATATTCATTATGAATTCTTCGGCCCTAAAGGAGATTTAGAAGCATAGTTCATAAAGTAAGAGGCTGGGACAAAAGAGTAAATAGATAGGAAAAAGAACAATATTTTCTGAATACACAACTGCTTCGGCAAAATACTTCGCTTTCCGTGGGCACGGCCTCAGCTAACTGTGTGAAGAAGAACACTTCACACAGTGGATCTTCGACTCGGGCTGTTTCCACAGGAGTCTACGTATTTTGCCTACGCTTAGTTTAGATTGTTCGGATTTTCGTTCTACCTATTTAGTAATGTCCCGCTCTCTTTACTTTATTTATTGTTTACCTTTACCATTTCCGTATAAATCGACTCCAATTGCCGCTCCGTTTCTTCTATTATCTGCCACACCTTTTAATAATCCTCTATCATGATCAAGTAAAATACTTTGAACATTACCAATGCTTGTTGGAGAAGACCCGAATTGATGCCCCATAGAATTTAATTGATTGATAACCTCACTTCCGATACCATTTTCATAGCGATAGGAGTTCAGATTGTTCGTATAAATCCTAGGTTCTGCAACAGCATCTTCTGGTTCCATTCCATATTCAACCACATTAATAATCGTTTGCAAGACGGAAGTAATAATAGTAGGACCGCCAGGAGAACCAACCGTTAATACAGGTTGATCATCTTCAAATACGATCGTTGGTGTCATACTGCTCAACGGACGTTTATTAGGCTGTACCTCATTCGCACCACCTGGTACAGCATCAAAGTCGGTTAACTCATTGTTCAACATAATTCCATAGCCTGGCACCATAATTCCAGTACCAAATACTTGTTCAATCGTTGTAGTATATGAAACAACATTTCCATATTTGTCAGCCACAGTAAAATGTGTCGTTTCTCCATATTCTCTATCATCTGGCTGTTCTGTGATCTCATAATCAGGTGATGCATGCTCATATGACCATGGATCACCAGCTGTTGGAGTTTGATTAATAGATTCTAAATCAATTAGCGCCCTTCGTTCAGCAAGGTAATCGGGATGAAGAAGACCGTTAACGGGAATATCAACAAATTCCGGATCTCCAGCATATGCAGCACGGTCAGCATATGCCAAATGCATCGTTTCCGCTAATAAATGATATTTTTCCCAAGATCTTGATTCGTACTGGGATAAATCAAAATCATCTAGAATCCCCAACATTTGAAGAAGAAATACTCCACCAGAGCTTGGAGGTGGCATACTGGCAATGTCATATCCTTGAAATTCGCCCCATACCGGTTCATCTATCGTCAAATCATATTGTGCTAAATCATCAACGGTCATGGAACCACCAAATTCTTGGACGGTTGTAGTCAGAGCTTCTGCAATTTCACCTTTATAAAAAACATCCGTCCCCTTTGCGCGGATCAATTTAAATGTTTTTGCTAAATCTTCCTGAATAAGAATCTCACCTTCTTGCAGTGGTTCTCCATTTGGAAGAAATACTTCTTGAGCTGCCGTCCTTCGTATTTTACTTTCGTTGTTCGCAATAGATTGAGCAAGATAATCATCTACAGGAAAGCCATTCTTAGCAAGCTTAATTGCAGGTCCAATCAATTGTTGAAAAGGAAGAGTTCCCCACTTTTCATGAGCTGTTTCTAATCCTTTTAAAGTCCCTGGAACACCTACGGCTGTCCCTTGTGTGATTCGCTGACTAAAAGGAATAGGATTACCATTGTCATCTAAAAACATGTCTGGAGTTGCACCAGCCGGAGCACGTTCACGACTATTTACAATAGTTGTTTCATCCGTTTCACCATTGTAAACCATCATAAAACCGCCACCACCGATTCCAGACATCATAGGCTCCACGACGTTTAATGCAAACTGGATGGCAATGGCGGCATCCATTGCATTACCGCCCTTTTTCAGAACATCGGCACCTACCTGCGTTGCTATTCCATGAGATGTCGATACCATTCCTCCATTTGAGGTAGCAACTAAATCAAAGTTTTCATAATCCGTATCGTACTTTGCTGCCCATGCAGCGGTTGGAAGGGTTCCTGCTGTAACAATAAAAATTAAACACAAAAATGTGATTTGCTTGTACAACTTTTTCATACAATTTCTCCTCCCTAATATGGATAGTAGCAATACTTAGCTTAGGTAATCCCTCTTTCAGGAATTAATTGTTATAACAAATTCGCGCTTTCTTTCACCATTTCCTTCTAAAATACAAAAAACAGTTCTTTTGTCTTGTTTTTAAAACTGTCAAGTAAGTTTGTCCTAATTCTACTATTGGAAATCTATTAGTAAAAACATCATCTCGTTTAAGTGAAATGTCTCACCGTCCATCTCTAACACAAAAATAGGAAAAATCACCGGTTTTCCCATATTTAACTAATTTAATATAGATACAAAATGCGTATTAGTAATTTGCTTCCTGTTATCCATTCTATAGAGAGTGCAGGTCTACCGCTCCGACAGAATACTCTGCTCTAGCAACATTCGCTTTTGAAGTGTCTTCTAAGCCCACGGACTAAGCTTCAACTAACTTGTTAAGGAAACTCACTTGACCTAGTGAAGCTTCAGCTCTCGTGATCCCCACGAGTGTCTTCGTTCTGTCTCCATTATTTCCAACGTTTTATCCTTTTTATGTAGAAATATTAGGATCACTTCCCGTTTATTACTTCTTTAACTTTAACTAAAAAAAATCAGCAAAGTAGAGGCAAGACACGTATGCACTATAATGCACTTGCGATCTCTAGTAACGCTTTGTCATAGGCCTCGTCGGTGCAAGGGATAGGAAGGTTCATTCAGCAAAGAATTAATTTGGCTTCTATACATATATTTGTCTTTCATGAATCACACTAACGTTATGAATTTATTATATAACATGGAGCCTAAATTAAGATAATACAACAAATTCATAGAGGTTAAAAATTATGATTAAACGAAGAAGTAAAAACATATCACGTACAAACAAGCATATCTATCAGGAGAATATTTCATCAGCCTTTGATGAAGATTTATTAAAAGTATTAAATAATAATTTGGATTATATTCTAAAGACATTAGGTAACAGTTCGGACATTGTTACCCGTCACTTTCAACTCGGGAAAAGCAATCCTACTAAAGCCATTATTATTTACATGGATGGACTAGTTGATAAGGAAACTGTGCAACATTATCTTTTGGATCCACTAATAGATAATTTTAAACAATATGAAATAGATAAAAGCCTTTCTTTGTTACAATTTGTCCAACACTATTCAATTTCTGCTGCCGAATTAACGGAAATATATACTTTTAAAAAAATATTCGAACACTTATTAATAGGCGACACTATTTTATTGATAGATGGGGTGGCTCAAGGCTTTGCCATTGGTTCAAAAGGAGCAAGTGAACGCTCCGTAGAATCCCCGAAGACACAGGATTTAGTTCGAGGGCCTAGAGATGCCTTTACAGAATCGATCAATGTTAATACAGCTTTAATACGAAAAAGAATAAAAGATCCCAACCTTTGGCTAGAATCCTTTACTTACGGACGAAAAACACAAACAAAAGTAACCATTGCTTATCTACATGGCGTCGTAAACTCAGATATAGTCGATGAGGTTAAGTCAAGATTACAAAAAATTGATATTGACTCCATCTTAGAGAGTGGTTACATCGAAGAACTGATTCAAGATGAAACATACACACCTTTTCCAACAATAATAAATAGCGAAAGACCTGACTCGATAAGTGCGGGAATATTGGAGGGCCGGGTAGCTATTATAGTAGATGGCACACCTTTCGTCTTATTAGTTCCATCGCTTTTTCTGGACTTTTTTCAATCTAGTGAAGATTATTATCAAAGAAGTGATATTGCTAGCTTAACAAGGCTATTGCGATTTATTTCCTTTTTTCTAGCCCTACTAACTCCATCTATTTATATCGCATTAACAACATTTCATCAAGAAATGATACCTACAACCTTATTGATTAGCTTAGCTGCTCAAAGAGAGGGGATTCCTTTCCCAGCACTTATTGAAGCACTAATCATGGAGATTACGTTCGAGTTGCTAAGAGAGGCTGGTATTAGGTTGCCAAATCCTATTGGATCAGCCATTTCGATTGTTGGAGCACTAGTTTTAGGCCAGGCAGCAGTTGATGCTGGAATTGTTTCTGCAACGATGGTCATAGTTGTCTCTTTAACAGCAATTTCGAGCTTCATCTTCCCTAGTTACAATTTAGCAATTAGTGTTAGAATGCTACGATTTTTGTTCATGATTATTGCAGCTTCATTTGGTTTGTTCGGCATTTTTATTGGGTTGTTAATTTTGGTGTTACATCTGACGAGTCTACGGTCGTTTGGTATTCCTTACTTAACACCTTTTGCACCTTTTGCACCTGCCGATCAGAAAGATGCACTGATTCGCTTGCCAAGGTGGAGTTTACTTTCAAGACCACGACTGATTAATCAACAAAATATAACTCGAGAAAAAACGAAACAACCACAAACACCAAGGAATAAAAAAAATCACTAATTTTTTCGATTGAGGAAGGAACAGATATGAATTATTTAACAAAAATGTCGTCAATCTCTATCCTTCTCCTCCTGCTTACTGGATGTTGGAGTGCAAGGGAATTAACCGATATTACGATTGCAACAGCTATGGCGATCGATAAAGATAACGACAATTATAAAGTAACTATTCAAGTATTAAACCCAAGTGAAATTGCTGGAGACACGCGATCCGATCGAGCAACGATTTCCACCTACTCTGCAACGGGTACATCAATTTTTGAAGCATTAAGAAGAATAACCAAAACCTCACCTAGGAAAATTCATTTAAGTCACTTGCAATTAATTGTCTATGGCGAAGAATTAGCAAGAGAAGGGGTTGGTAAAACATTAGATTTTTTGGTGCGAGATCATGAATTACGTACAGATTTCGACATTGCTGTTGCTCAAGGTACAAGTGCGAAAACATTAGTTAGTATCTTAACACCTCTCGAACAGATTCCAGCCACCAAAATAGAATCAAGTATTCAATCCTCCGAGGATTTCTGGGCACCGACAAAAGAAGTTCAATTAAATGAATTTGTTGATATGATCTCATCGAAAGGAATGGAAGCTGTCTTAACAGGGATATATATGGAGGGTGACCCAGAAACAGGAATGAAAATGAAGAACACAGAATATTCCAATGCACCAGTAAAAGTTCACCTCAATAGCATGGGTGTGTTTCGAGGAGACAAGCTAATTGGATGGTTAAATGAAGATGAAAGTAAGGGATTTAATTATATTACTGACAATGTTACTAACACAGTAGGATGGGTGAATTGTGAAGATGGGGGTACCCTTTCAGCTGAAACTATCCAATCAATAACAGACTTACAAGGTTTATGGAAGAATGGACAACCAAGTGTAAAGATAGATGTCCAAGTGAAAGCAAATGTGGGGGACGTAGAGTGTAAAATAGATCTTTCTAACCCAAAAAACATAGAAAAAATAGAAAAAAAACTCGAACAAAAGACTAAAGACCTTATAGAACAAAGTATTAAGAAAGCAAAAGATTTTAATAGTGATATTTTCGGCTTTGGTCAAGCAATTAAACGTTCACACCCACATCAATGGAGAACAATTGAGGATGACTGGGGTTCACTCTTTTCAAACGTCTCTACCGAAGTAAATGCTGAAATAGAATTAAAGAGAGCTGGTATGATATCTAAACCAATTTATGACATAATCAATCGAAAAACAGAAAATGAGGAATAATCATGTTACAAGTAATTGTTTTTTTGTTAGTAAGTTTTCTCCTGGTTTATCTGGAAATGAGAAGACTACGTAAAGGAAAACAAACAAAAGATCTATTGTGTTTTATGATCGGGATGTCGGTTGCTATTGTATTAATATCCTTACACTTTTTAGATATCCAACTTCCATATATTTTAGATATGCTAAGAGTGACTACAAAACCATTGTCTAATTCTTTGCAGAAGTGGTTGGAAGGTTTTCTGCAACCATAAATTATTGGAGGGATTTTTATTATGATTGAAAAGTTAAATGGACAACAGTTTGGCATACTAGTTATTATGAACACACTAGGGGCATCGATTATTTATATCCCTAATGTTGCTGCAAGCTTTGGTAAAGAAAATGGGTGGATTACGATCATATTGGCCACCATTATAGGGTTAATTCTTATCACACTCTATAGCAAGCTAATTAAGCTTCAATATGATCAGGGTATTTTCCATACTTTTAATACTCTCTTTGGGAAGTGGGTTGGAACTGTTGTTACTATATTCCTTATTTTATTTCTTCTCATTAATTGTAGCGCTAATTTATGGGCCATAGGTGACTTTATTTCTTTACAAATATTAATGGGTACTCCATTTGAAGTTATCTTAATCGTTCTTATGGGTACTTCATTAATTGCCATTAAATATGGTATAGAGGTAATAGGTAGAACAGCAAGTATTTTCTTCCCTTTCACTATATTCTCTATTTTACTTTTAACAGTACTCGTTATAAAGGATGCTAGTATGAATAACATCCAGCCAATATTCCAAGTAAATAGACTAGGAACAATAGTTGGAACTATTCCGATAGTTGCTATTACATTTATGGAACTGTTTATTTTATTAGGTATAACACACACAATAAACAATAAAAAAAGCACAACAAAGAGCCTTTTTTATGGGGGAATCACTAGTGGTGTTCTGCTCTTAACTATTACATTTACTTGTATTACCGTGCTAGGTGTAGAATCAACGGCAAACTACATGTATCCCATCTATGCATTAGGACAGCGAATAAGTATTTTTGACTTTTTTGAACGTGTTGAAGTGATTGTAGCTTTTATCTGGTTTTTTACTATTTTTTTTAAAATATGTACATCTTTTTATGTGCTAGCATTGGGGATTAGCCACTTATTGAATATGAAAAATTATAATACATTATCCACCCCTCTTGCTTTATTTATTTTTCTATTTTCTATGCTGATAGTTCCCAATACTTTCGGTGCCTTTGATTTTATTTACGGACCCTACATTATTTATTGCGTACTACTAGGTGTCGTTTTACCTGTTGCCATGTTAATGGCACATTTTCTTAAAAATAATTTGTTAAAGACACCCTAAAAAGAGTATGTCATATTGTTTAAGTAATATTCTCGAAACAACAAGTGGAATGAGGAATAACAATAAAAGAATTTCAAACAAATAAACCACATGAAATCTATTTTAATAACTTGATTCCATGCGGTTTTATGTTTTATTAATAGAAGGCACTTGTGCTATCCAAACTTATTCCTCTAACGTAGAGGTGTCTCCTGTTGGTAAGCCTAGTTCCCAAGATTTTAATAGCCTACGCATAATTTTACCGCTTCGTGTCTTTGGAATACTATCTTTAATTTCAATTTCACGAGGGGCTGCATGGGCACTTAAGCCAGTTTTAACAAATTGACGAATATCTTCTAATAATTCATCTGAAGCCTCGTAACCTGGATTTAAAGTAATAAATGCTTTAATAATTTCCCCGCGTTCCGGATCTGGTTTACCAATAACACCTGCTTCTGCTACTGCTTTATGTTCAATCAATTTACTTTCCACCTCGAAAGGTCCTACACGCTCACCAGAGGTATTGATTACATCATCTAAACGACCTTGGAACCAAAAGTAGCCATCTTCATCCATATAGGCACTGTCTCCTGAAACATACCAATCCTTTATAAAGTAACTCTCATATTTGCCCGGATTCTTCCAGATAGCACGCATCATCGATGGCCAACCTTTTTTAATTGCTAAATTCCCCATTTGATTTGGCGGTAATTCATTACCTTCGTTATCTACTATGGCTGCTTCTACACCTGGAATTGGTCTCCCCATCGAACCTGGGCGAATTTCCATGCTTGGCAGATTGACAATTAACATCGCACCTGTTTCTGTCATCCACCACGTATCATGGATGCGTAAATCAAGTACACGCAGTGCCCAAGTAATAACCTCTGGATTTAGAGGCTCACCTACACTTAAAAGATGACGTAAACTAGATAAATCATGCTGCTTAACCTGCTCTTCACCAGCACTCACAAATTTACGTAAAGCAGTTGGTGCTGTATACCAAATCGTTACATTATGTTTATCTAACGTTTCATACCAGGATTCAGGGGAAAAACGTCCACCCCGAATTACATTGGTGACACCATTTAACCATGGTGCAAAGATCCCATAACTTGTACCTGTTACCCAGCCAGGATCAGCAGTACACCAATAAATATCATCCTCTTTAAAATCAATTACCCATTTACCTGTTGCGTAGTGTTGAATCATCGCATTATGCACATGATAAACACCTTTCGGCTTACCAGTTGAACCAGATGTATAATGAATAAGCATACCATCTTCTCGATCTACCCATTCTATATCCAATTCATCAGATGCCTCTGCCATTTCTTCCTCGAAATCAATATAATTATCACCTTTAACATTATCTGTACCGCCTACTAAAACAATTTGCTTTAAATCAGGTAACTCATTAACAGGCACACGGTTTAGAAGTTCAGGTGTTGTAATTAACATTGTCGCTTCACTATCTTCCAAACGGTCACGTACCGCTTGTTCCATAAATGCCTCAAATAATGGTCCGGCAATAGCACCTATTTTTAGAATCCCAAAAAAGTTTGCATAAAACTCTGGACTTCTTGGCATGAACAAGAAAACGCGGTCTCCTTTTTGAATTCCGTACTTTTTAAATATATTTGCTGTTTTATTACTTTGTTTGCTTAATTGTTCAAATGTTACACTTTCTTCACGGTCTGGTGCGGAATATAACAATGCCACTTGGTCTTTTTTGTTAGGATTTTCTGCATGGCGATCAATCGCCTCATATGCAGCATTCACCTTACCTGTTTTATACCAGCTAAAGTCTTTCTTAATTTCTTCCCAGTCGAAACTTTCTCTTAGTGCATCAAGATCTTCTACATTGTGCTTTCCTGATCTTGGCTGTACTTTTGTCATATCCATCCTATCACCTCTCTAAAAATTATGAACATTTTTCAACAATTGAAACCCCTTACAATATATTTTAACGGAAATTGGAAAGAAATCAAAGAGATTAATCCCATCTTTTACATTTCATTAATATTGCATATTTTTTGAATTGGGGTTCAAGCTATTCATTAAAGTGCGATTAATTCTGATAAGGAGTATCTTTATGCGTATTTTTTCAAGACAACAAAATAACAACTCTACTGTATCGGAGAAAAAAATTATCGGTTCTTTATCTAGTAATATTCGAGAAATGAAGCAACTATTCTCTTATGATATTAATAAGGATTTTTCTCTGAGAACATTAACAACTCGCTTTAATAAGAGAGAAGCATGTATCTTTTATTATGGCTCAATTGTTGATGGTGAAAGAATTAACCTACACATTATCAAACCGTTATTAGAGAACGAGGGAGATGAGGTAAGTAACATTGTCTCGATTGAAAATATTGAAAAGATTAAAGAGTATGAAAAAGTAGTACAAAATATAAATAGTGGAAAAGCAATTTTGTTCATTGACGGAGATACAGATGCTTATGCAATGGATGTTGCCAACTTTCAGCATAGGACAATTCCAACATCCGAAAATGAGAGTGTTGTTAAAGGGCCACAAGATGCCTTTACAGAATCGCTAGACAATAATATTTCACTTATTCGTAAACAAATACATAATAATCAGTTAATTAATGAAGGGGTTCAAATAGGTATCCGATCACATGATGAGGTTAATCTACTTTATTTAAAGGATCTAGTCAATCAGGAACTATTAGATAATATTAGAAAGCGTATTAAGGAATTAGAAGTAGATAACGTTCGTAATATTGAGCTATTAGAACAATATATAGAAGAACGTCCTTATTCCTTAATTCCTACCATTCTCTATTCAGAAAAACCTGATAAGGCAGCTTCCTATATTGAAGATGGTTATATTGTACTTTTAATGGAGAGTTCCTCTGCCTGTCTTATTGTTCCAGTAACTTTTTGGTCTTTTTTTCATTCCCCTGAAGATCGTTATTTACGCTTTTTCTATGGGAATTTCACTCGGACCATTCGGTTTATATGCCTTATATTATCTTTATTAGTTTCAGCAGCGTTTGTCGCAATTACTAATTATCATAGTGAAATGTTACCTCCTGATTTACTTTTAGCAATCACTGGTTCAAGAGAAAGGGTTCCTTTTCCATTGATAATGGAAATACTTTTGATGGAAATTGCCTTTGAATTAATCCGAGAGGCGGGGCTCAGAATTCCAAATCCTCTTGGTCCAACTATTGGGATTGTTGGTGCTTTAATATTAGGACAAGCAGCAGTTGAAGCTAATATAATTAGTCCTATCATTGTTATCATTGTTGCATTATCAGGACTTTCTTCCTTTGCATTAGCCGATTTAAGTATTAATTATATGGTTCGATTAATGCGATTCATTTTTATTATGTGTGCAGGCTTTTGGGGGATGCTTTCCCTGACTGCAGCGTTCTTTTTATTTTTTATGTATGCTGCATCAATAAAGTCCTTTGGGGTTCCATTCTTTTCTCCTTTATCACCACATTATATTTCAACGAAGGATACTGTTTTTCGTCAATTCATTAAAAAGGAGAAGTTCCGTCCAGGTTACATTCGGCCAAAAGACCTCCAAAAGAAAAGGTGATCAACATGCAGAGTCATGGTTTTTTACGGACAAAAGAAATTGCTTCGATTGTTCTCATATTCGTAGCCATCAAGTTTGCTGATTCTACGCCGACTTTATTATCACAAAAAGCCCAAAATGGATTCTGGATCATTCCGGCAATATCTTTTATCGTTATTTTCCCTAGCTTTCTTGTTATGTTGTATCTATTAAAAAAATATGAAGATAAGCATGTAGTACAGCTCTGTGAAGCTATTACTGGAAAGTGGTTAGGGAAATTGATTGGATTAGTTTTCTTTTTATTTGCTTTTTCTTCTATGGTGTTCGATGCCCGTAATTACATCGAACAAGTAAAAATGTTATATTTCCCAGAGTCTCCTACTGATTATATTTTTTTTATTTTTATTATCGTTGCTTTTTTCGGTGCAAAAAGGGGCTTTGAAGTTATTGGCTATACTTCTCGAATTGCACTTCCTGTTATCAAATTCTCAGCTTTATTAGTTATATTGCTCATATGGGAAGAAGTAGTAACTGAAAGAGTTTTTCCGGTTTTTGGTTCTGGCTTATCAATTATCGCGACAGAAGGAATTATAAAAGCATCAATCTTTGCCGAGCTTTTCTTTGTACTGATTGCCTATAAAGCCACGAAGGAAACAAAGATGTTTCGAAAAGGTGCTATTATTGCAAGTATCATAGCACTCGCAGAACTTTTGTTGTTCTATTTTATCTATATAACAGTGTTTGACTACAACTCGATTGAGAAAATTGCCTTTCCATTTCACGACATCATACAACGAATTGAATTTGGAGAGTTTTTTACCAATATCGAAACTATTTTTATGGTTTTTTGGTTGTTTGCTGCATATTTAAAATTTATTTACTTTCTTTATTTCTCGGCTTGGTTTTTTGGGGCAGTCTTTAATATCGATAATTTTGAACCTTTATTACTACCTCTCGCCTTTCTGGTCATACTAATCGGACTTTTACCGTATAATTCAGCGCAAACACAATTAGTTTACCACGAACAGCTTTATACGCTCATGTCACCCTTCTTTATTTTCCTTCCATTCTTACTTTGGTTTGTGGCATGGCTTAAAGGAGATTTACGAACATGAGATATCCTATTCTATTTGTTGTACTTAGTTTCTTATTTTTATTAGTTGGTTGTTATGATCGCATCGAATTAGAGAAACAATCTTATGTAGTCGTGATTGGAGTTGACAAAACAGATGAAAGAGGTGTTTATGAGTTCACCTATAAAATTTCAAATCCAGAAGTGGGTTCAGCTTCTGTACCAAATACTCCTGATGAACCTGCAGCAGAAATCGTCACGGTCCAAGGGTCCGATATTTTAAGTGCCACCTATACTGCTAATTCAATTGTATCCAAACGTATAACATTAGATCAAACCAAGGTTATAGTTACATCTGAAGAGCTAGCTCGCTCCGAAGATTTTATGCGGGTTATTCAGTCCACTTCTAGATCCCCACAAATTAGAGGAGATATACAACTGGTAGTAACAAAAGAAAAAGCAGTTGATTTTTTGAATAATAACGAGCCGTTAGTAGAAACAAGACCTCATAAATACTATCAATTTATGTTAACTCGTGCTATCGAGACAGGGATTATTCCTAAAGCAACTTTGCATCGCTTTTTTCAGATTACAGAGGGAGATGCTGACCTATTCTTGGGAATTTATGCGACAACTGAAATGGACAATAACGAACAACACAATGAAGGGATTGAGGACAAATATATAGCAGGTGAAATTCCGCAACAGGGAGGTAGCCCTACCCAATTTATGGGGTCTGCTGTTTTTAAAGAAGGGCAGATGATTGATACAATAGACGGAGAAGAAACTAGACTAGTACATATGCTGGACAAAACGTTAAGAATGGAGGAATACATCGCTACCATCCCTGATCCAATATTGCCTGAGTTTTTTGTGTCTTATGATTATTCCCAAAAGAAAGAACCTGTCATTAATATTGACTATTACCCTAACAAACCGACGGAAATAAATGTACATGTCAAGTTCCAAGCTGAAATTATTGCTGTTCCAAGTCTTATTCCCTATACTCAAAACCTAGAATACAGGAAAAAGTTAGAGGAGGAGATTGTCAAAAGGTTAGAGGATAAAACAGAAGCCTTTATCAAGAAGACACAGACAGAATATAAATCGGATCCCTTTTACTGGTCTTTATATATTCGAAAACATTTCAAAGATATTAAGGAATATGAGAAGGCAGACTGGCATAAGAATATTTACCCCAATGCCAAAATTAATGTGACTTATGAGCTCGATACCTTAGAGTTTGGAAAAATGATTGATGATTCAGATCTCAACGAGGTGAGAGATTAAGATGATATCCTATTTATTTTATGGGACATTAACTCTGTTTATTTCCTATCGAACGATCGTTCACAGTATTCAAACATACCAAGAAGGTAATAAGGTTGGTTCCATAGCAGTCGGCATCATGGTTCCAATCATAATTACCTTTGTTATACTCATACTCAAAGTGAAATAAGGATCTTATCAAAAGTTCTTAAATGAATATGTTAAAATACGTGGTAAAGCTACAGTAAAGAAATTAAATTCGCATTAACGAGAATGTTGTAAGGGATGGTATAAATGGTGGGCTGATTTACGTTGGCTTCCCAAGAAAGATTGTATGTGTAAAAGACGTGTAAATAATATCCATTTTATATCGAATTTTATCGGGCAACTAAAAAGTTAAAAATGCACAATCATTGATATATCAAACTTTGTTCAATCAAATAAAATAATCATCTTAAATAAAATATAACTTAATGGCGACCCCGAGAGGATTCGAACCTCCGACACCTTCTTTAGGAGAGAAGTGCTCTATCCTACTGAGCTACGGGGTCATGATAACAATACTTAATGAGATGATCAGGAGAGACACCACTTTATATCTTAATAAAACTTAAGATAAATGGCAAGGCTCTCCTTCTTCACTGTTTATTTTTCAAACACTTCTCTGAGTTCTTTTGACCTTTTAGTAGTCTGCTCTAAGCATGCAATGACTGCTTGTTGAAATTCATGTTGTGCCAATGTTTTAAGTCCAGCTTCTGTCGTACCACCAGGGCTTGTAATTTTCTCACGTAATGTTGCAGGTGAATCACTTGTTGTCGCTAACATCTCCGCAACACCTTTAATCGTTTGTGCTATTAAAGGCTTAGCTGTTTCTTTATGCAATCCTTGTTCCTCTACAAACTGCTCCATTGCTTCCACCATGTAATAGTAAAACGCCGGTGCACTTCCCGCTAAAGCCGTATAAGCATCCATTTGCTCTTCTTCTATTAATGTTGTCGTACCTATGGATGTCATCAGTTGCTTTATTAAACCGACAGTTGAAATAGTAGCATATCGTCCTGCAGTTATCGTTGTAGCAGATTGTCCAATCATTGCCGATGTATTAGGCATAACACGGACAACTGCATTACGGAGACCTATTAGTTGCTCCATATATCGAGTAGAGATACCAGCCAATAATGACACAACGATTTTACTTTCACTTAGATACTGTTTTATTTCGGTAATAGCAGGTTGAATATCTTTCGGTTTCATCGCCAAAATGATGATATCACTTTGGCTAACCACCTCTTTTTTCGATTGTGATGTTCGAATACTATATTTATTTTCTAATTCTGTTAAACGTTCTTTATTGGAATGATTAGTCGCAATGATTCGATCAGCAGGGACTATTTGTTTAGCAGTCATCCCAGCGATAATCGCCTCTGCCATAGAACCCGCACCTAAAAAAGCTATTCGTTTCTCCCGTAAATTCATTACAAGCCCTCCATCATATGTATATTTCTTCTCCTATTATAAATGATAACAAGAAGAGGGCAACAAGAAAAATAGTTTGTTGAACGGACATTTAGTGCGTTATTTGGTGAAATAACTACCCATTTTCAATGTTGGCGGACATTTAATCCTTTATTTGGCTACTTTCGGTGGAAATTAGCGCTATTTTCTATGAATAGCGGAATAGATGTCCGCGTAAATGCTAAAAAGCACATTTTTGTCACAAATAGCGGAACAAATGTCCGCGCACAAAAAAAATCGCTATCTCATGATAACGATTCTCGTACATATATAATCTCCAATTTTGTGTTCAAATAATGGCGGAGGAGGAGGGATTCGAACCCCCGCGGGCCGTGAAGCCCCTGGCGGTTTTCAAGACCGCTCCCTTCAGCCGGACTTGGGTACTCCTCCGTATTTGCTGACGACAAGTAATAATATAGCATACTCCCGAAATAGAGTCAATAGTTTTTTTCATCTATCTTATTTTTTTCGGATAGATGCTATCTCACCGATAAGTGTAGCTAATGATCAGTGGGAGTAAACCCTCCACTGATCATTAGCTCACTTTATTGAATCACTGTTTTCCCACCCATATATGGTACCAATACTTCTGGAACTTTTACAGTACCATCTTCTTGTTGGTAGTTTTCAATAATAGCAGAAACGGTACGACCTACTGCTAATCCAGAACCGTTTAACGTATGAACAAATTCCGGTTTTCCTTTCTCTTCGCGACGGAAACGGATACCAGCACGTCTTGCTTGAAAATCTTCAAAATTAGAACAAGAAGAAATTTCACGATACGTATCATTGCTTGGCATCCATACTTCAATATCGTATTTCTTTGCAGCCGTAAAACCTAGGTCAGCTGTGCACATACTCATTACACGATAAGGTAATTTTAACAGTTGAAGCACCTTTTCTGCATGCCCTGTTAATTCTTCTAATACTTGATAAGAATCCTCTGGTTTTACCAATTGCACCAATTCTACTTTATTAAATTGATGCTGACGAATTAAACCTCTAGTATCTCGCCCTGCTGAACCTGCCTCAGAACGGAAATTACTACTATAAGCAGTGAATTTTTTTGGTAGTTCCTCTGCTTTTAATATTTCTTCACGATGATAATTCGTTACAGGAACCTCAGCAGTAGGAATTAAGAAATAATCCCAACCATCTACTTTAAAAGCATCTTCTTCAAATTTAGGTAATTGACCCGTGCCAGTCATGCTTGCGCGATTTACCATATGTGGTGGTAATATTTCTTGGTAGCCATGCTCATCTGCGTGTAAATCCATCATAAAGTTGATGAGTGCACGTTCTAAGCGAGCACCTAATCCTTTATAAAAGACAAAACGGCTTCCTGTCACTTTTGCAGCTCTTTCGAAGTCTAATATGTCTAATTCTGTTGCTAGATCCCAATGTGGTTTTTCTTCAAAATCAAAGCTTGGTACTTCTCCCCATTTACGTACTTCTACATTGTCATCTTCTGTCTCTCCAATAGGAGTAGACTCATGTGGAATATTTGGAATAGATAACATCAATAATTCCAGTTCTTCTTCTACTTGTCGAAGTTCTTGATCAATAGTTTTGATTCGATCGCCTACTTCACGCATTTCAGTAATCATGTCATCTGCATTTTTCTTTTCTTTTTTCAATAAAGAGATTTGTTTAGATACTTCATTTCGCTTCGCTTTCAATTGTTCTGTTTCAGCGATAAGATCTCTTCTTTTCTCATCAAGATCCCCAAAGCGATCCAAATCGGTTAAATCTTCCCCTCTGTGGGCTAATTTCTCTTTCACTTCAGCAAAATTTTTACGCAACATTTTCATGTCTAACATAACGATTACCTCCTATTTTTTCATTTACATACTCTGTATTTTGATAGGTACTTCCATACGTCCAAGCTGTAACATATAAAAAACTCCCGCCCCTGACTGTTAGTAGGGACGAGAGTTTTACCCGCGATACCACCCTGATTGGAGAATAGACTTCTCCCGGCTTCTTTCATCATAACGGCTTATCGCCGGGTACATGTACTATGATTTCCACGCACCACTCCAGGATGGATTCGCTTATCTTTTATACCGGTTTGCACCAACCACCGGCTCTCTTATATAAAACAATAAGCTACTAATTCCTGTCATTGCTTTTTTATATCAGTTTTTCCATTAAACTATATTTGTTATTATATTATTTTTCCACCATTTTGACAAAGTATTCTGTTAAGCGATGATCATCTGTTAATTCTGGATGAAAAGCACTGCAGAGATAATGACCTTGTTGTGCTGCAACAATTTTATCCTGATAAGTAGCTAATACGTCTACTTCAGGTCCAACCTCCATGATGTATGGAGCGCGGATAAAGACTGCTTCAAATTGATCTGCAACACCTTTTATATCTATTTCAGCTTCGAACGATTCACGCTGTCTGCCAAAAGCATTGCGTTCAACCTTCATATCCATTAATGATAAATGTGCATGATCTTGTCCAACAATATCATTTGCTAACAAGATAAGACCTGCACAAGTACCAAAAATCGGCTTTCCTTGTTTACCAAAGTCAACTAATGCCTCAAAAAAGTCATATTTATCGATGAGTCGACGCATCGTTGTACTCTCGCCACCAGGTATGATTAGTCCATCTATATCAGTTAATTGTTCTTTATACTTAATAATGATCCCTTTAGCTCCAGCTGCTTCAACGGAACGAATATGTTCACGAATCGCACCTTGTAAGCCTAAAACTCCGATTTTTACCATTACTTTTTACTCCTCACTACTTACCAACCACGATCTTGCATACGCTCTTCAGGAGCAATTGTACTAATTTCTAAACCTTTCATCGCTGTACCAATGCCTTTGGATACTTTTGCAATTAAGTCGTAGTCTTCATAATGTGTTGTTGCTTCTACAATCGCTCTTGCAAAATTAGCAGGATTATCTGATTTAAAGATGCCTGAACCAACAAATACTCCATCTGCACCTAGTTGCATCATTAGTGCTGCATCTGCTGGAGTTGCTACACCACCCGCAGCAAAGTTTACAACAGGTAAACGACCATTTTCTTTAATCTCAAGAAGTACTTCGTATGGAGCACCTAATTCTTTAGCATATGTCATGATTTCATCTTCATTCATATTAACTAGCTTACGAACTTGTGCATTTACTTCACGAATGTGACGAACTGCTTCGACAATGTTGCCTGTACCAGGTTCACCTTTTGTACGTAACATGGACGTACCTTCACCGATACGACGAGCTGCTTCACCTAAGTTACGACAACCACATACAAATGGTACAGTGTAATCTCTTTTATTTAAGTGATACACTTCATCTGCTGGTGTTAATACTTCACTCTCGTCGATATAATCTACACCCATTGCTTCCAGTACACGAGCTTCTACAATATGACCGATACGGGCTTTTGCCATAACCGGAATAGAAACAGCATTCATCACTTCTTCTACAATCGTAGGATCTGCCATACGAGCTACTCCACCTGCTGCACGAATATCAGATGGTACTCGTTCTAATGCCATAACTGCTACAGCTCCAGCTTCTTCAGCGATTTTTGCTTGTTCTGCATTGACAACGTCCATAATAACGCCGCCTTTTTGCATTTCTGCCATACCTCTTTTAACTCTATCTGTACCTACTTTAGACATTCTTATGTTCCTCCTAAAATTATGAACTATAAAACGATCTATTTCATCCTCTTACATTATATAACAAAAAATACACAAATGCCAACTGCTGTCATCGGAATTAAATTAACTGAATAAACCTTTAAAGAAATCTACCACTGTTGTAAAAACATTTGCAAAGAAGTCTCCAATCGCACCTAGTGCTAGCATAAACCAATTCTGTTTTTCAACTGCATCAGTCGTAACTAGATCTACACGTTGATCCGCTGTATCTCCACCAATATAACCGTAATCTATATCACCATTATACTGAAGAACGGCTTCTCCTATTTTTTCTCCCTCTTCAAGTGGAGCTTTTAATGCGCCGTCGTCTGTTAATTTATCTTCATCAAGTTCATATCGTACATCATATAATTCTTCTTCACCTGTCTTGATCATCGTTTCAAAAGCTGCTGCTGTTTCAATACTTACTTCTTTTTCTTTCCCTTTTGAAACAGGAATATTAGACTCTCCTTCTAATTGAAAACCAGTTGGAAATAGTTCTGCTGTTTCAAATTGGGAGAAGCCATATTCCATTAATTTTTTGGTTTCAACAAAACGTTCACCTTCACTACTCGTTTTCATCACTACTGTAATAATGCGACGATCTCCTTGTTGGGCTGTACCTGTAAAACAATGTCCTGCAGCATCTGTATGACCTGTTTTCAAACCGTCTACACCTTCATATGAATATTGAGAAAAGTTATCATTATTCCAGTCAGGCAACATCCAATTCCAATTTTCTAACACTCTGTCATCTAATTCAGTTGTCGTCTTACTGGAATATTCCAAAGCCTCAGGATAATCATTAATGAGATGATAGGCAAGCAATGCTGAAGAACGTGCTGATAACAGGTTATCTTCATTTGATTCAGTTCCCTCTGGATGGTAATCACCTAAATCAGAATTCGATAAACCGGTAGAATTAACAAATTTATATTCTGGTAAGCCCATTTCTTCTGCCTTTTCATTCATCATTTTTACGAATTCGCCTTCTGAACCAGCTATTAACTCTGATAGTGCAACCGTTGTACCATTATCAGAGTAAATGGCCATTGCTTCATATAATTCACGGACTGTATAGTCTTTATCCTGAACTAAACCAATCCCCGAAAAATTATTACCAGGAGATGCTAACCAATAAGCGTAATCACTAATTTGAGTAGTTGTATCCCAGCTGATTTGACCTTCATTAATGGCTTCTAGCACCAAATATTCCGTCATCATTTTTGTCATACTAGCTGGAGGTAATTTTAAATCAGATTGTTTCTCATATAAAACTTTCCCTGTGTTAGCATCGACGATGATAGCAGATTCTGCATTAATTTCTATATTCTCTGCGGCTTGTACTTGTAAACTATTCATAGAAAATGTAGTGATCATTAATAATGCAACCACTACCAAAATACTTATCTTTTTCATTACATCTTTCACTTTTCCTACCTCCGACTATTTTTTTGCACGAAACAATTTTATCACAACTACTTCAAATAGAAAATAACGCTTTATGACTATCATTAAGAAAAGCGCAAAGCGCCCGCTTAGAAACGTAGCGACTTCAGAATGAACTAAGTTAAAGGAATCATGTTGAGTTTATGAACCGGCAAGCCTTCTTTATCGTAGAACGATTCGTGAAGTCACCTAGTTTCTGGGCGCTTGCGTAGACAGACCCCCAATTTTATACTTTCTTTCCTCGTCAGATAAAGAAAACTTGGGTAACCCCAAGTTTTCCTCCATCCTTATTACTATATGTTGAATTATGATAAGGAATAGTTTGGCGATTCTTTCGTAATTTGAACATCGTGTGGGTGACTTTCACGTAATCCTGCCCCTGTCATACGAATAAATTTTGCATCATTTCGTAACGCTTCAATATCAGCAGATCCACAGTAACCCATACCAGATCTGAGACCACCAATCAATTGATGAACCGTATCGGCTAAAGGTCCTTTATAGGCTACACGACCTTCAATGCCTTCTGGAACCAATTTCTTAGCATCTTGTGAGTCTTGGAAATATCGATCATTAGAACCAGATTTCATGGATGTTACAGATCCCATACCACGATATACTTTATATCTTCTACCTTGGAAAATTTCCGTTTCACCAGGGCTTTCTGATACTCCTGCAAACAAGCTTCCTAACATAACAGCATGCGCACCAGCTGCGATTGCCTTGGCGATATCACCAGAGTACTTAATCCCCCCATCAGCAATAACAGGAAT
Organism: Gracilibacillus lacisalsi DSM 19029; assembly: GCF_000377765.1. Classification (GTDB taxonomy): domain Bacteria; phylum Bacillota; class Bacilli; order Bacillales; family Amphibacillaceae; genus Gracilibacillus; species Gracilibacillus lacisalsi. The sequence goes on along the minus strand of NZ_KB898677.1, from coordinate 49,860 downwards.
ATTATACTTTTGTGCTTCCGTTGCACAATCATTGACTGCTGTTATTTGAGGGACACCGACACCTGCTACCACTCTAGTTGTACAGATAGAACCGGGGCCAATACCTACTTTGATAATATTTGCTCCTGCTTCGATAAGTGCTCTTGTTGCTTCAGGCGTTGCGACATTACCAGCAATAATATCAATATCAGGGTATTTAGTTCGAACACGTTTAACTTGTTCAATAACACCTTGTGAATGACCATGTGCTGTATCAATTACTAGTACATCTACACCAGCTTCTACTAGTTTATCAATACGCGTCATCGAATCTGCTGTTACACCAACAGCAGCACCAGCTAATAAGCGTCCTTGCTTGTCCTTAGCAGAATGAGGAAACTCAATTACTTTTTCAATATCTTTGATGGTAATAAGTCCTTTTAACACATTATCATTATCAACTAGTGGCAATTTTTCTATTTTATGTTCTTGCAAGATTTTACTTGCCTCTTCTAAAGTTGTACCAACTGGTGCTGTTACTAAGTTTTCACTTGTCATCACATCAGCAATTTTAATCGAATAGTCTTCAATAAAGCGTAAGTCACGATTGGTTAAAATCCCTACTAATTTTTGCTCTTCCTTATTATTTACAATAGGCACACCGGAAATACGGAATTTACCCATAAGATGTTCTGCATCAAAAACTTGATGATCAGGTAATAGGAAGAATGGATTCGAAATAACACCACTTTCAGAGCGTTTCACACGGTCTACTTGTTCTGCCTGTTCTTCAATCGACATATTTTTATGAATAATACCGATTCCACCTTGTCTAGCGATCGCAATAGCCATCTTCGCTTCTGTTACAGTATCCATTCCCGCACTTAAAAATGGAATATTAAGCGTAATATTTTCTGATAGCTTTGTCTTAACTGATACATCTCTAGGTAGTACATTTGATTCCGCTGGTAATAATAACACATCGTCGAACGTTAAACCTTCTTTACTAAATTTATCTGTTCTCATCGGTGAACCTCCTTAAATTTTTTGGTTATATTGTGAAATAATGGATGGGAAATGAAGCTCTCTATTACTAGAGTTTCATCTATTTTTTGAGGGTTATATCCTTAACTATTGTTAATTACAATACGATATGTTTTAGGGTTTTTCAACCTTTTTTTTTCGTTATTCCACCCGCTTAAAATGGCGATATGATCAAATCAATAATGTAAGAGGTTACAATATGTAAATTTTTTTTACATTATTAATAGAAATAATACTATAGATACAAACCGCGAACTAATAAAAATTGTCTTGACTTAGCTTCCTTCCATTCTGACTAAAGATGAGTGCTCACATACGCTCCGGCAGAATACTGCGCTTTCCGTGGGCTCGGCTTCAGCTAACTTGGTGAAGAAAGGCACTTCACCAAGTGGATCTTCAGCTCTCGCTGTCCCACAGGAGTCTCCGTATTCTGCCTCCGCTACATTTAGTGTTCTGAATTAGGAAGTGGAAAGAATTTTTGAGAATATATACGCTTGCTTCCCTCTCTTTTTTCCAGAACACTATTCGAAGCTGCGGAAAAATGCGACACTCCTGGGGGAACAGCGCG
>NZ_KB898677.1:18899-48169 GCF_000377765.1 Gracilibacillus lacisalsi DSM 19029 | reverse complement strand
TAATCTTTCGTAGAAAAACAACATATCGTTTGGCTCGGTAGCTCAGTCGGTAGAGCAACGGACTGAAAATCCGTGTGTCGGCGGTTCGATTCCGTCCCGAGCCACCATTTCAACAAGCTAAATAAAAGCTTGTTTTTTTAATGTAAAAAATATGAATCATTCATCTAATATTTCTTGAAAAGGCCTATGGTCAACATTTCCAATTTTAATGCTAAATATTTGCTTTTTATTTTATTGTTTTGATACCATTTGTCCTAGAAGGATTTTTATACTTTCTAATAAAAAAAATAGGAGGAATGAAACATGGCAAACTTTACTTTACCAGATTTACCTTATGGATATGATGCATTAGAACCTCATATTGATAAGGAGACAATGAACATTCATCACACAAAACACCACAATACTTATGTAACCAAATTAAACGCTGCGCTAGAAGGTCATGATGATTTAGCAAACAAATCTATCGAAGAGATCTTAGCAAACCTTGATGCTGTACCAGAAAACATCCGTACGGCAGTAAGAAATAATGGCGGTGGACATGCTAACCACAGCTTGTTCTGGACATTGCTTTCACCAAATGGTGGCGGTGAGCCAACAGGGGAATTAGCAGATGCCATTAATTCTACATTTGGAAGCTTTGACAAGTTTAAAGAAGAATTTGCTGCAGCTGGTGCTGGCCGATTTGGTTCTGGTTGGGCATGGCTAGTTGTAAACAATGGTAAGCTTGAAATTACTAGTACACCTAACCAAGATACTCCTATTTCTGAAGGTAAAACACCTATTTTAGGCTTAGATGTTTGGGAGCACGCATACTATCTCAAATATCAAAACAGACGTCCTGATTATATTGCTGCATTTTGGAATGTAGTGGATTGGGATAAAGTAGCAAGCTTATATAATGAAGCTAAATAATCAAATAATACACGTAGGGGCTATGGTATAATTCCATAGCCCCTTTATTTAGTAGCAATTTTCAATGTCAGAAATCTTGTGAGTTTTTTTGAGTACTGTTCATTTTTATGTTTCTTCCATTTATTTCTTTTAGTTGCCCTGTTATTTACACCTTTTTTTGAGTAAATATAGTTGATAATATTTTCTTCAGTTGATTAAATGTATATCTGCTACTTTCTAGACCAAAATAAAGGTTAGATTGTAGTGAGGTGTAAATGATGAGCGAAACCGTGAAAAGAACAAAAAAAGCAATGCCGAATAGTAAAGATTTAAAGTTATTATTAACAATAGGCGGCTTATACGCCATAGCAACTTTCTTATCCAATACTTTTGTTAATATCTTTTTATGGAAACAATCTGGGGATTATATTGATATAGCTATATATAATTTGTTTGTTTATATCCTGCAACCAATCTCTTTCGTTGTTGCAGGAAAGTTTGCAAAGAAAGTGGATAGAACCATTATTATTAGAACCGGAGTAATCTTTTTATCCATTTTTTATGTAACTGTATTGTTAGCAGGTGATAATGCTTCACGTTTTCCTTATTTATTAGGTGCGATCCTAGGGATAGGTTATGGTTTCTACTGGTTAGCATTTAATGTGTTAACCTTCGAAGTTACAGAACCTGAGACAAGAGATTTTTTTAACGGAATTCTAGGTACGTTACAATCACTAGGTGGAATGATCGGTCCGATCTCAGCGGGTTTTATAATCACAAAGCTGGATAATTTCCAAGGATATAGTTTGATTTTCTTTATATCCTTTTTTTTATTTGTAATTGCAGTAGTATGTTCGTTTTTTCTAAAGAAACGAAAAGCAACTGGAAAATTCTTTTTTAAACATGTTGTATTGGAGAGAAAATCCAATCCGAACTGGCGCAATATTTTATATGCACATATTTTTCAGGGGTTAAGAGAAGGTTTATTTATATTTGTTGTCGCTATTTGGGTATATATTGCAACGAATAGCGAGTTTGCATTAGGCGGTTTCAATTTGACTCTCTCTCTATGTTCATTTATTAGTTATTATCTGGTAACGAAAATGCTAAAAGTGGAATATCGAAAACATGCGATTTTGCTTGGAGGGTTTTTATTATATGTAGCTGTTGGTTTATTTGTTTTTCAGACTGGTTATTGGATGTTACTTGTTTATGGAATCATTGTAGGGATTGCGTACCCACTCTATAATGTTCCTTTCATATCATTAACGTATGATATCATTGGTAAGGCCAGAGGAGCAAGAGACCTTAGGATAGAATACATCATTATAAGAGAGCTATTTGTCAATGTTGGCAGGGTCTCTGCGATATTGATCTTTATTGTCAGTGTTTCCCTTGTTGACCCCAAAGTTATGATACCGATTCTTCTATTGACGATTGGCGGAGGTAACTTATTTGCTTATTATTTTGTGCGCAACACAGATTCATCCATTTATCATGGCGTTAATCGTACGTAAGACGCTCATATATTTTCGTGAAATTAAGTGGAGGGGACTAGTCTCACTTTTAAACGTTAAATAGGTAGTAAAGGAATGGATAACATGTTATAATATACGGGATGTTTGTCATTAGGGGGAATGGGGATGAACCAGCATCCGGATTTTAAAAAAAAGAAGAAATCAAAAAAGAACAAGGCGCAACTGCCTTTTCGATTAAATATATTGTTTTTAAGTGTCTTTCTTATCTTTTCCCTGTTGATTGTTCAACTTGGTGTTGTGCAGATACTTAATGGGGAGGAAGCACAACGGCAGATTAATCAAACAGAGAACACACCCTCGGAAAAATCAGTACCAAGAGGTAAGATGTATGACAGTGATTTTGATTTGATTTTAGATAATAAAGCAGTCAAAGCGATTACCTATACACCTCCGAAAGATGGTGAATCAGCTGAAGCTCGACTTGCATTAGCTGAAGAGTTAGCGAAATATATTACGATTATAAAAGATGAAGAAGAACTGGATGACTCAATTCGAGAACGTGATCAGAAAGAATATTGGTATTTGCAAAATAGAGAAGAAGTTTCTAATCTTTTATCAGATGAGGAAAAAGAGAATCTCGACACAGGCGAGCAATATCAGGCAGAGCTTGATGCTATTACTGAAAAACAGTTAAAAGAAATTGATTGGACGTCGGAAGTAAAGAATGTTATTGCCATTAAGAAAGAGCTTGATGCAGCTCGCGAATTATCTCCGCATGTTGTAGTTAATGAAGGTTTGACGGATGAGGAATATGCAAAGGTATCAGAACATTTACATGATTTGCCTGGTATTGATGCAGTTATTGATTGGGACAGAGAAAGACTCTATGAAGGAACATTAGGTTCTTTCTTCGGAAATCTAACTTCATCTGACGAAGGGATACCTCGTGAGAATAGTGATTTTTATTTATCCAATGGTTATACATGGAATGATCGCGTAGGAACAAGCGGTTTAGAAGAACAATATGAGCATGTACTTAGAGGAAGAAAAGAAAAAGTTCAGTATACAACAGATACGAGTGGCAATGTGATCAATTCTGAAGTTGTTGTCGAAGGTCAAAGAGGAAAGGATCTTATTCTATCGCTCGATATGGAATTCCAGGCTGAGGTGGACAAGATAGTTGAAGAAGAACTTCGAACGGCTATCAATAATCCTTATAACAATACTGGATATCTGAAGGATGCATTGGCGGTTGTGATGAATCCACAGACAGGTGATATTCTAGCCTTATCTGGATTTCGTTATGATGAGGAAGAGGATGAATACTTGAACCAGGCGTATAGAACTATTTATGATTCACATGAGCCAGGATCTGCCATTAAAGGTGCGACACTACTAGCTGGTTATCAGGAAGGTGTTGTTGACATTGGTACACACTTGTCTGATCAACCAATTAAAATAAAATCAACAAAAGAATTTGCTTCTCACACTTTTTTAGGATTTAGTATTTCTGACTTGAAAGCTATTCAGGACTCATCGAACGTTTACATGGCGCGGATTGCGTTGGAAATAGCTGGAGCAACATATCGTCCTGGAGAGATACTATATAATTTTGATTACAGCGCCTTTGATACGATGAGAAATTATTACAGTCAATTCGGCTTAGGAGTAAAAACGGGTATTGATTTACCATTTGAAGCAACTGGTGTAACAGGTACTAATCCTGCTCAAGGAAATTTGCTTCACTTATCTATCGGACAATATGATACGTATACTGCTTTGCAGTTGGCTCAGTATGTTTCCACGATTGCAAATGACGGGTATAGAATGAAGCCGCGTTTGGTTAAGGAAATTAGAGAACCTGGAAATGAAAATGGTATTCCAGGTAAAGTTATTGAATCCTTTAGTCCGGAAGTGTTAAATCGTGTGGACATGGATGACAAATATATAGAACGAGTGCAAACAGGATTTAGACGTGTAGTTACCGATGGAACAGCTAGAAACCAATGGAGTAACATCTCATATGAAGTAGCTGCAAAAACAGGTACAGCACAAAGACCAAAGTTTGAAATTATCAATGATGAACCTGTACAAGTAGATGAAACAGAAAATTTATCATTGGTAGGTTATAGTCCTGTTGAAAATCCAGAGGTTGCTTTTGCAGTTATTGTTCCTGATAATGGCACAAAAACTGGTAGACATCAGGTGCATCATGAGATTGGTAAAAGAATTATCGAAAAATACTATGATTTCAAAGATAAAAGTGACGAAGAAAAACAAAAAGAAAACGATGAGCAAGAGGATTAATAAAAAAACCGGAACTAGTATTCTAGTTCCGGTTTTTTTGTATGGAGAAAAAGTATAAAATCAGCAAAATAAAAATCGCTATTTTGTGAGTATAAAAACAGACGTGTTACTTCTTGCTAGCGTTGTAGAGCATGATAATAGCTTAGGCAACCCACTTTCACTCCTGTGGAAATTGTTTGGCCTGAAGATCCGCTTTCTCGAGCGGTTTTGCTTGCAAAAGTTAACTGAAGGACAACCCCCATGGAAAGGGAAGGAAGAATTCAATTATATTGTTTTTACGTCTTAATTTCTATAAAAATGTCGAATTTACAATCTCTTTACAATTAATTAATAGTAGATTAATAGTTGTAAGTTATGATGTAATAGAAGCTTAATTGACAAGCTTCTAAATCACATCGTCTATATAGGGGGAAACAAAAATGAGCAAGTTCAAAATCATGTTGTTAGCTTTAATAGCTGTACTTACAATTGGGCTATTAGCTGCATGTGGAAGTGATTCAGAAGAAGAAACAGACAACGGTGAAGAAGCAAATGCAAGTGAAACAGATGATGGAGCGGAAGAAACAGAAGATACTTCTAATGAAGAAGAAACAGAAGCTTCAGATGAATTGGAAGGAACTGTTGCAATCGACGGCTCAGGTACAGTGTACCCGTTAATGTCAAGATTAGCAGAAGAGTATATGCTTAATGAACAACCAAATGTATCAGTTGAAGTAGGTCGTGCAGGTAGTAGTGCAGGCTTCGAAAAGTTTTTAGTTGAAGATGGTACAGATTTCAATGATGCTTCTCGTCCAATTAAAGATGAAGAACAGGCTAAAGCTGATGAACTTGGAATGGAAGTAATGGAAATTAAGGTTGCATTAGACGGTTTAACAATTGTAGTTAATCCTGAGAACGACTGGGCAGAAGAACTTACTGCAGAACAGATTGAAGATATTTTCTTAGGAAATGTAACAAAATGGTCTGAAATTGACTCTTCTTGGCCAGATGAAGAAATTCAAACTTATGGCCCTAACGAGAATCATGGTACGTATGAATTCTTCTATGAAGAAATTTTAGAAGAACAAGATTTAGTAGATACTATTGACTTACAACAAGAATATTCTACTTTAGTAACGCTAGTTTCAGAAGATAAAAATGCTATTGGTTACTTTGGTTTTGGATACTATGACAATAACCAAGACCAAGTAAAAGCTGTAGGTATTGATTTCGGTGATGGTGCAGTTGTTCCATCTCTTGAAACAATCGGAGAAGAAGGTCCATATGCAGACTATACTCGTCCAGTATTCACTTATTTAAATGTTGATCATGCAAAAGAAAAACCAGAAGTTTATGACTATGCAGAATATGTAGTTGAAAGCATTAATGATTTTGCTGGTGAGACTGGATTTGCACCAATTCCAGATGATGAGCAACAAGCATTACTAGAGGATGTTCAAGCTATCCAATAATTATGGATTAGTATTTAAACGTAATTTCAATATAATGGCTTCAATAAGATGGGGGCATCTGTGCCCTCATCTTATTGTGAGTTTAAGAAGGAGTGCTCCAAGAAATGGCAAAAAGCAGCGGATCGAATCTAAACAGTGCTGTTAATGTCAGTGAATTGATTGCTGAAAACAAGAAAAAGAAAAGTATAAACAATTATATGGAAAAGCTAGTTCCTGCCATTCTTTTCTTGCTCGCATCAATTACGGTTCTGACAACAATCGGAATTTTATATACGCTAATCAGCCAAGCAGTACATTTCTTTATGGAAATTCCGATATTAGATTTCTTTACAGGAACGGAATTAAAACCACTTAGTCAAAATCCTGAATTTGGAATTTTACCTTTGTTGAATGGGACTATTTTTTCGTCTCTTATTGCAATCCTTGTTGCAGGCCCAATTGGTATCATGTCAGCTATTTATTTAAGTGAATATGCTTCAGATAAGTTGAGAAGAATATTAAAACCATTGTTAGAAGTATTGGCAGGTATTCCAACAATTGTTTATGGTTTTTTTGCATTCACATTTGTAACTCCTTTAATTCGCAGTATTTGGCCACAAGTTGAGGCTACCAATATTTTAAGTCCTGGTATTGTAATGGGGGTTATGATCATTCCAATGATTGCATCCCTATCTGAGGACGCCATGACATCTGTTCCTAATGGAATTCGCGAAGGATCTCTTGCGATGGGAACTACTAAATTAGAAACAACAATTAAAGTTGTGATCCCTGCAGCTTTTTCAGGAATTATGGCATCTTTTGTATTAGCTATTTCAAGAGCAATTGGAGAAACGATGATAGTAACAATAGCAAGTGGTAGTTCGAAAAATTTCACGTTTGATTTGACACAATCTATGCAAACAATGACAGCATATATCGTAGAAGTTTCTGGCGGGGAAGCTCCTGCAGGATCTACTTTATATTATAGTTTATATGCTGTTGCATTAACCTTATTTGTATTTACGTTAATTATGAATTTACTAGCGAAATATATTTCTCGTAAATTTAGGGAGGAATATTAATGGAAAACTTAGAAGCATTACACGAAAACAACAAAATGGACGCTCGTGTGCGAAAAAATAGTATTTGGAAGTCTATATTTTTCCTCTCTACTTTATTTGGATTAGTAGTACTTGTTGTATTAATAGCTCGTGTATTATTTCAAGGGGTATCTTGGATTGATCTGGATTTTATAACCGCACGACTATCGACAAATGCTGATAGAGCAGGTATTATGGGAGCCATTCTTGGGACCGTATGGGTGATGTTAGTTGTTATTCCTGTTACACTCATTATCGGAGTTGGCTCAGCAATTTACTTGGAGTTATATTCTAAAAAAGGTATTATTCGATCATTTATCGAGATGAATATTTCTAATTTAGCTGGTGTACCTTCGATCGTTTATGGTTTATTAGGTTTAACAGTTTTTGTCCGTTTGATGGATTTTGGGAATGTGGTATTAGCCGGTGGTTTAACTTTAGCTTTACTAGTTTTACCGATTCTTATTGTATCAGCTCAGGAAGCATTAAGAGCAGTTCCAGGCCATCTATCTGAGGCTTCTTATGGAATGGGTGCTACTAAATGGCAGACCATTCGAAGAATCATTTTACCGGCTGCTATACCTAGTATACTAACCGGGTCGATTCTATCTCTTTCACGTGCAATTGGTGAAACTGCGCCTTTAACAGTTTTGGGAATCCCAGCATTATTGATTCCTTTTCCAGGCGGTTTATTTGATACTTTTACTGCATTACCAATGCAAATATATTATTGGACAATTGATGCATCTTTAGTTGCTGAATATGCAAACTTAGCTGCAGCAACGATCATTGTATTATTGCTAATCTTATTTATTTTGAATTCAGTTGCGATTATCATTCGGAATAAGTTCCAACAGAGATACTAACAGCTATTAGCTTCAAGAGTTCAACAAGACCATAGTTAAGGAGTGGAAAAAAATGAGTATGGCTACTGACAATAAAGTTCAGATCGAAGTAAGTAATAATCATACAACTACTGAAAATAATACAACACAAAAACGTGTTGTTTACGATACAAAAAATTTAAACTTATGGTATTCTGAAAACCATGCACTAAAAGATATTAATTTAGAAATGAAGGAAAATGAAGTTACAGCAATTATCGGACCATCAGGTTGTGGTAAATCTACCTATATTAAAACATTGAATCGCATGGTTGAACTTGTACCTGGTGTAAGTACTACAGGGTCAATTGCCTATAAAGGAAACAATATTTTAGATAAAGCGATGAATGTAGAAGACTTGCGAACGCGAGTAGGAATGGTTTTTCAAAAGCCTAATCCTTTTCCGAAATCTATATATGAGAATGTAGCATATGGACCAAAAATCCATGGGATTAAAAAGAAAGCATTATTAGATGATATTGTGGAAAAAAGTCTACGCGGCGCAGCTATTTGGGATGAAGTAAAAGATCGTTTAAACGAGAATGCATATGGACTTTCAGGAGGTCAACAACAAAGAATTTGTATAGCACGCTGTTTAGCGATAGAACCAGATGTTATTCTAATGGATGAACCTACATCAGCTTTAGACCCTATTTCCACATTAAAAATCGAAGAATTAATTAAGGAACTAAAGCAAAAGTATACAATAATTATAGTTACTCACAATATGCAACAAGCCGCAAGAATATCAGATAGAACTGTTTTCATGTTAAATGGCGAAGTAGTGGAGTTTTCAGAGACAGATCAACTTTTTTCAAACCCTAAAGATAAACGTACGGAAGATTATATTACTGGTCGTTTTGGTTAATAAGCAGAATAGTTATATATCAAGAGTTTGATAGGAAAGGGAGTACACAATGGTAGGTAGAGAAGCTTTCCAAGGTGAGTTGCAACATTTAGAGGAACTTATAATTGAATTAGCAAAAAAAACAAAAGAACAACTTAATCTAGCAATTGATGCTTTATATCGGGCTGATGTTTCACAAGCAGAACAAATCATTCAAAATGATAAAGAGCTTGATCAGTTAGATATGAAAATTAATGAAGAAGCGATTGTATTAATTGCAAGGCAACAACCTGTTGCAACAGATTTGCGTAGATTAGTTGTTGCGCTTCGGATTTCCAACGATCTAGAACGAATGGCTGATAACGCAAAAAATGTGGCGAAATCAACTATTCATTTAGGCGAGGATCACGGTATAGAAGTACATCCTTCTATTCAGGAAATGAAATTAATGGCAGTAGAAATGATTGATTTAGCCATTTTGTCTTATGAAAATGAAGATGTTACGTTAGCTAGGAGATTAGCTGAATTGGATGATGTGGTGGATAATATGTATTCCACTATGTTACGTGAATTATTAGAAGAAACGGCAACAAATCCTCAAAAAATTCAGCATATCATGCAAATGGCATTCAGCGGCAGATATGTAGAACGCATTGGTGATCATGCAACAAATATTGGTGAAGACGTCATGTACTTGGTGAAAGGTGAGTCATTAGATTTAAACAACTAAAATAACATTAAGAAAGAGGAGTAGATATATGATCTACTCCTCTGTTTGTTTCGTTAATGTGTTCGTTAATTCTTCCACCGACATTTCACGATGAAGATTAAATTCTCCTGTTTGAATAAATCGACTCAGCTCATTTTCTTCCAAATAGGAAAGAAATGCATCTTGATCAGAAATTAGTTCATTCTCATCTAGTAATGCCACAATTTCTGGCATGGTCATACCTGATTCTATCGTAATTGTTATTTCTTCGCCTTCTTCTTCCGTATCAGATTCTTCCGTTTGATCATCTAAGTCATCTGTTGGTTCTTCTGATTCACTATTCCTATCTTGTTGAAATTCTTCTATTTCTTGCTCTAATTGAGTTACCTTTGACTCTAAATCGTCTTCATATACATAATACCCATTATCTTCTACTAGTTTAATAGAATCTTCAATTGTAGGGGTAGAAGTTGATTGAGCTTGTTCCGGTTTCTCTACATAATATGTAACCCCGATTATGACAGCTGCAACAAATAATCCAAGAGAAAAGGCTCTAATAATTTGCTTCAAAGTTATCCCTCATTCTTTTAGGCTAGTTTAAAATTGTTTAATCATTGAAATGACGTCATATTCATTGATATTCAGTTGTTCTGCTATGTAATCTGTATCATGTCCTTGTTGATATAATTCTTGTACCTTTCTTACCATTGGTGTTTGTTGAGTGCTTACAGGACTGATTGTTTGCTCTACTGATAAATCATCAATCAATAACTCTTCTTCCAGAATACTAATCTTCTTTTTTAATTGATACGTTTCTTGCAAAGATGAAATCGAGAACTGCTCAAATTGATCTTCTAGTTGTTTAAACTTATCTTGCATAAAAAACGATACAATCCATAATATGACGGCTATAATAATTACTGTAGCTATTGTTGCATATAACATAACTTTCCTCCTAATTTTGATCATTATTACGGACACTAAATTCTTGTTAGATTCCACTAACAATCAGTGAGGGTATAACCTCACTGAATAGAAGTCTCACCTTATCTACATATATAGTTATACCATATTTAAGAATACAATAAAACATATACTTGAAATTATCGTCGGTTTTTGCTATTATATTCTAGGTAATGATTCGATATTGAAAAGAATGATGTAAGATTTAGTTTGGAGGGAAAACCATGCGCGTTAATATTACTTTAGCTTGTACTGAAACAGGTGACCGTAATTATATTACGACTAAAAATAAACGTAAGCATCCAGAGCGTTTAGAGCTTAAAAAATATAGCCCACGCTTGAAACGACACACGTTACACCGTGAAACAAAATAATGAAATGAACGGAAAAACTCTTACCAAGATTGGTAGGAGTTTTTCTTATATAGAGATACCAAATAGTTGATGTATAGGCGGTGCTTATGAATGGATAAGTTATCTTTGGTAAAAGAACAACAACGGAAAAATATATTAAAGCAATGGCAGCAAATAGTGAATAGGCAATTAATCGAACGATCTATCCAGACGAAATTACTACAGACAGATGTATGGCAGCAAGCTCAGACGATCGGTATAACGATTTCAAAAGGGGTGGAGTGGGACACTGAACCATTAATCCATATTGCTTGGCAACAAGGAAAGAGGGTTGCAATCCCAAAATCTAATCCTCAAGACCATTCCATGTCATTTCATCGCTATCAAGCTGGGGATCGATTAAAAAAGGTCTGGGCTGATATATGGGAACCTCTCACAACCGAAACTTCGATTATTGAAAAAAACAATATAGATTTGATGATTGTACCAGGTATAGCATTTAGTAAGAATGGTTTACGAATTGGGTATGGTGGGGGATTCTATGATCGCTATTTACAAGATTTCACAGGTGATACTGTATCGCTTGCTGCAGATTTTCAGATTGTTGATACTATTAATGGTGAAAAGCATGATAAGCCAGTCGATATTCTGATAGCAAACTTCGGTAAAATTTACTGTAAACATACATAAAAATGTAAAAAAAAGAAAAAACTTTTGATAACAAACAGTAGGAGTGAATAAGTATGAAAGTGACAAAAGTTTTTTTCTTTTTGGCGGCAATTGGAACAACTGCATATCTATTTCGGAACAGTATCTCCAAGTTAGTAATAAATGTACCATTGTTGCGAAAATGGGGTGTACGACTAGCCATGAATATCCCGTATATCCGTAATAAAATGATAGGTTCCATGTTTAAATAGCGCTATATCCTTATTATTATTCTAACTGCTATTATTCATGGTATGATTGGAATAGTGATAAGGTGGGTGTACACATGTTTATCAAGAATCAATTTATTCAAAATAAACTCGTGCTTCATTTAATGGAACAAGAGGAATTCGAACTCTTAACAGCTTCCTCTAATCAAGAGGAGTATTTGTTATGGAGGACAAATAAAAGAAATGTAGATATCGTGAGAGTATCATTAAAGCAATATGATTGGAATAGGGAAGTAGAAGCGTTTGTACAACAAGTTGAGAAAAATGTTGTACAAAATATCCAACTGCCTCTATTTAAACAAAGCCTTTCATTTCATCATGTTTTTATCGTCGAATATGAACCTGTTGATAGTTGGAGTAATCTCATGAACAGAGAATCGACCAGTAATAAAATTGATAATTCATTGGTTTATCTGTGTGGTCAAGATCGAGATGAAGTGTTAACGCATTTTTTTCAGAAAGCTCAATTACACCAACCCTTAACTTTTTCGATCCCTGACAACCTTTTTGAATTAGAGTACCAAACAGAAACATTAAAACATAAAATTCAACACATAAAAAAAGATGCTGAAAAAGCAATTCTAGCTCTTTTTAATAGAGGAAAGCCACGCCTTTCTTATCTTATCTTAGTGATTAATATTATTATTTTTATACTGTTGGAATATAGGGGAGGATCAATAAATCCTGAAACGCTCATTCAATACGGTGCCAAGTATAATGTAGCTATGCTGGAAGGCGAATGGTGGCGTATAATTACGTCAATGTTTTTACATATAGGGATATTTCATTTGGTCTTGAATATGCTTGCTTTATACTTTATTGGTACACTGGTAGAAAGAATTTATGGAAATGTTCGATTTGTTATTATTTATTTCCTTGCTGGTATTGCTGGTGGAATGGCTAGTTTTGCTCTAAACCCAAGTATTGCTGCCGGGGCTTCCGGGGCATTATTTGGTTTGTTTGGGGCACTGCTTTATTTTGGTTTGAAAAATCCCAAAGTTTTCTTCAAGACAATGGGGACAAATGTCATCTTTATTGTTATTATAAATATTATTTTTGGTTTTAGTGTGCCACAGGTCGATAATGCTGCCCACATCGGTGGGTTAATGGGAGGATTTATTGCTTCAGGTATCGTCATGCTGCCAAAAACAAAAGCGTTTATGCAACAGCTTATCGCCGTTGTAGTCTATGTTTTTTATCTGTTCGGTCTTTTGGCATTCGGATTAACGAATGAGGATGTACAGTATGACGAAACGTTACAAATTCAGCACATTCAGCAATTGTTAGAAGAGAAACAATATCAGGAAGTTACGGAGATAGTGAGCAGAACTTTGCCGTATGCTGATCAATTAGAGGCAGAGTTACTCTTTTATCGTGCCTATGCTAACATTTATTTAGAGTCATTTGATATAGCAAAAAGTGACTTGGAAACCGCAGTGCAACATAGAACTGATTTTGAAGAAGCGTGGTACAATTTAGCTATACTGTACCAACAGGAAAATGAATACGATAAAGCATTACAAGCTATGGAGCAATTGTTAGATTTGAACAATGGAGAAATTAGTTATCAAACATTATACCAAGAATTGAAAGAGGCTGAGGCAAAAGAGTAAATCCGAATATGAAAGTTTGAGTATAGATACCGCTTTCGGCAAAATACTTTGCTTTCCATGAGCGGTCTTTAGCTAACTGTGTGAAGAAAAACACTTCACAGTTAGCGGAGACGCGCGTGATTTCCCATAGGTGTCTGCGAATTTTGCCTACGCTTAATTCAGATTGCTTGGATTCTCGTTCTACTTATTTAATAATCTCAGTCTCTTAGTCCTGTACAGATAATTGTTGATATAGTGTTTCGAGTTGATTCGTTTCATCAATAAAAAGTACAATTAAGTGGTCATTGTTTTTATCGATTAAAACAAGAGGCATGATTTGTTGGTTGCTTTTGGATTGATTAGCAATAGGTAAAATATAATTTTTATATAATCCTTCCCAAAGCTGTCCAATAATTCGATCTGTTTGTTCTTGTGTTAACCCACTAATAGGTTGTTCTTGAAATTGAATAATGCTTGTTAAAGGGTATAGTTGATAATTATCAATTTCAATTTTGGCAGTATCTATCCATTCTTTCCAGGCAAAATGTAATTGTTGGGATGTAGTATTATCAATGGTTTCTTTCCACTCCTGCTGCATGTGTGAATCGGGTTCTTTAAATGATTCCAATGCTGTATGAGGCGAGTCGATTACATATAGATGATCATCTGACATTTGTTGAATACTTTTGATTTCATCATTTGGATAATGTATTTCTCCATGATGGAAACTGATCGCTTGAAAATGACTGCTATCACTTTCTTCAAAAACTTCTTCTAACTCAATATCTTTCGCAGATTCCTTCCATAAACCTTTCATTCCTTTCAGGCGTCCATCCATATACAATAGTGAAATATCTTGTCTAAGGTATATTTTTTTGTCTAAACTGCTATTCGCCGTCCACTTTACCATGTATTGATCATTCCCTGTTTCTGTCAACAGTTTTAAATTTGTATGAATAGCTGAAAATGAAATAGAGGAATCAGGTGGGAAATACTTAATGGTTTCTTCGGTTGAGCGTTGTGATAATAATAAAAGTATCACAGCCAACATCATTAGTAAGCACGTAATGATATGTACTTTTCTCGATTTTATCATGATATCCCTCTTTTATGGATTTCAGCTTGTCCAAAATCATCCCGCATTAAACCAATCATATAGAGAAGACTATAGATAAAATGTGATGGAGAAAGAGGGAATGACTATGGAACAAGAGAAACGTTTGTATCATAACTATGATGAAAATGTTCAATATATACATGATTATTTAGAGATAGATAAAAGCTTTGACCTCATTCATCTGGATGTGGAATATGCGGGGAAAAAGATGGCATTATTTTTAATTGATGGTTTAGTGAAAGATGAAATGTTGCATTATTTGATGCGTTTTTTAGCAGAATTAGAAGAAGGGGATCTAGAAGAGAACACACTGGAAAAATTAATTAAACGAAATATTCCATATGTAGAAATTGATTTGGAAAAAGATTTAAATAAGGCTGCCGAACAGGTATTAGCGGGTCCAACTGCACTAGTAGTTGAAGGATTGGACCGTATTATTATGATTGATGCAAGAACGTATCCAGTCAGAGGACCTGAAGAACCCGACTTAGAAAGGGTGGTTAGAGGTTCCAGAGATGGTTACGTGGAAACAATTGTTTTCAACACTGCATTAACAAGAAGAAAAGTAAGAGATCGATCATTGAGAATGGAATATACGTCAGTTGGTCGCAGATCAAAAACTGATATCTGTATTTGTTATTTAGAGGATATTGCTGATCCGCGAAGGGTAGAAAAGTTAAAGCAACATCTTGATAGGATCGATACCGATGGTCTGCCAATGGCCGAGAAGACAATTGAGGAGTATTTGAGTGGTAAAATGTGGAATCCATATCCAACCATCAGATATACGGAAAGACCGGATACAGCTTCTGAACATTTATATGAAGGACATATTTTAATTATCATCGATGGGTCTCCAAGTGTTATGATCACACCAGCGACTTTTTGGCATCATTTACAACACGCTGAAGAATATCGTCAGAAACCGTTTATTGGTGTGTATTTACGAATGGTACGTTTTATTGCTGTTTTTGCATCGATTTTTTTATTACCATTCTATTATTTGTTATCAACTGAAATGGGATTACTTCCAGAAGAATTAGCATTTATCGGTCCTAAAGAAGTAGGTTTAATACCGTTAATCGTTCAATTTTTAGTGGCGGAAGTTGGGATAGATGTATTGCGTATGGCCGCTATACATACACCATCAGCACTTGCTACAGCATTAGGATTAGTATCTGCTATTATAATTGGTCAGATAGCAGTTGAAGTAGGTTGGTTTTCAAATGAAGTAGTATTATATCTTGCAGCGGTGGTGATGGGTACTTTTGCTACACCTAGTTATGAGTTAAGTTTGGCAAACCGTGTGACAAGGATTATTTTACTCCTCATAACTGCAATTTTTGGTTTGAAAGGATTTGTTATTGGGATAACAGGCTATATATTATATCTGGCAAACTTGAAGACATTCTATATTGGTTATTTCTGGCCGCTTATGCCCTTTGATGCAAAAGCTTTTCTTCATGTATTGATTCGTCAGCCGGTACCAAATGATCACAAACGACCATCTTTCTTAAATCCACAAGATCCGGATCGGCAATAAAGGGATACGCTGATAATTGGAGGTTTTGCCTCCATTTATCATAGGGTTGTTAACCTCTGTTAACTCCCGCTTAACTTCATTCTGTTATTTAATGCTTAGTAACCGACACTTAGCACCGTCATAAAAAGTTTTTTATTCCTTTTTAGATTTGTCTTTGTTATAATATTTTAGGTGATATCAAATGGATAGTATCTATGATTTAAGAAAATTATTATTAAAATTTGGAACGATCATCTATATAGGTGATCGTTTAGCTGACTTAGAACTTATGGAAGAAGAAATTAATGAACTGTATCAAGTGAAGGTGATCACAAAAGAGCAGTTTCTGCAAGCAAAAATCATCATCACAAAAGAAAAAGAAAAAATAAAATAAAGGGTGGAAAAAATGGAGAAGGATTTACTCATTGGCATTGATATTGGAGGGACAACCGTAAAAAATGCGATTATTTCCAATCAGGGCGAACTGATTGCGAAATGGGAAATACCAACAGATTTGGCTAACCAAGGAGAAAATGTCCCAAAGGATATCTGGTTATCTATCGAAAATAAACTTTCTGAATTAAATTTAACGAAAGAACGTTGTGCCGGATTGGGGGTAGGTGCTCCTGGTTTCATTGAGCCGGAAACGGGTAAAGTAGCTATAGCTGTTAATATTGGCTGGGAAAATTTTTATTTAAAAGATATTCTGGAAGAATTATCTGGTTTAAACGTGTATGTCGACAATGATGCTAATATCGCGGCATTAGGTGAAAACTGGAAAGGTTCAGGTAACCAAGTAGAAAATATGTTAGCAGTGACATTAGGTACTGGTGTCGGGGGAGGTATCATTGCAAATGGACAAATTGTAAGTGGTGCAAATGGTACTGGTGCTGAAATTGGACATATAACTGTTGAAAAAGATGGAGCAGCATGTAATTGTGGCAGAAATGGCTGTCTGGAAACAGTAACTTCTGCAACAGGGATTGTCAGACAAGCCGAAGAATTAATGGCTGATGGTAAAGCTGACGCATTAAAAAGACGTAAAGACAATAGTGGAGAAATTACCACAAAAGATGTATTCGAGACAGCTGCTGAAGGTGATAAAGATAGTAAGGCATTATTAGCACATGTGCTCGATGTACTTGGATTTACACTAGCTACTGTTGCTATTACTGTAAATCCTGCGAAGATTGTTATTGGTGGTGGGGTTTCAAAGGCGGGAAACGCATTGTTGGAACCTTTAAAAGAATCTTTTGAAAAATACACATTACCACGAACAAACGAAGCTTGTGAATTTGTTATCGCTCAATTAGGTAATGATGCAGGTGTTTATGGTGGTGCATATTTAGTGTTACAAAATAGTTAACAATTATAAAATTCTATGAATATTGTAAATTAATTGTAACTTTTTTTAAGATTTATGAAACTTCTATGTGATGTTTATCGTCTATAATAGAGAAAGAGAAAAATAGAAATTTGGGTTGAATCATTTTGAGGAGGATAATCAAATGTTTAATAAAAAGCTGCAAATGCCTTTATATATAATCGCAGCATTATTATTTGGATTAAAAACTTATATCGTTTATCGATTTGTATTTGCTATATCGTTAGAAAACATGATGCAAGAGCTAATTTTGTTTATTAATCCTTTTGTAATTGCTTATTTTATCTTTGTATTAAGTATTTTATTTAATCAAAGAAGACAATTGAAATATATTAAATATAGTATACTTTTAGGATCCTTGATACTGTATTTTAATATTGTTTTTTACCGTAACTTTTCAGACTTTATAACTATACCTTTATTGTTCCAAGGAAGTAATGCAGCTGACCTTGGTAGTAGTGTACTAGGATTATTAAAATTCTGGGATGTTGCCTTATTTTTTGATGTTATTTTCGTTTGGGTTCTAGCGAAGAAATACGGTACAGAATTAACGGCCTCGTTTACCAAGCGATATAAGAGGGTTGCTTTTGTATTATCGATTCTATTCTTAATTGGTAACTATGCATTAGCTGAAGCTGAACGTCCTCAATTATTACAAAGAACGTTTGACCGTGAATATTTAGTCAAAAATATCGGGATATTTCCTTATCATGTTTATGATGCTGTATTGCATTCCAAATCAAAAGCACAACGTGTA
Source organism: Gracilibacillus lacisalsi DSM 19029 (assembly GCF_000377765.1). Classification (GTDB taxonomy): domain Bacteria; phylum Bacillota; class Bacilli; order Bacillales; family Amphibacillaceae; genus Gracilibacillus; species Gracilibacillus lacisalsi. The sequence continues at coordinate 29,894 of NZ_KB898677.1, read as the reverse complement.
TTTGCAGACGGTAATGAATTAACGGAAATTTCCGATTATATTAAGGAAGAAACAACTACAGACGGTAATGAAGAATTACATGGTATCGCTGAAGATAAAAATGTAATCTTTATTTCATTGGAGTCATTGCAAAGTTTTGTCATAAATAACACGCTTCACGGTGAAGAAGTAACACCATTCTTGAATAGTTTGATCGATGAAAGTTACTATTTTGAAAATTTCTATCACCAAACTGAACAAGGAAAAACATCAGATTCTGAATTTATTATTGAAAACTCATTATACCCTTCGCCAAGAGGTGCCGTATACTTTACGCATGCTCAGAACGATTATCATTCATTACCTGAAATTCTTGGTGAGAATGGCTATAATTCAGCTGTTTTTCATGCCAATAATAAAAGTTTCTGGAATCGTGATGTGATGTATGACAATATAGGTTATGATCATTTTTATGATGAAAATGCATATGAAGTAACAGATGAAAACTCTGTCGGATGGGGATTAAAAGATAAGGACTTCTTTAAACAATCGATAAAATATATGGAACAGATGGAAGAACCATATTATTCTAAATTTATCACCTTAACGAACCACTATCCGTTCGATTTAGATGAAGAAGATGCAACGATCGATCCTTATGATTCTAATTCGAATACGCTAAATAAATACTTCCAAACAGTAAGATATATGGATGAAGCAGTAGAAGAGTATTTTGATTATTTGAAAGAAGCAGGGTTATATGAAGACTCCATTATTATTTTAATGGGTGACCATTATGGTATTAGTGATTTTCACAAGAAAGCCATGATTCAATATTTAGATGAAGATGAATATACAGATTATCTTCATGTTCAATTACAACGAGTTCCATTCTATGTTCATATTCCTGGGCAAGATGGAGAAGTTATTTCGGAGATTGCCGGTCAGATTGATGTAAAACCGACTTTAATGAATCTATTAGGTATCGATGATGGTAGTGATTTATCTTTTGGTACAGATTTATTTGATGAAGAGCGAAAAGATTTTGTTGCACTTCGTGATGGTAGTTTTATTACAGATGATTATGTCTATACGAAAGACCAATGTTATGACCGTGAGTCTGGTGAATTGATTGACAGTACCAATCAATTAGCTGGTGAAGGTGAAGACTCTGTTTGCCAGCCATATGTAGAACAGGTTGAAAAAGAATTAAACTACTCAGATCAAATCATATTCGGAGACCTATTACGTTTCTATGATTTTGAAAATGAGAATGAGTAAGTACAAAAAGGGATGAACTGATAACAGTTCATCCCTTTATATTTTAAGATCTGATTCATAATTGATAAAAACTGCGAAGTAATGAAAGGAGAAAAAGTGAGCTTTCTCCCATTCTGCCTAATGATGAGTGCTCACATACGCTCCGGCAGAATACTGCGCTTTCCGTGGGCTCGGCTTCAGCTAACTTGGTGAAGAAAGGCACTTCACCAAGTGGATCTTCAGCTCTCGCTGTCCCACAGGAGTCTCCGTATTCTGCCTCCGCTATATTTAGTGTTCTGAATTAGGAATTGGAAAGAATTACTGAGCATATATACGCTTGCTTCCCTCTCTTTTTTCCAGAACACTATTCGAAGCTGCGGAAAAATGCGACACTCCTGGGGGAACAGCGCGAGCCGAAGATCCACTTTGCAAATTGTTTTTCTTTGCAAAGTTAGCTGAGGCCGTGCCCCCGGAAAGGGAGTATTTTTCCGCAGCGACGATTATGCACTCATCTAAATTCAGTACGGAGGAGAACAAATCCATGTCTAAGTTACTGCGCAGTATAGGGATTACGTGCAGTTAGCCCCCTATTTAATACACAAAAAAACGCCTATATATAGGCGTTTTTAGCTTTGGAATAATGGTCGAATTAATTCCCAGTATAGAGTTGCGATCGAGAAGAATCCGAAAACTAAGGCAGAAATAGCTGCAAAAGCTGCTCCGAACATATTTTGGGATTTTAATTCACGAAAAACTGCAATCACACATAAAATCGTTACCACAAGAATAATAAATGCTAATTCCATTTTCATCCCCCTTACTCACAGTCAATCCATTTTCATTATGAACTATTAACGTTATAATATGTATACAAATCTAATCCATACTTATTTTAAAACAAAAAGGATGATTTGTCTATTAAAACATAAAGGAAAAGGAGTGATACATAACATGAGAGTGGAAAAGATGGGTTTAGGTCCATTATCAACTAACTGTTATATTGTCGCATATAATAAACAAGCCATTATCATCGATCCAGCTGGCGACGGTGACAGGATTATCGATAAAATTGCAGAAATGAAAGTGGAACCGTTAGCTGTTTTGTTAACCCATGCACATTTTGATCATATTGGTGCTTTAGAACAGGTAAGGACTCATTATCAAATACCTGTGTATATTCATGAATTAGAAAGTGATTGGCTGGAAGATCCAAACTTAAATGGCTCTGGACTTTTTGGTGTCGGTGAAGTAAAGGCAAATAAAGCTGATCATTTTCTAGAAATGAAGGTGTACCATTTTGGCAGTATATCTATAGAAGTTCGCCATACACCTGGTCATTCACCAGGAGGGGTAGCGTTCGTTTTCCATGATCACCAATTCGTTATTGGAGGAGACAGTTTGTTTGCGGGAGCGATAGGACGTACAGATTTGCCAGGTGGTAGTTTTGAACAATTAGAAGAGAGTATTAGACAGCAATTTTATACTTTACCAGGTACATACATCGTATATCCTGGCCATGGACCTAAAACGCAAATTCAAAAAGAAAAAGATACGAATCCATTTGTGCAATCATAGTCAAAACGCTCTGATCTACTAAGATCAGAGCGTTTATCGTTTTAATGGCCAAATCCAGGAACAAGAATGAAGTTGGTATAGAAAGTAAACCCAATAAAGAAAACTGTACAATAAGCAGCGAATAAGTACATATACATTCTTTCAGACAATTTTAGGTACCCGACACCAAGGAAAAAGATCGTTTGCGCAAGGAATAGATATGCCATTGTTTCCATATGACCAACATAAAACATAACTGTAAATATACCTGTCCAAAAAGCAAGCATACGGAAAACTCGATCCATTGTTCCCCCTCCTTTTTAAATCACTATGTATCACACATATTATATACGAGTATAACAAAAATGTAAATTATTCTAAGCGGTTGAATCAAAATTATTTGTAATTGTTCATAATATGTTTGAAATTAGGAATTTTTATACATTTAATGAGGGATGGCAATATTTACATGTCTGTAACCACCCGTATCCGTGGTCATTTTAAATTGATAAATAGTACTATTCTGACCATTTTGAGTTACTATTACGTCTATTGTACCATCCGGAAATGTATAGGAATAAGGAGGTGCTTCTTTCTCTTGGAGCACAGATGCGTATGCTTTTTGATAGAGCCATTCTAATTTATACTGTTCGTCATTTAATTGGTGAATTCTTTTCTGACTTTGAAGTTGGTTTATTTGATGAAATGTGAGCAGTAATAATAACAAAATGACAAAGTTGGTTAATGGAAAAATATATCCTTTCTCATTGTTGTGTTTTTTTAATGAGTATCTTTTCAATTTGTTCACCACTATCTGTAGTAAGTTCTATAGTAATATCATCTTTTCTTTCTGTTAAACTAAAGTCTTGTATGTCTCGTAAAATTTCCTCATGCCCACGACTGTTTACTTGTCTACGTATTTTCTGGTGATGAAAGGAAATAGTGACTATGTCACCATTGGTTTGCATAAAATAAAGCTGATTATTGTTTGTTATAATTTGATGGGCTGTTTGAGCCTCTATTTCGATTATATGGTGAAAATGGTAAACCATAGGCAATTGTTCTTTATCCTCCTGTTTCCACATCAGTAATAGTTGACTGTACCATGACATTAATATAAACAAAAATAGTAGTGACAATAAAGATTCGAGTAATATATACCCTTTTTCATTGCGGTATTGCATATTGGCATTTTTTTGCTTTCTGTTGTTTAACATTATCCCAGGTGACACATCCTTCTATTAATGTATCTGAATAAGTAATGGTTAAGGTTAAAGGTGAACTAATAACATTCCTGAATATTTCGGTACCTTGATTTGAATTTCCTAATATAGCTTCATGCATTTTGTTTGAGAGAAAATAGGTAGCTTTATCCTCTTCTCTGATCAGTTTTTTCTCGATCATCAGCTGATGTTGAATCGGGATTAACGTTAGACAAGCAGTGAAAAATATCATAATGGCAAGCAGACTTTCCAACATGTAGAAGCCGGCTTGTGCTTGTTTATTTTTATGCTGCATCATAACATCTACCTTTGCCAAATGGACATGTAATAACATACGTTCGAAACCTTGTTTTAATTTTCATAGTGCCAGGCTTTTTCAAATTTCCTTTATATGAAAATTGAATCGGGAATTCGAGCGTATTCGGTTCTATAATCCATGTTTCAGGATAATCGCGGACGAATAATTTAGTACCGAATCCACCTTGTCGAATAAGATATCGGTGGTTTTCTCGTTCAAAGTGAAGGTAAAAGTTATCATCCTGAGTAAGAGCGAGTTGTTGTAAATAAAGGATGTCCTGATGAAATTGTTTGATAAATTGCTTGTACTGAAGTGTATCATACGTTTTTAGAGCATAATTACCACTTATAATCAGAATAATGGTACTTAAAGCTAAGGTAATCAACAGTTCTACTAATGTGAATCCTTTTTGATTAAGAAGCATTATTATCCACTATTTCTAAACCATCTTTTGTCTCATCATAAACGATGATTCGATTACCATTGTCACAAGTTAACGAGGCTACATACTCTCAGCACTAAGATTATCCGGTTTGCTTCCTTCATCAAGTTCATATGCGATCAGTTGATTTTCAACCATTGTTAACAAAGCCTCACAACCTTGTTCATTAATATTTTCACTTTTACTTGCTAGGTTAGGAATAAACAAAATTAACAGGATACTTATCACTGCTAAGACAATTAGCATTTCAATTAAGGTAAATCCTTTATTATTTTTCATTTACTTCATCTCCTTTTTTACATAGAATTCATATAATCAAACATCGGTAGCATTAAAGCTAAGTAGACAAAGACAATAAATATAGCTAAAATGCTAAGTAAAAATGGTTGCATAAAGCTTATCCACTTTTTTAAGTAACTTTCAATTGATAAAATGAGATGTTCTGCGTATAGATGTAGTTCTTTTTGAAGTTGGTCTTGATTTCGATCTTTCGACATGATTTGGGAAAGTTGACCTTGTAACAATTGACATTGGGGTAATATCGTAGAATAGTCATATCCTTGTGCTAAATGATCATTAATCAATGAAGCATAATAATAAATGAAATCGGCTTTTTGTTCGGATTTAATCACTTCTAAGCTATCTTTAATGGTGAGTCCACTAGTTAACATGCTGGAAAGGTGAGTAACAAACAGATAAGTAATTTGCATTCGCTTATATTTGTTGTAAATCGGGACACGGGTAATAAGTTGGACCTTTGATTCGATTGATAGCATTTGTTTCATCGTGATGCTGCAAATGGTTAGAAAAATGACTAGTAAAAAAGCTGTGATCGTACCATAATATATCATGTTGATAGCTATTTCAGCATTTTGAAAAACACTGTTCATGTTCGTATTGGCGCCGAGTAATTGTGAAAAGGATGGAAAGATCGAATGTTTCATAAAGTAAAGAATCAATAGAAAGAAAAGGAAGAGAAAAAGCGGATAACGTGAAAGTTTGTTCAGTTTCGATAGAAATTCTTTTCGTTGCTTCAGCATTTGACAACAGTGCTGTAATCCTTCTGAAAGATTACCGTGTTGGATGGAGATGTTTAAGAAACTAATGATCACTGGGTTAAATTTTACTTGTTCTAACGTTTCAATAAAAGTTTCTCCGCGTTGTAATGCTAATTTGATCGTAGTCACAATCGTTGTGTATTGTTTCTCCCACATTAAAACATCCAAAGCATCATTAAGACTGTACCCATGGTGAAATAATTGCTCGAAACGATGAAGTATCTGATATTGATCGTTTGTGGAAAGGTTTTGCTTCGACTTAAAGATCCTTGATAAAACCATAAGCATAGGCTTTTCTCCTTAAATGATCAAAACGAAATAGATCAATATATGGTTCATTCTGAAGAATTTGACGAATTTGCTGTTCTTCCAAAATTTCTAATATTGCTGCTCGTTGATTAGGTCGTTTGATTAAATCAAGAGATACTAACTGCATGGAAGCAACTGCAACTAAACTATGTTCCATATCTATTGGTTTAATCCCCATTTCAAGCAGTCGATGAATAGTACCCTGTGCACTTTTGGCATGTAACGTTGATAAAACTAAATGCCCTGTATTCGAAGCGCGGAAAGCAAATTTCGCAGTTTTTTGATCTCTAATTTCCCCAACCATAATAATATCTGGATCATGTCGTAATGCCGCTTTTAAACCCGCATCGTAAGTCATACCCGCTTTTTCATTAATTTGCACTTGCAACACGTTATCTAATGGTTTTTCAATTGGATCTTCTAATGTTATTGTTTGATAGTAGTTTGCTTCCATAAATGCTTTGATTATTGCATATAAGGTTGTTGTCTTTCCTGATCCGGTAGCACCTGTAAGTAAAATCAGTCCAGATTGAAAATGTAACCAACGTTGAATGATTTGAAGTTGTTGCGGAAACAAAAATAATTGATCCAAGGAATAGATATTTTGTTGGGGTAAGATGCGGATAGCTAGGCTTTCTAAGTTATTAGCAGGTAATGTTGATAGACGCAATGAGTAGACTTGACTTTGGTATTGATAGTGAATTGCTCCTTGCTGCGGAGTTCTATTTTCACCTATATCCATTTTTCCTGTGAACTTATAATAGGCAATGATCATCATATATTGCTTCTTTGCTAAAGAAGTATGAAAGGTTCGTTTACCATTACAACGAAAAAAGATATGGATATCATCAGTTTGGGGAACGAAGTGGATATCTGAAGCTTGAGCCTCGATAGCAGCCTGGAGAATTCGATTGGAAATGGCTGAAGCTTTATTCAAATAATTATTCACCTCCATTTTTTATCATGGTACAATACTTATATTCGACAGCAATTGGTTAATTCCTGCAAAATATAAAAAATTTCAGAAAAAATTTGGAGGACGTGAAGATGAAAAGTAGTATTTATTTAGTCGGTTTTATGGGGAGTGGGAAAACAAGCATTGCAACCTATCTGCAATCTGCATTAAAGTGGTCAGTGCAAGATACTGATCAAATGATCGAGGAACATTATCAAATGAATATACCAACCATTTTTAAAGAAAAAGGGGAAGAAACGTTCAGGGAATACGAAACCAATATTTTACATATGACGAATAATCAAAATACGATTGTCGCTACAGGTGGGGGAATTATTGAAAAGGAAGTGAATCGTAAATGGTTACAATCAAATGGGACAGTTGTTTTTCTACAAACGTCCTGGGAGGAGATAGAACGACGATTAAGGGATGATGTTTCACGTCCGATCTGGAATAATCAATCACGTGATAAACAACAGCTACTGGAAAAACGATTACCTAAGTATCTCGAAGTAGCAGATTACGTCATTGATACAGATGGGAAAAATGTAGAAGCTATTGCTGCTGAGATACTTACAAAAATAAATGTATAAAATAATGATTGTTGGAAAAAATGACAGTAAAATGATAAAGGTGTGATTCTGTTGGCCAACAATGATTATGTCAAATACATGACGCAAAGAATTGTGAAGTATATGGATACACCGAAAGATGAACGGAAAAAACTCAAAGAAGCAAGAAAACAACAGGAAATAGCGTACTCCAATAAGTGGTTCGGTGTACTTCCATTTGCGTTCCGATTACTGATTCAGAAAAGAAAAGACTAAAACACCAGTAGCACTGCTGGTGTTTTAGTCTTTTATAATGGCTTGACTCGACTTCTCCGTAAGATAAAAGAGACCAGCATTAATAATCTCAATCTCTATACGAGGCTCTAGACGTTCTGTCAGCCTTTCTTTTTCTTTTTCAAGTATTTCTTTATTTTCCTCTTGTTGATGAAAGAAGTAGTCCAGTAACTGAATCTCCTCACGCAAAGCTTTTTTAGATTCCTCGACCCATTGCATATCTTCATCTAATAAAGAATTTTCCAAATAATGAAAAATCCTTTTGAACCCGCTTTCTGGTTTAATAATTGGTGAGATCGTAAAACTGTAATCACTCATTCTAAGATCCATTGTAAATGCATCCAGGTGTTTCATCATATTTGCTTTCATCATCCCGTTAATTAATTGAAGACCTATCGAATGAATCGATTCTTTCTTTTGTTTGCCACGATAATGCACCATAATATTAGTAACTAACCAAGGATGTAATGGTGTTTTAATATCCCCACTTGTTTCTTCATATAGGATCGTAAAGCGGGCATTTTGCTTAATATGATGAAATATTTGCTGAAGACGAGGACTACCAAAATGGATCCATTCTTTTTTATTATCTTTTTTTTTCGTGCTAGTATCCAAATACAAGGACATCGGTTCACCGACTCGCCCGATTTTGTCCATATAATGCCAATAAAAAGGTCGGTTCATTAATACCTGATCCAGTTCACGTGTTAGTCTTATCGTCATTTCAGTATTACTTTCTGTAATAACGTCACAATCATGAATGGTAAAGTACTGATGTAAGAAATCATGTAAATTAGTAATCATAGTAAATGCTCCTTGGCTTCATTGTCTTGTTGGTAGGATTGAATGACAGATGTTAAATTATCTAATTTGATTTTAGATTCGCCAACAGATTTAGATTCTTCAAAAATCTGTTCCACTTCTCGCTCTATATTTGGAAGGTTTAAATCACTTAGAATTTGTTCTAGGTGACCAATCACATTCTCGAACAGTTGAATTTTATTGTATAACAAATTCATGACATGTTCTTCTACCGTATTTTTTAAAGCGAAATTATATATTTTTACATCATTTTCCTGGCCGAAGCGGTGAATTCGTCCGATTCTTTGTTCAAGACGCATAGGATTCCAAGGCAGGTCATAGTTAATTAAACGATGACAGAATTGAAGGTTAATACCTTCACCGGCTGCTTCTGTTGCAATCATTACTTGTGCGTGATTTTGAAATAACTGGCGCATCCAATCCTTTTTCCCTTTTTTAAAGCCACCTCGATAAATGACAGCTGGAATTTTTTCTTGTTGTAAAAGCCACTGTAAATAAATTTGTGTAGCTCGGTATTCTGTAAATACAATAAATTTTTCATCAGATGATTTGATTAACTCTACTAATTTTAATGCTTTAGCATGATGTGGCAGTTGCTCAATGGCTGCTAATAAATCTTTTACTACTGGTAAGTCAATGTTTTCCTGTTGCTGTATCCATTTTTTTATCGAAAGGTAACATGCTTCCCTAGAACTACAGAATTCTCTTACATACGTGATTGAAGATATAGCAGTGTTATGTTTAAAAAATTGTTCAACCTGATGATAAGTTTCCAGTTCCTGATCTGTAAAAGGTACCCAAATGGTTTCGATTTCTCGTTTTGTCCAATGAACACCTGTATCTGATCTACGGTTACGGACCATTACTTTACTAATTAATTGTTTCAAATACGGATCTTCATCCACTTTTCGTTTTTGTTCCCGGTATTGTTGGATAAAATCTTCATAAGTTCCAAGGTAACCTGGTTTTAATAGACTGATTAAATTAAAGATATCAGTTAATTTATTTTGAACAGGTGTAGCGGTTAATAACAAGCAATATTTTTTCGATAATTGTTGGACAAACTGAAAATTTTTTGTTTTATGGTTTTTTAATTTGTGTGCCTCATCGACAATAACAAAGTCATAGTCCTGTTCAAGAATTGCTTGGCGATGTCTAGCAGATTTAGCGGTATCTAATGTACTAATAAGGATATTAGTATTTTGCCAATCAACTCTTTTTCCAGATGTCACTGCAGGGATTAGAAATTTCTGATTCAATTCCAATGCCCATTGATTAACTAGGGAAGCTGGAACTAAAATAAGTACTTTTTGAACTAAGCCTCTTAACATATACTCTTTTAAAATCAAACCAGCTTCAATCGTTTTCCCTAAACCTACCTCATCAGCTAACAAGGCTCTGCCGTTCATATGTTGAATTACTTTTTCAGCACATTCTATTTGATGAGGTAAAAATTCTAAATGAGGTAAAAACTTAGGTGCGACAAGATCTTTGAAACTAGGGATTTTCATGGTTTCTGCAATTTGATAAGATTGCTTAAATAATTGCCAATCTGCTAACTGAGACGGGGTTTTGATTGCTTCGTCGTACTCCTCTATAAATGTTTCATCTCTTGAAATTGGTATACTCATAACACCCATCCTATCATTGATACATTTGTACTGTTATTGTGGTCAGATTAGCGAGAGTTATACATTTCTAAGCGAATCAATTATTACATATATAGTAAAAATGTTTAGAAGTGACCATTTCTTAATCGAAAAATATATAATGGCTGTTTTGAAATGAATCAAGTAATACTTACCACCAGATACATACTGCGTAGTAATGAAAATTCCGTTTAGTGGCTTTCTTCCATTCTTTCCATAAGGAGTGCTGGGATACCGCTCCGGCAGAATACTGCGCTTTCCGTGGGCTCGGCTTCAGCTAACTTTGCAGAGGAAACCACTTTGCAAAGTGGATCTTCATCTCTCGCTGTCCCACAGGAGTCTCCGTATTCTGCCTACGCTGTGTAAATAATTCTACCTTATATAAGAGGAAATACTCGGGAACCAGTACCCGTGTGTTACTTCTTTCAATAATCAGAACATTACGCAAAGCGGAGGCAAGATACGTAGACTCCTACGGGAACAGTGCGAGCCGAAGACCCCGCAGGAAAGCGATCTTTGCTTTCTGAGGAGGATAAGGCCGTGCCCGTGGAAAGCGAAGTATCTTGCCGGAGCGCATGTAAGAACTCATCAAAATGCAGTA
>NZ_KB898677.1:0-18799 GCF_000377765.1 Gracilibacillus lacisalsi DSM 19029 | reverse complement strand
AAATTGTTTTTCTTTGCAAAGTTAGCTGAGGCCGTGCCCCCGGAAAGGGAGTATTTTTCCGCAGCGACGATTATGCACTCATCTAAATTCAGTACCGAGGAGAACAAATCCATGTCTAAGTTACTGTGCAGTATATGTATATGAATTTTGTGCACTATATTTATCATAAAAAAACAGGCAACCGTTGTGGTCACCTGTTTATTCTGTAATAATATTTTCGATAAAGATTGCTTGTTTTTCATCTAGCTTAATGATTTCATCGCTGTCCATTAATCGTACCATCGGCCTTGTTGGTTGATTGGAATCAACGAAAATAATATACGCCTCTTTACCAGTTGAGAGCATAACACGGGTACCGATCGTGTAATTCATAAGTGTATCAATAAATTTTTGCAGTACTGGATAATCAAACTTTTGATACTTCAACTTCAACATCTCTTCCATTACCTTAAATGGTGATTGCTTTCTGCGATAAACACGTTCTGATGTCATGGCATGGTAAGTATCACTAACTGCAATAATTTTAGCAAAGGGATGTATTTTCTCAGCTTTTGCTCCAATTGGATATCCACTACCATCTATTCTTTCATGATGCTGTAATATCGCTATTTTCATATCTTTTGTTACATAAGGAATATCCTCAACCATTCGATAGGATAATGTCGGATGTTTCTTTATTTCCTCATATTCAGCAATGGTTAATCTTGATTCTTTCATGAGCCAATTTTCACTTAATTTAGCCATCCCACAGTCAGCCAAAATAGCTGCAAGCCCTACTTGGACCCAATCTTTTTGATAACCTAGTTTTTTAGCAAGATGTGCGGATAGCAGGGCAATGGATACGCCATGATGATAGAAATAGTCTTCTTTGGAAGCAAATTTATGCAATAAAAATAAATCTAAATTAATATTCTTTACATAATCAAATAATGGCATCATCAATTTTCTTACTTGATAGATATCAATAGAGCTTCCACCTTGCCATTTTTGAAACATTGCTTTGTAGCCCGAGACAGCATTAAGGTATAAAGTCTCAAAGGAATCTCGTGAGTTCCTTTGGACATTATTTCGTGAAGCATGCTCAGCATCGATAACTTTTTCAGGGGTGAATAGACTCCCAGATGCTAATTTTTCCGATACCTCTACAGAATCAATATTAAAGTGTTTTAAAACTTGAATATGTTCTTCTGTAATGACCGTATTTTTATCAATAATTGGATGCTTAGTTTTCCCTAATATTGGTTTAATAACAATACATCCTGGTATGAGTTGTTGTGGATGCACCTGCAAATAGATCACACCCTTTACTATTTTTCTATCTCTTCTTCATTACCTTCTTCAACAATTTCTTCTTCACGATCAACCTTAGCTACTGTTGCAACTTTTTCCTCTTCCTGTAGTCGAATCAGTCGAACCCCTTGCGTATTTCGACCTGTCGTTGAGATACCTTCTACCTGCATACGAATGAGAACACCAGATACTGTCATAATCATAATATCCTCTTCACTCGTTACATTCTTCACTGCTACGACTCTACCGGTTTTTTCGGTAATGTTTGCAGTAAATATCCCTTTACCACCACGATTAGTTCTACGATATTCGTCAACAGGTGTTCTTTTTCCATAACCATTCTCTGTTACGTTCAGTACATACTGGTCTTCCTCCAGAATTTCCATCGAAACAACCTCATCATCTTCACGTAATGAAATACCTTTGACACCTGCTGCTGTTCTTCCCATAGAACGGATTTGACTTTCTTCAAATCGAATGACATAGCCATTCTTAGTACCAATTAAAATATCTTTATCGCCATCTGTTAAACGAACAGAAATTAATTCATCACCTTCCCGCAAGTTTAGTGCAATCAAGCCACCTTTACGGATGTTTGCAAATTGAGGAAGTGACGTTCTCTTAGATATACCATATTTTGTTGTGAAGAATAAATACCAGTCTTCCTTATACTCACTGACCGTGATAACAGCATTAATCCATTCACCTTGTTCCACTTCTAATAAATTGATAATCGGAATACCTTTAGCTGTACGATTAAATTCAGGAACTTCATACCCTTTCGAACGGTATACCTTTCCTTTATTAGAGAAAAACAGGACCGTATCATGTGTTGAACAAGAAACTAAATGTTCGACAAAATCATCATCATTCGTACCCATTCCCTGTACTCCGCGACCACCGCGTCTTTGTGCTCGATAGGTCGAAGCAGGTAGACGTTTAATATAGCCTCTGTGTGTCAATGTGATAACAATACTTTCCTCAGGGATTAAATCTTCATCTTCAATCAGATCTATTCCACCGGATACAATTTCTGTTCTTCTTTCATCATTGTACTTCTCTTTAATTTCTAATAATTCTTCACGAATAATTTCGAGAATTTTCTCTTCATTCGCCAAGATTTCCTTCAATTCTTTAATTAACGCTACAATCTGGCTATACTCATCTTCAATCTTTTCCCGTTCTAAACCAGTCAGACGTTGTAGACGCATATCTAAAATAGCTTGCGCCTGTTTTTCGGACAGGTTAAATTGATTCATTAAGCCATCACGGGCAATTTCAGTTGTTTGGGATTGACGAATTAAAGTAATAATCGCATCAATATGATCCAATGCCGTCCGTAAACCTTCGAGGATATGTGCACGTGCTTCCGCTTTATTTAAATCATATTGCGTTCTTCTCGTAATAATTTCTTTTTGATGCTCTAAATAATATTCCAGACACTGTTTCAAGTTTAATACTTTCGGCTGTCCATCCACTAAAGCTAGCATGTTAATACCGAAGGACGTTTGTAAGGATGTCTGTTTATATAAATTATTTAATACGACGTTTGGATTCGCATCACGACGTAGTTCAATTACAATTCGCATACCATTACGATCTGACTCATCTCGTAAATCAGTGATACCTTCAATACGTTTATCTCTAGCTAAATCAGCAATTTTTTCGACTAGCTTCGCTTTATTGACTTGATATGGAATTTCTGAAACAAGGATTCTTGATTTACCATTCGCTTGTTCTTCTATCTCTGTTTTGGCACGAATGGTAATGGATCCTTTACCAGTCTCATAGGCTCTTCTAATACCACTTCGACCCAAAATTTCACCAGCTGTCGGGAAATCAGGACCATAAATATATTCTTCCATTAATTCACTAATAGAAATTTCCGGATTCTGGCTAATTGCTAAGATAGCGTCAATCGTTTCACCTAAATGATGTGGAGGGATATTAGTTGCCATCCCTACAGCAATACCAGAAGCACCATTCACTAACAGGTTAGGGAACTTAGCAGGTAATACTTTCGGTTCTCTTTCCGAACCATCATAGTTATCCATGTAATCAATCGTATCTTTATTAATATCCCGTAACATTTCCATTGAAATCTTTGACATTCTGGCTTCCGTATAACGCATTGCCGCTGGTGGGTCACCGTCTACTGAACCAAAGTTTCCATGGCCATCAACAAGCATATAACGATAACTAAAATCTTGTGCCATTCTTACCATTGCATCATAGACAGCAGAGTCACCATGTGGGTGATACTTACCAATAACATCCCCAACAATACGAGCTGATTTCTTATATGCTTTATCCGCATGCATACCCTGGTCATTTAACGCATATAATATTCGACGATGAACAGGTTTCATCCCGTCTCGAACATCAGGTAATGCACGAGATACAATAACACTCATTGCATAATCTAAGAAAGATGTTCTCATTTCTTGCCCTATATTAATTTCTTGAACTTGTGGACGGTTTTGATCCACCATATTTGATTACCTCCTATTTCACTGCAGGAAGACGTGAAAATTGCTATTCTGTTCAAACTGGATTAGATATCTAAATTTTTAACATATACCGCATTATCCTGAATAAAATTACGGCGTGGTTCTACTTTATCTCCCATAAGCATGTCAAAAATTTGATCAGCTTCCATGGCATCTTCCAAACTTACTTGCAACAATGTACGTCCTTCAGGATCCATTGTTGTTTCCCACAGCTGTGTTGCATTCATTTCTCCTAAACCTTTGTAACGTTGTAAACCTGGTTTTGGCTGTTTAGGTAATTCTGCTAATAATTGATCTAGCTCTTTATCTGAATAGGTGTAATGTACAGCTTTACCTTGTTTGATTTGATAAAGAGGTGGCTGTGCAATATAGACATAACCATAATCAATTAACGGTCTCATAAATCGAAAGAAAAAGGTTAATAACAAGGTTCTAATATGTGCACCGTCAACATCTGCATCAGTCATAATCACAATTTTGTGGTAACGTGCTTTCGAAATATCAAATTCTTCGCCGATCCCGGTACCAAGTGCCGTAATAATTGAACGAATCTCATTGTTAGATAAAATCCTGTCTAGCCTTGCCTTTTCAACATTCAATATTTTACCTCTAAGTGGCAAAATCGCTTGGAAATGACGATCTCGCCCTTGCTTGGCAGAACCACCTGCAGAGTCCCCCTCTACAATATACAGTTCACTAATCGTGGCATCTCGTGACGAACAGTCTGCAAGTTTCCCTGGAAGATTGGAAACTTCCAAAGCACCTTTACGTCTTGTTAATTCTCTAGCTTTTTTCGCCGCCATTCTAGCTCTTGAAGCCATTAAGCCTTTATCGACAATAATTCGTGCTGTATTCGGATTTTCAAATAAAAACTTCGAAAATAGCTCACTAAAGGCTGAATCTGTAATCGTTCTTGCCTCACTATTACCTAGTTTCGTCTTCGTTTGCCCCTCAAATTGTGGATCGGGATGCTTAACAGAGATAATCGCTGTTAAACCTTCTCTTACATCATCACCTGTTAAATTCGGATCGTTTTCTTTGAATAAGTTATTTTTTCGCGCATAGTCATTAATAACACGAGTAAGACCCGTTTTAAAACCTGATTCATGTGTACCACCTTCATGGGTACTAATATTATTGGCAAATGAATAGATATTGCTTGCGAATCCATCATTGTATTGTAATGCTACTTCTACTTGAATATTATCTTCTTCTTTTTCTGCATAAAACGGCTCATGTAATACTTCTTTTGAACGGTTCAAATGCTCTACATATGATCCGATTCCACCTTCATAATAAAAGGTTTCTGGTTCACTGTCTTCACGATTATCTTGAATAGAAATTCGTAAACCTTTATTCAGGTAGGCTAATTCCCGTAACCTTGTCGCTAAAGTTTCATAGTTGTATTCAGTAGTTTCTGTAAATATTTCAGGATCTGGTTTAAAACGGGTTCTAGTTCCCGTGATATCCGTTTCGCCAATTACTTCTAATTCTTGGTTCAATTTACCGCGTGAAAAGCTAATATAATACAATTTTCCATCACGGTGGACATGCACTTCTAGTTCAGTAGCTAAAGCATTTACGACGGAAGCCCCAACTCCGTGCAGACCACCTGATACTTTGTAACCACCGCCACCAAATTTTCCACCAGCATGTAGGACAGTCATAATGGTTTCTACTGCAGGTCGACCTGTCTTCTCATGTAAACTTACTGGGATTCCACGACCGTTATCAACTACTGTTATACTATTATCTTTTTCAATAAAAACCTCGATATGATCACAGTAACCTGCCAGTGCTTCATCGATACTGTTATCAACAATCTCCCAGACTAAATGATGAAGTCCTTTTTCATTGGTAGACCCAATGTACATTCCCGGCCTTTTTCGTACTGCTTCCAAGCCTTCTAATACTTGAATTTGATCTGCATCATAGGCTTGTTCTAGTGGCGTATTTTCTTCCATTGTCAATTCAATCACCTACATTCTCTCTCATTGATTATCTTTTATTCTTCATCACCATTTTCAGAATAATCCTCTAATCTGCTGATAGTGGAAATCATACTGGCTCTTTTCTTTAATGTTAAAACCGATAACGGGCTATAATATACTTTGTCAGCAGTAATTACTACTGCCTTTGTTACATCTTCTTCTGATACAACGACTTGTTCATTCTCTTTCAGTTCTTCTAGCATCTCCTCGTTGATCGTAGAGGAAGTTACTAAACTGTAATCAATTATTCCTATCACATCTTTAGATTGAATAACATGGTCATCTCCAATGTGAATAAACATAATATCCCTACTTTTTAATCGATTATTTTTCCGTTATCTATTCTAAAAATCTCCGCCTTCTCCAATGTCTGATGATGAATACCATCCACACTGGTTGTAGAGACAAAGGTTTGGACTTTTCCTTCAATCGTATCTAATAAATGGGACTGTCTGAAATCATCTAATTCACTTAAGACATCATCTAAAAGCAAAATAGGATAATCATTAATTTCCTGATAGATCAGTTCTATCTCTGCAAGTTTCAAAGATAACGCTGTTGTTCTTTGCTGACCCTGTGAGCCAAACGTTTGAACATTTTTATTATTAACATAGAAGACTAAATCATCTCTGTGTGGACCTATTAAGCTTGTACCTCGCTCAACTTCTTTCGTTTCTAATTTCTCAAATGTCTCTGCTAGAACTGTTCCTATTTTTTCCTTTTCATCCGTCTCTGATACATCAATAGTAGGAGCATATTGTAAATCCAAATCTTCAATTCCTCTGCTGATTCCTCGATGTATCTCGTTTGCCCAGGTACGCAGGCGCTTCATGAACATAAAGCGTTTTTCTAAGATAATAGCAGCATGTTCAATCATTTGCTCTGTCAGGACACGTAGCATGGTGAGATCATTTGATTTACGTTTTTGCAGTTGCTTTAATAAATGATTTCGTTGTTTTAGGATTTTGACATATTGTCCAAGATGATAGATATAGATCGGTTGGATTTGGCCTATTTCCATGTCAATAAAACGTCTTCTAATTTGAGGACTCCCTTTCACAAGATTTAAATCCTCAGGTGCAAACATCACAATGTTTAAAGCACCAATATAATCACTAAGACGTTTTTGTTCTAAATGGTTTAATTTAGCTTTTTTACCTTTATTGGTAATTTGTATTTCCAGTGGGAACTGTTGCTTTCTTTTAAATACACTACCTTCTATTTTAGCATAATTTTGCTCCCATTGGATTAATTCTTTATCTTTTGTGGTTCGATGTGATTTGGAGAATCCTAACACATAAATAGCTTCCATTAAGTTTGTTTTGCCTTGAGCATTTTCTCCAATAATCACGTTTATTTTATCATCGAATTGAACAGATAGCTGATCATAGTTACGATAATGATTTAAACTTAATTGTTGTATATACATTCGAATTTCCTTCCGAATTTAACCTTTATTCCGCGCTTTTTGTTACTACGAACGTACCAACATCTTCTACATAGACTGTATCCCCAGGATAAAGTTTTTTACCACGGCGTGTCTCTAATTCGTCATTCACATAGACACCATTTTCTTGTAAAAAAACTTTAATCATACCACCTGACTCGAGTATATTGGCTAATTTTAAAAACTGTCCTAAAGGGATATAATCTGTTGAAATTTCAATTTTTTCTTCCATCATTTCACCTACTTTATTATTAAGAAAGATATTGGTTATTAGTATAGCCCTTCTATCTATTTTACTAAACATTTGCTAAATATAAAAGTAAACCTACGAATTATTTTTTTCTAATGGGGAATATGTTGATAATCTAATTTTTTTGGATACACAGAAAAGGAATATATTCCCTTTCTGTGGGGTTTTGCCTTCGTTAAGTGCTGCTCTACACCATATATCACAGTTAAAAACTTAGATTGTTAGTTCATAAAAGGCTAAAATATGGCATTGAAATCTCTAAAAAAATAATGATACCTATAGTTTTATTGCTTCTCACCTTATAAAGAAAAAAATACACGCGTTTCAGTGATAATGAAACGCGTGTATACTTTTTCAACTAACTTGTTTATTAATTAAAATGTTCTTACTGGTAAAATAAGCTGTAAAATTTGATCATGATCGATTGGTTTGATAATGAATGGGCGCATGGCTCCGGTAAATTCAATTTTGACTTGTTCTGTTTCCATTATTTTTAATGCATCAATCATATATTTGGAACTGAATGAAATCTTTAATTCTTCTCCATCCATACTAGCTACAGTTATTTCTTCTTCTACTTTACCGATCTCTGGAGAATTACTAGAGATCTCTACAATTTGCTGGTCCTTCGTTTGTAATCTGATCACATTATTATGATTATCTTTAGCGAGTAATGATGCACGGTCAACTGCTTGTAGTAGTGTTTTCGTATCAGCATGGATCACTGTTTTACTTTCTTCCGGAATTAAGCGTGATGTTTCTGGATATTTTCCATCCAGTAAACGGGATAAGAAGTATAAGTGATTCGTTTGAAATGCAATTTGATTTTCACTAATGCTAATTTGAATTTTATCTTCCGTATCATCGAGAATTTTGCTTAGTTCATTCAAACTTTTACCAGGAATAACAACTTGTTCGAAAGGAAATTCAGCGATGCCTTCTTGTAAAGGTAATTTACTTGCTGCTAAGCGGTGACTATCTGTTGCAACAAAGTGCAATTGCTCACCTTCTACTTTAATATTGACCCCCGTTAAAATCGGTCGTGTTTCAGATGTGGATACCGCAAATACCGTTTGTTTAATCATATTTTTTAATAGATTAATCGGTAATTCGAAATTGGTTTCCGTGTTAATTTGTGATATTTGTGGATATTCTTCAGCATCTTGTCCATTCAAATGAAACTCAGCATGACCAGATTGAATCGTGATTTGCAATTGTTCATCTACTTCTATTTGAACGCTTGGAGAAGGTAATTTTCTTATGATTTCAGGAAAATACTTCGCATGAACAATAATTTCTCCTTGCTCAATTTCGTCAATATATTGAATTCCTTCTTCTTCTACTGGAATAAAAGATTCAATTGTAATATCGGAGTTGCTTCCGGTTAATGTTATACCGTTATGGGTCGCTTGAATTTTTAAACCAGCCAAAATAGGAATCGCCGTTTTCGATGAAATAGCTTTTGTTACATGTTGAATACTTTCCATTAATTTGTCTCTGTTTATTACAATTTTCATTCTAATCCTCCTTGAGGAATATATTTATTTATTATTAATATAATACCGTAATAATAGTAATAGGGCATGTGATTATGTGGATAACTCAAATATTCTGGTTGTCTGAAAGTTATCCAGATGTGTATAACTTGTTTGCATGTTTGTTTTCTTTATCCACAATACCCACAAGTATAAAGTAGCATGTGTTAGTTTACATGGATTTTAATTGTTCTTTTATTTCTTCAATTTCTTTACTTAATAATTCATCTGTCCCCATTAACTTGGAGATTTTTTCATGTGCGTGAATAACGGTTGTATGGTCTCTTCCACCAAATTCTTCGCCTATTTTAGGAAGTGAAAAATCGGTTAGTTCTCTGGATAAATACATGGCAATTTGTCTTGGAAATGCAATAGACTTCGTACGTTTTTTAGCAGAGAATTCTTCAAGTTTTACGTTATACCTTTTGCCCACTTCTTCTTGAATATGCTGTATCGTAATGACTTTCGGTCTGGATGAAGGGATAATATCTTTTAATGCTTCAGCTGCTAACGATGCATCGATATCCTGATTGATAAGCGATGAATAGGCAACTACTCGTATTAAGGCACCTTCTAACTCTCTAATATTCGTGTCAATTTGATTGGCAATATAGAGCATCACTTCATTAGGTATATCTAGACCTTCTGCTTTTGCTTTTTTTCTAAGTATCGCAATTCTGGTCTCCAAATCAGGCGGGGTAATATCAGTAATAAGTCCCCACTCAAAACGAGAACGCAATCGATCCTCTAAAGTTGGAATTTCCTTCGGCGGTCTGTCACTAGAGATTATAATTTGCTTATTTTCTTCATGTAACGTATTAAATGTATGGAAAAATTCTTCTTGTGTTTGTTCTTTTCCAGCTAGGAATTGAATATCATCAATTAATAAGACATCAACATTACGATATTTATTACGAAAATTGACAGCTTTATTATCACGAATAGAATTGATAAATTCATTCGTAAACTTTTCAGATGAAAGATAGACAACTTTTGCGGTTGGATTGTGATCTAATACATAATGTCCGATTGCATGCATTAAGTGTGTTTTGCCAAGACCAACACCACCGTATATAAATAGCGGATTATATGCTTTTGCCGGTGCTTCTGCAACTGCTAAAGATGCTGCATGAGCAAACCTGTTACCAGAACCAATAACAAATGTTTCAAAAGTGTATTTGTCATTTAACATCGATTTAGGTGATGTTTCATTATTTTGCATAGGCACTGTTTTTTTCTTTTTCATTTGCGTAAATTCTTCCGTTGTGTCATCTGTACTTTCCGGAATGACAAATTTCACCGCTAATTTTGCCCCGGTTAGTTCATATAAGGCATCTGCGATAATGGTTGTGTATCTAGATTCTAGCCAATCTCTTGTAAACTCATTTGGAGCGGAGATAATCACTGTATCTTCTTTTAATTGATCTACAGACGTATTTTTTAACCAGGTATCATAGCTTGGTTTGCTGACTTTATCCTTAATTAATTCTAACGTGTTTCTCCATAAATCTTCGATGTTTTCCACGAAAAACCCTCCTTTCATAAGGCAACAATAGGAAGTATACATGCCTAATAACTTGTGGATAGATATACATTGATAAAAAAGAGGAAAACCTAAAAATTAAGTTTTCCACATTAATGTGTATAAACTAATATACAAGCTGTGAACTTTTGTCCACACTATATCCACAATGTGTGGATAAAACTCATCTTGGATAATTTTATTCACAAACTAAAACACAAATATGATATCAAATAAAGCCGAATAATGCAATGTTTTCTCTACACTTATCCACAACTTAGACAAATTGTGACTAATATCTTTACACATGGTCTTATTTTGTGAGTAATTTGTCGACAAAACATTGAAAAAGTCGTTTTATTCTATGAAACTTATCCACACAACACTGTAGTAGTACAGTTCGGAATAACTTTTGTTATAGTACAGTCTCGAGATTGATTTGATATAAATGTCTGTTTCATTTAGAATGGATAGTGTAAAGATCTGAAAGAAATAACGAGGTATCTTATGTTTTTTAGAACTAGGCATTGACATCAGAAATGATTTATAAGTATAATGAGTAAGACTGTCTAATCGATTATGATTATTAGATTCCTCAGGGAGGTGCATATAAATGAAACGTACATTTCAACCAAATAACCGTAAACGCAAAAAAGTTCATGGATTCCGTGCGCGTATGAGCACTAAAAATGGACGAAAAGTTCTTGCTCGTCGTCGTAAGAAGGGGAGAAAAGTATTGTCTGCATAGGCCACTGATACACTCAGTGGTCTTTTTCCATGTACGGCATAACTTTTAAGAAATGAGAATTGTTTTCTTTAATGGAGGCGCGCTAGTAATGAAGAAAGCATGGAGAATTAAAAAGAATAGTGAATTTCAAGAGGTTTTTAAGAAGGGCGCTTCTTTTGCTAATCGACAACTAGTCATTTATTATTTACATAAAGGACAACAACAACATTACCGTGTTGGGTTGTCTGTAAGTAAAAAAATTGGGAACGCTGTAATACGTAATCAAGTAAAGCGCTATATGAGACAAGCTTTTCTTGAATTAGATAAAAATATAAAAAGTGATTATGATATAATTATTATTGCGAGACAACCAACGAAAGAAATGGATTTTCATGAAATAAAAAAGAGTATCAATCATTTACTTTATAAAACAAAACTTTTAATAAACAAGTGAACGTTTTGTTAATAATTTTTAAAAATACCATTATAACTAGCTTGTTGATAGAGAGTAATGGTAAAATGAGAAACTATAAACAAACGTGAAGTGAAGGAATTAAGGAGGATAACGATGCGTAAGAAGCTCCTAATATTATTGGGCTTAGTCGGAGTACTGGTATTACTATCTGGCTGTACGGAGATTGATCAGGATATTACTTCAGAAAGTGAAGGGATATGGAATAGTTATTTTGTTTATCCATTATCCTGGTTAATCGTAAATGTTGCAGAATTTTTTAATGCGGAATATGGCTATGGTCTTTCTATTGTTTTAGTCACGCTGCTAATCAGATTAATATTACTCCCACTAAACATTAAACAATTAAAAAGCTCCAAAGCAATGCAAGAAATTCAGCCTGAACTACAAAAAATTAGAGAAAAATATAGTTCTAAAGATCAACAAACACAACAAAAGTTACAACAGGAAACAATGGAGTTATTCCAGAAAAATGGTGTTAATCCGTTAGCAGGTTGTTTGCCAATTATTGTTCAAATGCCTATTTTGATTGCATTTTATCATGCGATTATGCGTACGGGAGCACTTGATGGTCATGTATTTTTATGGTTCCAATTGGATTCACCAGATCCTTACTATATTTTACCAGTCCTTACAGCCGGATTTACTTTCTTACAACAAAAGTTAATGATGGCAGGAACAACAACGCAACAAAATACAATGATGCCTCAAATGACAATGATGCTTTATATTATGCCGATTATGATTGGGGTGTTCGCAATTTTCTTCCCATCAGCATTGGCACTTTATTGGGTAGTAGGTAATATCTTCATGGTATTCCAAACATTACTTATTAAAAATCCAATGATGAAACGTGATGAGGCGAATGCAGGAGGAAATAAATAGTGAGACAGATAACTGCTACTGGACAAACTGTAGATGAAGCGGTCCAATCAGCGTTAAGGCAGTTAAACATCACAGAGGACCAAGCACAAATTGAGGTAATTGATGAGGGGAAAAAGGGGTTATTAGGTTTATTCGGTTCAAAACCTGCGATTGTGAAAGTCGCCCAAGCTCAAGAATCAGTTGAAGAGCTTCCGGCGAAGGAAGTCGAACCAGAAGAAGATCCTGTCGGAAAAATTCAGCAGTACGTTGAAAAGATTATTGCTGAGTTTGAGGTCGAGGTAAATGTTAAAGCAGAGGTAGAACAAAATGTTGTGACATTGCAATTGACTGGAGAAAAGATTGCGTTATTAATTGGAAAACGAGGTCAAACATTAAATGCCATTCAATATCTTGCGCAATTGGCAATGCATCAATATGCTGATAAGTATTATACCGTCGTAGTTGATGCTGAAGGATATCGTGAAAGAAGACGAGAAACCTTGATATCATTGGCGGACAGATTGGCTGACCGTGCTAGTCAGACGAAGAGAGATGTAAAAATCGAGCCAATGCCGTCGTTTGAACGAAAAGTGATTCATACAGCATTACAAAACAGAAAAGACGTCGAAACAGATTCACAAGGAACCGAACCCAACCGCTACGTAGTAATTAAACCGAAATAAATAGCTTGTCACGGAAACGAGTAATCAACACGATTGCTCGTTTTTTTATGAGCGAAAGAAAATACAACGGAGTAGAATTCATAAACTGCACAGTAACTGGACATGGATTTGTTCTCCCCTCGTACTCGTACTGCATTAAGAGATAATTTTGAAATATATCGTGATGATAACTATCACTCCGGCTGCCCACTTCCCTTTCCGTGGGGTTTGCCCTTCAGCTAACTTCTTCGAGCAAAAACTGCTCGAAAAAGTGGATCTTCAGGTCAAACAGATCCCGCAGGAGTGGAGTGGGCGGCCTTTGTTAAGATATGCTCTACAACGCTTATCCGCAATCAACTGGTCGATTTCTCCACCATCTTTAGCATAGAATACGACTATGCTAAAGAGGTATTCACAGCCGATTAGCACTGTAATTAAACAGAAAATTTTAGTCCCGTGAGTTCATTTCTTTCTATAATCAGAGAACAAAAATAGCGTAGGCAGAATACGGAGACTCCTGTGGGAACAGCGCGAGCCGAAGATCCACTTGGTGAAGTGCTTTTCTTTACCAAGTTAGCTCAAGATCGCCCACGGAAAGCGCAGTATTCTGCCGGAGCGGTATTCCAGCACTCTCTTTGGAAAGATTGCAAGAAAGACTCACTTCGGATATTTTCACTAGTTCGCAGTTTGTATTTTTTACTTGTGAATAATTGATTTCATAAAAAGTTATGCACATGTGGATAATATATAGCGACGATAAATTTTAAATCTGAGTGTGGATATCTTTTCAAGTGATATAGTTTTGTGCTATTCTAATAAGTTAGTGACACTAAATGAAATGAATAGCCAATTGATATAGAAAAAGTTAGAATAATGGGGGTGAAGAAGTGGAAAAAGATACAATAGCAGCGATTTCGACACCGATCGGAGAAGGAGCGATCGCAATTGTTCGATTGAGTGGTGAAGATGCAATTGCCATTAGCAATAAATTATTTGAGGGAAAAGATCTCGAAAAAGTAGAATCCCATACGATTCATTACGGAAAAATGATCGATACCGAAACGAATGAAATGATGGAAGAAGTAATGGTTACAGTCATGCGAACCCCAAAAACTTTTACGAAAGAAGATGTAGTAGAGATTAACTGTCATGGTGGACTGGCATCTGTTAATCGATTATTAGAACATGTTTTGTTCCACGGTGCACGTTTAGCTGAACCAGGAGAGTTTACCAAACGAGCATTTCTTAATGGACGTATTGATTTATCACAAGCAGAAGCTGTTATGGATTTAATTCGTGCCAAAACAGATAAGGCAATGAATATCGCATTGAAGCAATTAGATGGGAAGTTATCGAAACTTGTTCATCAATTACGGCAAAAGTTAATTGAAACGGTAGCACATGTAGAAGTAAATATTGATTATCCAGAGTATGATGACGTTGAAGAAATGTCTCACCAAATGTTACGAAAACAAACAGAAGAAGTATATCAGGAAGTAGAACGGTTATTAAGTATGGCGAAACAGGGAAAAATCTTACGGGAAGGTATTGCAACCGCAATTATTGGTCGCCCCAACGTAGGAAAATCCTCCTTACTTAATGCATTTGTACAGGAAACGAAAGCAATTGTAACAGATATTCCAGGTACAACGAGAGATGTGATTGAGGAATATGTCAATGTCCGCGGTATTCCGTTACGATTAGTTGACACAGCGGGAATTCGTGAAACAGAGGATATTGTGGAGCGAATCGGAGTGGAACGTTCTCGACAAGCATTAAAGGAATCGGATTTAATTTTATTAGTGTTGAACTATGGTGAGGAACTCACTGAGGAAGACCGTAACCTTTTTAAAGCGGTAGAAGGGTTAGAATATATTGTAATCGTCAATAAGACAGACTTGGATCAAAAGTTAGACTTGGATGAAGTAAGACAATTAGCCGGTGATCAAAAAGTAATAACGACTGCATTAATTGAAGATAAAGGTATGGATGATTTAGAAGTAGCAATTGCAGATACCTTTTTTGCGGGAGATTTGGAAAGTGGCGATTTAACGTATGTTTCAAATGTCCGCCATATTCAGTTATTACAACAAACTTTAAAGGCTCTGGAAGATGCAATGGATGCGATGGATGCAGATATGCCAATTGACCTGGTACAAATTGATGTGACAAGAGCTTGGGAATTATTAGGTGAGATTATAGGAGATACGATGCAGGACAGTCTGATTGATCAACTGTTTTCACAGTTCTGTTTAGGAAAATAAATATTGATAAAAAGGAGGATCAGCGATGTCAACTTATGAAGCTGGTCATTATGATGTGATCGTCATCGGGGCAGGTCATGCAGGGGTAGAGGCTGCTTATGCTGCTGCCAAGCGTGGAGCGAAAACATTAATATTAACATTAAACTTAGATATGATCGCATTTATGCCGTGTAATCCATCCATTGGCGGACCTGCCAAAGGTATCGTCGTTCGTGAAATCGACGCATTGGGTGGACTAATGGGTAAAGTAATCGATAAAACATACATTCAAATGAGAATGCTTAATACAGGGAAAGGACCTGCTGTTCGGGCATTACGTGCACAAGCAGATAAACCTTTATATATCCAAGAAATGAAAAAGACATTAGAACAAGAACCAAATTTAACTCTTCGTCAAGGAATGGTAGAAAAATTAGTTGTTGAAGATGATCAAGTTAAAGGGGTTATCACAGAGACGAAAGCATTATATCATGCTGAATCTGTTATTATTACAACGGGTACGTTTATGCGTGGACGTGTCATCATTGGTGATATTTCTTATGAAAGTGGGCCAAATAACCAGCGAGCAAGTGTAAAATTAGCAGAAAACTTGGAAGAGCTAGGATTTGATCTAGTTCGATTTAAAACAGGTACACCACCAAGAGTTAATAATCATTCGATTAATTACGATAAAACTGAGATTCAGCCAGGGGATGACCATCCACAACATTTTTCCTATGAGACAACGGAGGAAATTTTGGATCAAATTCCATGTTGGTTAACCTATACAAATGAAAAAACGCATGAGATTATTAATGAAAATCTAGGTTTATCAGCGATGTATTCCGGTATGATTAAAGGAACAGGGCCGCGTTATTGTCCGTCTATTGAGGATAAAATTGTCCGTTTCCATGATAAACCACGTCATCAAATTTTCTTAGAGCCAGAAGGACGTCATACGGATGAAGTGTATGTCCAAGGTTTATCTACCTCATTACCCGAATACGTACAACGCGAAATTTTACGCAGTATTCCAGGTTTAGAAGAAGCGGATATTATGCGTGCTGGCTATGCAATTGAATACGATTCTGTCGTGCCAACACAATTGTGGCCTACACTTGAAGTGAAAGATGTAGAAGGTTTGTTCACTGCAGGTCAAATTAATGGAACATCTGGCTATGAAGAAGCAGCAGGTCAAGGTTTAATGGCTGGAATTAACGCAGCAGCTAAAGCATTGAACAAAGACCCATTAATTTTAGATAGATCCCAGGCGTATATAGGTGTATTAATTGATGATCTTGTGACAAAAGGGACCAATGAACCTTATCGACTGTTAACGTCACGTGCAGAATACCGTTTATTATTACGTCATGATAATGCGGATTTACGCTTAACCGAGATAGGTCATCAAATGGGCTTGATTTCTGATGAGCGCTTTGCACGTTTTGAAGAAAAGAAACGGTTAATTGATGAAGAAAAAGAACGATTAAGCAATATTCGTTTAAAACCAACAGAAGAATTGCAACAGTTGATGGAGTCTGTCGGTGGCACGAGGCTAAAAGATGGCATTCTTGCTTATGATTTAATGAAGCGACCAGAAGTAACCTATGATGTGATTGAACAAGTAGCTCCACCTGAAAAGGAATTAGCGGCTGATATCAAAGAGCAAGTCGAAATTCAAATTAAGTATCAAGGTTATATCGCAAAGTCAAACCAACAAGTCGAACGCATGAAAAAAATGGAAAACAAATTAATTCCAGATGATATTGATTATGATGCAATTAGCGGTATTGCTACGGAAGCAAGAGAAAAATTAAAACAAGTTCGTCCGTTATCTGTAGCACAAGCATCAAGAATATCAGGTGTTAATCCAGCTGATATTTCCATTCTTTTAGTGTATATTGAACAAGGGAATGTAGCAAAAGTATCGAACGAATAGAGGAGTGGCAAGATGAATCTTTCGTCCTTTCAAGAACATTTAAAAAACGAAGGTATTGAGATCACCGAAAAACAATTACAGCAATTTGAGAGATACTTCCACATACTCGTGGAGTGGAATGAAAAAATGAATTTAACAGCGATCACAGATCAAGAAGAAGTCTACGCCAAACACTTTTATGATTCGATTACAGCTGCATTCTATTTTGATTTCACAAATGAGTTTCATTTATGTGATGTGGGTGCTGGAGCAGGTTTCCCCAGTATTCCACTCAAAATACTTTTTCCGCAAATCAATGTTACCATTGTCGATTCATTGAAGAAGCGGATCACATTTTTAAATCATTTAGCCACTGAACTAGAACTTGAAGGTGTGAGTTTTTACCATGATCGAGCTGAATTATTCGGCAAAAATGAGAAGTTCAGACATAAGTTTGATGTAGTGATGGCTCGTGCCGTTGCGAGGACTTCTGTTTTGTCTGAGCTTTGCCTGCCACTTTTACGAACAAATGGTACGTTTATTGCAATGAAGGGATCTAATGTGGAGGAAGAACTGTCCGATGCCGAAGATTCTATCGAACTGTTAGGTGGAAAATTACAACGTATTGAACATTTTTCATTACCAGAAAATAATGGCGAAAGAAATATCGTCATTATTGACAAAAAGCGTAAAACACCAAAGAAATTCCCACGAAAACCAGGTGTTCCTAATAAAAATCCATTATAAATGATATTTTTATCAAAAATAAGTCATATTTTTTATCGCTTTTTGATTTTTTATGATAAAATAAGAGTAACAGATTACTAGTTATGTTCCACGTGAAACATTTGGGATATAAAACGGCTTCTATGACTTGCTTAAATTCTAGTTTTAAGCAAGTTTTCCCTTTTATATAATTGATAATTAGGGAAAAGTATTCGCTCTCATACAATATTATTTGAATTTTGTTTAAGCAGAAAAAAGGTGGTGTTGATTATGTTACACCCATTTGGTCGTATTTTTGGATTAGGTGATAAGGTGGATGACGAATTAATAGAGGACCAGGAAAGCTATCTGAACTGACCCAGTAAAACGGGACAAGAAAAAACACCTATGCTGCCATAGTCCTGAATTCAACAGGACTGTGGCAGTTTAGTTTTGTAAACGGTCGTATATAGTTGTAATAATACATGTAAGATTGCACTTTTTCTAGTACAATAGAGTTTGTAAGGTGCACTCTATTTTGAGTGTTGAATTCTTCCGACTTTAGCGAGGAGTGGAAGGATTCGATTACGGCATTATCAAAGCAGTTTCCTTTTCGGGACATGCTTGTGGTAATGCCTTTTTCTTTAGCCAGCTCTTGAAAGT
>NZ_KB898676.1 GCF_000377765.1 Gracilibacillus lacisalsi DSM 19029 | reverse complement strand
TTGGCGCCGTAGCCAGAAAGCTAACACATATTATTTTCGCCATATTACGAGATAACAAGCCATATGAACCACATGTTAAGTAAATAAAATTCGAACATACTTTCCCTTGAAACACCTCTCACATGAGGTGTATTTTCGCATGTCTTTTTTTAAATGAAAAATAATTCTTTAAAAATTACATCTTTATGGTTGACTTTCCATAGCTGGTCTTTCCGTGGGGTTTACCCTTCAGCTAACTTTTTCGAGCAAAACCCACTCGAAAAAGTGGATCTTCAAGTCAAACCATTCCCACAGGAGTGGAAGTGTGCGGCCTTCGCTAAGATCTGCTCTACAACGCTAGCATGAGGTAACGTGGTTGTTTTTACTCATAAATAGCAATTTCTAACCCATTGTAAAAATGTTCCACCAATGGTTAAATGTTTTCTTTATATGAAAAAATGAAAACAGTTCACTTTATAGTTAGTGAACTGTTTTTATATTAACCAGCATAATAATTTTCTTGAAGGAAATGTAAATGGTGTCTTAATATTTGCATTTCTTCTTCGTTTAATGGCAATAGTGGTAAACGGACATTTCCTACGTCTATACCATTCATCCCTAGAGCTGCCTTTACCGGTGTAGGACTTGGTGCCATAAACATTGTTTGCATAATTGGGAGTAAATATTGATGTAACTCCTGTGCTCTCCAAAAGTCGCCATTTTGACAAGCAGCAACCATTTCATTCATTTCGTTACCAATAATATGTGAAGAGACTGATACTATTCCATTTGCTCCAATGGCAACAGCAGGAAGTGTTAAATTATCATCACCACTGTATAGTGAGAAGTTCTGATCTGTTTCTCGAATGATTTTGGTCATCACATCGAGGTTACCACTAGCTTCTTTTACAGAAACGATATTATCGATTTTAGAAAGTTCAATAATCGTTTCTGGATTCACATTAACACTCGTTCTTCCTGGAATATTATACAACATCACTGGGAGTGTAGTAGATTCCGCAATGACTTTAAAGTGTTGATACAAGCCTTCCTGTGAAGGTTTATTGTAGTAGGGGGCAACAAGCATAACCCCATCTACACCAATCGTCTCCGCCTTTTTCGTCATTTCTATAGATTCACGAGTGTTGTTTGATCCTGTCCCTGCTATGACAGGTACGCGACCATTAACTGTTTTGACCGTAAATTTAATCAGTGATAATTTCTCTTCTTTTGATAGTGTAGGAGTTTCTCCAGTTGTTCCAGCAACAACTAGTGCATCAGTTCCATTTTGTAGTAAATAATTAATTAATCGTTCTGTTTTTCCATAATCAATGTCTCCATTTTGATCAAAGGGAGTTACCATCGCTGTTAATACACGTCCAAAGTTCATGATATATCCACCTCTATTCAAAGATTTAAAACAATTTGACTAGTTCCATTGAATAGAGGGTATCTCATCACCAATTGAATATAAAAAGATGCAACAATGAGGGCATTGTTGCATCTGGAATTCAAATCGGATTCGATGCGTGAGATAGCCCTCCATATAGTGTGGCACTATATGACAGCCCTGCATTTGTTCAATGAAGGACCAGTAAAATAAGTTGATGCGTACTTATTTTACTTCGGCAAATTCCCCTTTCGATAGCTTTCTCAGGCAACACCAGCCTCCCACTATGTACTAATGGTTTTTGCACCTCTATTCTCACTTCAATAAAAATTGAAGCAAAATATTTAATTGTTTTACGTTGCTACCAACTATATCAAAAAATATCGTTTCATGCAATCTGATTTACAAAAAAATTTCTTGACAATATGGAAAAATTTGATATGATGAAGTCGAATTAAATATTATCAACACATTCCACTAGGGGTGTCTTTTAAAGACTGAGATTAAAGTAATACTTTAAGACCCTTAGAACCTGATCTGGTTCATACCAGCGTAGGGAAGTGGCTAGTATCTAATATATTGCAATACTTTTTATATGGATAAGTATAGCCACTATCTCTACGTATGTATGGATAGTGGCTTTTTGTGTTTGGAGGAGGGTTTAGCTGGTAACTAAGTGTGTGATCAAGAACGGGTAAGACTCGACAAATACTTATTCTTAATTAAAAAAGGAGATGGATGTAGATGAGAAAAACGTTAACTTTGACTGATATTTTAATAACAATTGTTATTGCCTTTATTTTTAGTGTGATTTACAAACTGTGGGGCCCATTATACAGCTTTATAGGGATACTTGGTTTACATGTGGATCAGTTAATATACGGGATGTGGTTTATGGCTGCAACAGTGGCTTTTCTGATTATTCGCAAGCCGGGTATTGCTTTATTAGCAGAACTCGCAGCTGCTCAAGGAGAATTTTTATTTGGTGGACAATGGGGTATATCTCTCCTTCTATATGGTCTTGTACAGGGATTAGGCTGTGAACTAATCTTTGCTATGTATCGATATAAGAGTTATCGTCTGTATGTTACTTGTCTAGCAGCAATAGGCGCTGCGGTAGGATCGCTCCTATTAGATGTTTTTTATGGATATATCGATTCATTAGCACTATGGAATCTTACATTATTGATCGTTGCTAGGTTAGTAGGATCGATATTGATTACGGGTGTCTTTGCTTATTACTTGGTAGAAGCATTGGACAAAACGGGTGTCACAAAGGCAATCCGTCCAGTATCTAATGATGATTATCAAAGACTTGAAGATGAGATGAGGTAAATTGGCATGCTTGAAGTGAAAAATTTACGAGCTAAATATCCAAATGAAACATCATTATTATTCAAAGATGTTTCACTATCCATTCAACAAGGTGAGAAAGTACTGCTTGTCGGTCCATCTGGATCGGGAAAGTCCACCTTACTTCAGATATTGGCTGGCTTAATACCTGACGTGATAGAAGTACCTATTAAAGCTGATAAACGGAAGATTTCAGAATCGTATGGTATGGTTTTTCAAGATCCAGATGCCCAGTTTTGTATGCCTTATGTAGATGAGGAGATTGCTTTTGTACTCGAAAATAGAAACATACCACAGCAAAATATGGCTCCCTTAATTAGCCAATACCTAGATCAGGTTGGTTTACAATTAGCGGATGAACACGTTTCTGTCCAGCAATTATCAGGCGGTATGAAACAGCGGCTTGCGATAGCATCGGTATTAGCCTTGGAACCTGAAGTGTTGTTCTTAGATGAACCAACCGCTATGCTGGATCAGGTTGGCACGAAACAAGTTTGGGATACCTTGAAGGAAGTTTCTGAAGATAAGACAGTGGTGATTGTTGAACATAAAATTGATCATGTTTTACCCTTAGTTGATCGGGTCATTATTTTAGATGAAATAGGTGCTATAGTGGCTGATGGTGAACCAAACGATATATTCAGTCGATTCCGAAGTAAGTTGTATCAGTATGGGATATGGTATCCAAATATTTGGGACGACTATGCCCGCCAACTTCCTAATTATGCCCAATATGATAACGTGCATCAACCGATCATAACCATGGATTCCTTTCAGGGTTACTACCAAAAACAAATAAAAATGCATGTTAATGATGCAGTGATTCGTCGAGGAGACTGGCTAGCGATAACTGGTGAAAATGGTTCAGGTAAAAGTACGTTGATGCTTGCAATAATGCAATTGATTAAAACATCAGGAGAGATTAACTATTTTTTATCAGATAATATTAACACATGTGATTATCGGAAGATGGGGTATGTGTTCCAAAATCCTGAACTGCAATTTATCACGAATAGTGTTTATGCCGAACTAGAGCACTCTTTGAAAAATAGTGAGGTTCACCCAGAAGAGTTTGCAGATAGGATAGAAACCCATTTAAAAAGATATAACTTATATCATGTTAAAGACCACCATCCCTATCAATTATCGATTGGTCAAAAGAAACGATTAAGTGTAGCAACCGCTACGATTGCAGATGTTGATATTCTACTCTTGGATGAACCGACTTTTGGTCAAGATGCCAAAAACACTTTTCAAATGCTTGAACTTTTTGAAGAATGCCGAAAAAATGGCATCACCATTGTGATGGTTACCCATCAGCCTGAAATAGTTGAATTATATGCAACGAAGGAATGGCGAATAAAAGATGGGGAACTTATGGAAAGATTCGATCTTTCCAGAGTGCAAGAAAATATCTTGAAGGATGATATGTATGTCTATTAGTATTAGTTACCAACCAACCTGGTTACATCAGATAAATCCTAGTTTTAAATTATTGACATTAACTGCTCTATTTATTGGTTTGTTGTTTGTCCATAATCCTAACTTTTTGTTGTATATGATTACTGGAATTGTTGTGCTTTATCTTTTCGGTACCGGTCATCGTTGGAAAGTTATCGGGTTATTAGCTATTCCATTAACGATTATTTTTCTTTCCTCCTCTACAACGATGATCTTTTTTGGGGAGGGAGAGCAAACGTGGTTTAAATTCGGTCTCATACATATCACAGAGGAGAGTTTTTATCGTGGCATTCACTTAGGATTAAGAAGTATGGTTTTTGGCCTTTTAAGTTTACTATTCGCTTTAACGACTAGACCCGTATATTTATTTTACTCCACGATGCAGCAATTAAAGTTAAAGCCAAAGTATGCTTATAGTTTTATGGCAGCAATCCGTATGTTACCGATCATTGTGGAAGAATTTCAAACATTACGTCAAGCATTAAAGGTGAGAGGTGTCCAATATTCAAAAGGGATGAAAGGGATGTATGAAAAAGTAAAATTATATGCCATTCCTTTATTAGCCCAAAGTATTCGACGAGCCCATCGAATTGCCGTATCTATGGAGGCGAAACAATTCTCGAAAAATAATAAGCGAACTTTTTATTATCATTTAGGTTATACGAATAAAGATCTGTTATTTTTTCTCAGCTTAGTTGTTTGGTTAATGATTTCGTATGTTTGCAGTAATCAATTTACAGTATTTCCAGTTGAATATGTACGGTGAAAAGATTAACGATGAGGGTATAAATCAGTCTAATAAACATGGTTTATGCCTTTTTCTTTATCATAAATGGGATAAGCCGATATAAATGAAGAAGTTTAAAAAGATGGCGCTTTTTTTACATATCAAACGTCTATAGTGAGGAGAGGAGAGACTACTATGATTAATACGAAGTGTCCTATTTGTAGAGGTAATGTAGAAGAACAAGTTTCAGAAACATTAGAACTCATGAATAATCATAAGATTTATCTTGATGCTGACTTTGTCTATGTATGTGACAATCAATGTGGGTTCATTCAAAAGAACATGACTTATCCTATGGTTATTGCAAAGCAGAATTCAGAAATATTTTTAGTTGCACTTAATAGTGATAATGGGAGAATTGTAGATAAAGCCCAAAATGTATGTTTTCCAGTGATGAACATTGACTCGATATTAGCACGCGGATATTGGGAGGCATATGTTGGTTCCCTGGATGGTTTATCATTATTACGAGAAGCTCGCGACAGCCGATCTGGTTATATAGAGGAGCCAAACTTATTTGATTTTGCAACAAGTGAACTTTCACAAGACGCTTTTTTGTGTTGGTTGTTTGAGTATGCTAGGAAAGAAAGTGCAGAGACAGCAGGACAGATAGCACAAGACATATTAAATAATATCTTTCATCAATTTCAAAAATTAAACCAAACCTTTACCGAAAGTTTTGAAGATTATTATTTAGTTGATATAAAGAAACAAGCTCATCATATTGATATTTTATTAATCCTTGAATCGAAAATCTCTAATGAGAAAGTCTATATTGTCATAGAAGATAAAGTAAATAGTGGAGAAAGTCGTCAAGATCAACCTGAATTTTATGTTAATACCTTAAAGAAGCTAGAAACAAAAGGATATATTATACCTGTCTATTTTAAAACTGGTTATCTATCACCTTTAAAAGAAATGAATTTAAAAGAGCGAAATATCGTATATATTGGTAATCAAACTATTCACCAGATATTTACTCGTTACTTGCAACAAATTTCGAAGCATATTATATTATGGCATTGGTGGAATCATTTCTTAACAAACCATTATAAGCCAATTGAGCGCACTTGCAACTGGACTATTGATCCCCAATGGTCATTAAAAGAAGTTAATCAAAAAGTAAAAGATGAAGATTTGACGGTTCCACTTGTTTTTGACAAGGTAGTCCAAGTATTGTTTAAAGAGTTGGAAAATGAAAATGAACAGTATAGGAGAAAGACATTTACTGTACAGGGCAAAGGTCATATTGACTGGCATTACGAGATACATAAAAAAAGTTGGAAAAACAAGTCCCAGAATATCTTGGTCAGCCTGTACTTTATTTGGGATATGAATCGGTTTTCTCTCGTTATAAAATCCTCTCCATATAAATATAAGCCGAAGAATAAATTATCAAGTGAAGAATATCAATCTTATATGACTTCCAAGAAATTGATTAAAAATAAATTGAAAGATAATCATCATTTAGATTGGCAATTTACCAATTATTATCTTCAAATAGGAAACTTGAAAGATATTAATGAACTCACAATCGGAAAGTTAAAAGAAACAATGACAGGAACAATAAGTTTAACCTGTCATGAGCTGGATCAAATCTTCTTCTATTTGAAAAACAATCTGTAAAACTGAGTGTTCGAAAATCTGTTATACTAGTCAAAGAAATGAAAACTAGTAGGAGACCAAATATGAATCATTATTTAACACAGGAAGAAATTATAAAAAAATGCAACGAATTAAATGAGAAATACCAAATTAACGAAGATGCTTTCTATCAAATTGTTGATCAATTAATAGATAGCAATCTTTCCGCAGACCAAAAATTAATTAAAAGTTTTCAGCTTCTGCTTGAAGCCGTATCAACGGAAATTAATCAGATGGAAAAGACCGTAGACTTAGAACCAACTTGCCGAATGGGTTGTGCTTTTTGTTGCTACTTTCCGATTGTAATTAATAAGATGGAAGCAAAGTTAATCAAGCATTCTATTAGACAGATGCCTGTAGAGCGAAAAGAAAAAATAGCGGAGCATTTTGCCCATTACTATCGAGAGTATAAGGATAAGGTAAAACAGTTTTCCGAATTGGATGTAACAGACCGCAACCACAAATATAACTATAAAAAATCTTTATTACCTTGTGTTATGTTAGACACAGAAAGGAATCAATGTTTGGCATACGAGATAAGACCTTTACCCTGTCGAACATACGTTAATTATAGTGATCCCGCAGTTTGTGCTGATCAAGTCATGCCTGAGGAGACGATCAGTTATGAATTCCTGTATCAGGAGTACATGGGAGCTATTAATGAGTTATTAATGTATCTATATGAGCAGGAGGATACAGGAATCATTGAATATCCGAATGACTTGTATCAGGAAGATTTGCTAATAAACTGGATGAAAGATTTCAGCTAACCACTCCATTTTTCGCATAAGTATGCAAAAGATTGCAATACTAAGGGAAAAAGGAGTGTGATCAAATTGCGGAAGTTTTATATTGCATGTTTATTGACCATTTCCATTGGAGGATTATTCCTTTCGTCTGTACAGGCAGAAACAGAGGAAGTGAAACTATCTGATGAGCAGATAGATGAAATCAAAACTCTGAAACAGGAAGTAATGGAAAAAGAAAAGCAAATCATTGAGAAATACGTAGAATATGGTGTTTTTCCAGAAGAAAAAGGTCAAAAGATAATCCAACATATGGAGAAAAAATATGAAAAGCTCCAGGAAAATAACTTCATTCCAAAATGGGATCATAAACATCACCTGAAACATGATAACGAAAATTAATTATCGAAGGGCGATTCGTGAAGTCTCCTAGTTTCTGGGTGCTTGGAGCTAGACAAATCCAAAAATTTGTACTTACCTAATTACAAATAATGCTTACCTTTAGAAGGTAAGCATTATTGCGTTAAATAGGTTTCAGTATAGAATGGTTGCCCATCTTCTTGAAAAGCAACCCCTACAGACATTTGTCTAAAATCGGAGTTTAAAATATTGTCCCGATGCCCTTTTGAATTCATAAGTCCTTGATGAGCAAAGATACTGCTAGGCTGTCCTGCTGCTAAATTTTCTCCAGCCATACGGAATGTGATGTTATCTTCTTCCAAGCGATCAAATGGTGATTGGTTATCTAAATTGGTATGTCCAAAATAATTATTTTCCGCCATATCTTCACTATGATTTTGAGCAGTTACTCTAGAGGTTTCATGCCATTCCAATATTGGTTCTTCAAATTTAGCTCTTGCAGCATTGGTAAGATCAAACAGCTGATATTCTAAACCCTCTGCTAAGGCACTATCCGGAGCTGCAAAATAGTCCTCCTTTTGGTCTTCCAGACTTTCATGAATGATTTGAATAGCCGCTATCCGATTCTCTTGATGCATGTCATAAAAAATGGTGACATAGTTATCATCGATTAAATAGGTGTCCTGTTCATCGTTATCATTGATACGATATTTAACAAATCCTTTTTTAATGGAATCAAGCGGTTCTCCAAATGTTTCTCTTACGTCATTTTTATCGTTTTGTAGGGTTATATCAACGCTCGAACTAATCAAGTCTTGATTGGTGTACAGCCCTACGACCTGATTATCATCGTTATAAGCAACCATGACAAAATTTTGGAAATGTTCATGGTAAGTGTACCAATTTGTCCCATATTCATTTAATGTACTTCGTTTCGAGTCATTAAGAATACTTTCAACATCTGACTTTTTATCATTAATCTCGATGTTATGAATCGAAAAAGTTTGTTCAGTAGGTTTCGTGAGATCAGGTGATTCTATATTAGGGGAAGGTACATCTTCAGAATGATCGTCTGTCACGGAGTTAAATAAACTTTCTAATTCGAAACGAAGGTTTTTGAGTGTGCTGCTTATCTGGCTATTATTTTTTAATTGATTAAAATCATCCTTCATCTCATGCCAAACGCCAGTTAATCCATCTTGCTTAAAATCATCTTCATATAAAAACCATATTAATCCTCCTATTAACAGGAAGAAAACAATCGTTCGAAACTTGGGCAAATCCTCACTCCTGACTTCTTTGGTATTCTATTCTTTCATTATATCATGATTACAGATAAATATAAGTGAAAAAAATTTTAATATTTTTGTAGTCATTCTCCTTTTTTAAACGTCAATTAAAGGAGAGACAAAAAAGGAAGGGGGGAGCATCATTCAAGATGAACAACTGATCAAAAAAATAAGAGCGGGCAATCAACATGCGATCCGCTTGTTGATAGAGCGGTACAAACATCATGTTTTTAAAG
The DNA here is from genome assembly GCF_000377765.1 of Gracilibacillus lacisalsi DSM 19029. Classification (GTDB taxonomy): domain Bacteria; phylum Bacillota; class Bacilli; order Bacillales; family Amphibacillaceae; genus Gracilibacillus; species Gracilibacillus lacisalsi. The sequence continues at coordinate 79,598 of NZ_KB898676.1, read as the reverse complement.
TAACTTATAGTGTTGTACATGATGAAAAGATCGCAGAAGATCTAGCACAAGAAACCTTTATTAAAATGATTGATGCTCTTTCTTCCTATCAGCATAAAGGCTTTAAAACTTGGATTAGTCGTATTGCCCTACATAAAGCAATTGATTATAAGCGAAAAAAGACAAGACAGAACGAAGAATTAGAAACCTTTGAAGTATTTGAACCAGTAAGTATGCAGACAGATCCAGACGAACAAGTCATCAGTAAGGATACATTAAACAAGGTTCATCAATACATTAATAACATGCCGGAAAAGTTTCAAATCGTGGTGAAAGCTTATTATTTTGAAGAATTAACTTATAAACAAATCGCACAAAAGTTAGGTGTAGAAGAAACGAATGTCAAGATGAGATTATATCGAGCAAGAAAATGGATGAAGCAAAACTGGAAGGAGGAGGATTTTTAACATGAAACATATGACAAGAGACGCTCTACTGGCTTATATAAATGCAGAGTCTAACCAGGAGACAGAAGTTGAAAATCATTTATTAGAATGTGAAACATGTACTGATTTATATTTATCAATCGTAGAGGAAGTCGAAATGAACAGCGGGCTTTCTGCTCATTTTACAGATGATACACTTCAGCAATTGGAAATCAGACTACCTGCTCCTTCGAGAAAGAAACAAAACCATGTATTCATCCATTACCTTGTAGCAGCTGGCTTAACGATTTTACTAACTATTACTGGTGTATTCCAAGGGGCATTAGATGTATCAGATATCCAACAAAAAAAAGGTGGATCTATTACGGATCACCTAATGACGAAAACAGATGGTGTATTACAAGAAATAAAGGGGGTTCATCGTCATGAATAAATCAGGATTAGCGGCATTTTTTCTAGGATTCATTCCAGGATTTGGACACATTTACTGGGGACATAAAATTCGAGGTGTTCTTTATACACTTGCGTTTGCTATAACTGTTGTATTAGCTTTTTATATGGTAATATTCGGGTTTGATCCCTATCATGACACTTTTTTTATGCTAGCCTTTTTAGCTTTCATGATATGGGGTATTAATATGATGGATATTACGATTACACTTTTCATAGCAAAAGTACACAATGGTACAAATGAGAGTAGTAGTCAAACACATCACCTAAAGGAAACATCTAACGAGCGAGTGACTACTATGTTGTTGTCGGTAATACCTGGAATGGGACATTTTTATTTAGGCTTGTCTTATCGTGGATTAACCATACTTGCTGCCTTTTTCGGCGTGATCATCATGGTTTTCTTTATTAGCTTTCTAACGAGTGCTGTCTTTTTAATTTTTCTTTTAGCACTGCCAATTATTTGGATATATAGCATGTTTGATATTATCCAGCTATTAAATCAAAAACAGGCAGGTAAAGAATTAGAAGATCGAACCATCATGGACGATTTTAATCGAATACATGATAATGAGAAAAAAAGTAAGATGATCGCGACTATATTAGCGATTTTCCCTGGGGCAGGTCATTTATACTTAGGCTTGCAGAAAAGAGGTATTCAGATAATGGCATCCTTTTTATTTTCGATTTACATTTTGGATGTCCTAAACTTATCACTTTTTCTATTTCTGATTCCGTTAATTTGGTTTTTTAGTTTCTTTGATGCCTTACAATTAGCGAATCGGTTTGAATATGAAGTACTGGAAGATGTTCCGATTATAAAATATTTAGCTAGTTATCAAAAATGGATTGGTATTGCACTCATTATACTTGGTTTGTTCTATTTACTGGATTCAGTGTTGATGCCCGTCTTTGCTAGTTATTTAGAAGAGTTATTTCATATCAATTTTCAACAATTATATTATCAGTATTTCCAAGTTACAGTTATTAGTCTATTGCTGATAGGTGCAGGCATCCTACTTGCTATCAATCAAAAAAAAGCTAAAAATAAATAACGAAGATAAAGAAGGGGAGATTGTTAAAAGTTTTCCCTTCTTTTTTCATTTATAATGAACTTATTGCATGTTTCAATACTCTTATATAGGAGAGGGGGATAGCGGTAATGAATGTAGCACTGGTAAAGAAAGCAAAAAAAGGGGATAAAGAAGCACTTTTAAGCCTGATTTTAAGTCAAAAAGATGATTATTATCGCTTGGCATTTTCCTATATGAGAAAAGAAGAAGATGCTTTAGATGTCATAGAAGATATGATTGTTAAGCTTTATGAAAACATTCACTTATTAAAAAACAACAAATCTTTTTACAGCTGGAGTAAAAAGATATTAGTCAATTGTTGTCATAATGCCTATCGCAAAAGAAATAAAACCGTTCTATTAGATGAACAGGAAGCAGAAAATACGTTGAAACAAGCTCATAATGATTTTGAACGAGTGGAGAGGCAATTAGACATACATAGCATGCTGGCACATCTTAATGAAAAGCAAGCGGAGGCGATACGCTTAAGATATTTACATGACCTTGATTTCCTAACTATCGCCAACATGACGAATACTTCTATAGGAACGATAAAATCTAGAGTATTCTACGGTTTAAAAAAGTTACATTCTTTGTATCGAGGTGATCAAAATGAGTAGTGTAAAGAAAGAGATACAAAAAGAAAAGCAACAATTAGCCACTCTTCATGCTCCGAAACATCTAGAGGATCGCTTGCGTGCTGCTTTAGAAAGAGAAGATAGTAAAAAATCCAATAGAACAAATGTTATTTGGAAATTTGCGGTAGCTATCATCTTTTTTTCGGTCTTGATAAGTTATAATTACCAAGGGCTAGCTTATTATGGTAAGAAAATAATAGGTTTTGATAACGTAGATGTCATATCGGATACGTTACAAGATTTAAACGAAATGGGAAACGGCCAAAGTATTAATGAAAGCATAACATTAGAAAGTGGGGTAATATTTACTGTTAATGGAGTAATGGTTGACGATAATCAATTCATTCTATACTATACCTTAACGAGTGAATCAAATAATCTGGATGATCCTGAGTTAGATTATACACCAATTAAACTATCTGGTTTTCTTACCAATTCTCATATGGACAGTGGGGCAGCCAATTTAAGTGATGATAAAAGTACAGTAAAGGGGACATATTCCTTTGAACCACCAAATGGTTTTGCTAAGGAATTAACTTTACATTTTCAAATGTCAGACAAAACACTAACCTTTGACTATGATCCTAATAAAGCGATGGGTACCAGTTTCAAACAGCGAATCGGTCAAAGAATGGATTATGATAATGGTTATGTAGACTTTGAGACGATTACAGCATCACCAACCACAACCGTGATTAGGGGCTCTACAACGAAAGAAATGATCGATCAAAATTTGTTTGATCAGCTAGAGCTTGTAGCTGATGGTAATAAAATAGAGCTTATGGGTAGTAGTTCCAGCAGTAAATGGACTGGTGGTTATCAATTCGAAATACGCTATGATGCATTGCCTACTGATGTATCCCATCTGGAAATCAGTTCATATTTATCAGAAGAAAGAATAGAAATTATCGCCGATTAAAAATGGTTAGGGTTGTCCCTTTATACAGGGATAATCCTTTTTAAATCATTTCATACCGTCAAGCATTTTCAATTTGCGTAAGTAAAGCGAGAAATAAGATTAAAACCTTTGCATTCGTATATTTTAGCAAAAAAGTTTTTTAACAGGTGAAATCGCAATAGGAAGTTAGCTAAATTCCTAGGTGAAACAAAATTAATAGTTATTCATAAATGTATATCAAGGAGGGATAACTTGAGATATTTTCTTATCGGTATTATTTTCGCTGTAATCGGTGTTTTACTATCAATTATTATATGGGGAGTGGATAAGGCATATGTGATTACCGGAGGTATTGGCATCGTGTTCATTGGAATTTCGATGATTTTTTCAGGAGCCTTGCTAAGCGGAGACCGAATGAGAGCCAATTATGCAACAGAATCTGCAAAGGATAGAAGAACTAGAAATACTGTTACCTTTCGAGCAGCTTTAATTGGCATAACTAATCTGATCATTGCGTTACTCATTTACTATATTATCAATTAACAACATGATATCTCTGATATAAATATTTTTGAAATAGACGTGAAAGACATCTATATTGTACTAGCAGAAGAAAGCTTATATTATGCAATAAAATAATGAAAGTGAGCGCTAGAGTTATAAATGATATTACTCTATATGTTAAATGAGGAATATTAACATTCCTCATTTATTTGTTTATACATAAACGATTGAGGTTATATGTATAACAAAGGGCTGATTGTATATAAAAGCTTATGAATACGGATACAGACTATTTCTCTATGTAAAAATAAAATGTCAAATATTACAAATATATTAAATATAGTAAAACTAGTAAACTTTAGCAAGCCTAGTACATATATTATAGAGAGAAGATATTTTACTGAAGGAGGATGACGTATGACACAAAAAAAGGTTCATTTAATACCTTACACGATTCAGTCGATTGAGGATTCAAAAAATGAGACTCCAGAAGGTATTCAATTAGTACAGGCTCCTGCCATTTGGGAGAAAAGCAATGAAGGGGAAGGTATTGTTATTGCGGTTATAGACACTGGTATTGAGTCGGATCATCCAGATCTAAAGGAGCGAATAATTGGTGGTAGAAATTTTACATCAGATTATAACGGAGACCAAGACAACTATGAAGACAATAACGGTCATGGCACACACGTATCTGGAACCATTGCAGCAAGCCTTGATGGAGAGGGAGTTGTAGGTGTTGCTCCAAAAGCTAAACTATTAAGTCTAAAGGCGTTAACAGGGGAAGGTTCAGGTGAATATGATTGGATCATAGATGCAATAAACTATGCAGTTGAATGGCGTGGTCCAAACAATGAGCGAGCGCGAGTAATTTGCATGTCTCTAGGTGGTCCTAATGACGTAGATGAGATGCATGAAGCGATTCAACATGCAGTTAATCAAGATGTATCTGTCGTTGTTGCGGCGGGAAATGAAGGAGACGGGGATGAGGAAACACCTGAGTATGCTTACCCTGCAGCTTATACAGAAGTGATTTGCGTTGGTGCTGTAGATATGGAATTACAGCTTGCTCCTTTTTCTAATACTAATAAGGAAGTGGATCTTGTAGCCCCAGGTGTGGATGTTTTATCAACATATATAGATAATAAATTTGCTAAACTATCAGGGACCTCGATGGCAGCGCCGCATGTTGCAGGAGCTTTAGCCTTACTGATTAATTTAAGTGAAAAAGAGTTTGATAGATCTCTAGTTGAACCAGAAATCTATGCGCAACTTATCAGACGTACGCTTCCACTTGATTATCAAAAAAGCGCAGAGGGAAATGGCTTTCTCCTATTGAACCTAGTTGACCAATTAGATCGGATTAGTGCTCCAAGTGTGGAGAGAACTGATTGATCTTAAAACTAGATAGGAAAATCTCGGTCTAACTATCATGTCGTAATGTGAGTTGTTATATATGAATGGACAGGTTGGCTGTTAAAAATCCTCCTTCCTGTCCTTTTCTTATGGTAAGTAGAAGGGGGAATAATCTTGAATAAGTCGGAAGGGAAAGATTTAAAAAACGCATTGTTGGAATTAAGGGAGTATCAAAAGAAAATTAAAAATACGAAAGAGTATTATGATGAAGAGGAAGACTCTCGTATTGTCATGGATTATTACTGTGACATTAACTTTGATGAAGCGGATAAATCTAAATTATTTGAGCAACTTCATCAGTTAATTACAACAACACACAAAAATCAGCTTCCTTATAATTCTGAAACACGTGATTATCTTTATTCTACAATTGATCTCCATATGGACGGGAACCTTAAAAGTATCTATTCAGGTAGCCACAAGAATCCTGAGCAAGCCATTAGAGAAGATCACGAAGCAGCGCTAAAAAGAAAAGAAGAATATGATAAGTTGTTAAATAATAAACCTCAAACTGATAATGTATGGAACAAAGCGGTAGCGGTCATTGAAAGGGAAAACATGTTTAATTGTGAACATGTTGTACCTCAATCATGGTTTGATCAGGGCAGTCCGATGAGAGGCGATTTACACCATCTTTTCACATGCGAAAAAAAGTGTAATTCGACCAGATCTAATTATCCTTATTTTGATTTTGAAGACTACACACCAGAAATGGAAACCGAAACGATAAAAACAAGTTGTGGGAAATACGAAGATGAGAAATTTGAACCCGAAAGTGGCAAAGGTGAGGTTGCCCGAGCTACATTGTACTTCTTGCTAAGATACCCAGGGGAAATTAGTCAATACAACGATAAAGACATTGAAATGCTAGTAAATTGGCACAAAGAATTTGAAGTATCTATTTACGAAAAACATCGTAATAAAGAAATCTATCATAGACAAAAGAATAGAAATCCTCTTATTGATTTTCCAGAATACGCAGACAATATCGATTTTATGTTAGGTTTATTGAAATAAAGATCATATACTATTTGAACTAGTAGAGTGTGAAGAAGGCTTAATAATGTTCTTCACACTCTTTTTGAACGGAAAAGTATCGTCATAATCGTTAGTAAAATAAAGGAATATTCAAATGAATATAGAATTAGTTAGTAATTAATGATTTTAATAGAAAGGGTTGAAAACATGGATAAACGACAAATGGGGTGGAACAAAATTAGAGAAATTGCTGGTGAACAAGGGGTTAAAACGATGGAAGCTGTGCAGGCGTATTCTCCTAGGCTAGCCAACATGGCTTTAGAATACGGATATGGCGATATTTATTCTAATGATACGTTAGATTCTCGTCAACGTGCTTTGATTACGTTATCATCTCTTATTTCACAAGGTGATCACGGAACTGCGCTAATTTTCCATTTCAAAGCCGCTCTTAAGGTAGGATTAACAAAGGAAGAAATTCTAGAATTGATTAATCATTGTAGTGGTTATGTTGGTTTTCCTAAAGCGATAGCTTCTTTGAATCTTTTCCAACAAGCGTATAGTGAATTTGAAAATGAAAGCGAAGAAGTAAGTTTATCCGAATAAGAAGAATGAATGTTGAACAAAAACTCTAGCAATTAGCAATCGAACTAATACAAATTAGATACCTTATTGGGAAGGGGGCGCAAAGATGTACAGTTGAAACAATACAGAAAAAAGGAGGAAGGAATAGTTGTTGAAAGAAAATGAATACGGAAATATAATAATCCTAAACGGTACGCCAAGGTCTGGTAAGTCCAGCATTGCATTAAGTATTCAGAACACTTTTGAAGGTGTATGGATGAACTTAGGTGTTGATCAGTTTATGCAAATGACTCCAGATCAATTTATGCCTGGCATTGGTTTACGACCTGGAGGTGAACGCCCGGATCTTGAGCCACTTGTCAGTACGATGTATCAAGCTATGTATGAAGCAACAGCAGCTTTTAGTCGTTCAGGATTAAACGTTGTGATGGACGTAGGTCATCATGAAGGATATTCTGTTCATCTAGGCATTCTTCAAAAATGTACCAAGATACTAGAAGGCTTTCCTGTTTGGTTCGTAGGTGTCCGTTGTCCCATAGACGTTGTTATGGAAAGAAGAATAAAGACATGGAACGTAGGTTACAACAATGATAGTACGGTGCCAAAACCAGTTACTTTATGGCAACAGCTTGTCCATGTACCTGGTATTTATGACATAGAAGTTGATACTTCGTTACATTCTTCTAAAGAGTGTGTTCAATTAATTCGCAGACGGCTCGAAGATGCTCAACCCGCAAAGGCTTTCGAATATATTAGAAACATGGAATCACAATAATCTTTTGATTGTATACAAAGGTTCGTATTTATTTTAAAACATATACATGGGAGGTTGAATGATGATCATTTTAGATACAGGGGAATTTTTTAAAATGACAACACAGCATCACCATGCTGAATTTTCAGGAGACCTTGCAAAGCAGCTCAGAGATGACTTTTTTATTCATACTAACTATAGAGACGCTGTTATCCTTTCTATAACCGAGCATGATCGTGCCTGGATTAGATTGGACGAAGTTCCCATTTGGAATGATCAGCAAAATTCTCCATATTCATTTACAGATTATCCTCTTTTGCCTAAAATAACGATGTATAAAAAGGGAATTGATGAAGTAGGAAAGATCAATCTGTATGCTGCCTTGTTATGTAGTATTCACTATACTTCATTCGGGGATATCCGCCAGTCTGAACAACAGGATTGCAAAGACTACATGAAAAATGAACAGCAAAGACAACAACAAATAAAAACGAAATACCCTGATCTCAACGATAAAGTGATTTCACAGCATTACCGATTATTGCGTTTCTTAGATGAATTATCTCTTTACGTTTGTTTAAACGAGGAAGGGGCGACCAAAAATGAAGAGCATCACTGGTTTGTTAATGGGTTTGATACATGGATAAATGGTCAACAATATACTGCTGAGTGGAGAAGTAAAAATGAAATTAGAATAACTCCATTTCCATTTAAATCAGATTTTGACATTACTTTAAAAACAAAGTATGTGCCAAAAGATTTAAGAGAAAAAAATGGTATCAACTCAGCATATCATGACACTAATTATACATTTAGTATACTTAGAATAGTACGTTGAAAATTGATAAATTGTATTGAAAGCCCCTTAAATGGAAACATGAAGTTGGTAAAATTAGCAAAAACAGAAATTTTTCGTCTAAACCCTATTTAAAATCGGGGGAGTTTCATTTGGATCAACCATTACTTCAACAACTGTTGGACCATTATCTGTTTTAAGCGCCTGAATAATAGCATTTCTAATATCCTCTGTATTACGGCAAGAATAAGATGTAGCTCCTAGAGATTCTGCAAACAATGTAACATCTAATGCATGTCGATACGTAGCGCCAATAGAGTGTCCAATCATTTTTCTCATTCCTTTATCTACCATATCAAGAGCAATGTTATTAAATACAATATAAATAACAGGTAAATTTTGATCAACTGCAGTTGCAATTTCAGTGCCATGCATAAACGTACAACCATCACCTGTTAAGCATACAATCGTTTTTTCTGGTGAAGCCAATTTTGCACCGATAGAATATCCAATTGCATGTCCCATTGTTCCAAACACATCATCGAAATAAAAAGTTCCTGGTTCATAAATGTCGTAGTGTTTTATGGCATAAAAAGTATGACTCCCATCGTCTCCGAACAGTATTGAATCTTTTGGTAAGTATTTTCGAACTTCTTTAATTGCTTCTTTCGCAGATAGATAGGCTTCATTTTCATTAATATCTGAAGGAGCATCATTTTCTTCAAGATATTCGGTATAGCGGGGAGTCCTTTGTATTTCTACACTATTAACTCTAGATTTCCGTTGAAGTTCAACTAAATTAGCTTTAATATCTCCTTGAATATATAAAGTAGGAAGCGGAACGGACTTTTGTACAAAAGTAGGATCAAAATCAAATTGAATGAGCTGTTTCGGATAGACTGCTTCTGAAAAACCTGCTAAGGACATATCACTAAGTTTGCTACCAATTACAATCATTTGATCGACTCTATCTTCAAGGAACCTAGTTGCTTTTTCATTACCTCCCAACCCAAATGCACCTAAAGATAGCGGATGATTAGTTGGAAATGTCCCTTTACCACCGGGAGTAGTCATAACTGGAACTTGCCATTGTTCTGCCAACCACCTTACTTCTTCATAAGCTCGTGATAGGTGGACACCTTTCCCTAGAAATAGAACTGGTTTTTCTGCCTCGTTTAGATTGGTGATGACAGTATCCAATTGATTGGATACTACAGTAGACTTAAAAATTGGCACATCAACTGTAAATGCTGGAATTTCTTCTTGTAAAATATCCATCGGTATGGACAGATGGACTGGTCCTTTTATACCTGAAGTCGCTTTTTCAATCGCATGCTTAAACAAAAGTTCTAATTGGTCGCCTCTGTCAACCCGAGCACTAAATAACGTGACAGCTTCAAACATTTTGACAAGGTCAGTACCAAATATAGAAGAGTCTTGACCTTGTGCTTTACCTGTATCCTTTGCTGATGGATGTCCGGTGATAAACAAAGTAGGGGAGTGATAAGCTTTCGCTTGGCCAGCAGCTGTTAAAAGATTAGTTCCTCCGGGGCCAGATGTGCCTAAAGCTACACCTATCCCTTTTTTCAGTGCATAGCCAGCTGCAGCAAAACCCGCTCCAGATTCATGTCTGGAAAGCACAAATTGTATATCCTGATGCTCACATTCAACTAATAATGGTACGATTGCTTTACCTGGTATTCCAAATACATGAGTAATCCCTAACCGGTTAAGGTTTTCTACCAATACTGTTGAAACTTTTTTCATCATCGATTTTCCTTTCTTATTCATTATTTTGAGGTAGGACTAATTGTACTACAGTTCCTTTTCCTTTCTCAGAATTAAATTCGATTCTTCCGTTATGAGCATGTATGATATCAAAGCAAATCGGTAATCCCATGCCAAGTCCATTTTCTTTAGTAGTGAAAAAAGGTTTACCTAAGTTATTCACTTGTTCCTTTGTCATCCCTATTCCTTCATCCTTTATAGAGATGTGAACCTCATTATTTTTTAAGTCTGATTCTGTCTCAAGACAAATATTTCCGCCGTCAGGCATAGCTTCAAAGGCGTTTTTCATAAAATTAATCAGTACTTGTTTGATCTTATATTTATCAATATAAACTTCGACATCTTTTACTGAACATTCGACGTATATGTTGACATTATGAAGACGGGCATTATTTTTCATTAACTCAACAGTTTCACGAATAAGATCAGGTAAACAGCAGCTTACACGATTAATAGTAGATGGCTTGCCATATGAGACAAATTGATTCACTAAATTGTCCATTCGTTCTAATTCAGCAGTAATAATATCAAGATATTCAGCTTTATATTTATTTTCTTTCATTAGATGGGTGAGACCGATAATGGATGTGAGAGGATTTCTAATTTCGTGTGCTAATTCGGTCCCTAGCTTACCTATTGTAGATAATTTTTCAGACTCTATAAGCTTCTGTTGTAATTCGTGGTAATTAGTCATATCTCTAAATTGAGCAAAGGCGCCAATCATTTGGCCTTCATCAAAAAGAGGTAACACATCGAGCAGGAGTTTTTTAGAGTAATCGCTTTCTCTCAGTTGGAACGAAAATTCAGCGTTCTCTACTTTTTTCTCCGTCTCCAGAACATAATTAGTATATTCACCTATTTGGCCAATTTGTTCCATTCCGTTATCCATTACTTCATCTCTTTTAATATCGATTATTTCTTCTGCACTAGAATTAAATTCTAGTAAATCACCATTTTTGTCTGTCATTACTATACCTATAGGGGTCGAATCTATCAATATTTGATTCAACAAATGGAGTTGGTGATTTTGTTCTTGAAGTTGAATTTCCCGCTCAATTGTATCAACAGCTGATGACAAAAGTCCGAGATAAAAGTTACTAGCAAAGTTAACGGTTGTCATCATGGAAACAGTACCAACTAAACTACCATTAGTTGATAAGCAAAAAGGGGAGGAATAGCATGCAGCTTCTGATAAGTAATCATGAAAATGCTCTTTGCCAATTATTGCAATTGGTTTTTGGTGTTCTAAAGCTAACGAAACTGAATTTGTGCCAACATCCTTTTCGTTAAATCTAACCCCTAGCGTTATTCCAAGGGAATCAACCATTTCTTTAATACTCTGATCTCCGTAAATATCTAATATATACCCTTGATTATCTGTCGTAATAATCAATGTTGGAATACCTTCCATATATTGAATTAGCTTTTGCATAAAGTGTTGAACAACACTTAATTCTTTAACAAATCTTTGCTTTCGATTTTGTAACTCTTGTTTAGTAAGTCCAACTTTTAAAAAAGGAACTTCATTAGGAATCATATTATAGGTCGTTTCACATTTGTTTTTAGAAGCTCGTATGTAAGTATCAAAATCATTCATTGAATTCCTCCTAGCTGCTAGCTGTAACACAAACTATACTTGAATTGTAACAAATTAGTTAAGAATGTGACAATTTTACTTGTTTTTATTACGTAGTTTCAATTTCTGATAAAGGATAATTTTCTCATCTAGCTGTTTACTAAGCTTTAAAATTTCCCCGATAGAGTACTGATTTGTTTCATTTCCTAATTCATACAATCGGCTCTGCAACGAACGAATTTCAGCTTCTAACTTTCTTATATCCAAAAGCAACATCCTAACAATTTACAATTTCTTATAGAATACCATAAGTAATCATAGACTTCCTTATCTTTACTCTAAAATAGTATATTTTGACTATATTATGGAATGGAAGAACAGGAAGAGAGGAACTATTATCGGCTAATATATAAACGGAGTAAGCTAACTGGCTAACGTGTAAAAAGTAAATAACACTTGTATCATACATAAAAAAATGAAGAATTAGTAAATACGTGACTACAAACTAACATTAATCAGGTTAGTACGAGAAGAGTTAAATGTTCAGTTTGTTATTTTACATAGTGAAAGAGAGGGGAAGTACGGCAACAGCCTTAAGAGAAATAACGTGTCAAACTATTTATCTGGAGATAACAAAACAAACTTTAGTATGAATCTTAATTTTCATTTATTAGTTTACATAATATATATTATAGGAAGTAATGGCAAAAGAGAGTCTCAATATCTCAAACAAAAAGTATACTTGAGATATTGAGACAGAATTTAATTTTCCAGATCGATTTTCTTTAAATGTTTAGTTGCTGGACCTTCAATAATTGTACCGTCGTATGAAAATCTTGATCCATGACACGGACAATCCCAACTTTTTTCAGCTTGATTCCAGTTACACTCACACCCAAGATGTGTACATGTTGTATCGACAGCATGTACTTGATTCTGTTCATCTTTATAAATTCCTACAATTTGTCCGTTGCGTTTTCTTTTTACAGCTGTTTCTGATTCTAAGTTATCTTGTTCATTCTTTACATCTAGTTTTCCTTTGACAAATTCTTTAGTTACATTGGAGTTGTAACTGATAAATTTCTTTACATCTGGATCAGCATGAAAACGCTGTGGCTGATACAGCTCTTTGTACGGATTATCTTTATCCATAATGAGATCTGTTAACAAATGTGCCGCTACAACACTATTGGTCATACCCCATTTGCGGAATCCAGTTGCAATGTATACATTAGGATGTCTTCTGTTCAATGAACCGACATACGGAATTTTATCTAACGTAGTAAAATCTTGTGTTGACCATTGATATTGCCAATCCTTTACGTCTAAGTATTGTGAACCAAAATGCTGCAAGTCACGATACGGATCAGTATTTTCTTTATGATATTGCCCTGTTTTGTGTGATTCTCCACCTAACAACCAAACGGTTTCATTTTCATGTTTTACATAACGAATTGATCGTTTCGGTTGATCAATATCTAAATACATCCCACCAGGATAATCCTGATTAGATGTTAAGCCTAGAACATATGATCTCGAAGGATACATTCTGGTGCTGTAAAATGCTTGCCCTTCGTAGAAAGGAAATTGTGTAGCAATAATAACATGGTCAGACAAGACATTATGGTTGCGAGCTGTCCTTACGATCACTTTGTTTTGATAATCAATATCTACTGCTGTCGTGTCTTCATATATTTCGCCGCCATTTTCCAGTATCTTATCGATCATTACTTTGAGAAAATCAGTTGGATGGAATTGCGCTTGCTCATACATTACTAACGCCGACTTGAGTGGGATAGAAAAAGGAATGCTATCCTTTAACTCTCCGGTAATCTTCAATTTGTGATAAGCTTTTGCTTCCTCCTCTAATTTTTGTTGATTTTGTTCACTGTTTGTATATAAAATGGCATCTTGGTGATCAAATTGACATGGGATTTGATAGTGATCAGCAGTATCTTTAATAAATTGGATTGCTTCAACTTGGCTCTGATAATACTTTTGTGTATTTTCTAAACCAAAATGTTCCAGTATTTCATGATAGATTAAACCGTGTTGCGCCGTTACTTTTGCTGTTGTATGTCCGGTCGTTCCATGAAGCAATCTGCCCCTTTCTAGTAACACAACACGCATACCGTTTTGAGACAAAAGGTAAGCGGATAAAACACCGGTAATCCCACCACCAACAATGGTGACTTCGGTTTGAAGGCTTTCATTCAAAGCAGAAAAGCGTCTAACATCTGTTGCTAACCAAATCGATTGATGCATAAGAAATCCCCTTTTTTAAAATATTATTTCTAGCATAACCAAAATAAAGAGGAATATCCCAAATTCACCGTTGTTTGCGCATCATATTAAAATAGCTAACAGGTTTGTCTACTTTCACTCTTACCTTCATCATAGGATGTTTTGCTATATCGATACTATTTCCGTTTTCATCGATCATCCAAGTGATTTTTTGCTGAAATCGATAGAAATCTGGTCCAAAAAATTCAACGTCATCTCCGATTTTAAATGGATTTCGTTGTTGGATGGTTGCTAATTGTGTTTGATGATCATAATCTAACACTAAACCGGAAAAGTTATATTTCGGGATCCGTTCAGGTTTACCAAATAACTGATCTTCTTCACTAGGATCTTTATAATAGAATGCTGTAGTTAAAGAGCGTTGTGCTGCTTTCCAGATTTCATCAATCCACTCTTGATCTATACTGAAATGTACCGGATCTTTCATATAAGTATCAATTATTTTACGATACACATTGACAACTGTAGCGAGATAATGAATGCTTTTCATGCGACCTTCGATTTTTAAGCTATCTACACCATTTTCAATTAATTCCGGAATATGTTCAACCATTGATAAGTCTTTGGAACTCATCGTATAAGCAAGTTCGTTTGTTTCAGATACATTTGTATCATCTTTTCCATCTTCAAAAAGGTCATATTTCCAACGGCAGGATTGCGCACATCCACCTCGATTAGCATCACGGTCTGTCATGTGATTGGAAAGAACACACCTGCCAGAATAGGAAATACACATAGCACCATGTATAAATGTCTCAATTTCTACATCAACATTTTCTTTAATTTTTTCTATTTCCTTCATAGATACTTCTCTGGCTAAGACTACTCTTTCGATTCCTTGTTGTTTCCAAAATAGCACACTGCGCCAATTAGTAACAGATGCTTGCGTACTTAAGTGAATCTCTAATTCTGGTGCAACTCTTTGGCACACTCTAATCAAAGAAGGGTCAGCTATAATGACTGCATGTACACCAATATCTGCTAGTTGCTCAAAAAAAGGTTCAACACCTGATAAGTCATCATTATGTGCAATAATATTAGCTGCTACATACACTTTTGAACCATAACTATTAGCGAAATCTACCCCTTCTTTCATATCTTTATAATCAAAATTTCCAGCCTTTGCTCGCAAACCAAATTGTTTACCGCCGATATAGACGGCATCCGCTCCATAATGAATGGCGAACTTCAACTTTTCTAAATCACCTGCTGGTGCCAATAATTCTGGCTTTTTCATTTCTATCAACCTCACTAATAAATCTGTTCTTTAAAATAAAATCCAGTTCCCAACTTACGTTTAGCTGGTTGTATCGATAAAATTTGTTGTTCCCAGCCACCAATAAGTTGGTGAAACTGATTTGGATCAGCTAAGTAGCCCTCTACCGCTTCCTTATATACCCGGGAGACTTGTACATTATAGTCAATGGTTTTGAAAATATTATATATCCGTAAACAGTTGATTCGATTATCTAAGAGCTGCGGCAGATACCTTAGCATACATACATCCTCTGTACTCATTATATGTGTACCATTACTATCTTCGAAAATCGGATAGTGAGTGTGATCTGTTTTCGCTTGTTTTACATAGCGTACGATTTCTGGATTCCAATCATTATCTATTTTTTGATAATAATTACGAACTAACTTTCTTTTGGACTGAAAAATACATGTCATTCCGTGCACTTGCACTTCGATCGGAATTGCTAATGACTGATTAATATCTATTATTTCTTCTAAAGATAATTCGTTAGATAAAACAGCACGTGTTACACCGATATCCTGCCAGAACTTAAATGTTTCATGATTGGTTGCTAATGTTTCTGGATTCCAATGGATCGGAATTTGTATGTTTTTTTCTTGTAGAATTGTAAAGATAGATGGATCACCGCAAATAATTCCATCAACTGGTAGGTCGTTAAGCTTATCTACATAATCTTTTAACTCTTTTAAACGTTCGTCATGAAAAATAGCATTTACTAATACATATAATTTCTTACTTCGGAGCTTAAGAAAATGGTTTATTTTTAGAATCTCTTCGAAACGAACATTACCAATACTTCTTAATCCAAATCGCTCTTCACCGCAAATAATTGCATCAACATTTGCTACTTGCACTAATTGTGTTGCTTCCTCTAAATTTCTAGCATATGAAACTATCTCTGTCATTCTCTACCACCTACCTTTTTTGTCCGTTTCTTATCATATGAAAAAATAATGGAGAAAACAGTGATTTTGATCACATAGTAAGTTGTTATATCAAAATTAAACAGCATTTCTCAACTGAGAAATGCTGTTATGAACTATTTACGTCTATTTTTATTATCACGGCGCTAAACGTCTGTAAAACTCTCCTGATCATAGTCTCACTTTATAGTACACCCATCCGTAATACATGATCCAGAAAACAAAAATGGTGAGTAATGCATAATGATTATGACTCCTAGGAAGAAAATAAATAAGTACTAGTCCCAAAACAATAAAAGGTATTAGAAATATAAGGCATTTTTTCTTATCCATTTTCTACACTCCAATCAGTTATAGCGATAAATCTTGGACAGCAGGATAACCTAAAGTAGTTTTTGCTTTTTTAACACTATCTATAATGGCTTCAGCTACAACTTTTGTGGCTAACATACAAATGATAGTTGGATCTACTTCTATTTTGTTAGAGGCCATAGTAAATAAGGTATCACCATCCATTATTGTATGCGATGGATCGATTGTTTTGGCAATGCCATCTTGCGCAATCGAAGCGATTTTATTCGCCTGTGCTTTCGTTAATTTGGCATTCGTCATAATTGTACCTATCGTTGTATTACCAAAATAACCATTTTGATTAAATGATTGTTCTGCTTTTGATAATAATATGTCAGAGGTAGATAATAATTGATTCTTTTTTCTGTCGAATATTCCTGCTATTTGTCTGCCTGTTGATGGATCGATGACATCACCCACTGCATTAACGGCAACTGTAGCTGCAATTTGTAAGGGACCTAATTCATAAGCATAGCCAATCCCAGCTTTCATGCTGTATTCAGGTCCTAAAGCTTTTCCAATCGTTGCACCTGTCCCTGCACCAATATTTCCAAACAATTTCTCATCTTGATAAGCATTCTCACAAGCCTTAAATCCCATATCCTGATCGGGTCGTACTTTGGCATTGCCAATACCGAGATCAAAAAGAATAGCACCAGGTACAATTGGCACTTTTGTCGTCTGTACATCGAAGCCGATTTCTTTTTCCTCAAGAAATTTCATTATACCACCGCCAGCATCCAATCCATAAGCGCTTCCCCCAGCCAGAAATGTAGCATGAGCTTTCTCCACTATGTTCTCTGAAGCTAATAAATCCGTTTCCCTAGTGCCAGGTGCTCCTCCTCTTACATCAACACCAGTTACGGCTCCTTCTTCACAAATAATTACAGTACATCCAGTTAAGGCAGTTTGGTTTTGATTGTGACCGATTTTAAAGTCATCTATTTGCTTTTTGTTGAGCGTTTTCATTTATAACTCCTTTCGTTAACTTTGAATTGTGAAATTTACAATGATACTATCATAGGAAAGAGGTGATTATATTGAGACAAGTACATGTAATAGTTTCGGGTCGAGTACAAGGTGTAGGCTTTCGCGCTTTCACGCAACAAGTAGCGGTCGAGACCGATGTTATGGGATGGGTGGAGAATCGTGATGATGGCTCCGTAGAAATCAAAGCACAAGGTGAAGATAATAAAGTTGACGCATTTTTGATGCAAGTAAGAAAAGGTCCCTCCTTCTTTGCAAAAGTGAAAAATATTGAAATTACAGAAGAGGATGTAGAAACTGCATTTCAGAAGTTTGAAATTAAGTATTAAAAAACCGCTATTCTGTTATAGCGGTTTTGCAATTTGTATGGTTTAATTATCCTCAAAGAACTTGCGGTTTAATGAGATATATTCATGCTCATTATCTGGTACTTCATCTTCCATATAAATCGCTTCTACTGGGCATACAGCTTCACATGCACCACAATCGATACAAATATCAGGATCGATATAAAACATATCTTTTCCTTCTTCTATACAATCTACAGGGCAAACTTCTACGCATTCGCCTGCTTTTTCTTCTTTACAAGGTGAAGTAATTACAAATGCCAAGACGGTCCCCTCCTTTAACGATTAATCGTTATGTATCTCTATACATACACATTCTATCACAACTTTTAAAGTTCGAATACCATTATAGCTTATTTCATTGAGTTTGCAAATCATATTAATAAAAGTGAGATTGCTTTTCTTCCCAAATTCTTTCGGTAATATATTCGCCACCAATACGCTGAATTAAAAATGCGTCTGGGTTGGTAAGAGTTTTCCATTCATGAAACCCAAAATCAACATGAAATTTCTGCAACATAAGTGCAAGCAAGTTGCCATGTGTCACAATAATAATATTCTCATTTACCTCATCTTTCATGCACTCATTTAAAACCTGTTCTGCTCGTTGATATGCTTCGCTTGATGATTCCCCACCCGGAAGCTTAAAATGGAAGTTTTGAAAAGATTCTTCTAAAATATCGATCCAGTCATCTACAGGCTGCTCACTTAGCAACCGTTCCTTTAGTCGCTCGTCAGTTTCTACTGGAATGCCTTGGCGGGCAGCAAAAGGTTTGATACTTTCTTGAGCACGCAAATAAGGGCTCGTAATAATACGGTTTATTGGAAAGCTAAGTCTTTCTAATTGTCTTGCCAATTCATATGCTTTCTGAATGCCTTTTTTTGATAGAGGCGAATCACTGTGTTGGCCTAAAGCCTGACAATGACGGATCAAAAGAATTCTTTTCATTTTATCAGCTCCTATGGAGAATCTTTGAAAAGTCTATCAGTTTACATAAACAATACGAGGGTAGCTTTACGGAAAAAGCTTCGTTTTGCTTATAGTAAAAACTTATACGATTATATAGTATAAAATCCCTATTATATATATTTTCCCAATATATTCAATTAATAAACATTATGAGACAATTTCGAAATAATCCTTTTTAAATCCAGCTATTCGATTGGTATTATCAATAACAAAATAAAATTCCTCTGTTTCGTTTTTTACTTCATATATTGCTCCTTCGGATAAAACAGAATTTACTTTATATTTTTTAGCATTAGTATGGACACATTTAATTTTTTTAATTGTACGGTTGTTTTCCCAATTTTGGTGAATCATTTATGTCCCTCCTTCCCTTCTATCATAAACATTTATTGGCTGTTACACAAGGAATTTCACCAAGTTAACATAATATTATTATGGTTTACGGAATGAGGAGGTCATTTTTTTAAAGATAAAAGGAAGTACCAAAATAATAAATAACAGTCGTACCAATTGCAGTGACCCTACTATCGATGGATCTGCCCCTACTTCACCAGCGGTAATGGCCATCTCTACCAATCCACCTGGTGCTAGGCTCAGCATTGCTGTAGCGAAACTGAGGTCAGACATGATAGCAAACATATATCCAAGAACAGTCGATATCATGATAATAATGCAAGTGAATAGGAAGAAAATCCAGGAGAAATTTCCCGCTTTTTTTATGTCTGATATTGTTATGGATAAGCCTAAGTGAATACCGATTGACAATTGAGCGACATGATATAAACTCACCGGTACATCACTGACTGGTACAGATAGCAGTTTGAGACTTGCTATAACCAACATAGGAATCAGGACATATGGTGCCGGAATTTTATAGCGCAACAGGTATGCGATTCCAAATAGTAGTAGATACAACAATACTGTCCAACCATTTAATGCAATTGCAGTGTCAGTCAGCATTTGTTGTGCATCTGTCTGTGCAAACATAAATGATGCCATCAGCGGTACAAGAAATAGGACGGCCATTAGTCTAATCGTGTGAAAGATGGCTACTAAACCAGTATTAGCATTCATCGATTCACTCATAGCTACCATAACGGATAATCCGCCGGGAATACTTCCTAACACACCAGTTGATGATTCCATGTTTGCATATTTAGCTAATAATTCTCCGCTTTTCATACATAGATAAATGAGTAATAACGTAATGATTAAAAATGGAATAAAATAAGGAATCACTTTACTTAAAGTATTCGAAGTAAAAGTAGATCCAATTTGTGCACCAGTAAGTAAAAAACTGATGTTCAAGATCGTTTTGTTCTGTGTAAGTGGTTCCTTTATTAACCAATTTAAGATAAATACAGCAATCAGTGGTCCTAATATCCATGGTAATGGGAAATGAAAAAGAAGGAACAACCCGGTTATGACTAATGAAGCAGCATACATGAACAAAAGATAACTAATATTTCTAACCATAGTACACGTCCTCTTTTATGTAAAAACTTCCCGAAAACAACGGGAAGTTATTCGAATAATGCCAGGTACTCTTCAAGACCTTCTTCTTTCAGCTTATGCTTGGGAATAAAACGTAAAGCTGCGGAGTTAATACAATATCTCATTCCGCCTTTGTCAATCGGTCCATCATCAAATACATGCCCGAGGTGAGAATCAGCCTCATCACTTCTGACTTCAATTCTTCGCATACCATGTGATGTATCTAGTTTTTCTGCAATCCTGTTACGGTTTAACGGTTTGGTGAAACTAGGCCATCCACAGCCTGCATCATATTGATCAGTGGTTGAAAACAATGGTTCACCACTCACGATATCTACATATATCCCCTCTTCATCGTTACTCCAATATTCATTGTCAAATGGCCTTTCTGTACCATTTTCTTGTGTAACATGATATTGAATCGGAGTTAGGCGTTCTTTTAACTCTTCTTTTGAGTAATGTTTTCCCCAGTTTCTTTTAATAAAATCTGCTCTTCCTGAACCTTTTTTATACATCTTATAATGAAAGTTCTGTTTTTTATAGTAATCCTGATGCTCTTCTTCTGCTGGATAAAAAGGTTTGGCAGGTAATATATCTGTCACAATAGGATCACTAAACATACCACTTTCTTCCAAGTTTTGCTTAGATTGTTCTGCTAATCTTTTTTGTTCATCATTTGTATAATAGATGGCGGTTTTATAGGATTCACCGCGATCATGAAATTGGCCACCAGGATCAGTCGGATCGATTTGCTGCCAGAAAATCTCTAATAGCCTTTGATAGGGAAAAATGGTTGGATTATACGTAATTTCAACTGCTTCACGGTGACCTGTTGTATTGGTACACACTTCCTCATATGTTGGATTAGGCTTGCCTCCACCTGTATAGCCAGATACCACTTGTTCAATACCTGGTTGCTCATCGAATGGTTCCACCATACACCAAAAACAGCCACCTGCAAAAATTGCTTTCTCGAGAGCTTGCTTTGTCATGAAAAAGCCTCCTACTTAACGTGATTACTTTTATTGTGCTCTTAGTCGGAAAAAAATGCAAGTGGTCTGTTTTGTACTGGAAATTATAAAATTTTAGCGTTGATTAACTCAACGTAGTGAAAACTTTGAAGGTCGAAAAAATAAGTAGTACTTTGATAGTCGTTAATAGGTAAGGCGAATACCACGTTTTTCTAAATAAACAGTTTTGGTTGTGATTCGCTTGTGCGAGTTGGACTAGCATTAGTTTTCGCTTGTTTTTGGGAAGATGAGCTGCTTTCCGTTATCGTTACTTCTTCCGCTTCCTCTATTTCTTCTTCCTCATCATCCACAATCTCCGTGTCATCTTCATCTTCATTTATTTCGTTTAATGCCTTCATCATATTGATTAATTTTGGCGCGTTCTTGATCATCGGTCCATATTCTTTGATTAGTGGTGTCGCCTGTTGTGCTACTTTTAAAACTTGTTGCACATTATTTAGCGTTCCCATTAAATTAGAACCGCTACCTGCTGCCATATTTGTTGCCTGAGTCATGTTAGAAGCTTGTGATGGTAAGAACCGTTGTAAGATTCCTTGCAGCCCAGTTGGATTTGTCATTTGATTTGGAACCGGACCACGAGGAAAGAGTCCCTGTGTTGGTATGTTTTGTTGTGGGAACATAGGTGGTTGGTTTGGTGGTCGAAACATATACATTCTCCTTCCGTATAGCATGTTGATATAGTATATGTTCATTTGTCCAGAATGGTATAGGCAAACAAAATATTTAAGAAAAACCGGGAAAGCCCACCCGGTCCTGTCCAAAGTAGTTATTTTGAGATGGATATTGGGCGTAACAACCGCTGCTTCGCTTTCCGTCTACATATCATTTCAAAATGACCACCTACGATACAAAACGATACAAAAACACTATCATTCCGCGGATTATATACTTTTCTATCTGATAAAAAAGGTATACAAGCGCTTTGTGAAGCACGTGTATACCACTGTTCTATAAATCTATTATTCTGATATAACATCTGCTGTAATAATTATTGCAAGGGAACCACTTATTACTAGACCAAAAAGTACTGCTGATAACATCAATATTCCTCCTCGGTGCCTTTATTGATAATTTTATCATATAGGATGAAAAGGATGATTTCTATAACGGGAAATGAACATTTGATGACAAATAATATTTCCTGGGTAAGCGCATGTTTTGACAGCATTTATATTGTTTTTGTTGAATTTTGTATCATTATGCGTGTTTTTAGCCTATTCTAAACTTCGCAGTAGAACCATTAGGAGATGACTCCACTACTAGTTTTGCTTTAATTTCCTCTTTTAATTGTGCAACATGGGAAATAACGCCGATGATTCGGTGATCTTGCTGCAAGTCTTTCAAACATTTAATAGCTTGTTCCAGTGATACTTCATCAAGCGTACCAAACCCTTCGTCAATAAATAGCGTATCTAATTGTACACCGCCTGCATGTGCTTGGACAATATCAGCCATTCCTAATGCCAAGCTAAGAGCCGCTTTGAAGCCTTCTCCACCAGAAAGGGTTTTTACTGATCTTTTCTTACCGGTATAGTGATCAAGCACCTCAAGATCAAGACCACTCTGTGCACCACGTTTTGCCAACTCTTCACTTCGAATTAATTGATAACGATGGTCTGTCATTTGATCCAAACGTATATTTGCCTGTAACAATATCTCATCCAGAAAAGTCGATAGTACAAATCGTTCAAATGAAAGTCTTGCCGTATTATCACCTCTCGCTAGATCAGCTAACTCTCCGATGTGATAATAATCATCGTTTATTTCCTTCATTTTTTCTTCTAACTCTTTTATATTGCGAACCGTATCAACTAACTGTTCGATTTCAAATACAATAGATTGGATCTGTTTATTCTTTTCATCTTTATCTTTTTCCACTTGTGCTATCTTTTCTTCTATTTTTGTTAAATCAGGTTTTTCTGTATCGTCTATCCATTCTTTTAGATTGCCTAATCGATTTATTACTAGATTTTTTTGCTCATTATGCTGTGATATCTCCTGTTCTATTTTTTGTTGCTTATCAAAAGGAAGCAGTGCATGTTGATAGTCCGTAATGGAGGCAAATTGATAATTGGCAAGAGCTTGATGAAATTTTTCTTCTTGTTGTACGTATTTTTCTTGTAACTGATTTGTAAACTGTTTTGCCTCCTGATATTGAGTGTCCACCTTGTTCTTATCTTCGATCGTTTTTTCATAATGAGCTTGGATGTTTTTCCACTGCTGTATTTTATCATTGAGTTTCTTTTCCAATTTCATAACTTGTTGCTTAAAAGCAGCAGGTGATTCCACATCTGCTGGCAGTTGTGCTTGAAGCTGTGTATATTTAGCATGTATTTGATGATATTGATTACTTAATTCCTGATACTTATCTTGGATTTGCGCTAATTCTTGTTTTAATCGATCATAATCCTTGATGGCCGTTTGTATTTGGTTGAACTGCTTTTTTAAATCTTGAAGGTTATTGTTATGCTTTTCTGATTCTTTATTCTTGTTTTGAATGCTTTCGCGTAGACATGTATCCATTTGTTGCAATTGTTCTTTTGTAACCTGTTCAGTATCGATATCTAATGCTTGCATTAACCGTGTAACAATTTGCCTTTTCCCTTCACCTTGCTCTTTAATTTGTAGAAGTGTCATTTGCATATTTTTAGTTTCTTCTTGTAACGTAGTAAGATATTGGGTCTCTTGTTCAATCATTTCATCCGAGATGGTGGAATCTTCTATATTGGCGAGCTCAGGATGATGAACAGATCCACAGACTGGACAAGCATCTCCATCTTCTATTGATGCTGCCAAATAACTTGCAAAATGTTTTTTTCTTTCCTGTTCAAGTTGTTCACATCTCTTTGCCTGTGCATCAGCTTTTGTTTGCAATTTATTAACTACGTTTTGGTATTGCTGATAATCTTTTCTTAATACGAGTAACTCTCGATATTCATTCTTTAAATCTCGCATATCCATCGCTTTTCGTTGTAGTTGTTCTTTGTCATGATGTAGTTGTTGCAAGATGCTTTTTAATTCATGGATCTTATCTCTGATCTCGTAACTCGTTTCTTTCATTTTTTCCAGTTCTTTCACTTTATTCTCTAATAAATTTTGTTTTTCTTTTATTCGCTTTCTTGTCTCGTCCAATTTATTTAATTCTATTCCGGCAGCTTCCAATTCGTCCATTTTCGCTAGTAATTGCTGTTGCTCTTTAAATTGAAATTGTAAAGCTTCACGTTCTTTCTCTTTCTTTTGCTCTCCTTCATATTTATCTTTAGTTTGTTCGAAATGAATGTGCATTTCCTGCTGTTGTTTGGTTAGAGCTTCAAGCTTCTGTTGTTGAGCTTGCCACTCTTGTTGCCTTGTCTGCATTAATTCTTCTAAAGGCTTTATTTTTTCAGCTGTTTTTGCCAGTTCAAGTTTTTCATGTAATAAATCTATTTCTTTTTGCTTTTGTTGTAACAATTTCTGCTTTTCTAGCAGTTGTTCATACTCATGAAAATGATCTACGAGTTTTTTTTGCTGGTAATATTGTTCATGTATATAAGTTAATTGGTTGTTTACTTGCTCTAGTTCCTTCGTTAGTGTTACTTTTCGTTCTTCTAGCCTGAGATAGTGACTTTCTAACTGTTCGTTTATCTTTTTATCGGAGTCAGGATCGATTATTTCATTATGGAGCTTATTTAACTCTTGCTGATATTGCCAATTTAGCCTTTCTAATTGTTCTTCCAAAGCTTTGGCTTGTTCCTTTAATTTATCAGTAATATTTTTATAGAAATAAGTCCGGAAGATTTTTTGTAGTACTTCTTCGCGTTCTTTACTATTTTCAGAGATTAATTTACGGAATTCGCCTTGGGGAATCATAATCATCTTCTTAAATTGCTCGTAATCAAGACCGATCATTTCTTCGATCGTTTCATTGACATCTTTTATTTTCGAAACGATTAGTTCCCATTGCTGCTCTTGATTATAAAGATAAAGACTTGCACTAGCCGCTTCTTCTGTATACCCTTCTCCTCTTGCTTTCGGTTTTTGTTGTTTGGGACTACGAATAACACGATACGTTTTATGATGTAATTCAAAGGTGAAACAAACGGATGTCAGTTCAGAAACATTGGCGAAGTGACTACGAAATCCATCCTGATCTCGGTCAGTTCCACTAGCTTTGCCATATAAACTATAGCAAATTGCATCAAAAATCGTTGTTTTCCCAGCACCAGTTGGACCGGTAATCAAAAATATCGGCTCTTCCCCTAAATCGGTAAAATCTATCTGTTGTTGTTTTCGATAGGGACCAAATGCGGTTAGTTCAAGATTTAAAGCGCGCATGTTATTTCTCCCTCTCTTCTACCATAACTTTTTGTATCACGTCTTGTACATATTTCGCCCGCTCTGCGGAAAGTTCCGATCCTTTGATCTCTTTGTAAAACGATGCAAATAGTTGTTCATGGGTCATTTTCTGTTTTTCCTTTATTGATTGAATTTCTTTAAGAGATTGATGAACTACATGTTGTTTTCGTTCTAACCGTAAAATATTAGGGAAAAGCTTACGAAGTTTTGTGACAGGATCTATGATTTGTCCATCATCTAGCAACCTTATTTGCAAGTAATCTTCGGTCGCTTTCGCTACTTTTTCCGCTAATAATTCTTCAAAGTAACCTTCGACAATTCGTAAGTCTTTGGGCGCGTTTAAAGGAATCGTGTATACTGTTTTCTCAGTACCATTTAATTCTAGGATGGCAACAGATTTTTTATGGTTTGCTTCTGAAAAGGAATATTTCATGATTGATCCACTATACCGGATAAAATCACTTTTTATTTTTTGAGGTTGATGAAGATGGCCTAAGGCAATGTAATCAAAAGATTTAAATATAGAAGCATCGATATAAGGAGTACCACCAATCATCGTGAGTCTTTCTTCAGACTCCGATTCCATTCCGCCTGCAACGAAGGCATGTCCAACTAAAATATGTTGAGCTTGATCCGTCATTTGTACTTCAATCTCTCTCACTATCCGCTCCATCGCTTCTTGATGTGTTGCGATGGAATCGTCTTGAAAATAGTGCTTCACTTGTTCTGGTTCGATATAAGGCACTAAATGAAAATAAACATCATGTTGGCCATCGTTAAAGTGTATGGGTTGAAACACATCCTCCATGGATGTTGCTAAATATAATTGTTTGGATCGAAACAAACTTGCTCCAAACCCGAGTCGATCAGGGCTGTCATGATTACCAGAAATAGCAACGATCGGGATCTCCATTTCAACGGATACTGTAGTAAAAAATGAGTTTAATAAATCAACAGCCTCTCTTGGTGGCACTGCTCGATCATAAAGGTCACCTGCAATGATGATTACATCCGGTTTTTCTGCTTCGATAATTTCAATCAAATGCTGGAGAACTTTACCTTGATCTTCTGTCATGTGTAATCCATGAACAATCTTTCCTAAATGCCAATCTGCAGTGTGTAAAATCTTCATAGTCGCCTTCACATCCCTTCCATATTTTCACTATTTATTATACACGAACAGGTGATCGAAGTCTATTGATCAAGAACGAATGTTCGTGTATAATCATACTGAGGTGATTTGTTTGGTACATGATCGAGGTAAAATAAAATGGGCTTCTTTAATGTTGCCTGAGCATGTTGAAATGCTTCAAGACTTCTTTGCTGACGAACCCCTTAAGGAAAAGCCTATTTTAGACGAAGATTACGTCAACGAAATGGAGTTAACGGTACAGCAAGCTATACATGCTCAACAAAAGATAACACTAAACTACTACCAAAATAGCTCTTTTAAGTCCGCTATTGGCCATATTATTAAAATAGACCCAATCGCAAGAAAGCTAACTATTCAAGAAGCAGCTTTACAACGAAAAGTCCCAATTGAAAATATTGTAGCAATAGAATTATTGCATGAGTAGGAAAAGCCATGAGTGATTAGCGACACTCATGGCTTTTCTTCATCTATATACGCCTCCCATAAATGATCATATGTTGCAATCGCTTCTGGAAAAGGAGTGTGCCATTCCAGATAACTGCTAATTTCATAATAATCGTGAGAATGCTTGGGAAAGTCATGATCATAAAACATCCAATCAGCTAACCTTCGAGCATCATCAAGTTGTTTATTTCCACGATAACGCATCATAAAGTGATAAAAAGACTTCATACGTTTCCTCAATCCCTCGTGTTAATTTTCCATAAATTCACGATGCTGTTCTTGCTTTTTGCGGTATACTATTCGTGATAACATGATACTGATTTCATACAGTATGATTAACGGAATCGCAACGACAATTTGCAAAATAAAATCTGGTGGTGAAATCATGGTTCCGATAATGACAAGGATAAAATAACCGTACTTTCTTGTTTTGCTTAAAAATTGTGGTGTAACAATCCCTAAACTCGTTAAAAACATCGTAATAACCGGAACTTCAAAGAATACAGCAAATGGCAATGTCACTTTAAATATAAAGCGGAAATAGTTTTCTACAGTAAACATCGTATCAAACATGCCATCATTTAAAGATAAAACAAATGGAAGAATGAGCTGTATAAAGATGAAATAACCAAAGGTAAGTCCAGATACGAATAAAATAAAAATAACTGGAATATAAACCAAGGAAATTCGTCGCTCTTTTTTTGTTAAACCGGGTTTAACGAATAACCATAATTGCATACATAGAAATGGTAATGTTGCAGCGAAGGCAACAATAAAAGCTATCATGAAAATGATCCATATAATTTCTTCAGGTGAAATGAGATTTAATGTGATGTCTATATCATTTAAAAAGAAATTTCTAATATCTTCGACAAAATAAAGTCCACCAATAAAAAACAATACAAATACTAGTGCGGTCCATAACAGCCGATTGCGTAATTCAGCGAAATGATCTAAATAACCCATTTCCTTCTCATTTGGTAATGATTTGTCTTGCTTCATTTTAAACGTCCCTTCATCATAAGCAAGTGATATATGTAACGAAAGTCGTGGCTTTTCACCAAGTACTGATAAAGCCATCGTTTTACTCGTAATTTATGCATTCAGATTTTTGCTGCGTTGTATTACTGTTTTTGCTACATTTTAAGCTTTACTAACGTGCAAGAAAAAGATGTAAAAGAATGTCTTTTACATCTTTTTATACCTTATTTGCCTGAATTATCTTTATCATCATTCATAATGTCATTAGTAGCTTTTTTAAACTCACGTAAAGAATGGCCAACAGCTTTACCGATCTCTGGTAATTTCGAAGGGCCAAAAATAATCAATGCAATAACTAATATTAAAAATAACCCCGGAAAGCCAATATTAGATAACATGACATCCACCTCATTTATTGGTCAAAAAATTACGAATTGTTTTCTTTTTTCTCTACTTCTTCATCTGTCAAATCACGTGCGGATTTTTTGAATTCACGCAATGTTTCCCCTGTAGCCTTACCGATTTCAGGCAATTTCTTCGGCCCAAAAACCACTAATGCTATAACTAATATTAAAATCAGCCCAGGAATACCAATAGAAGATAACATTTTTTATGCGCCCCTTTATGTATATCAAATTATTATCATCTTTTATCTTATCATGATTTATCGTGCTTGTCTTGGTTAACGATAAAAATAGGGTTACTTTTTCCGATCATATTGAATAAAGTAATAATCGTAGCGATTTTTCTCGTCTTTTTTACCTTTTTCTTTCTTTGTTAGATGCCACTCTTGTTCATCAAAGTCAGGGAAAAACGTGTCGCCTTCAAACTCTTCCTCAATATAGGTCATATAAATTCGATCTGCAAAATCAAGCACTTGCTTAAAAATCTCTTCGCCACCGATCACAAACCATTCTTTTTCTGGATTTGCCTTGTCCATTTCTTTAATTGTATCGACGGAATGAATGACTTGGCATTGTTCATGTTCAAACTCTTTATTAGTCGTTAATACAATATTATCACGATTTGGCAAAGGTCCATTCATCGACTCAAAGGTTTTTCTTCCCATAATAATCGCATTTGACGTTGTTAATTCTTTAAAAAACTTAAGATCGTTAGGTAAATGCCATGGTAATGTGTTATCTTTTCCGATCACGCGATTTTTGCCCATTGCAAATAATAGTGAGATCATTTTTGCTCCTCCTTTTATACTGCGACTGGTGCTTTTATAGCAGGATGTGGTTGATAATTTTCTAGCTTAATGTCTTCGAGTTCGATATCAAAGAGGGAAACACCTTCATTGATAGAAATCGTTGGTAATGCTCTTGGCTCGCGTTCTAATTGTGTTTTTACCTGTTCAAGATGATTGGCATAAATATGTGCATCACCGAATGTATGAATAAATTCCCCTGGCTCTAAGCCACATTCATTAGCAACTAATACGGTGAGCAACGCATAACTAGCAATATTAAACGGTACACCTAAAAAGATATCACCACTTCGTTGATACAACTGACAGCTTAATTTACCATCTGCTACATAAAATTGAAAAAGGGTGTGACATGGCGGTAGTGCCATACTTGGAACATCTTCTGGATTCCATGCCGAAACAATATGTCTCCTCGAGTATGGATTATGTTTAATGGCTTCGATCACATCTTTTAGTTGATCAATTGTTTCTGTTTGTGACGTTTTCCAAGCTCGCCATTGCTTTCCATATACCGAGCCTAAATCCCCAAATTTGCTTGCAAAAGTATCATCTTCTAAAATGTTAGCTTTAAATATGTCCATTTGCTGATCATATGTTTTTTTGAACTCGGAATCCTGTAGTGAACGATGACCAAAATCTGTCATATCAGGTCCATCGTACTCATCGCTTTCCACCCAATTTTTAAAAGCCCATTCGTTCCAAATATTGTTATTATGCTTTAAAAGGTAACGAATATTCGTATCCCCTTTAATAAACCACAATAACTCACTAACAATTAAACGAAAAGGCACTTTTTTAGTTGTTAGTAACGGAAATCCTTCTTGTAAGTCAAAGCGCATTTGATGCCCAAATATCGATAGCGTACCAGTGTTGGTGCGATCATCTTTCTTTGTCCCTTCCGCAAGTACTTTTCTGCATAAATCTAAATAGTTTTGCTCACTTATAGACATCTTTCATCTTCCTTCCTCGCCATCATTTACTACAGCGTTACCCATCATATTAGGGTCAATCCTACTGATGGAAGTCTCACTTTATTACAAATACGTAACAAAGTTAACTTAAGATCATATTTTCCCCATTTTAACATAAATTTTTCTGTAAGTAATTATTTCGTAAGGGGTGGTTTTATGTTGTTACAAGATCAAATATCACGAGTAGTAAAACACTCCGTCGCTTACAGCTTTGCATTTAGCCAGCCTTTTTCTTTTTATGTCGATGCCTATCCTATGATGCAGAACGAGATATTAGAGCAATCGAACGTGCTGAAATACGGGATGCAGCATGAATCGGTTCGGGTATTGCAACATAAATTACAAAGATTATCGTACTATGATTCTTCTATTGATGGAGAGTTTGGTGTTTTGACAGAATATGCATTAAAGAAATTCCAAGAAGATCATTTAATGGACCAGAGTGGTAAAGCGGATCAAGATACTATAAAAACCATCATAAACAAGGAAGAAGCTTATTATGAAGACATATTAGAAGAACATGAACTTATATTTTCTATTGGTGATCGTGGAGATGATGTTAAAGAGGTGCAGGAAGCTCTATTTTATTTTGGTTACTATCGCGAGGATATAGATGGTATATATGGTGAAAAATCAAACGAGGCAGTAAAAGCTTATAAACAGGATACAGGAATGGAAATCCACCATGTTGAAGCAGAGATACACGAAGAGAAAGCTGAAACGCCACAAATAGCATCAGTGGAAGTAGAACAAACCGAACAGGATTCCGCGGAATCAGCCAACACGACTAATCAAGGTTCGGAAGCAGCTGATCAAGAAGGTTCTGTACCGGAAGAAAATACGTCATCTTCTGCATCATCCGTAAGCGTCAGTCAAATCATTTCCAGTGCGAAAGATCATCTTGGCACACCATACCGGTGGGGCGGCACATCTACTTCAGGGTTTGACTGCAGTGGTTATTTACAGTACGTATTTAATCAACTAGGAGCAAGCCTCCCACGGACTGTGAGTGAAATATGGAATGCAACCAAGCAAGTTGAACAACCGTCCGTGGGAGATATTGTATTTTTTGAAACATATAAACCAGGTCCATCCCATGCTGGTATTTATTTGGGCGATGATAAATTTATTCATGCCAGTGAATCTAACGGTGTAGATATTAGTGAGTTAAGTATGAGTTATTGGTCAGAAAGATACTTAGGAGCGAAACGAGTCATACTAGATTAAATCAAAAAAGTCGATCTGTTTAGGATGTAATCCTTGATACGTTATATCGAGTAAATCCAATAATTGTTTAGCATTATCAGCGGCATCTCCACCTGAATTATTATTAAATAATATCGTTATTTCTTTTGCTTGTTTATTTAATTCATGTATGCGTTTCACCCACTCCTGTAATTCTGTTTGATTATAACGATATAAAAAGCGAACCTCCCTCCAATTTTCTTGACCGTGATTATTCCATCCATGAATATTTCTTCCATGGAATCGGATTAATACGCGGTCATTTGTTGTCTCTAAAACGGTCGGGACAGATCCTTCTCCTGCTTGAGGTTCATCACATATGACGTGTGTTACCCCTATGTCTTTTAAAAATGCCAATGTTTCTGGTTGATGATCATCAAACCAAGTTCGATTTCTGAATTCAATCGCTATTGGAATATCGCCCATCCATTGTTTAATCTTTCTAATTTTCTTTATGTTCCGTTGTTTTAGGTCAAACCATGGTGGAAATTGAAATAATACCGTATTTAATTTGTTAGCAGCTATTACTGGTTGAATAGAACTGATAAAAGCATCCACCAATTCCTTTGCTTCACGATTGGTTAAATGTTTGCGATCATGACCTGTTAAACCTTGATACGCTTTAATAACAAAAGAAAACGTTTCAGGTGTTTCACTCACCCATTTGTGATAATTTTCGGTAGATTGGATCGCATAAAAAGAGCTGTCAACTTCAACAACAGGAAAATGTGAACTGTAAGCAGTTAATTTATATTGCCTATCCTTTGCATGATCGTAAAGTGTGGGATGATCTCCCCATCCTGTTAAGCCAATTAGTATTGTCAATCGTAACACCTCTACACTAAAATTCTGTTATTACAATATCATGTTCATTTCAAAATGAAAAGGTTTTACTCCTTGTAAACAAAGGATTTATCTCATATGAATATCTTGACGTATTTGGTAAAATAAGCTATAGTAGTAACAAGCAAAGAAGATGTTTGGGTTCATTATTATCAGGTAGCTTCTATAGAAGTAAATGGAATGGTGATCCTATACTTCTATGGTTGCTACCTTTTTCATTATCCGCCATCTTGTTTGTATTAACACGTTTTTGCGTGAAAGGTTTTAGGAGGAAAGATAACATGGAAAACGGTGTAGTAAAATGGTTTAACGCAGAGAAAGGCTATGGATTTATTCAGTTGGAAGAAGGAAATGATGTATTTGTACATTACTCCGCTATTCAACAAGAAGGTTTCAAAACACTAGAAGAAGGTCAAGAAGTATCTTTTGAAATTGTTGAAGGTGAAAGAGGCCCACAAGCTGCTAATGTTGAAAAAAAATAAATGAAAATGAACAAGGCGATGATTGAATCATCGCCTTTTATATTTATTCGTAAATAAAGTAAACTCACCGTGATCCTATATCTCAGTTAATCCTTAAGTCCTACGTTTCTAAACGGTCGCTTTGCGCTTTTCTTACATAAATCCTGAAACTATGGTAATTTTATTTATTGACTGAAAAGAATTTAATGAAGAAAGGCAGGAATAAATATTGGCAAACGAATTATTATGGATTTTATTTGCTATTCTTAATTTTGCGTTATTATTATTGATGTATCGAATGTTTGGAAAAGCCGGTTTATTTGTGTGGATCGGAATGTCTACTGTAATCGCTAATATTCAAGTATTAAAAACAGTAGAGATGCTCGGTTTAGTAGCTACACTTGGTAATATCACGTATGGAACGGTATTTTTAGCTACAGATATATTAAATGAAAATCATGGTAAGAAAGAGGCGAAAAAAGCTGTATGGATGGGGTTCTCTTCCCTGCTGATTATGACAATTGTAATGCAATTTGTCTTGCGGTTTACCCCACATGCGGATGATTTTGCACAAGGTGCGCTGGAAACCATCTTTGAACTGATTCCGAACATTGCTATTGGAAGTATGCTGGCCTATGTTGTTAGTCAATATATTGATGTTTGGATTTATGGTAAGATTAAGCAATTATTACCGTCCAACAAGTATCTATGGATCCGCAATAACGGCAGCACGATGATCAGTCAGTTTATTGACACACTTATTTTCTGTTCGATCGCATTTTATGATGTCCATGAATGGAATACTTGGCTTAGTATTTTATTTACAACTTATATCATTAAATTTGTGGTATCTGCACTAGATACACCGTTCTTATATCTAGCCAAAAAAATAAAGCCTAAGATTGAACATAAATGAAATAAATGTTAGGGGTATGATAATGATCGAAGTCTATACAGATGCTGCCAGCCAAGGAAATCCAGGTCCAAGTGGTATTGGCATTTATATCAAAACTGGACAATTGCAATTGGAGGAATGTCTATTTATTGGAGAATTCTCCAACCATGAAGCAGAATTTATAGCAGTTATCAAAGCGTTGGAGTTATGTAAGGAGCGCTTTCCGGATGAGATCATTTCCTGTAGATCAGATGCAAAAGTAGTAGTTGATGCCATCGAAAGAAATTATGTAAAAAAAGATGTTTTTCAGTCATACTTAAATCAGATTAATCACTTATCAAGTTCTTTTCCCTATTTCTTTATGAAATGGATTCCTGAGAAACAGAATAAGCACGCAGATGAATTAGCCCGAAAAGCTCTAAAATTGAATAACTAACTATTTCATTAAGCCGTTTTGTGTTAAAAGCAAGATGGCTTCTTTTTTATTTTGAATGTTATGTCGGCTAAATAACTCAAGTAAACTGATATAAAAACTTCTGTCAAATGACATTTGTAGCTGTAATGTAAATGATAATGCTAGCTTGACATGCTCTACAGAAGTATTCGTGAATTTTTGCCCAAAATATATGAAGCTAACTTCTTCATCAGTTAACTTAAATCCTTTCGACCACAAATTTTCTAAGAAATATGCCAATATTTCACTGTCTTTCACTAGAAATCCCTCACTCATGTAAAAACTTTTTATCTTGAATACAAAATTGTTTATATCGCTAGTATAGATTTTTTTAGATGAGAAGTCTAGTGTTCTTTTCACTTCTAATAAGTAATGCATAGATAGATTGATATAAGTTAAAGAGTTTCGTTTACTAGTTCAGACACGCATTCACCCTTCCTTTATTTGGATAATCACCCTCTTCTCTATTCCTTTATTTTCTATTATCTTCACATAATCGACACATACTTTTTTAACATAAATGTTCATAAAACACAGCTGATTTGAGTTGCCACAACCCGTGACTATTTTGTGAAAACCTTGATACATCAACGTTTTTGCTGAATTTATTTAGTATTATAAATAGTATAGAAAGTCTCTTGGGAAGGAGGAACAAATATATGAAGCCAGAACAAGATAACACAGTAAGAGAAAAAATGGTGAATCCAAAACAAGATAACACGTTAAAAGGAGCATTGATTTCTGTTCTATTATTAGGGGCTTTTATTCTAATTAGCTGGTTTATTGTTTTTGGAATATTTATTAGTCGTTGAGGAGGTTTTGAAGATGCATATTCATAAGTATGAGAAAATATGGTTAATTTTTGGTGTTGGATCCCTGATTTTGTTTTTAGTCATTCTGGCAATAGGAGCTTTTTATAAAGGGGTACACCCGCCTAGTCATATGGATACAATTGATCCGAAAAATGTACAGGAAAATGAGAGCTTCAAAGAAGAAAATCTTGGATTACGTCAGGTTGGTGAAAATGAGTATATCGTAAATGTACTATCTTCTGGTTTTTACTATGATTTAGGGAAAGACGAAGACGGTAAAGCTGTTAACACGATTCGAATTCCAGTTGGTGCAAAAGTATTGTTTCAAACTACTTCAACTGATGTTGTTCATGGATTTCATATTGCTGGAACAAATGTCAACATGATGGTAGAACCGGGACATATAAGTACGCTGGAAACTATTATGCAAAAACCGGGAACTTATACATTGTTATGTAATGAATATTGCGGCAGTGGTCATCATTATATGGCTGCCACAGTGGAGGTGTACGAACCATGATGGAAAAACATTTACCAATTCCGCAAAAAGAAGCACGTTTAGTAATGGCCCATATGTATGTCGCTTTTATCTCTTTACTAGTAGGAGGATTAATGGGGCTGTTACAGACTTTTGTTAGGTCTGGATCGTTTGATTTACCTTTTGGTATTGGCTATTATCAGATTTTAACAGCACACGGTGTGATTCTTGCACTCGTTTTAACAACATTCTTTATCATTGGCTTTCAATTTGCTCTAATGAGTAAAACTGTCGGCCTATCGGATAAGCAACGATTAAGTGCATGGATTGGATTCTGGACCATGCTGATTGGTACACTGCTAACTGCTAGTACCATTCTTACTGGTAAAGCAAATGTACTTTATACCTTTTATGCACCACTAAAGGCATTTCCAACTTTTTATATCGGCTTGGCTTTAGTAGTAGTTGGGAGTTGGATTGCTTGTTTTACAAATTTCCGGCAATTAGCAGTCTGGAAAAAATCACATAAAGGTGAGAAATCACCACTCTTAGCCTTTATGGTTGTTATCAATATGTTGTTGTGGTTCATCGCAACATTGGGGGTTGCCGCAACAGTATTAATTCAGTTTATCCCATGGTCACTGGGAATGGTAGATACAATAAATGTTCTGGTCAGCCGTACCCTATTCTGGTATTTTGGACATCCATTAGTATATTTCTGGTTGTTACCAGCATATATGGCCTGGTATGCCATTATCCCAAAAATTATTGGTGGTAAAATTTTTAGTGATGCTTTAGCCAGACTTTCTTTCGTATTATTTTTAATGTTCTCCATTCCTGTTGGTTTTCACCATCAGTTAACAGAACCAGGAATTGATCCATTATGGAAATTCATTCAAGTCGTGTTAACGTTTATGGTTATTATACCATCTTTATTAACAGCATTTTCTATGTTCGCTACATTTGAAATGGCTGGGAGAAGTAAAGGTTATACAAGCTTATTTGGATGGATTAAAGCATTACCTTGGAAAGATGTTCGATTCTTTGCTCCAGTTGTTGGGATGCTTGCTTTTATTCCTGCAGGTACAGGTGGGATTATTAATGCTTCACACCAGATGAACCAAGTAATTCATAATACGATTTGGGTGACGGGCCATTTTCATCTTACTGTAGGAACAACAGTTATTCTCACCTTCTTCGGAATCTCTTACTGGTTAATTCCATCACTTACAGGACGAAAGTTAACGAAGAAAATCAATACACTGGGGATCATTCAAACGATTGTTTGGAGTGCGGGAATGTTTATCATGTCCGGATCTATGCATATTGCCGGTTTATTGGGGGCACCTAGGAGATCAGCATATTCAACCTATACAGGTGCTGAACAAGTAGATACATGGATCGGCTATCAACTAGCACAGGCGATTGGTGGAACAATACTATTTATCGGAATAGTATTAATGGTATATATTTTCTTCTATATGGTTTTCGGAGCACCTAAAGGAAAAGCAAGTTTTCCAATTGCGGAAGTTTCTGAAGATGCTGAGCCTACACCACAATACTTAGAAAATTGGAAATTGTGGATTGGTATCACTATTGCCTTAATTTTATTCGCTTATACTATACCATTTATCGATATCATCCAGCATTCCCCACCAGGTTCAGAAGGTTTTGAGAATTTGATAAGATAATGTGAGTTTATTTTCAGTAGGGCTTTTGCCCTCACTTAGCTGCCTTGTGCTATTTGAAACTTGAAGAGCACCGTGATAAATGAATGAATAACCAAAAACCCGTTTCAATTATTCCATGAAACGGGTTTAGTATTATTAGGTATATCAGCAGACTCTTCCGATTAAGAGAATAATGTTGACATTGATAGTATACTTTTTTATTTCTTTATTTTCTTTCCAAAATACTGAAAATAATCCGTTTTGATAAACGCATTAAACAGTTTTCGTTTCTTAGAAGCTTTTTGGCCGAATAGTGCTTCGAAATTTTCGTTTGCTGTGAGAATGTAAATACTCCATGTCGGATAATTTCTCAATACTTCACCAAGCTTCTGATACATTTCCTCTACTTCTTTTTTATCACCAATTCGCTCACCATATGGCGGGTTACTGACAATATACCCCCCGATTTCATTGGAGTGAAAATCCGTCGCCTGCATTTGCTTCCATTGCACTAAATCAGCAAGTCCAGCTTCCATTGCATTATCTCGTGCAATTTCAACCATTTTCGGATTAAGATCAGATCCATATATTGCGAGTGGTTGATCATAATTCGCTAAATCTTCCGCTTCTTCTAAAGCTCTGTCCCAAACAACTGAATGGATAAACTCCCATTCTTCCGCTGCGAAAGATCGGTTAAAACCAGGTGCAATATTTTGCCCGATTAATGCTGCTTCAATTGGAATAGTTCCCGAACCGCAAAACAAATCATAAAATGGTTCATCTACACGCCAGTTGGTTAGTTGTACTAATGCTGCAGCAAGCGTTTCCTTTAATGGTGCGTCTCCCTGTCCTATGCGGTAGCCTCTTTTATGTAAACCAGCACCTGAAGTATCTAATGTTACGGTTACTTTGTCTTTTAAGAGAGCCGCTTCAATTTTATATTCTGCACCAGATTCTTCTAACCAGTTTGCAACTCCATGTTTCTGTTTTAATTTTTCAACAATTGCTTTTTTAACAATCGCTTGACAATCTGGAACACTATACAATGTTGATTTATGTGATTTTCCTGTCACAGGGAACTTCCCATCTTCCGGAATATATTGTTCCCAGGGTAACGCTTTAATCCCTTCAAACAATTCATCATAGGTTTTTGCTTCAAATTCCCCTATCAGTAATTTCACACGATCTGCTGTTCTTAACCAAAGATTACAACGAGCGATCGCTTGGTGATCTGCATCAAAGATAACTTTACCATTCTCAACCGTCACGTCCTCATACCCTAATTGACGAACTTCATTTGCCACGACCGCCTCTAATCCCATCGCTGCTGTGGCAATTAAAGTAACTGTTTTTGTCATTTATTAAAACCCTTCCTTTTGATCATCTTGTGGACCGTTCTTTTATAATAGGACAAGAAAGTATAAAATTTAGGTACTTGTCTAGCTCCCGAGCGCCCAAAAACTAGGCGACTTCACGAATCGCCCTCCGATAAGTGATCATCGGTTCGCTTTTCTCAGTGATTCCTTTATCTCAGTGTTGACTAGCTCCAGCCGCTACGTTTCTATGCGGGCGCTCTGCACTTTTCTTATTATGTACAACAAAACCCCTTTTAATAAGAAAGGGGTTTGAAATCCTATTTAAGACCGGAATGAATGTACGTAAGCCATGTTCTGTCCTTGTCGTACTGCAAACGGTGGTCAGCCTCGTACCAAAGGAGTAATCATCTGTCTACAAGCTCTCGAAGCTTGTCCTTCGTTCGGTTGAGTTCCCTAATAGAAGATGCCCCTACCAATATTTGGGTTGCTCACTCGAGGGGTTTACCTCGTTCCACCTAAATAGTTTCCTATTTAGCTACGTCACTGTGGCACTTTCAAGGTATTCACACCATATCTAAAGACGTAGGTGTTTTCCCTGCCGTTAACCTCTAAAAGGTTACCTTGACTTATGATTTCGTCAAGCACGAACACTACAAGCATCTCAGCTTGTGTGAGCATGGACTTTCCTCTACACATGAAAATGTGCAGCGATTACTTCAACATTCATTCCTCTTTATTTAAGCCTCCATTATTGTAACACGAATGTAGGAATAGTCAATGGAAATCTGAAGATAGAATGGTAGTTTATTCCTCATATTTCTTTCCAAAGACTGCTTTCTCCAAATTGGATAGTCGTTTCAAAATGTCATAATTAACTTGATGATTAGACGTACTCGGACGAATCCGTGTGTGATCAGATTGTTTTCTTAATCGTTCATTTTCATGCTGTAATCGATTAATTTCCTCCTGGAAATATTCGTAATCTTGAATAATCACATCTAAATACTCGTCCACTTCTTCCTGATTATAGCCTCTCATTGCCGTTTTAAAATTCTTCTCTAAAATGTCTTTTCCATTTAGTTGATTTGCCATTATTTCCACCTCATTTAATCGTTAATTATCATTTTTTCAAAAAAGATATAAGTTGTCAATTTTTAATCTAAATGACTCGCATCATACTCCTGCTGGTCCCTGACAATGTCTTCTAAATCATTCGGTGTAATATACCAAATCGAATAGTTAGAAGTTTCTGCAGCCTTTTTCATTTTGTCCAAGATATACCCTGCACTACCTGGGTATTCTTCATCGACCAGTGCTAAACATCCATCTGTTTTTTCGATAAACCATACATCTTTGTTAATAAATTGATAG
This sequence comes from Gracilibacillus lacisalsi DSM 19029, assembly GCF_000377765.1. Lineage (GTDB taxonomy): Bacteria > Bacillota > Bacilli > Bacillales > Amphibacillaceae > Gracilibacillus > Gracilibacillus lacisalsi. Next base: position 39,410 of record NZ_KB898676.1, on the reverse strand, counting down.
GGTGCTTTATATGGTTCATTATACAATGGTTGATAAAAATCAGCTTGCTCGATAATTTGCAGAAATGCTTCCTGATAAACATCCGGCCATCTTGATTCATATTCTAAAAATGGCGGGAATATGCCTAATTTTATCGGATATTCTTCTTTTAATTCTGCTATCACTTGTGCTGCCCATAGTTCAATTCCCATTTGGCCGGACATAATTACCCATTCTAATCCTTCGTCAATGAACGAAATCAATCTTTGCTTCAGCGCGATCTTTATAAAAGGGATTCGATGATCATTTTCATTTCGAATGTTTAATTCCATTGGTTTGTTTCCAACAACTGTGATAACTTTCAATTGAACACTACCTTTTCATATAGATACTGTAAGTCATAGTATAAAGGAAATGACCATTATATTCTAGTGAAGCTAATATTTCATTATGTATAAAAAAACTCCAGTATGTCGATTAAACATACTAGAGTATATCTGTTTCGAAACTATTTTCAGTGAAATTCACTCTGGAACATTATTATTTGCGATTGATAGTCGGTTCCAGCAGTTAATTGTTATAATAAGTGCTACTAAGTCGATATATTGCTTTTCATCGAAATACTTACGGACATCCTGATATATTTGATCAGGTACACCTTGCTCTGCAATGTTAGTAACTGCCTCAGTCAATTCCAGAGCTGCTTTTTCTTCTGCTGTATAGAATTCTGTCTCTCTCCATGCACTGAGGCAATAAATTCTTTGTTCTGTTTCTCCTAATGCTCTAGCGTCCATTGTGTGCATATTAATGCAATACGCACAATGATTAAGCTGAGATGCACGAATTTTAACTAATTCAATCAGTTTCTTATCAAATCCTGTTCGGTTTTTGTACAACTCCAATTGACTAATAAGCTTGATTAAATCAGGTGCAACCTCCACATAGTTAATTCTTTGTTCCATGTCTTCTCCTCCCTTTTTGCTTTCACTTATAAGACAAATTAAGAGGAGAAATTGTGACCTATTTTTTGTAATTTGTCCGGATTCATTACAATATAAATATGTTGAAGATCGGTTTCTGTATAATCGAAGGTAATCAATTTGACTGGCTCACCTTGATTTTGCTGCAGAATCCCAATACCGTCATTGACATTCACCACTCTATATTGCCCTTGAAAACTCCCTCTTTTATGAATTCCTTGTAAAAAGGCAACAACACGATCTTTATTATAAATTGGATACAAAGCAGACAGCACTTTGCCTCCTCCATCTGATATGAGTATGACATCTCTGGCAAGGTGGTTAATAAAAGGATCAAATTCACCACTTTCCACAGCACGTAAAAATAGTTTAGCTAGTTCGTCTGCTTCCTCTCTAACTGCTTTTTTTAATGGTTTTATTTTTTGTAATTTTTGCTTTGCTCTACTATATACTTTTCTACAGTTTTGTTCTGACCTATTTAATATCGCTGAAATAAATTTGTAATCGAATATAAGTACTTCTCTCAGTATATAAATGCACCTTTCAAGATCAGTTAGTTGATGAAGAAGTACTACAAATGCATATGAAATAGATTCTTCTTTTAGAAGATTGTCTAAAGGTGTATTTTCATCTAGGTTAACAATAGGTTCTGGTAGCCATGGACCTGGATATATCTCACGTTTCTTGATAGACGATTTCAAATAATTCAAGCTTTTATTGGTGGTCATTTTTGTTAAATATGCTTTCAAATTATCAATATTATCTAGATCAACATTCTCTAACAGCACGAAAACATCATGCACTATATCTTCTGCTTCTTTAATTGTACCTATCATTTGATAAGCTACTGTAAAAAGCAATGGTTTATACGTATCATATAAATTGCCATAGTCCATATTTATTACCAGCTTTCTTATTTAATCTATAATGAACAGAAATGGGCAATTCTTGTTGTTCACTACAAATTATAGCAAATGATGGAGAGATACTGGTAACAAAATTACAGAATTTGTTTAATAAGTTCGGGTATTCTTTTCTCTGCAAGTTGTTTGTGATAATCTTCCAAGTTTCTGTTTATTTTTTCAAGGTGTTCTTTACTTTCAAAAAAAGTGAATAATTGACTTTCGATATCGTCCCAATTGTTAAGGTAATAAACTACACCTAGTTGCTGTAATTGATCAAGGTTAATCACCTCTTGCCCTGGTAATGCGTGATAGATAAACATGGGTATTCTTTTAGTTAAACACTCACTGATCGTCACACCACCTGGCTTGGTTAAAATACCGTCTATTGAATCGTATAATTCATTCATTTCCTTTCTGGATGTAATATATGCTAAAGGGATAATGTTTTTATTATTTAATCTTTTCAGTTTTTGATACAGTACATTGTTTTTTCCACACAAGACATAAAACTTAATTTTACCACTCGTTTGTATATAGTGTAACAGATCTTCCATCGCACCCACTCCTAGGTTTCCTCCCGTTACCATGATTGACAATGTGGGAGTGTGATCTTTCCTAACTTGAAAGCTGTTAGGCTTAATCTCATGGTGGGTAGGAATACCTGTAAACCATATACGCTGTTCTGGAATTCCTTTTTTTATTAAAAGTTCTTGCATATTAGGAGAGGAGACAAAATGAAAATCAATCTGATCTGTTCCCCAAAAGCGATGTATAAAAAAATCAGTGTACACATTAATTACGGGTATGTTCAGTATCCCCTTTTCTTTCATCACGTTTAACATATAAGATGGCAGTGCATGTGTGCAAACCACACAATCTGGTTGTTTTTCTTTAATGAGTCGTTTCATTTGAGTTAAAAAAAGCAGTTCATATAACTTGAAGTTTTTCGGCTGTTCGATATTTTTATAAACACTTTGCTGATAAATCCAATTATATACATGGGGAAATATATGAATCCATTTTAGATAAATACCTGAGACTAAAGTTTCTATTTTTCCGTAGCTATAGGAAAGTATTTCTGCTTTTTCACACTTTATACTTGGTTCATTTAATTCCAATTCATGAATAAGGGAATCTGCAACTTGATGATGACCTGAAGGTATATTTAAAAAAGGGAGAAATAAGATCTTTTTGGAATCTAGTGTCATGATGTGCACCTCATACATGTCTGATTGGATTGGAAATCTATCCATGAATTACCGTAACAATTAAAGATAAAACCCTGTATAATTAGGACTAGAGGAGTGATGAATATGTTCTTGTTCTTATTAATTAGTTTTATAATCCTAGTTAGTCTAGTTATGTTTAAAGCATATAAAAACACCCAAAATATTATCGTAAGAAACGTTAAGATAGATCACAATGAAACAGAATCCGTTACGAGCTTGAATATTTTGCATCTTTCAGATTTACATTTGGAAAACATCTCAATTTCCGCTGAGTTGCTTTATGAAAAACTAAAGCATGAAGACATTGATTTAATTGCTCTCACTGGTGATTTTCTTGATCGTAAACGAACAATCCCAAAGCTTATTCCTTATTTAAAGGTATTTAATAAATTGAATCCTAAGCATGGCATTTACACGGTTTTAGGTAATCACGATTATGTTTTAAAAGGCGTTCATTTACAATCATTAATCGACACATTAAATGAATACAATTGTCAGGTCATGCAAAATAGTAGTGAAACCATATATATTGAAGATCAACCAGTAAATATTATAGGGATTGATGATTACAGCACGAATCGCAGTGATTTGCTCAGCTCTTATCAATCGATCCAAAAAGGGACGAATTTAGTACTGACACATGATCCTAATATTGTACTTGATATGAAAAAGTACCATTTTGATTATTTGTTAGCAGGTCATTTCCATGGTGGGCAAATCTGTTACCCTAAAGCGTACCATCTTGCTAAAATGGGGAAACTTGCCAAAATGAACGTAATCAAAGGACTTCATTCACATGATGGTCGTCCTTTTTATATTAGTGAAGGACTGGGCCAAACTGGTGTAAACATCAGAATTGGTAGTCTACCTGAAATAACACTTCACCAATTATCGATTGGTAAGGAAAATACTGATTTAAATCCAGCAATTTAATTGGTGTTGGTGTGTTATTATTATTTATTAGATAGACACAAGCTATGCATTCCTATATTTGGATTTATAAACTTTAAAAGATAGAATCGAGGATATTTAAGTCAAATAAAGACCCGAACTATTTGATAACACATCGAATAGTTCGGGTCTTTTTAAATCCAAGGTTATGATTTTTATAACGGCTTATCCATAAACTGCGCAGTAACGAGGATAAGGAATTGCTCTTGACTTAGAGAGTGCATGCAAACCGCTCCGGCAGAATACTGCGCTTTCCGTGGGCTCGGCTTCAGCTAACTTTGCAAAGAAACCCACTTTGCAAAGTTAGCTGAAGCTCTCGTTAGTCCCACAGGAGTCTCCGTATTCTGCCTCCGCTATTTTTGTTCTCTAGTTATAGGAAGGATAGAACTCATGGAACTAAACTCTTTGAATTTCTTGTCACTTGATCAGAATTGTATACTAAGCTGTAGAAAATGCGACTTCCGAAACTACATATGGTGAAGAAATCGACTGGCTGATTTCGGATTAGTGTTGTGGAGCATATTTAACGAAGGCCGCCCACTTTCACTCCTGAGGGAACTGTTTGACCTGAAGATCCACTTTTTCGAGCGGTTTTGGCTCGAAAAAGTTAGCTGAAGGGCAAACCCCACGGAAAGGGAAGTGGGCAGCCTTATCATCACGATATATGTCAAAATTATCGCTTAGGTGACCGCACATCTCATTACCACATTACTTCGCAGTTTGTATCTACTATGAACAAATAAGCAACATTTGAATAAGTTAGATCTCTTGTCAACGTTCGTCTTTAGCTAGGAATGGTTTAGTTATGTTCTAGCTTCTCTTTATTTTTATAAAGTGTTACATTTGCTGGAAGTATTTGTTGAGCAATTTTTCTTTCGACATGAATAAATAACATGGATGATGTTTTTTTAAACTGTTAGAGGAAAGTGAATTAACCGATAGCCAGTAAATCGGGAGTAAAGCAATACATTTGAAGTATTTATAAAAAGAATTACTAATCTCTACCGTTTCAAACCCTAATTTAGAACTGCCACGATTAAGCATTGTTATACCTATTATTCCTTTTATATCAGAGGCGTTAGAATGATTATTCACATACTCTGCCAGCTGTGGTAACGATTTCTGTACATTCTGGTGTATGACCATTGCTTTTCTGACATCGCTTTTTATATTTCTGACGCTTTTCATCAAATGTACATTATGCAGATGAATTTTTATTAATAGATCATTTTTTTGGATGACAGTACCATCAGATAAAATGGATTCTTTTCCTTTATAACGAGTTAAACGAACTCTAAAAATATTTCGATTGCTTCCCTTTAAGTCATCAATATAAGTAAGCCGAGTAAACATAAAGTAAATAGGGTCAATGATTTGCCATAATGTTAGTACATATAACTTGATATTCATGATCTCTTTTTCCTCTCGTAAAGTAATACCAATACTATTTTGGCATATGTGCCTACGATTATTCTGTTAGATGTTACCTTTATTAGGATTTGTAGAGAGGAAAGTGTGTTAAATGGATAAAGTAGATACAAAAGGCAAATGATCGGAAGCGATGGGGATCGAGTCGTTAACTTGTACATCCAAAATAGTAAAGTCCTTACTAACAAAAATATAATCCAGTCTTTTCCGCGGATTTTTCGATGGAAAAGTCAGTCCATCTTGATTAGCTATGGAATCCCACACATCTTTATACACCTTTACTACCCTTTTCCATCTCTTGGAATGTACTTTCATATTCCAATCTCCAATAATAACTGCTGGTCTCTTCGCTTTGGTTATGAGGAAATCACTTTGTTGCCTATGTAGAGAAGGATTTAAGCTTAAATGCGTAACATAAAAATGCACCCATTTATTATCTAATGAAATGGTTGCTTCAAGAATAGACCTGTCTTCCGTCATACAAAGGCGATTGTTAAACAGATAACTCTTAGGTGCATAAATGGGGAAACGAGACAGAATTCCATTACCATATTGTCGAGTTAAATATTTATTTCTTGGTTGTAAGGATAGCGCAGGACTGAAAGCACCATAGTATTTTAATTCCTTTGTTAGATACTCCATTTGGTCTTGAAAATGACTGCGTTCTGAAAAATATCTGTCTACTTCATTTAAACCGATAATATCTGCTTTACTGTCAGCTATAACTTTACAAATACGATCAAGATTTACTTTCTTATCTAAGCCTTTACCGTGATGGATATTATAAGTCATGACTTTAATGTGCATGCAATATTCCTCCGTCTACTTCCTTTCATTAATGGTCAGCTGGGGCAAAAACTCTGACAAGTGTTTTCCCTTTTATTGACGAGTTTCATTTAGTATTTTTAAAATCCATTCTTTTAGATCAACCATTCGCTTATGTTCTGGTTTGAGGTCTGTTCCCGTTACAATCATCGGGAAATAGCTATCATGCTTATAAAGTGATCCATGACTAGCACCATTTACATGTGTTGGTGAGCCTTCGCCAACAAACTCAAAACCAGGTTTTGCGTCTACAATCAAATACCTGCCTGAATGCGAATAAAAAGAACTATATAACCGTGCGAGTCCATCAGGGAAATCTTGATATGTTACCCTTTGATCCTTTGATAGAGAGAGATCTAGAATTTTTTCATTGCCTTCTATCTCCCATTTTTGTCCATATGAATCAGTGAATTTACCATCTGGTTTAAATGAAAGCAACCCTTGTTTGTCACCAGAAATAACGTTTACCATATCTTCTTGTTTCCATGCTATGAAATTAATCCTTTCATCGGTTTTTAATTGAGTGGCTATATCCTCTTGCTCTAGATTACTATCTAACAGGTAAACAAACGACATGCGTTCATTTAACCCAAGAACGATTTGATCTTGTTCTTGAATCGGACCACTTATTTGATGTATGTGATAATCTTTTAGAATTTCCCTTAAATCAATTAATACTTGTTCTTTATCTTTTCCAATGTCACTTTGACCGCTATCCCCCATTACAACCCATATATTATCCTGTATTGCCTCTTCCCATGATGGATAACTATTAAGGATTTCTTGCAATTGCTTATCAGCATCTTCTATCCCCTTCGTTTCTTTTACTCCATTTTTATGTACTTTCTTATCATTATCAGAGAAATAGACAAGAGAATAAGAAGGCAAATAATTTTTCTCAATCAAATATTTAAGTTCTTTAGTTGAAAACTCATCATTAAAGCCAAATCCCTGCCAAAAATGTGTCTGATGATTATTGGGGTTTAGCTTTGATAAAATTCCGTAAGAAAAATACTGAGGACCATTGATCGAATCCCCTTTTTCTAAAAAACCGGACAGCTTTAAAATTCTCGGTACATTTAACAGTTGTTTATGATTTGCCCGATACATAAGCGTATTTATCGATGCAGACTGTCCATTTAATTCTTCGTGAATAGTTTGTACTTCACTACTCAAGTGATGGTGATTTAGTTCAAATAAACTGTTATGGAAAACCTGTTTTACCCCAACTTTCATTATTTCTTTTCTAGCACTACCGTAACTAATAAACTTTTTATTTTGTGCATCATACCAGACTAGTGCAGGAACCTTATGTTCATTTGGATAGGTACCCGTTAACAAGGTGCTGTCAATGGTTACCGACATAGTTGGATAACTACTCACCATATCTGGATAATAGTTGCCATTATGAATTAAAAATTCTAATGCAGGCGCTTTTCCTTTCCTAATAGCATCTTGTAAAGGTTCATCCATAATGGAATCTATAATAATCATGACAACACGTTTAGATGCATAATCGGAAACTTGATCTGCTTTATTTATTTTCACGATTGGTTGGATTAAATATAAATAAATAAGAACAAGTGTCATCAAAATAATGAGAATAACTAAAGATAGTTTTAACACGTTTAATCTCCTTTCCTTCATAAAAGAATCCCTCTTCCATCAGTAATAAATCATCTTCAAAAATTAGCATTAACTAGTCCTCCACCAACGATAAAAAGGTATTATCAGAATTAAGAAGACTAAATAGATACCGACTCCTATTAGCAAATGTTGAATCGATTCGAATAATTGATTCCCTATGAAGGCATAAACAATCATGCCAGGAATTTGGCCAATAGCGGTTGCTAGAATGTATGTATGAAATGACATAGCGCTTAAACCGGAATAAATATTAATGACAGGTGGTGGGATAATTGGAACCATGCGACTAACTAATACGGCGATAAACGCATTACGCCTTATCAAATCATCAAACTTTTTAATCTTATTAAACTTTGCAATCAGCTTTTGGAACTCTTTTACAAAAACAAAACGAGCAAAAAGGAACAAGAGAGCAGATGCTCCGACTGAACCTATCCAATTAATCATTGCACCCATTATAATTCCATATTTAGCTCCCATTAACGCACCGAAAACCGAAAAAGGAACCACTGGAATAATTCCGAATAGAACGGCAAGAAAACACATCAATGGCAGCTGAGACCGGTCACTTTGGTTTAACCAATTTAACAGCGGTTCATGAAATAAGTATGCTATCGACAAAATAATTCCATATGAAATGACTACAATTATCCCTTTCTTCATGCGCGAACTCCTTAAAGCTTGCTATCTAGAACTACAACCATCAGAATTTACTAATACCTGAACTGAAAACGCATGAAACAAGTAAAAACAGCATTGATTACGGCACTAACCACCGTACTACAATTGATCATGTCAAAGAACGCATAGTGGATCAGCTTAGCTAATTTCCTGATAGGTATCGTTGAATTTAGCAAAGGAAAATTCTCACTGATGAGTCTCCCTTTATTGATCACTAAACCATTTCGTAATCTTTGTCCCTACTCCTACAAAGGTTTCAATGATCGCTTGTGCACCAGCTATCGATAAAATAAAAATAATGGGCCATGCAATAGAGGGAATAAACATATAAGAGATTGCAATAATAATCGCACTCCACACTCCTGCACACCAATAACAGTTCAGGAGATAACCAAATTTCGAAGTAGGAACGTTTTTAATATGCTCGTTTCCTTTGTCATCAACTACTTTTTCCTTTTTTAAAAATGGTTTTCTAATAAACTCTGTAATTTTATCAAATACAATTAAATGAGTTAAGCGGTAGCTTGCCAAAATAATAATGAAATACGTTAGCCAATTTAAATTATTCACGCTTTCCTCCCTGTTGATCATAATATGTTTATTTAGTCAACATAATATTATTATTGTAACTTAAACATTTTTCAACCAAAAAATTCACGAAATGATTGAAAAGTTGCTTCTCGATTAATTTTTGCAATGGACGTAGTTAATGGGACCCCTTTCGGACAGACTTGTACACAATTTTGAGAATTACCACAAGATTCCAGTCCACCATCCCCCATGAATGCTTCAAGCCTATCTTGTTTATGCATAGATCCTGTTGGGTGTATATTTTTTAAATCAATTTGAGCAAAAACAAAAGGCCCTAAAAAATCGGCACTACTGTTTACATTAGGACAAGCTTCCAAGCAAACCCCACAAGTAAAACACTTCGACAACTCATATCCCCATTGACGTGTTGATTCATCCATCCGTGGCCCTGAGCCGATATCATAGGTACCATCTATTGGAATCCATGCTTGTACCCTTTTTAATGCTTGAAACATTCTTTCCCTCTCAATGACCAAATCCCGTACAACTGGAAAGGTCTCCATCGGCTTTAATCTAATTGGTTGTTCTAGCCGATCTACCAAGGTTGAACAAGCCTGTCGTGGTGTACCATTGATTATCATAGAGCAAGCTCCGCAAACTTCTTCTAAACAGTTCATATCCCATTGTACAGGTGAGGTATGCTTGCCTTGTTTATTAACCGGATTACTTCTAATCGACATTAAAACAGAGATGATATTCATATTGGCACGATAGGGAATTAGAAATTCTTCTTCATATGGCTTGGAGTCCGGTTCGTCTTGTCTTTGAACAATTACTTGAATATTTTCCATCGTATCTCTCCCCTATTAATTGGGTACATATAGTAATCTTACCGAATAATTTAATCCTATTTGTCAGGAGTAAAATCTACGTGCATTTATGATTATTCTTTTCGAAGATGAAGTGTAGTTCTATTGCTATATGCATTTCGCCATTCTTTTTGATAGTATGGAACAATCAAATAAGGAATATGCATTCATTTGTTATGTAGCTTGCCTATTTCCCTTTCCATGGGGGTTTTCAACAAAAAAACTGCCATGAATTAAATCATGACAGTTCATTCGGAAAAAACGTTGGATTAAATAATAGTTCGTTCCATTATCGCGGTACGAATCGATCGTAAAACTTATCTAGGCATCATATTTGGTTGATTACCTTGGCCAGGTCCAAGTTGGTTTCCTGGTGTATTCCATGGTCCTTGCATAGGTCCAGGTCCGCCATATACATTGACTTGATCAACTGTGTTTTGATAAGAGGTTGTGTGTGGATAGTAATGCGTGTTTTTCACTAAATGATGATTAACACAAGTAGTATGGGACGGATGGATATGCTTTACTTCACTTTCACTACAAGTGTGCACTTCGTTAGTCTTAGTCGGATATACAACCGTCGGTGCTGGTGGCATTCCACATCCAAAAGGTCTTCGATGTCTCATTTCTAGTCACCTCACTATTTATTATTCTATACTAGCGTATGTCACGATTGGGAGGATTGTCTAAGACACCAACCTATACTATTGATCTTTTTTTAATGATTATCGATATCGTTTTTTAATAAATCGAAAACATATATGACAGACTGATGTAATTCCATATATCTTTTTCTTTTTACATCTACATAATAACTGTGAAGTAACAATAATTTTATATTTTCTTCTGTCGACTCAATCTGTTGAGGATGGACATGAACATCCCTATCTTTCACAAAGTTTAAAGCTTCACCGTACCATTGATCTACTGTTTCAAAAACTGGTTCTGTATTTTCCTTTACAAAAGCAAAAAAATCCGGATCCCTTTTATTTTCTGGGCGTTCATGTGTAAGATAATATTCTTTTAACCTGACTAACTCTTTTTCTAATTCTTCTATATATGTTAACAGTAACAAACTATTGAACCGCCTTTCTGTACCTTTAATAGCCACCATTACTGTAACATGATTCGTAAAATAATTCTATTATGCCCCCTCTTTCTTGTAGATTTCATTAACTGGCCAATACTGACTTTGTGTCTCCTTATTCGTTTTAAATTCCCATTGTTGCTCGATTTGTTCAACAAGTGCCATTAATTCAGTTAACTTCTTTTCGCACGCTTCTTTTGAAAAAATAGTTTGATTATTATGCATACATATCCCTCCTCATTATATTATTAACTGTATTCGATTAGAAGGTCTGAAATTCCTTTTCCTTGACAAAACTAGAAATAAGCTGACATTAACTTTCCAATATACGTATGATTTATACAAAAAGAGTCAAACTATAACCAAAGGAGGGATTGTGATGCGTGTGAACAAAAAACGAAAGATGAATAATGTGCGGGAAAAGCAGCAAAACAAAGATATACCGACGCAAAATGACAAAAAATTAAATGGACCAAATCGTCCATCAACTTAGAACAAAAGTCGACATTGCTTCTCGTAATGTCGACTTTTTACGAGCTAATCATATAATTTATACATTTAGCCCCCACATAAATGTTACGATTTTCGAAACTTTAAGTTAGGGATTTGCTGTTCCAGCAAGCTTTTCATGTACATTTTGATTGAAGATTTTAGTTGCTTAGCGTATGATGTATCTATCCATGATATGATGGATGTGCCTGATGATATAGGAGGGAGTCTATGCAGTATCCAAATGGAAAAAAGTCATCAGCTTATACTAAACTTAAATCTAATCAAACTGTATACAGTAACCGTGGCATGTCATTGGAAGATGATATAAATGATACGAATCAATATTATTTAGCTCACGATATTGCGATTATTCATAAGAAACCAACACCAGTTCAAATTGTACATGTGGATTATCCAAAGAGAAGTGCAGCAGTTATTAAAGAAGCTTACTTTAAACAGGCGTCGACAACGGATTATAATGGTATATATAAAGGAAAGCATATAGACTTTGAAGCAAAGGAAACAAAGAATAAACATTCCTTACCACTTCATAACATTCATCAGCATCAGATAGATCATATGAAACAAATAGTGGATCATGGAGGAATCTGCTTTCTATTAATTCGTTTTAGTTTAAGTCAAGAAACATTCCTATTCCCTGCTGAGCAGTTATTTCCCTATTGGGATCAGCAGTTCAAAGGTGGTAGGAAATCTATTCGTTATGAAACTGTGAAAAAGCTAGGTTATATAATACCAATTCGATTTCAAGCAAAAGTAGATTACTTGGCTGTGATTGACAAGTATTATATGGAGAACGGAGGAACTACAAATGGCAGATAAAAGCCAATCAAGAGTTGAAAGAAGAAAACAATTAAAACAAAAAAATACAAAAAGCAAACCAATGTGGAAAAAAATAATGAAATATGCACTAATCGCCGTTCTAGTTATCGGTTTAGGTATTGGCGCATTATTTACGTATTATATTGCTACGGCGCCAGACTTAGACGCTGATTTATTGGCGGATCCTGCATCTACTAACCTTTATGACATTAATGGTGAGGTGTTTGCAAAACTAGGAGCAGAGAAAAGAACAAAAATAGAATATGATGACATGCCTCCTGTACTATTGAACGCGATTTTAGCTACAGAAGATGTTCGATTCCATGATCATATCGGGATTGACTTCAGGAGAATCGGCGGAGCTGTTATTGCAAACTTCCGAGAGGGATTTGGGGCTCAAGGTGCAAGTACCATTACCCAGCAGGTTGTGAAGGGCTCATTCCTAACAAATGATAAAAAATTGAAACGGAAAGTACAAGAACAGTGGCTTGCATTACAATTAGATCGAGTGTATTCCAAAGAAGAGATTATGGAAATGTATGTGAACAAGATCTATTATGGTTCTGGTGCTTATGGTGTAGCTATGGCAGCAGAAATATACTTTGGTAAAACAGACCTTAATGATTTAACGCTTGCAGAAGCGGCAATCTTAGCTGGTTTACCACAACGACCAACAGCCTATGATCCATTTGTTAACCCTGATTTAACGAAAGAAAGAATGAATACTGTACTTAACTATATGGTGCAGCATAATAAAATTAGTGAAGAAGAAGCAGATGAAGCAAGGGAAGTCAATATTGAAGAATTGCTAACATCGAAGAAGCCTGATTTTGTCAAATATGAAGGATTTATTCAACAAGTACGCAAAGAAGTCAACGAAAAGACAGGTGCGGATATTTATAAAGATAGTTTAGATGTCTACACCACACTAGACCCAGATGCACAAGAACATGTCGAATTTTTATTAAGTGATGCAGACGATAACCCGATAGACTATAGTGATGATGAAGATATGCAAGTTGGTTTAACAGTTCTTGATACAAAAACAGGGGCTATCAGAGCAATTGGCCCAGGTAGAAACCGTGAAAATGATGGTTGGAACTACGCTATAGATGGTGATGGACGACAAGGCGGATCAACCATGAAACCAATTGTTGCCTATGGCCCAGCTATCGAGGAATTAAAATGGTCTACTTATCACCAAATAAATGATGATAAACCATATCCAATTGCAGGTACAGATTCTTCTGTTCGAAATTGGACTCGTAATTATCAAGGGTGGATGTCCATACGCTATGCTCTAGAACAGTCCTTAAATGTTCCTGCTGTTAAGACATTAGACGAAGTCGGTTATGACAATGCTAAGAAATTTGCAGAAGGTATTGGCATGGACTTTGAATCAGATTTTACACTGACTGATGCAATCGGAGGGTCTGGTTCAAGTGTTACACCAATAGAAATGGCTGGTGCATATACAGCTTTCGGAAATGAAGGTGTGTATCATGAACCTTTCTCCGTTATCAAAGTAGATTATTCAGACAGAAGATCAGATGAATTAGAATCCAAATCAACTGTCGCGATGTCCGATTATACTGCTTATATGATAACCGATATGTTAAAATCTGTTGTCAGAGAAGGTACTGGTACAAGAGCTAATGTTTCAGGCTTACCTATGGCTGGTAAAACTGGGACTACTAACCTTCCTGATGAGGAAGGTGGCGGAAGCCCTGATTCATGGTTTGCAGGATATACAACCAATTACACAGTTGCTGTATGGACCGGCTATGATGAGCGGAAAGCACTTAATAATACGAAGATTGCACATGACTTGTTTAGAGAGACGATGAGTTTTATTTCTCAGGATGTGGAGACAGAAGACTTTGTGAAACCAGATTCTGTAGTGGAAGTACAAGTTGAAAAAGGATCAAACCCAGCTAAACGACCAAGTGAATATACACCAGATTCTGAAATTGTGACAGAGTTATTCGTAAAAGGAACAGAACCTGATGCCGTCTCTGAAAAATTTGATGAACTAGAACCAGTAACTAATCTAAGTGCTTCCTATGATGAGGAAAGTGAAAGCATTACAGCAAAATGGGATCATGAAGAAGACGATGTAGAATTCAAAGTTTCAGCTGGAACAGATGGATCCTTAAATGATTTAACAACAACTGGCAACAAAGAAGTAGAAATTTCTAATGTGGATAAAGGAAAAACATACACCATTGAAGTTATTGCAGTAAATGATGATATGGAAAGTGATCCTAAAACAGTTACCGTTGAGGTTCCTGAAGATGAAGCGGATGAGCTTCCACAAGTCAGCCAGCTAAATCAAACTTTTGATCCTGCAAACCGATCAGCATTAATAAGCTGGGAATACGATCAGAATGGTCCGATTGAATTTGAAATTGTCGTACAAGATGGTGGTCAGACGATTGATGAATTTAACACGAATAAAAAATCTGTCAATATAACTCAGCTTGAACCTAATAAGAACTATACCATTCATGTTACTCCATTCCTAAAGAATAACGGTGTACGAGGACCTTCTGCAAGTGTTCAAGTTTCTACACAGGGAATGGGTAATGAGGAAGAACCCGAGAATGGCCAAGAAAACGAAGGGCAAGAGGAACAACCAAATGAAGGTGATGAACAATCTGATGATGATGAGCAAAATCAAGATGAGCAGTCAGATCAAAATGAGCAACAACAAGATGAGCCCGAAGAAGATTAAAAAAAGCAAGCAGCAAGGTTTTCTTAAACCTTGCTGCTTTTTCTCATTCTCTTTTGCCCTTCTCGACAAAGGTCAAGAAGCGGGCAAATTTCACACTGAGGACTTTTCGCCTTACAATGGTAACGACCAAAGAAGATTAATCGGTGATGTGTGTTACTCCACTCTTCTTTAGGAATTTTCCTCATTAGTGTTTTCTCTACTTCTAAAACACTATCTTTCCACCGGCAAATACCCAGTCGTTTTGCAACTCTTTCAACATGTGTATCAACAGCAATGGCTGGCTCTCCAAATGCAACAGAAGCGACCACATTTGCCGTTTTACGACCGACACCAGCAAGTTTTTCTAATTCTTGCTTCGTATTTGGAACAACTCCACCATATTCTTCGATTAAAGTTGTACACAGTTTTCGGATATTTTTTGACTTATTACGATATAGTCCTATAGAGCGAATATCGCGTTGCAGTTCTTCTAAAGGAACATTTACATAATCTTCAGGTGTCTTATATTTTTTGAAAAGGTCTTCTGTCACCTTATTAACTAAAGCATCTGTACATTGTGCAGATAAAACAACAGCTATTAATAACTCAAAAGGATTATCATGAACTAATTCACATTCTGCATCGGGAAACATGTCCTCGATTTTTTCCAGAACGATATTTATGTCTTTTTTCGTTAACATTACTCTCCCCTATTCTTCTAACCAATTGTAATATAAAGATTTATCATAAGGATGTTCTTTCTTGACGGAAGTGTTTTGCTGATGACTGTGAAACGATTTACTTGATTGCTGCGCTTGTTGGGAAGATTTAATTCCTTTCTTTTGCCACTCAATTAAAATACGGTCAATATATTTAAAATTAATTTTTCCCATCAATACCGCTTCTCTTAAGGCAGTGTATATAAGTGAAATATCATGATTATCTTCATCTAACCAATTGTTGATCATTTCGATTTCAAAAGGTGATAATGGTCTGCCAAATTCACGTTCGAATTTTTGAAATACTTCTCCAACCTTATTATCTACTTTTTCTACTTTTTGATCAACCGTATATAGCTTTTGCCATAATGGGTCTAATGAGTAAGATTCTTTGATGATGTTGTAATCAGCTTGATCCTCTTCAATGGCCAGTAAATCTTTTTGTATTAATTGTCGTAGTAAATTAGTGCAGACTTCATTTGAAATTGTTAGATGTTCGGCGATTTCTTCTGGCGTTGGAAAATTATTGCCCTTCCTTTGTGCCGTATAAATTTGCAAAATAATAGCTAATTGCGTCTCATCCAAACCCAAAGAAGCGAATTTTTCAATTAATAAAGCCGGAACATTTATTTGATCATGTAAAATGTATTGCATGTTTTGTTTCATCGTTTATAACCACCTTCAACCAATATGATAACACTATCTTTAAAAAAATACCCGTTCCTGCATCGACCAATTACTTTATAGTAGATACACTTCGAAGTAATGAAAATTCCCAAATTGGGGCTCTCTCCCATTCTGATTATTAAGTGCTCACATACGCTCCAGCAGAATACTGCGCTTTCCGCGGGCACGTCTTCAGCTAACTTGGTGAAGAAAGGCACTTCACCAAGTGGATCTTCAGCTCTCGCTGTCCCACAGGAGTCTCCGTATTCTGCCTACGCTAAGCATGGTGTTCTGATTATCGAAATAAGAGAACTTTTGGTGTATATTTTCCTTAAATTTCTTCTTGCTTGATAAGAAATTCACACGAAGCTGCGGAAAAATGCGACACTCCTGAGGAGAACAGCACGAGCCGAAGATCCACTTTGCAAAGTGTTTTTCTTTGCGAAGTTAGCTCAAGATCTCCCCCTGAAAGGGAGTATTTTTCCGCAACGCCGGGAATTCACTTTCAAAATACAGAATAGAAGAAAACAAATTCTCTTGAGAGTTACTTCGTAGTTTATCTATTTTGTGGAGTTTTTTTAGTTTTCTTTATAAAATAGATAATCCTTTGCACGTTTAGCAAAGGATTATCTATACTTATGGGTATAAACGGTTTAATAGTCTTGGGAACGGTATTGTTTCTCTAACGTGTTCAACACCACTGATCCATGCAACAGTTCGTTCTAATCCTAATCCGAAGCCAGCATGTGGTACACTACCGTATTTTCGTAAATCTAGGTACCATTGATAAGCATCTCCTGAAAGGCTATGCTCTTCATAGCGTTGTTTCATTAACGACAGGTCATCAATTCTCGCAGATCCACCAATGATTTCACCATAACCCTCTGGTGCAATTAAGTCAGCACATAACACAACATCTTCACGGTCAGGATCAGGTTTCATATAAAAAGCTTTAATATCTTTCGGATAGTGGGTAATAAACACTGGTTGATCAAAGCTTTCAGCAATAGCAGTTTCATGTGGAGCACCAAAGTCTTCTCCCCATTCGATATCAGTAAATCCTTTTTCCTTTAACATTTCGATTGCTTTATCATAGGTGATTCGTGGAAATGGTGCTTTGACTTTTTGTAGAGCGTCCAGATTTCTCTCCAATGTTTTAAGCTCCAATGTACAATTTTTCAACACGGATTCAATAATGAATTGAACATAATTTTCCTGTATTTCTAAGCTTTCTTCATGTGTTACAAAAGCCATTTCTGGTTCAATCATCCAAAATTCAATTAAGTGTCTTCTTGTTTTTGATTTCTCTGCTCTGAATGTTGGACCAAATGAGAATACTCGTCCTAGTGCCATAGCTGCTGCTTCCATATATAATTGACCACTTTGAGACAAATAAGCCTCTTCATCAAAATATTGAGTATGGAATAACTCAGTCGTTCCTTCAGCAGCTGAACCAGTTAAAATTGGTGGATCAACTTTAACAAATCCTTCCTTTTGGAAAAATTGATAAGTTGCCTGGATAATTTGGTCCCTAATTTTCATAATGGCATGCTGCTTTTTAGAACGCAACCATAAATGACGGTGATCCATTAAGAATTCTGTACCGTGTTCTTTCGGTGTAATTGGATAATCTGTTGCTTCTTGGATAATCTCTATTTCTTTTACTTGCATTTCATAACCAAATGGTGATCGAGTATCCTCTACAATCGTTCCCGTTACATACAATGATGATTCCTGGGTGATCGACTTTGCCAATTGAAAAGTTTCTTCTGATACTTCTGCTTTTACGACAACTCCTTGAATGAAGCCAGTACCATCACGCAATTGTAGAAAAGCGATTTTACCACTGGAACGTTTATTGGCAAGCCAAACACCGATCGTCACCTCTTGATTAAGATAATTTGCTACCTGATTAATTGTTGTTTTCATAAAATTCCTCCACTATCGTTCGTACTTATTGGTGATTTTCAACAAATCGTTTAATCCGATTTGCTGCTTCTTCTAGTTGTTCTAATGAAATAGCATAGGAAAGACGAACATTATTTGGTGCACCGAATCCAGAGCCTGGAACTAATGCTACTTTTTCTTCTTCTAATAAAGCTGTAACCCATTCGTCCACCGTATCGAAGCCGTTCATTTCCACTGCTTTCTTCACATTTGGGAACAGATAGAAAGCGCCTTTAGGTTTGACACATTCGATTCCTGGTATAGCCACTAACCATTCATATAATTTTTCTAGTCGTTCACTAAATGCTTCACGCATATCGGTTACCGGTGTTTGTGAGCCACTGTAAGCTGCTTCTGCTGCTACTTGTGCAATCGACGTCGGATTTGATGTAGAATGTGATGCTAAATTGGACATTGCTTTAATAAGTTGTTTGTTCCCTACAGCATAACCAATTCTCCATCCTGTCATTGAATGTGATTTGGAAACGCCGTTAATGATAACAGTCTGTTCTTTTAATTTTGGTGAAAGCTCTGCCACAGATACATGTTTTGTTGCTGTATAGGTTAATTTTTCATAAATTTCATCTGAAACGATTAAAATATTATGCTTGAGGCATACTTCACCTAATGCTTCTAATTCTTCTTTCTCATACATAACACCTGTTGGGTTACTAGGAGAATTGATGATAACTGCTTTTGTTTTTTCTGTTATAGCATTTTCTAATTGTTCCGGTGTTAATTTAAATTCATTTTCTTCTTGTGCATCTACAAATACCGGCTTTCCTTCTGCTAATTTAATTTGTTCAGGATAACTTACCCAGTATGGTGCGGGAACAATCACTTCATCTTCTTTATTGAGCAACACTTGAAATAAAGTGTAAAGTGCATGTTTTGCACCAATTGTTACAATAATTTGGTCAAGATCATAGTCTAAGCCTTGATCTTGCTGCATTTTTTTCTGAATAGCTTGCTTTAATTCAATCGTTCCTCCAGCTGGAGTATATTTAGTAAAACCTTCATACATGGCTTTAGATGCTGCCTCTAAAATATGTTCTGGAGTATTAAAATCTGGTTCTCCAGCACCTAAACCAATCACATCATGTCCTGCTTGTCTTAACTCTTTAGCTTTTGCTGTAATAGCAAGCGTTGATGATGGGGTTAATGTTTGTACTCTGTTTGCTAATTCCATACTCTTTAATCACCTTTCTATTATTGAAATGATGGCTTTAAAGTTAATCGATAGTGCGTTTTGTCCTCTAGTAATACATGTTCATACACCAGTCTATCTGATGTATCAAGGTATTTAATCTCGAGAACGGGGTAGCCACTATCTAATCCAATTGTTGAACCTAACAACTCACAAGATGTACATCGATCACGCCATTCGGATAAGAGGATATCTTCACCATAAAGGGATTCTTTATTATAAGTATCATATTCCCATTCCTCTTCCGACAGATACATATATACTAACGAGGCTTGATTATCATTTGTTTCACCATCTACCACATAGTATAATTGATCGCCATGAAATCGTTCAATGCTATGTATCACATCTAGTGAAGTATTATCCAAGGCTAAAGTTCTCACCTCATCAAAATGTTCTGTTTTACTATTTATTACGTCTTGGTACAGCGAAATAAAATAGTACGAGACGATCAATAAAAAGATAAAAATTAATGATACGATAATCCATAATTTACTGCGTTCGATAAATGGTAAAGATTGCTTTTTCATCATTATCCTCACTTAGTGTTAATCCAAACATAAGATTTTCTTCTTTCAACGTTCGATTTAAACTATCGACAATTTTATACAAATCGTCTGCATATGTCAGCTGAACAGTAGACAGTGTTGTAATTTTTGAATGGCTTATTTAAGACACCTCCAACAGATATAAGATAGGGAAAGCGATGACCTCTTTCCCTATTGTGTAAAAAGATATTCCTCTATTTATTTTGATAGACTTTGATCAATTTTTCAACTGAAAACATGGTAGATTTTTAAATATCTATGGTTATTTAAGAAGGTAACAGACTGACTGAACTATTTTCCGTAAGAATTTCGTAGTCATCCTTATTTAAACGGACAAATACGGTACCAGACTGTTTTAAAAAGTAAACATCAATCCAAGTTGCGTTTAACCGCTCAATTAATGATTCATTAATCTTATGTGTTTGACTTGGAAAAATGATACTCATATATGGATCAATATGTTCCAGAAAATTTTGCGATGGTGAATGTCCACTACCGAAAGCAGCTACCTTTAATATATCTACATCAACAGTCTGCTCAATTAATTTTTGTTCAATGGTCGTTTCTTTGTCATTCAAAAACAAAATGGACTCTTTACCATATCGCATTAAAAAAGAAATATCTCCATCCTTGGTTTCATCCAACGGTCGGATATTTACATCTTCCCAGAGAGAAAACTCTTCATTCAGCTTCCAAGTTTCCACCTCGACTGCTTCTAAAAATTCCACATTCATGTTCGAAGGAATGATTAGTTTTTCGACTTGATAATGTTCCAAAAAATATAATAAGTTTCCTGTATATTCTTCTGATTGATTCGTTACAACAATCGTGTCAATTTTGTCGACATGTAGTTTACTTAATTGCTGATATAATGTTTTTTGACTGCGTTTTGAAGCAGTATTCACTAAAATGTGCTCACCCTTATGATTCGTTAATAAACTTGCTTCTCCGTGTGGTACATTAAAAAATATAATGTCTAATTCATCGGTATTTAATTTTGGTATATCAGGTATCGCTAGCAACGGCGGACTAATCAGCAACGATAATAATAGACAGCAGAACAAACGTTTTATCATTAGGAAACCTACCTCTTTGATTTTTGATTATATATGTAGGTTTTCACAAATACGGAAGTTTATCATAGCCATTTTTTACTTACACGATTTAGTAAGTCTTGCATGGTTTCATAATGAATAGGAATGTCAGGTATTGATTGAATAAATGTCTTACCATACCGTTTGGTCATGATTCTTTCATCAAAGACAAAAATCATACCCTGATCTGTATCTTTCCGTATTAATCTGCCAAATCCTTGTTTGAATTGCAATACCGCTTGTGGTAAAGCTAATTCCATAAACGGATTCATTCCTTTTGATTTAAAATAATCAGCTTTTTTTATATATACAGGATCTTGTGGTGACTGAAAAGGTAGCTTCACAATGATTAAGCACGACAAATCATTACCTGGAATGTCAATGCCCTGCCAATAAGCATTTGTACCTAAAAGAATCGATTTTTCAAATGCTTGAAATTGTTTAATTAATCGATTCCTGCTGCCTGTCGAAACACCTTGTCCAATAATCATATAGTCCATTAACAGATCTGTTTCTTTTAAAATAAAGTAGCTTTTTCGCAACATGTCATACGAAGTAAACAGTACTAACATTCTCCCCTTCGTCTTCTCGGCAATCGAAATAATCGCTTCATTAATCGCAAAGATAAAGTCGTCATTATTAGGATATTGTATAGCCGGAAGATCGTTAGGTATCATAAGCTCAACATGGTTCTGATAGTCAAAATGATGTTCAACCATATACTCTTTCGTATGCTCCGTATTAAGCCCTAGTCTTTCTTTTATATATCGGAATGATTGGTTCATGGTTAGAGTAGCACTAATTAATATAATCGATTGCTTTTCCCGAAATAAATAAGACTGTAATGTATTCTTAACTGAAAATGGTTCGTGCTGAATAAATACAGCATTCTCTGCACCTTGTTGATCAATTTCCAGCCATGTAACAGCTTCCTGTTTTTCTTCAATCAATAGCTGACGAAGCAGTTCTTCTACATGTAAGATTTGTTCCTTCTCATCCGTTATATCTTCTGGGAACAATTGTGCTAAATCTTTGATTACCATGATTGTTCGATAAACGCTGTCAACAAGTTCTATTGGTTTATCATGGTTCCAAACAGTTTTTAAACGCCCTACATCTGTAACATTTTTCTGTTTTTTATTCTGTTCTTTGACATATTGATATAACTGACGGAATAATATATCTGTTTCATATTTAACCGTATCTATAGATTGTTGAAGACTTGTACTTTTAACATCACTTTTTTCCAACTGTTGATAAAAGTGAGTTAATTCAAAATAGCTTAAAGAATCTCCAAGATAATTGGTTGCCATTTGTTCCAGTTGATGTGCTTCATCAATAATTAATCTTTGATACGCAGGCAGAATCGGCTTATCTGCTAACATGTCAATTGCTAACAGAGAATGGTTGGTGACTATGATCGAAGCTTCTGTTGCTGTTTTTATCATTCTTTGATAGAAACAATAATCCTTCCACATCTCATTCGCTTTTTCGTTATTGACAACAATTTGATTAAAAACAGGGTGTTTTTCAACCGGAAATTGTATTTCATCTAAATCACCTGTCGTTGTTTCCGTAAGCCAGACGATAATCATCGCTTTTAGCAATATATCCTGATAAGATCGATAATTAGAATCATGAAAGAATTGTTCGAAATTTTGTAAGCTTAAATAATGGCTTTTTCCTTTCATAATAGCTGTTCGAATGGGTAAATCTAATTTTGCTAAATCTTGATCGATTAATTGAGACTGTAAGTTTGTATTAGTTGTACTAATCACTACTTTATTATGGTGATTTAGTGCTTCATAAACAGCCGGAATTAAATATCCAATAGTTTTGCCAACACCTGTTTCCGCTTCAATAAGTGCATGTTCATTCATCCGAAAATGATCATATATCTTCTCACTAATGAAGACTTGTGCGTTTCGTTTCTCATATCGGGCATAGACTTGTGCAAGTTTGCCATGATCACCATATATTTCATCTAAATATGTAGAAAAGTCTTGCGAAATATACGCTTCTTCTTCCTTTATTTCTTCTTGTTTCTTTAAAGAAAAACCTCTAATTTCTTCTAAATCTGTGCGAATCGCTTGTTGATCTAATGACTCACACAATTTAGCAAAATCTGTACGCAAAGGATGAGATATTGATAACATTTGCTGGATGACATTCTCCGGTAAGCTTTGCAATTTGTTTATTAGTAAAATTAGCAAATCAGCTGTTACCAGTGCATCTGATATCGCCCGATGTGGATTAGCATGACTGATCATTAAATATTCAGCTAATTCATTTAGTTTATAGCTAGGTGCTTTTGGTAATAAAATTCTCGCTAATTCGACCGTATCGACAACATAAGGGTGAATTTTGAATTCACCTACTCGTTCAAGCTCTTCATTTAAAAAAGTTAAGTCAAACGGTACATTGTGTGCCACTAAAATAGCATTATCCAGTAAACCTTTAAACTCGGGAACAATTTCAGCGAATACAGGTTGTGTTTCCACATCTTCATCCGTTATAGAAGTTAATTGTGAAATAAAGGTTGGAATAGGTTGTTCTGGATTAACTAGTTGATTATACTGTTGTGTAATTTGGTTGTTTTCGATTACTACTAAAGCTATTTCAATTATTCGGTCACCTTTTGATGCGGATTGTCCAGTAGTTTCGACATCTATTACAACAAATTTTTGCAAAGGATCATCCCCGATACTTGATATTACATTTCCATTTATTATTAGCAACTTCTGACAAATAAATATATAAACATTCGCTTGACCATAGTTCACACTAGATAAAAACTGCGAAGTAATGTGGTAATTAGATGTGCGGTCACCTAAGCGATAATTTTGAAATATATTGTGATGATAACTACCACTTCGGCTGCCCACTTCCCTTTCCGTGGGGTTTGCCCTTCAGCTAAATTTTCAAGCAAAAACCGCTCGAAAAAGTGGATCTTCAGGCCAAACAGGTCCCACAGGAGTGGAAGTGGGCGGCCTTCGTTAAGCTATTCTCCACAACACTAATCCGAAATCAACCAATCGATTTCTCCACCATATGTAGTTCCGGAAGTGTCGCATTTTCCACATCTTAGTATACAATTCTGATCAAGTGACAAGAAATTCAAAGGATTTAGTTCCATGTGTTCTATCCTTTCTATAATCAGAGCACAACAATAGCGGAGTATTCTGCCGGAGCGGTTTGCATGCACTCTCTAATTGAAGAATACCAGAGAGCAATTCCTTTTCCTCGTTACTGCGCAGTATATGGATACTGTTCATCGTTAGTTGCTATTTTCAAAAAACAAACTCTTATCTTGGTGGATAAGAGTTTGTTGTCATGAAAGGCTTGATAATGGTGGTTCTTGCTCTAAGATTTCTTTTATATTGTTGTGCTCATCCATTACAGCCACTTTTGGTTTGAATTCTTTTAGCTCTTCGTCTGATATGATGCCGTATGAAACGACTATTATAATATCATCAGGCTGAACAAGACGAGCAGCTGCACCATTTAAACAAAATACCTTACTGCCTCTTTCTCCAGCAATCACATATGTTTCCAAGCGTGCTCCATTATTGTTGTTTACAATTTGTACTTTTTCATGCGGTAAAATACCCACATTATCTAAAATTTCTTCATCAATCGTAATACTACCTACATAATTTAAGTTTGCCTCTGTTACACGTGCGCGATGAATTTTCGATTTCATCATAGTACGTAACATAATCGTTCCCCCTAAACAATTGCTTTAGGTACAGTTCCATTCTCACTTATGATAAGATTATCAATTAATCGTGCTTTCGTAAATTGAACAGCTACAGCAATGATGACTTGTTGATCAATACTACTTATTGGCTTTAAGGATGGAAATGTTAACAAATCTACATACTCAATTTCACCGTTTGTTTCTCTATCTAAATATTTTTTTACTTCCTCTATAATCATAACAGGATTTTTTTCACCGTCAATAATTAATTGCTGTCCTGTACGTAATGCTTTATATAAGTGAGCGGCTTCTTTCCTTTCCTCTTCAGACAGGTAAACATTCCGACTGCTCTTTGCCAAACCATCTGACTCTCTTACTGTTGGTACTGCAATTAGTTTGGTAGGGAAATTGAAATCATCTATAAGTCCTTTTACAACAGCAACTTGTTGAGCATCTTTGAGGCCAAAAAAAGTAAAATCTGCTTTTGTTAAATGAAAAAGCTTAGTCAATACGGTGGCAACACCATCGAAATGGCCTGATCGACTTTTACCACATAAAACATCCGTTCGTTTCTGTACATGAAGTTTTATCGTTGCTTCTTGAGGATACATTTCGTCCACCGTAGGCAAAAATAAAATATCGACGTTATGTTGTTCAGCAATCTTTTGATCCCGTTCTTCATCTCTTGGATAACGTGCAAAATCTTCATTTGGTCCGAACTGCAGGGGATTTACAAATATACTTGCAATTAACACATCTGCATATTTTTTGCTCTCATCCATCAGTGTTGTATGTCCTTCATGTAAATAACCCATGGTAGGGACGAAACCGATCGTTTTATTATCCTGTTTCAATCTGGCTGTAATAGCTATCAATTCGTTAACAGTACGTACAATTTCCACTTCTATTCCTCCAAATTCAAATCAGTAGCTAGCTGTTCACTCATAACGAATGTATGTTCCTCATCTGGGAATTCACCGGATTTCACTTGCTTATGATACTGTTGAATCGCTAATTTAATATCTAAACCAACTTCATGATATACTTTTACGAATGAAGGCTGAAAATCTACTCCGTAATGTAAAATATCATGATAAACAAGCACTTGACCATCACAATCCTTGCCTGCTCCAATACCGATAGTTGGAATCGATAATTGTTGACTTATATGTTTGGCTAATCGATCTGGTACACATTCTAATACTACACTGAATGCTCCACTATTCTCTAACTTTTTCGCATCTGCTATTAACTGTTTAGCTGTTTCTTTATCTTTTCCTTGGATTCGATAACCACCTAACACATGTACTGATTGTGGCGTTAAACCTAAATGGCCAACTACTGGTACACCTGCTTCTGTTAGTTTCTCGATCAGCTTTAAAGTATCTGTAGAGGCTCCTTCGACTTTTAACGCATGTGCATTTGTCTGCTGCATCATTTGCTGTGCATTCTCCATTGCTTTTTCTATTGATAAGTGATAAGACATAAAAGGCATATCAATAACAGTAAAGGTATTCGGGGCACCTCGTGTAACAGCTTTTCCATGATGGATCATATCTTCTACCGTAACCTCGATGGTTGATTGATAGCCCAATACGACCATTCCGAGAGAATCACCAACTAATAGCATATCAACTTCCGCTTCTTCTGCTAATTTTGCAGATGGATAATCATATGCTGTAATCATAGTGATTTTTTCACCGTTCTTTTTCATCTTTTGAAATTGGATTGTATTTTTCACCTTCATCACCCCTTACCATGTAATTTCTGCACTATAAATAACCCTTTCATCCTGATTGTCCTTTAATACAACTAATGCCCCATCATCCGTTATCCCATTGACAGTAGCATTATACTCTTCTTGGTTTGTTTTTACATGGATTTTTTCCTTTAATTTATAAGCGTGCTTTAACCATTTTGCTTTGATTGGTTCAAAACCGGTTTGCAAATAGGACTGATAAGCTAATTCGAAATCCTGTAAAATATCCTGAATCATTTCTCGCAGATTCCATTCCTGTCCAGAAGCAATCCGAAGAGAAGTAGATTTTTCTTTTAGTTCTTCGGGAAAATCTGTAGACAACTGATTGACATTAATTCCGAAACCGATGATTAAATACTGAATGGCTTCCAATTCTGCCTGCATTTCGGTTAAGATTCCAGAGATTTTTCTTCCATCGATAAAAAGGTCATTCGGCCATTTTATTTGGATCTTTTGTCCTGTGATTCGTTCAAGTGTTTCTACTAGGGTAACAGCTACAAATAACGTCATTTGGGATGCCTGATGTGGAGGAATGCTAGGTCTTAGAATGATACTCATCCATATTCCGCCATCATGATCTGAAACCCAGCGCCGATCCATTCGTCCACGGCCAGATAATTGTTTGCTTGTCGTAACAACCGTACCATGTTCTGCACCTTTTCTTGCTAAAGCATGCGCTAAATCCTGTGTAGACGCTAATTCTTGTCTGAAATCAATACGTTTACCCAACCAGTCTGTTTCTAACCCCCATTTAATTGTACTTTCATTGAGTTGTTCTGGCTTAGATACAAGACGATAGCCTTTTTTAGGCACTGAATCAAATTGATAGCCATCTTTTTTCAATTCATTTATATGTTTCCAAATAGCAGTACGGGATACGTCTAATTTCTCAGACAAAGCCTGCCCAGATATATATCGATCTTCTTGTTCCGCCAATATGGAAATTAATTCGTGGCGTTTATTGTTTGTCATATTGTAACCACTCTCTTATACCATTTTTATCATTTTTTATTAATTCTGAAACAACTGCCTTCTCCGTTTCAAGAAGCATGTTCTGAATCCAAGAGCCTTTAGCTCGATTAGGGAAAAAGGAAATAATATCTTGTCCATTAATCGCTAACTCACTTCTATCTTTGATTACTAAGTTCTTTTGTAACATTTTAATTTCTTCTTGCGTAAATGTATCCTTGTAAAACAACTCACACAATATGGTGAATTCTTCAATTAAATCTTCGGGTAATCGATACAGCACCCAATTGAATGGCTCTTTTGGGTAATCTTGAACAAGTTGAACTAATAAACGACTAGATTTTTTGATTTGATTGGATAGTTTCCACTTATTTGTCCAATCAGAAATAGCTATGTCTGATACGTTTAAATTCATATAAGCGATAAATGACGCAAAGCTTGGCAGTGGACCATGCAACGTTTGAAATGACTCTTGTATGTCACTATTTTCAGATAGAATGGGTATGTGGTTGACTAAACCTGTCCGTAATAGTGATTGTATTGCATCATGGAAATAGGTGCCTTTTAACGTTTTTTCCCATTCGACTGCAATTCTTTCCAACGCAATTTTTTCTAGCCATTTTCTATTATCATCAATAGCTTGTAAAACTTCAGTGGCCAATTCAAATCCTAATTGACTCTGAAAACGGATTGCTCGCATCATTCTTAAAGGATCTTCTAGAAAACGCTCCTGCGCTCTTCCGACAGTACGAATCAATTTCTTGTTGATGTCGTTTTGGCCATGATATGGATCAATCAGCTGTAATGATTGATCCATCGCTATGGCGTTCATAGTAAAATCTCTTCTTGCAAGGTCTTCCTTTAAATCCGTAACAAAACTTACTGCATCTGGTCTTCGAAAATCACTATAACTTGTTTCGGTTCGAAATGTCGTCACTTCAAACGATGTGCTTTGATAACGTACTAGTACAGTACCGTGCTCAATCCCAGTAGGTATTACCTTTGGGAATATTTTCTGTATTTGATCGGGATAAGCTGATGTTGCGATATCAATATCATCAACAGTTCTATCAAGTAGCAAATCTCTAACAGCACCACCAACTATATATGCTTGAAAACCGTAGTTTCGAATTTCTTGTACTACTTGTTGGGCTAATTTAAATAGTTCAGCTTTCATTGTTTTCACCTAACACCTCAGCATACAACGCTTCATATTGCTGTTTAATCTTATCCGATGAAAAATGTTGTACAACTCTTTCTTTTGCCTTGGCTGAAAATGAATGCCATTTATCCATATCACTAACTAACTCTAGCGTTCTTGCAGCAAAAGCATCAATATCTCCCAGTTCTTCTATATAACCTGTCACCCCGTCTTCAATAACTTCAGGAATTCCTCCAATATTTGAACCAATACAGGGAACACCGCAAGCCATTGCTTCTAATAAGACAAGTCCAAAGCTCTCTTTCTCAGATAATAGTAACTTAATATCTGCAATGGAAAGCAAACAAGGAATATTTTTCTGTTTACCAAGGAAATGGACTACATGATCCAATTGTAATTCTCGAACTAGATCATATATTCTACCGTATTCAGGACCATCGCCAATTAACAGAAGCCGAGAAGGAGTCTCTTTATACACGGTTTCAAAGGTGTGAATAACATCTTCTAACCTTTTTACTTTTCGAAAATTAGAAATATGAATCAATACTTTCTCATTTTTTTGAATCCCAAATTCTTGTTTCAATTCTTCCTTGCTCTGTGCTTGATATTCCTGTTCATTCACAAAGTTATAGATGACATGAATGGGACGCTTAATCCCTAACATCTCTTTCGTTTGGTTCACTAGGCTATGAGATACAGCGGTAACCGCATCTGACTGTTCGATACCAAATTGAATCATCTTTTTCAAACTTAGATCAATTCCCAGTACGGTAATATCTGTACCATGCAATGTCGTAACAATTTTTACTGGGTGCTTCGCCATTTGCTTTGCTAAAATAGCACAAATTGCATGTGGCACTGCATAGTGAGCATGAATAATATCTAATTTTTCCGTATCTATGACTTCTGCTACTTTCGTTGCCAAAGCTAAATCGTAAGGTGGATATTGAAAAACAGGATAATGATTTAACTCTACTTCGTGAAAATATATATTAGGATTAAATGAATTCAAACGAAATGGAACACTAGATGTAATAAAATGAATTTCATGACCTTGTTTTGCTAGCATCTTACCTAACTCGGTCGCAATAATTCCAGATCCACCTACAGATGGATAACAGATAATTCCTATTTTTAGCATGTGGCAACCCACCTATTATTTTGTATTTAGGACTTTATATTACGCCATTCAAAAAAGCCTGCATCAAGCGCTCTTATCATGACTTCTGCTCCTCCTAAATTAGTTACAAGAGGAATTTGATAAACATCGCATAAACGCATCAATGCACTTATATCTGGCTCATGAGGTTGAGCTGTTAATGGATCACGGAAAAATATAACAAGATCCATTTCGTTCGTGGCAATTTTTGCTCCAATTTGTTGATCGCCACCTAATGGTCCAGACTCAAAGCGTTGAATGGCTAGACCTGTTGCCTCGTTAATTCTTTTACCCGTTGTACCTGTTGCATATAATGTATGATTTTTCAAAATGGCTGAATAAGCTACCGTAAAATTAACCATATCCGTTTTCTTCTTATCATGTGCAATTAAAGCTATATTCATTTGGCTCTCTCCCTATTCAAGTATATTCTCTAATCCATAAACTAAAATATCGAGTTTCATAACATTATCAATCGCCAGCTTGACTCCTGTCATAAAGGAGCTGCGGTGAAACGAATCATGTTTGATTGTTAGGTTTTCTCCTGTAGAACCGAATACCACTTCTTGATGTGCAACTAAACCTGGTAAACGCATACTATGAATCCTCATACCATCGACATCAGCACCTCTTGCACCTGCGATCGTTTCTTTTTCATCAGGATGACCTTGATTTTTCGTTTCTCGTACTTCTTTAATTAATGAAGCTGTTTTAACAGCAGTTCCGGATGGGGCATCCAGTTTATTATCATGATGTTTTTCAATGATTTCAACATCTGGAAAATATTTAGCTGCCCATTTCGCAAATTGCATCATCAGTACCGCACCTAAAGCAAAGTTCGGTGCAATGATAACCCCAACTTCTCTCTCTTCCGCCAAATCAGTCAGCTCTTGTAATTGATCATCTGTAAAGCCAGTAGTACCGACTACTGGTCTAATGCCATAGTTTATAGCGGTCTTTGTATGTATATATCCAAATTCAGGTGTAGTTAGATCGACTAATACATCTGCCTCCACGGATTGAAAACACGTTTCAATATCGGTATAGATTGCAGCATCTAATTTTGGTAACTCTTCAAACTCTTTTATTTGTTTACCTTCAAATTTATGATCTAAACAAGCGACTAATTCCAAGTCTTCTTGTTTTTCAATCATTCTTAAAGCTTCGCTACCCATCTTTCCTCTAGGTCCTGCAACAATTACTTTTACTTTATTCATTGTTATCCTCCTGATTCGCTATTCTTGTCCAACGATCTTTGTCTCTTGTTTCGATTTTATTCATTGTTTCTGCAAATGCGTCACTTAAGCTAATATGTTGCGAATTAGCAAAACAAATCATCACAAAGAGAAGATCTCCCAATTCTGCTTCAATTGTATTATTGTCTTCAGAATTTTTCTTTGGCTTTTCACCATAATGATGATTTACTTCTCGTGCTAGCTCACCAATTTCCTCTGTGAAACGTGCAAGCATACTTAATGGCGAAAAATAACCTTCTTCAAATTGCGAAATATACTGATCTACTCTCTTTTGCATATCTTGCATACTTTCTTTATTATACATTTAACACCCTCCAGAGATAAAGTAAAAAGACAGATGTATACACATCTGTCTTTCATCATATTTAATATTAATCTTCATTTGCAAGTAAAAACATTGAAGCAAAACGAATTAACTCTGCTACCGCTACGAGTGCTGCTGCAACATAAGTTAATGCTGCTGCATTCAATACTTTTTTCGTTTGTCGTTCTTCGTTATTACGGATGATCCCGGAAGAAACGAGTTGCCCCATCGCACGGTTAGAGGCATCAAATTCTACAGGTAATGTCACCAGCTGGAATAATACAGCAAATGCCATAAAGATAACCCCAATAAGCACCAGGTTCATTGCGCTAAACATAATACCGGCAATAATGAAAATGATTGACATTTTATCACCCAGCCCCGCTATAGGTACCAATGTATGGCGAAAACGTAAGAATGCATACGATTCTGCATCTTGTATGGCATGCCCTACTTCATGAGCAGCAATGGCTGCCGCAGCTGCAGAATAGCCATGATAGTTATCACTGGATAAACGAACTACCTTTTTGCGAGGATCATAATGATCAGACAACATACCTTTTGTTTCTTCTATATTTACATCGTATAAACCATTATCATCTAAGATCTTTCTAGCGACTTGTGCACCTGTTACCATTTTAGAATTCATGACTTGTGAATACTTTTTATAGGTGTTTTTCACTTTCGATTGTGCCCACAGTGGCACAAGAATTAATATAGCAAGATAGACAAAGTATCCTAGCATTTTCATTCCTCCATCATAAAACATCTTTTTAAGGTCAATTTTAGTCAAACAGTGACATTATGTCAATTAAAATGTTTATACTGATTCGCCTCTGTATTTTGCCCAGGCAACATAAGATAAACTCAGGAAAATAAAACCGAACACGATAAATATTAGCCACTTTGTATAATGAGCATTTGCATTATGAAGCGTGTCAATATTAAGCTTAGAGATTTGTGAAAATGATTCTTCTAATTCCATTTCGTCATATGATTGATGGCTATTCGTTATGACACTTAATGACTCTTGATAATCTTGATATTGTTCATCATTTAAATGCAATTTCACCACTGGGGATATTGCCTCCACATAATAGACAACCTCCTCCATTTCAGCTTGACTTACTTGCTCCTGATCTAATAATTTATTCATTTTGTTATCTAACTCATACTTCCAAGATGTCCATAATGGAGCACTATCTGAAATCATAGCGTCCCATAAAATAATGGTTTGTTGCGCTGCTAACAACTTCTCCGAATCCGTTGTTTGCTCATCTTGAAGTACATGTAGACATTTATCAAGATATTCTTTCATTACTGGTTCATATGTTCTCTTTTCTTCTGCAACTCTTTGTAAAATGGTCTTTTGATTATTTTCGATAATTCGAACCGCAACATCATAACGTTGCTCTTGTACAAGCCGTTCAAAAGTGTACATATAATGATCATTATCTTGAGCAGAAAGATCGAATGGATGAAAAGCTTGTATTACTATTGAAATGAAAAAAAATGAAAACACATAAATAATTCGCACAACTACCCCTTCTTCCATCTTTCTTTTTAAAAATGTATGAAAGATCTGTAGCAGTTATGCCTTCGAATCATATCGAATCAAAAACCTTGCAAATAAGCTAGACATAGATGCCCTTCAAGTTCAGGCTGTGTGCGGACATTTGTTCCGTTATTTCTGACAAAAGTACCGTTTTGAAAGTGGTCGCGGACATCTATTCCGCTATTCATCGAAAATAGTGATAGTTGAAGCCAAAATCAACCAAATAAGGGATTCGATGTCCGTTAACATCGAAAAATGGGTGTTTTTCAATCAAATAACGTACTCAATGTCCGCTAAATAAATTCCATTAATTCGCAGTAGTGATCCACAATAAATCAAAGCGGATGATGACGAGTGGCTTTTAATCGTGTTATAATTGCCTAATATTTTTCTTTACTGATACTTGATAAACGGTGAAAATAGTGATAATCGATAACCAAAAAGTAAAGTAACCGATATGTTGTTGGTAATCAGTTAAGCTACCGTAAACAGGCATCATACCATATACATAATCAATTAACTCATTATGTAATAACCAGATGGCAGCAATCGCTAAATGGCCTAATTTAATCTTATAAAGTGGTGCGTACAAAAATGCTTGTATAGCCATCGCTCCATGAGAAGCGATTAACATATATCCTTGCCAACTTAAATCTCCACTAACGTAAAGTGTTAATAAGTTCATCACAACAGCCCAGGTCCCATATTTCACAAGTGAAGTAAATGCTAATGCTTCAATAATTGGTACATGCTTGCCTATTAATAAAAAAAGTAAAAATAAAGTAAAAAACAAACTAGCTGTTGGACTGTCAGGTACAAAGGCAAGAAATTGAGCAGGTGTATCACTTAGTTGGTTTCCATACCAGAAGTATCCATAAATAGTACCTAGTAGATTCACAATAAATAAAAGAGCAATAAAATATGGGTGGAACAATATTTTTTGCAGTATCATATATTTCTCCTCTGTTTTTTGAATAAATTTCAATCATGATCAAAGTTGGACTTATCAACTTAACAGATATAATTGAATCTTATTAAAAACCCTCGCTCATGTGTGCTACGAGCGAGGGTTATGATTTATTCTTCTTCTGAAGCTTCTTCGTTCACAGATACGATAAACTCTGCCAACTCTTGTAATTCTTCATCTGTCCCTTGAAATTGATCAGCAGGCATTGAACCAACACCATTAACTGCAATATCCTTAATTTCTTCAACATCTAAGTCAATACCAATCAATCCTGGTGCTGCTCCTCCACCGGTAAGATCTCCACCATGGCAATTAATACAGCTGTTCTCTTCATACAGTGCATAACCTGGAGCAGACTCATCTATTTCGACCGATGGTTGATCTTCAGGCAACTCTGGTTTATTGTTTTCTGCTTTTTCTTCCCAGTCAACGTGTGCTGCTGCTTCATACGTTAACCAGAAGACTGCAGCAAAACTAAGAAGCATTAATCCTGTTGCAATTGGTCGTTTATGTGGACGACGCTCTTTTCCTTTGTCTAGGAATGGTGCTAAGAACAGCGCACCAAATGCAAGTCCAGGAATAACTATTGCACCCAATACAAAGAATTGAGCACTTGCAAATTTATATTTCAATAATTGATATAAAAATAAGAAATACCAGTCTGGTAATGGTAAATAACTAGTATCAGTAGGATCAGCCATTTTCTCTAATGGTGCAGGGTGTGCAATGGTTAGACATAAGAAACCTACTAAAAATACCGCTCCTACTAACCACTCTTTTAATAAGTAATTTGGCCAAAACGCTTCTGTTCTACCAGGATATTCCGAATAATCTTTCGGAATAAACTTCTGTTTGTCAGCTGTAACACGTGAATCGCCAACAAACTTCATCCCTTTTCCTCGTTTCACTGCTATCCCTCCTTCTTTAGCTCTAGTTTATAGCGGACCAGAAATCCCTTGTTTACGGATCATGATAAAGTGAATAGCCATCAACACGAATAGTGCTGCTGGTAAGAAGAACACGTGAATCGCAAAGAATCTAGCTAAAGTTTGGGCCCCAACAATAGATGGATCTCCATTAAGTAATGTTTTAGCCATTTCTCCTATGAACGGAACACCTTCCGCAATTTCAAGTGTTACTACGGTTGCAAAATATGCTTTATTGTCCCATGGTAATAGATACCCTGTTAATCCTAGTGCAAGCATAACAAAGAAAAGAAGGACACCTACCATCCAGTTAAGCTCACGTGGTTTCTTGTAAGCACCTTGAAAGAAAACACGCAACGTATGTAAAAATAGCATTACAATAACTACACTCGCACCCCAGTGGTGCATACCTCTTACAATTTGTCCATGTGCTACTTCTGTTTGTAGATAATAAACAGAGCGCCATGCATTTTCAATATCTGGTACGTAATACATCGTTAAAAACATACCTGATAAAATTTGGATGACTGTTACAAAGAAAGTTAAGCCCCCAAAGCAATATACAAACGCTGAAAAATGATGTGCAGGGTTAACATGCTCTGGTACTTCGTGATCTGCAATATCTCGCCACAGCGGCGTTATGTCCACACGATCATCAATCCAGTCATAAATCTTCTGTAGCATTTATTAAGCCCCTCCTTCCTGAACCGGATTCTCTTTAACATTTCCTAGATATAATGTTCCGTCTTTTACTTCGTATTCAAATAAATCTAATGCCGCATTTGGCGGTGTATCCGGGACATTCAAACCATTTTTGTAATAGCGACCATCATGACATGGGCAGAAAAATTGATCAGGATAATCTGGATTACCAGCCCAATTCACTGCACAACCTAAGTGTTTACATGTTGGCGATAGCGCTACGATTTCATCATGTTCATCTTTGTAAACCCACGCACTGTGAGTTACGTCTGATGTATACCAAGCGTCGACTTGCTCAACGGTCCAATCAAAACGTTGAGGCTCTTCCGTAATTTCTGATACGTCAACTACAGCATGCATATCTTCTCCACCAGTAGCTTGTAAAACTGGATCAATTGCAAAGCGAACCATTGGTGCTAACATACTAGCAGCCATAAAACCGCCGACACCTGTTAATGAATAATTTAGAAATTGACGACGGGACACTTGTTGTTTTTTCTCTGACATCATTTACCCCCCTCTACACATATTCCGACTTCATGGATTATAAACTCTTATATATTACTAGGACATTACTATGATAGCGTAAACTTTTGAACTGGTCAATAAAATCTAATTTATATTTATTTATTTTCTATTAACAAACAACTGTTACCAATAGCTTCTGATCAACTCACTGATCTGGGTTACTTGTTCGTTTATCCATTTTTTCGTCTGGTCCGATTGATAATCATCCATAGTACTAGCCGTTAGCCATATCAAATTACTATCTAGCATTCGTTCATGCTTTTTCCAGTTCACATCATAAGTAAGGAGAAATATATGGTTAAAATGATCATTGGAAAGCATGCTTGTCCACTGATTAAGAATAGTACTCTCGCTCTCATAGTTTGTGCTTCGTATATATGTATAAGCTGGACTTAGCATTATTCTACCCGTATAATTTCTTTCTAATTCATCTGATATAATCTGTAATGACGTATATTGATCAGCTAATTTGGTTGCCTCTGACTCTGTTTGTAAATCTAGAGGTATCAATGGTACACAGAGCGTATCAATATATTCTTTTGATTGAAAAAACATGTTCAGATCTTTCTTTTTCCACCGCATCTATTATCCTCCTCAGTAGCGTTACTAGAACATGAAAAACTTGGCGCAATGCCAAGTTGACAAAAATTCACAAAAAGAAACGGAATATCCCGTTCGGAATGGGGCTCCCGTTCAAGCAATCTGTTCACTTCTTAATAATATAGGATGCTTCCAGTTTCTTCAATTGATCAGAGTAATGTTCAAACAATTGTTGATTTTTCTGATCTAATGCCTCATTTATGTTTTGGAGTAACATTTCTCTTTTATATTCATATAACGAATATGCTAACCATTCTTCTGCCATCTTTTTATCGCTTTTAGTCAAGAAGTAGTCATCAGGAATAAACGGATTATCCTCCAATACTCTCATATAAGGAATGCATTGCTTGGAATCTTTAAAATTAAGCTGGATATATATAGGTTCTTTGGCATGCAATCGAATATCATGAAACGATTTATCCGCATCAGTTGTTACAATATGCTTTTTATAAAAACGAAAAGCTATTTCTTTTGAACAATGCGTTGAAATAATCATAGCTCTTGGACAGAATCGTGCTTCTAACACAAAATGAACATGCTCTAATAATTGTTCATGGTTTAATAAATAATTAAGAATCCAGACGCTTTCTCGTTTTTTTAGTTGATAATTCCCTAAAAACCACTGAATAAATGATTTCTTATCCTCCACACGAATTGAAGTTTCCAATTTTCACTTCCCCTCCATTTAAAAGAGAGTATCATTATTTTGATCTTTCAGCCTTTCGGCATATTGTTGAATATCGAAATCTGATGGCTCTAAAACCAGATACTCTTCAAATATTTCTAGAGCTAAACTGGTCCTCCCTTCTTCTACTAGAAAATATCCATAATCTTTTAAGAAGTCGGTATCTTGCTTTATTTTATTGTATGCATTTTGGTATGCATTTAATGCCTGTTTAAACTCTTCTTCCTCATTATAAGCTTTCGCAAGCTCCCAATAAAAAATACCATCTAACGGTTCAACCTCAACCTGTTCAGTTAATAAGTGAATAATTTCACCATATTCTTCCCGTTTTTTATAGGCTTCAACGAGGAACAACAGTGCTTCCTGGTATTCATTATCTAACGATATCGCTTTTTTCACTAAATCAAATGCCTGATCGGTGTTGCCAGTTTTTAAAGTGATTCTGCCTGCTGTAAACCACATTTCTTTATTAAACGGGTCCATTTCTACCCCTTGATTACCCGCTTGATATGCCTCATCAAGCATACCTTCTTCTTCATATGCCTTCGCTAAATACAAATAGACAGAAGGATATTCTAATTCTTCTTCCAATAATTTTTCCCAAGCCTGAATTGCTATTTCATATCGCTCAGATTTATAAGCTAAAAAACCATAACGAAAAAGAGTTTCAGGATCTTCAGTATCTAATGATTGATAGTAATGAAGAGAAGATTCAAATTCACCATTTAACGCATATGCTTCTGCTAAGCGACTGGAAATGTTAACACCAGCAAATTCTTCGGTTTTACTTTTTAGTTTTTCATAATAAACAATTGATTTATGATATTCTCCTGAAGAAAATAATAATTCACCTAATGCAAAGTCAATGATTGGTTCGTCTGGTGCAATATTTTTAGCTATCAACAGCTTTTGTTCAGCTACTTCAAATAGCCCTTGTGCCTGATATAAATCTGCAAGCTGCACTAGTGCCTGCAGGAAATTATCATCACCATCTTGTATTTCATTCAGAAGTTCAATCGCTTGTTCATCTTTATTATCATCAGTCATAATATCTGCTAATAATAATTTTGCCTCACTATTACCTGGCTCCGTGTTTAAGATATCTTCTAAAACTTCTTGTGCTAAATCATGATTTCCTAATTCTACAAAGATCTGAGAAATCTCAAGCTTCGTATCTATATCAGCTGAAATTGCCGTTTCATTAAGTAATGATAAAGCTTCTTCTATTTCCCCTGCATGGATCATTTCAATTGCTTGTTCAATCGTATTCAATGATTTCAACCTTTCTTTATAACGTATACTTCTAACTATTCATCTTATCGGATAACATCCAATCGAGCAACTAAGACAATTTGTAAGATCAAAAAATTATATACATAGTCCTTCCCTGGACGATATCGATCAGATACACATTAGATACATACTGCGAAGTAGCGAAAACTGATTGTTCGAAACTAAACGCACAGTCACCTATGAAGTAATTTTGACATATATCGTGATCATAACCGCCACTTCGGCTGCCCACTTCCCTCGTATGATATAGGCAACCTTAATTTTAAGGTATCCCCATGAAATTGTATAATGGGGGTAATCAGATGGAGGTATCGTTACTTCCCTTGAAGCTTAGTCTTCGTCGGAAAGTCTGATGCCTCCTTCTTTATAGAATGATTCGTATCAGCTGGATGACACAGACGTTGTCGAATATCGAACGAGGATGGATAGCTATAAAGATGCGGAGGATTCCTCTTTTCTGATTAATCTATCACACGGGTGGTGTTTACATGTACTACTTAGGGATTG
>NZ_KB898675.1 GCF_000377765.1 Gracilibacillus lacisalsi DSM 19029 | reverse complement strand
TAAAGAAAAAGGCATTACCACAAGCATGTCCCGAAAAGGAAACTGCTTTGATAATGCCGTAATCGAATCCTTCCACTCCTCGCTAAAGTCGGAAGAATTCAACACTCAAAATAGAGTGCACCTTACAAACTCTATTGTACTAGAAAAAGTGCAATCTTACATGTATTATTACAACTATATACGACCGTTTACAAAACTAAACTGCCACAGTCCTGTTGAATTCAGGACTATGGCAGCATAGGTGTTTTTTCTTGTCCCGTTTTACTGGGTCAGTTCAAACTAAGATAAGAGGATTTTTTACGCTAATATATAAGCCCTAAGAAGTCTTCTTTTGTAATTTTCCCTAAGTAGTGGGAAACATCTAAGTCACTTAACACTTCGTCAATTGCCTGACGCTCATAGCGAACACCTTGTAGTTGATCTTCTAATTCTTTGACATCGCCGACACCGAAGAAGTCCCCATAGATCGTACATTGTTCAATGATACCTTTATGAACATCAAGGCGAACGTCTACTAATCCACCATCAAACTTATGAGAGTGTTGAATATTAAATTTCGGTGATTTGCCATAATTCCATTCCCACTTTTGGTAACGTTCTTTGGATAATTGATGGATGTTGTCCCAATCTTCATCTGTTAACACGTATTGTGGAACATCTTCCACGTTTTCAACGTCAAAAACGTGTTTAAGAATATGTGCCTTCAAATCATCCATCGATAATTTCTCATCCATAAATTCAGTAATGTTAGCAACACGGCTACGGATTGATTTAATCCCTTTTGACTTAATTTTTTCAGTTTTTACATTAAGAGAACGTACAACATTTTCGATTTCTGAATCATACATTAATGTCCCATGACTGAACATACGTCCTTTTGTCGTAAACTGGGCATTCCCCGAAATTTTGCGTCCTTCGGCAACTAAATCATTACGTCCCTTTAATTCTGCTGGAACGCCTAATTTATTCAATGCTTCTACTACTGGTTCCGTGAATTTAGCGAAATTATGGAAACTGTCACCATCATCTTTTGTAATAAAACTAAAGTTCAAGTTCCCTTCATCATGGTATACAGCGCCACCTCCAGATAAACGGCGAACAACTTTAATACCATGTTCATCTACATAATCGGTATTAATTTCTTCTACTGTATTCTGATTTTTACCAATGATGATCGATGGTCCATTTATATAAAATAATAAATATGTATCTTCCTCACCAAAGTTTTTGAGTACATACTCCTCGATGGCTAGATTAATATATGGATCAGTAATTCCTTTATTATCGATAAATTTCATCTGTTATTTCACTCCTATTGTAAGCTGATTCTCTCTACAAGTATAAAAGAATTACAGAGAGAAAACAATTTTAAAGAAATTGTACTAATACAAATAGTTGATTTTTTACACTTGTTATAATACAATAATAACACGACACGCTTTTGGGAGGTCCGTTATGCAGAGCATCGTTGAGTTCTTTCGCAACATTCCCAGAAAAAAGTGTAGTAAGTGCGGAAATGATATTGTAGAACAAGCAGATTGTTATCATAACATCTGTGACAACTGCAGTCATCCCGCCATCTAACCTGTTACGTCTTTTACAACCATATCTTTCGTTTCTTTCATCCTTCTTATCCTGCTGAACAAGGATGATGAACATTCCCATCCAATTAATCAAGATATATGTAAAAGACAGACACCTGCAGCTATTAATGTAGCTGCTTTTTTTTGTATCTAAAAAGCTTGTACAATTACACAGTTGATACATATTCCTCGGAACAGGGCGGCGCTTCCCGGGATATTTCCTTCCCTTCCCTGGATATAATCGTTTATCCTCGGAAGAGAACACTTTTTCCTCGGAACAGCACGGGCGCTTCCAGGGATATTTCCTTCTCTTCCCTGGATATAGTCGATTATCCTCGGAAGAGAACACTTTTTCCTCGGAACAGCACGACGCTTCCCGGGATATTTCCTTCCCTTCCCTGGATATAGCTAAAAAGCAGAGCACTTAAAGTCACTCTGCTAAATAACCTATTATTTTCTCAACGGCTGCTTCTCCTTGGTCGATACAGTCCGGGATTCCAATGCCTCGGTATGGGCTACCTGCTACGAATACACCGGGAAGCTCTGAGGCTAAACCATTCTCCAAATTTTCTACTACTTGCTTATGACCAATGCTATATTGCGGCATCGCATCTTTCCAGCGAGATACAACAGAAAATAAAGGATCACCGTCAATCTTCATAATTTTATTTAAATCATGTAAAACAATTTCTTCTAATGCTTCATCAGAAAGATCCACTACTTCCTCATCACCTGGACGTCCAACATAGCATCTTAGTAACGCTTTTCCTGCTGGTGCAGCTGTATCCGGCCATTTTTTGTGTGTCCATGTACAAGCAGTAATACGATAATTGCTATTACGTGACACTACAAATCCAGTACCATCAATATCTTCCTTAATGGCAGATTGATCAAACGCTAAGGCCACATTGGCAACTGAAGTAGCTTTCATATTATGCAGATCTGCTACAGAATCATAGGGCTTGAGCATCTGTTTCATCACAGGATAAGGTGTAGTAATTAAAATAACATCAGATGATAACGTAGAACCACCTTTTAACTCTAACTCGTAGCCATCTTCAGATTTGTTAATCTTATTAACGGCTCGCCCTTTTTGCACAATGCCTTCCGACAGTGACGCTTCAATCGCTTCTACTAATGTTTCCAGTCCACCTTCCAAGCTGTAAAACATACTTTTCTTCTTACCACTTGGTTGTTTCGGTACTGGTGTTGTTTTTTGCAGTCCGCGAATGAGACTACGGTGCTCTTGTTCCAAGTGATAAAAATTCGGAAATGTTGCCATCAGACTTAAATCATCTAAATCACCAGCATAAATACCTGATAATAAGGGTTCAATTAAATTCTCAACCACTTCATCTCCTAATCGTCGTCTGAAGAACTTTCCTAGTGACTGATCGTCTTGTGCTTCACCTTTAGGTAAGACAAAATCCATACCTGCTCGTAATTTGCCTGTTACGCTGAATAAACTTGACGTTAAAAATGGGCGGACTTGGGTTGGTATGCCCATAAAAGAGCCTTGAGGCATACTATGGAGCTGATCACCCACTAAAATATAAGATTTACCTGTTCCATTCTTAACTAACTTGTCACCAACGCCAACATTTCGAGCTAAGCGTTCAGCTGATTGTTTACGAATTAAAAAGGAATCGGGGCCACGTTCGATCGTAAAGCCATCCCGTCTTTCCGTATTAATTTTTCCGCCTAATCGATTACTCGCTTCTAAAAGTTGAAGCTGATAATCCAAATTCTGTTCTTTAATCTTCTGGTCTAAATAGTAAGCGGCAGTAAGCCCCGCTATACCGCCGCCTATCACCGTTATTTTCTTCATGACTCGTCATCACGCAGGAATTTGTCCACTACAATTCCTGCTAGAGTATTGATAAACGTCGGGTTTACATTGGGCATTGGTGGCCGGTAATAAGCTGCGCCGATTTCCTCACAAACGACTTTACATTCATAATCATTGTCATACAATACTTCTAAGTGATCAGCAACAAAGCCAACCGGAGCATAGATGAACGATTGATAGCCTTTCTGTTCAAAAAGGTCGCGCGTTAAATCCTGTACATCTGGACCTAACCAAGGATCTGGTGTGTTTCCTTCACTTTGCCAACCGATTTCGACGTTTGGTATGCCTGTTTTTTCTTGAATTAATGTAGCTGTACGTTCTAATTGTTTCGGGTATGGATCACCATTTTGTAAAATCTTCTCTGGTAAACTGTGCGCAGAAACAATCAATACTGCTTTCTCTTTATCGTCAATTTTCTCATATTCTTTCGTGATAGCATCTGCCCAATAGTTAATAAAGCCTTCAGCATCATACCAGCTTTCTACTGATTTAATCGCAATACCATGTTTATCTGCTTCTTCTTTCGCCCTGCCATTGTATGATTTAACACTGAAGGTAGAATAGTGTGGAGCAAGTACAATGGATAGTGCTTCGTCAATTCCGTCTTCAGCCATTTGCTGTACTGCATCTTCAATAAAAGGTTCGATATGCTTTAATCCTAAATAATAAACAAATTCTACATCGTCTTGGATTTCATTCGCACGTGCTTGCAAGCTCTGGACTTGTTCTTCTGTAATTTTTGCCAACGGAGAAATACCACCAATTGCTTGATAACGCTCTGTTAAGTCATCTAACATTTCCTTGGTTGGTTTACGTCCGTGACGAATGTGTGTGTAGTATCGTTCAATATCTGCTTCTTTGTATGGCGTACCATATGCCATTACGAGTAATCCTACTTTTTTCTTTGCCATGATGTGACATCCTTTCTTATCTTTTCGAGTATTCATGTATAAGAGTCGTTAATTTCTTTAATCGCTCTGGGCTGATTTCAGGTGTTACACCGTGTCCTAGGTTAAAAATATGACTAGGGTGTGCTTTTCCTTCATCAATGATTTGTTTTGCTTTTTCCTCCACTACTTCCCAATCCGCTACCAAAAACGCTGGATCAAGATTTCCTTGGAGTGCTTTGGTGATATCTAATTCACGTGCTTCTTTGATTGACATCCGCCAATCAAGACCAATGACATCAACAGGTAGGTCATTCCATTCTTGTATTAAGTGGCTGGCACCTACACCAAAAATAATCAATGGTACATTCGTTTCACGTAACTCACTAAAAATACGGTTCATGACAGGTTTAATATACGTACGATAATCTGTTACATTTAATGCACCGACCCAGGAATCGAATATTTGAATAGCTTGCGCACCTGCATTAACCTGCGCTTTTACGTAAGCAATCGTCATATCTGCTAATTTATCCATCAAGGCAAACCATGCTTTCGAATCGCTGTACATGAGTGCTTTTGTTTTATGATAATTTTTCGATGGACCGCCTTCAATCATATAGCTCGCTAACG
Source organism: Gracilibacillus lacisalsi DSM 19029 (assembly GCF_000377765.1). Classification (GTDB taxonomy): domain Bacteria; phylum Bacillota; class Bacilli; order Bacillales; family Amphibacillaceae; genus Gracilibacillus; species Gracilibacillus lacisalsi. The sequence continues at coordinate 86,430 of NZ_KB898675.1, read as the reverse complement.
TGAAAGGAGCACCACTAAAACCAATTAATGGGACATTTAACTGCTCTTTCGTTAATAAGCGGATTGTATCTAATACATAAGGAACATCACTCTCTGGATCGATCGTTCCCAACTTTTCAATATCACGTAATGATACAATCGGATTATCAATCACAGGCCCTATCCCTGATTTAATATCGACATCTACGCCAATTGCAGGTAATGGCGACATAATATCTTTGTATAAAACCGCAGCGTCCACATTATACATTTCAACTGGTAACCTTGTCACATAGGCACAAAGTTCTGGTTGGTGAGTAATTTCAAATAAAGAATATTTCTTTTTTAATTCTCGGTATTCTTTTTGAGATCTGCCGGCTTGCCGCATATACCAGACAGGTGTATAGTCTGTTTCTTCCCCTCTAAATGCTTTTAATATCGTATCATTAAATTTCGTCATTTATTTCACCCTTTTTTCCCATTCTATTCTACTATAGAAGGTTTGATCGATCCTGTATAGTATTTTTTAAAAACGTTCACTAAATTGTAATTATTATAACTAAAAAGTAATTGTAATTAGTTTTCGATTAAAAGTCAAACTCTAAAGACGTGATATTGGATGGTTTACCTGTTTGTTTGGTTAATGGATTATAAGGTACAACGTAGTATTCACCCGTCCGGAAAACATTGATGCGGTCAATTGTATAGCTACCTTTACCTTCCGCTTCGCCAATGAGGTGATCTTCATCCTCACCACGTTCATAGATTCGATAGATGACACGGCTGTCTTCTGCTGCTGTCCAGTTTAATTCACCACGCAATATCGAAAAACCACCAAACTGAATCGATGCTGTTAAATCATCAATCACCGGGAGTTGTATCGGTTCTGGTAAATCTTCAACATCATCGGGTTGTTCAAATTTTTCTGCTAATGGCATCCTTTTGTCAATTTCAGTTAAAATTGATTTTGTTAATCTTGTCGTCGCTTCAGAACCTGTAGTTAAATAATTTTCTGCTGTTGCTTGATCATAGCCAATCCATGTTGCGGTCACATATTCAGGAGTAATACCAGCAAACCATGCATCCTTTACTGCTCCATCTTGTTCTGGATGTTGGGTTGATCCTGTTTTGCCTGCCAAAGCTTTTCTGTATTCACCAGCTGTACCAGTACCTTCTTTCGTTACTCCCTCTAGCATTCTCAGCATATTCCAGGCAGTTTGCGAATTAAACACATTTTCTTTTTCTTGCTCTGCAGGTTGTAGTTTTTCCTGATCTTTGTTATAAACAGCTCGAACACTTCTTGCTTCTAGCCATTCCCCGCCACTAATAAAGGTGCGGTAGCTCTCTGCCACTTCAATCGGTGTGATTCCTGTTTCTAAACCACCTAAAGCAATGGCCAATCCTTGATCATTAATATCGATATTCATTTTTTCCAACATGGACTTACTATAATCGACACCAATTTGATCCAACAACCACACTGCAGGAGCATTCTTTGATTCAACTACCGCTTGAAACATACTAACTTCTCCATCAAATTGCCCGTCAACATTGTTAACACGATATCTATCATCATATTCGATGTCCTGGTCTGGAATCATATCATATGGTTGATAATTGCCTAATTGCATTGCTGGTCCATAAACGGCCAAAGGTTTCATGACCGAACCTGGTTGTTTTTTCGTTAAAAGATGATTAGTATCATTTAATTGAAAATCGCGTCCAGCAATTAATGCTTTCAATTGACCTGTTTTTTGTTCCATTAAAACAAAGCTACCATTAACGGCATCATTTGATCCGTGATAATAATCACTATCTTGCATTTGATCATATGCAATTTGCTGTATGTCAGGATCCATATGCACTTCCACGGTGTAACCACCACGTTTTAATGCTTCACGACTTAATCCATATGTAGCTTCTACTTCTTCTAGCACGTAAGCAAAATAATCGTCTAACCATGGATCTCTTTGCCTTTCTTGATCCTTGACTTTAATTTCCGTTGCTTGTAACGCTAGCAATTGTTCGGTCGAGATATTACCTTCGTTTGCCATTTGTTGTAATACCAGATCTCTTCTGTCTTTTGCTTCTTCTAAATCATGATGTGGGGAATACGTATTGGGCGCTTTCACCATTGCTGCGAGTAACGCCCCTTCTTCGATTGATAAATTCGCTACATCTTTTCCAAAATAATAATCAGCTGCTGTACCTACCCCATGTACACCATGCGCCAAATATATTTGATTTAAATAAAGTTCTAATATTTGTGATTTAGTATAATTGCGTTCCAGATAAACCGATGCCATCACTTCTTTTGTTTTTCTCATCCATGTTTTATCATTGACTAAAAACAGGTTTTTAGCCAATTGCTGTGTAATAGTACTGCCGCCTTCCACTTTGCTCATCGCAACGATATCACGGTAAACGGCACGTGTAACAGCGGGCAAAGAAATACCAGCATGTTCATAAAAACGCTGATCTTCCATCGCAATAAACGCTTCTTCTACATGGTCCGGGATTTGTTCCAATGTGACATAATCTCTATTTTCTGAGTATAATTTACCTAACACGGTACCATCTTTCGCAACCACTTTGGAAGCAGTCGGCAAAATGACCGCTTTCTCGTCAAACACAAAGCGGCCTCCGAATATTATAAAAAGATAACCTAATACTGCTAATAAAAACATAGAGCTGACGATAATCGAGAGCCACTTATATCTTTTTATCCAGGACCATACAGACTGGAAAAGCTGTTTTATTTTTTCTTTATCCAAACTGTTACACCACCTTTCTCTTAAATTTCGACAATAGCTTCATTTTATCACAAAACTTGTTTGTGCGACGAATGTTATAATGGCAAAAAAAGTACAAAACTAAAATGAATATATTCATTTAAAGGAGGAAGTATTATGAATGGTTACATGACTAACGGCACCTATCCATATTTAGAGAAATTAAAGAGTAAGCATCATATTTATCCTTTTATTATCATGCATAACGATGTCAAAGCCGTCGCCTACTATGAAGATACAAATCCATCTATTTTTGAAACAAGCAGAGATTACCTTGTGTTAGCACAGGTTGGACAATTATCAGAAATTGGTTTTATCAGCCTGTCACTCATCCCTGTTACAGAGGAAGGAAGTCCGATCTTCGAAATGGATAAAAAGCAGAAAGTGAATGAATTAAGTGGGGTAGTTGCTGCAAGGTTATTGCGACCGTTTAGAGGAAATTCCTATATCTTACTAGTGGAATGGGATGATCCGAAAGATTACCATGCATGGAAAAAGACAAACCCACTTCCAAATAAAAAAGAAGATTCCTATATAGCCGGATCAGTCTATACCGAAACCTTCCAAGTTGGGGAAGACGAAGAAGAATAGTCAGTTTTATTTTATTGGACACTTTCGTTCGTTTATTGGACGCTTTTCTAGCTTTATTGGACACTTTTCCAACTTTATTGGACACTTTTAAAAAAGCAGAAGCTGATAACTTTTATGAGTCATCAGCTTCTGCTAGTACTTCTTGCTCGAAGAAATCTTCAAAATTAGCTTGTGGTTGTTCACCCACTATTCTTGCAGATTCTTCTCCACCTTCATAATGTACCATCGTAGGTGTGCTTTCAATATTAAATTCTGACCATGCACTTTCAAATTCTTTTAAATTCAATTTCACTAAATCCACGCCATATTCCTCTGCGATTGGTACCAATTCAGGTGTGGTTCGTTGGCAATGGATGCAAGTAGGACTGTAGAAGTAAACTGTAACATCTTCACCATTACTTAACTTATCCGCTAATTCATCAGGTAATATTTGATTTTGATACATCGGATCGTCCAACTGATCAATTGTGGCTTGATGTAAGTCTGTTTTATTATAAGGGTTGTCTACCCCATCAAGCTGTTTTGAATTTTGATATTGTACGACAAATATTAATGCTCCAAAAATAACGACGAGCACTAATACAAATATGACCATTTTCTTCACTTTAAACGCTCCTTTGTTGAACAATTAAATAAATGTGAATAACAAAGATGACAAGAAAGGCGATCAATGCTTGAAAAGGTATTGATGCAAAGCCAAAATAATTCACATATGTTGTGGTACATGGAATGATACCACATCCATCGCCAGCCTCTTGTAATCCAGGCACTTTTTGTATCAAATAATGATAGCTGGAAACCAAAATGCCGATTCCACTTAGAATTAGCCCTGGAAAAGCGTAACGAATATCTTTTTTATAAACTGCGTATCCATAAATGACGACAAGTGGATACATTAAAATTCGTTGATACCAGCACAATTCGCAAGGTATGAATTTCATAATTTCGGAGTAAAACAAACTCCCCATCGTTGCCATTAGACTCGCGGCCCAACTAATAAATAACAAGATTTCCTTTCGCTTGTCCATTTCGTTCACATTCTCCTCTCACACTAATTATACATACTAGCGATTGAAAAACAAATGAATGAATTGTGAAAAAAAGAAGCAACTTTTTAAAAGCTGCTTCACCCTACATATTGATAATATACTTTTTTAGCTTCTTGTACATTTTTTGTGCCGTGAATGAGTGTGCGTCCATCGCGGAAGACGACCACACGATACTTATCAATCTCAAATGATAACAAATATGGATTGCTAAACAATTTAATGTGTTGATTGCGTTCCAAATGTTTTTTCATTTCATCAAAGTGAATGATTTTTTCTGCACTCGTTCTAATTTGGACCGTATTCCGACCACACAGTACGGCTGTTTTCAACTGCGCTTGATAAGCTAAATGTGGATACTGTTTTTTTGAGCAAGATGGACATGTTTCATCCTTTAAACTAGCTACTTTCAATTCCATTTGTTGATTTTTCCACAGATCAAAGGCAATTAATTTTCCAGAAAGTGCATCGAGATTTTCAGTCAGTATTTTCAGTACCTCTGTTACCTGATGAGAGACAACCATCTGTACTGCTGGACTAATAATGCCAACTGTATCACATGTTGCACCATCACTTGGTATATGATCCATCAAGCATTGTAAACAAGGGGTTTCCTCTGGTAAGACGGTGAATGTTACCCCATAACTTGCCACACACGCTCCATAGATCCATGGTTTATGATGCTTTTGACAAATATCGTTAATGATTAATCTCGTATCAAAATTGTCTGTGGCATCGATTACTAGGTTCGCTTGTGGAACAATTACTTCCAGTTCATCAACTCCAGCATCGATCACCTCTGCATGAATGTTGGTCAAATGATTAATCTCTTGCAATCGTTTCTTTGCAGCAATTACTTTAGGTGTTTGCATGCGGACATCTTCTTCAGAAAAAAGCTGCTGCCGCTGCAAATTGGTTTCTTCCACATAATCACGATCGATCAAGGTTAACGTGCCAACCCCTGCTCGTGCTAACATTTCCGCACTGCTTGAACCCAGTGCACCAACACCAACAATGACAACATGGCTTTCCTGTAATCTTTTTTGCCCTGTTTCACCAATAGGATCGAAGAGCATTTGACGATGATAGCGATTATTCACCAACACTTATCCCTTCCTTAGGACTGCTTGCCACAGCATATTCCTTCTTCGCAATCCGACCTGCTTCAAACCCTAGTCTGCCAGCTTCCACTGCTAACTTCATCGCTTCAGCCATCTTGACAGGATCATTGGCACCAGAAACAGCTGTATTGAGAAGAACACCATCTGCGCCTAATTCCATTGCATAGGCAGCATCTTTTGGCGAACCAATCCCTGCATCGACAATTACAGGTACACTAGCTTGCTCGATAATAAATTGCAAGTTTAATGGATTAATAATCCCTTGCCCAGATCCAATTGGTGATGCACCTGGCATAATGGCATGTGCGCCTAGCTCCTCTAACTTTCTGGCGAGTACAACATCATCAGACGTGTATGGCAGTACAGTGAAACCTTCCGCAAGTAAAGTCTCGGTCGCTTTTAACGTTTCTACCGGATCTGGCAGTAATGTTTTGTCACAACCGATTACTTCTACTTTCACCATATCACATAACCCCGATGCATCTGCTAATTTAGCGATTCTGACCGCTTCTTCCGCATTTTTAGCACCAGCAGTATTAGGCAGAAAACGATATTTCTTTAAATCTATTTTTTCGAGAAAATTCGGTTGGTCCGGATCAAAAATATTCATCCGACGCACCGAAAAAGTCAGTACCTCTGTTTCTGATACATCTACTGCCTGTTTCTGGATATCATAGTTTGGATATTTTCCTGTTCCTAAAAATAATCGTGATTGAAAGGTATCATTACCTACTTGTAGCATTATTTTTCATCCTCCTCCAACAAAATGGACAATTTCCAATCGGTCACCTTCTGAAATTGCCGTTTCTTTATGTTTTTCCTTTTTTAAGATGGTTTGATTATGCTCCACAATTAATGATTTCTTCTCCAAACGTAATTCTTGGATTAACTCTTCAATATTAGTGATCCCTTCACTAACTTCTAATGGATCACCATTTACGATAATCTCCAAAATCAACCCTCCTTTTGTGAGCCTTCACTTTAAACAGATAGAAGGCTTTCTCTTCTCAAGGAAAATGTATCTAAATAGATTGGATCGACTGATTTTCCTTCGATCATATCTGCCATAAATAAAGCAGTTCTAGGCGCCAGTAATATACCATTACGATAATGTCCTGTTGCAACATATAAACCTGATACATCTGGTACTTCGCCTAAATAAGGAAAACCGTCTTTCGTTAAGGGGCGTATACCGGCCCAAACCTTCTCTATCGTTGCCTGGTTTAAAGCAGGGAGTATCTGTTTGGCGCGTGATAACAAATGCAGGACACTTGCTACTTTCACCTCTTTATCCGTTTGATTCGGCTTCGATGTTGCGCCAATAATGATCCGGTTACCTCTTTTCGGAACAAGGTAACAGCCTTCTGTAAAGATCGTTGATTGAATCAGAGGCTTTTTTGTCACAACAGACAGACATTCTCCTTTTACAGGTGTGAGTTCTTGCATGTACCGGGAAAAATGTGAGCTCTTAAATCCACAAGTGATAATGATCCTGTCAGCAGTATACGTTTTTTCTTTTGTCTTCACACCTGTCGCTTTTCCGTTTTCGATGACGATATCTTCTACCTTCGTCTGTTCCATTATGACCGCACCATGATGTTCAGCAGCCTTCGCAAAGCCTTTCGTTACGTGAGGAGCAGATACTTGCCCTTCTCTTGGACAATAAAGAGCTGCATAAAAATCGGTTGTCATTTCTTTTTCCGGGATACTCCCTGGTGAGATCACCTTTGCCTCTGCTCCTTGTTCTGTTTGAAAGCTAGCAATTCGTTTTAACGTATCCAGCTCATCTTGATGATAGACAAGCTTTAAGGCGCCTTTTTCGATTAATTGAATATCCATACCACTTTCTTGCATCAGTTCTTCCGCTAAATCAGGGTATAATTTCCTGCTTTCTTTAGCAAATTGAAATAACGGTGAATCCTGCTCAAACTCCATCTGCACACCAAGCATACCAGCTGCTGCACTGGATGCCTCTGCAGCAATTTTATTTTCTTCTAACAGCAAAACCTTGTAACCTCGTTTACTTAACTGGTAGGCAATTGAAGCTCCCATTACTCCACCGCCAACAATGATCTGATCATATAATTTATTCAAACTGTTCCTCCTTCCTCGCGTCGAACACTTGACGATAACACTTTATTGCTTCGGTAGGATCTTCGGCATCCCATACTCCTGACATAATCGCAACACCACTAGCCCCCACCTCTTGTACTTGGTTCATATTTTGTTCAGTAATCCCGCCAATTGCGATGACAGGAATAGAAACGTTTTTGGTGACATCAGCTAATACGGTAATGCCTCTTGGCTCAAGATCAGGTTTAGAGTTGCTTGAAAAAATATGCCCATAGATTAGAAAATCTGCACCATTATGTTCTGCCGTAATGGCTTCCTCCAAGGAATGGACGGACTTACCGATACGAAGTGCCGGAAACGAGCGCTTCACATCTGCAACCGGAATACTATGATAGGCAAGCTGTACGCCACAGCATTTTTTTATCGATGCTACATCTACACGATCATTAATAATGATCCGTTCAGCCGGAACACCCGCTTCTATCAAAAAATCAATCATTTCCAAGATTTCTTTCGCCGTTTTGGTCTTTTCTCGCAGATGAATATAATTTATCTGCGCAATCTGTTCCGATACTAGCTGCATATGTTGTTCTGTCAATCTGCCATTTGAAATAAGGTGTATTCCATGCATTGTTCATACTCCTTTTTTCTAGAGGAAGTGAAAATAGAAAAACCACCCATCCAGCATGGACGAGTGGTATGTATCAAAAGCTACAATTTGGTTGCTTTTCTACCACTTCCCTCCGCTGGTGTTAACCAGATCAGGTTCAAAGGGTCCGAAGATTCGTCTCAGCCAAATGGCTCCCCTAGTGTTCTTACGTATTATTTTTTCTTATATGAAAAGGATAACATAGTATGACATAATCGCCAATAAAAAATTTTCCATTATTATGTTTAACCATTTTCACTTAAGGGTAGATATATAATGGAGATGATCAATAGAAAGGATGTTGAAAGAAATGGCACAAAGAGATGAAAAATTACAAGCTTTAATTGATGGATTAAATGAGGATTTAGCAAATGAATATGCAGCAACGATCATGTATACGTATCATGCATCTGTTGTTTCAGGATTATATCGTTCTTTCTTAAAACCTTTTTTTGAAGATGAAATAAATGATGAGATCGGACATGCTTTATACTTATCTGACAAAATTAAAACATTAGGCGGTACACCAACTACAACACCAGCAAAAGTTGAACAATTAACAGACGTTAAAGCCATGTTAGAGGCTACTCTTAAAGCTGAAACAGAAACGATTGAGCGCTATGAAGAAAGAAAACAACAGGCAGACGAGCTTGGTTTAACCGAACTTGTTGTGAAATTAGAAGATATTATTGCAGATGAAACAAGCCATAAAGAAGAAACAGAACGACTTTTGTCAGACAAGAGCTTTCAATAACTTGTTAACCCCTTTTTTTCATATATAGAAAAAACAACTTCCACCAGGAGGTTGTTTTTTTGTCTCTTTTCTTGATTCTCATAAAAAGGAAATACTAGTAATCTATGATATAATAGAAAGAAAAGCTTCTGTGAGGTGAGGATATGAGGGACACTTTATTTGAGGAAATTGATGGTTTGTACGATGAAATGGTGGAAATGCGCAGGTTTTTACATCAATATCCTGAGCTTTCCTTTCAAGAATATAAAACAGCTGCATTTATTCAGGAGCAATATAAAATATTAGATATTCCATATCAAGCAAATGTCGGAGGAAATGGTGTTGTAGCCACTTTAAAAGGGGCTAAACCTGGTAAAACCGTGGCATTACGTGCGGACTTCGATGCACTACCTATTCAAGATGAAAAAGATTTGCCTTATAAATCCAAAAACGACGGTGTGATGCATGCCTGTGGACACGACGGACACACAACGACATTACTTGCTGTAGCCAAAGTACTCAAGAAATATCAAGAAGAACTGGCGGGTACCGTTGTGTTTATCCATCAGCACGCAGAAGAGCTTGCCCCTGGTGGTGCTAAACCAATGATTGAAGCAGGAGTATTGGAGAATGTTGATGTCGTTTACGGTACACACCTTTGGACCAATACCCCATATGGAATCGTTCAGACATCACGAGGAAACTTTATGGCTGCAGCAGATCACTTCACCATTGAAATAAAAGGAAAAGGTGGCCATGGAGCAATACCACACCAAACGAAAGATCCGATTGTAGTCGGTTCACAACTTGTAACGAATCTACAGCAAATTGTCTCAAGACGGATTGATCCATTAGAGACAGCCGTCCTATCGATCGGGCAATTTCATGCAGGTGATGCGTACAATGTTATTCCTGATGTAGCGATGATTGATGGAACGGTACGCACCTTTAATCCGGACGTACAACATTTTATAAAAGAGAAAATCGAAAAAGTGATAAAAGGCACATGTATTGGCTATGATGTATCCTATGAGTTTGATTATGCCTACGGATACAGACCCGTTGTCAACCATGCCGAGCATGCTGAAAAAGTATTAACTGCTGCCGAACAGGTGAAAGAAGTAGAGAAGGCTGAAATGATTGTACCTAGTATGACAGGTGAAGACTTTGCCTACTATTTAGAAGAAAAACCTGGTGCCTATTTCTTTACAGGAGCCCAAATCGAAAATGGCTTCGTGCCACACCATCACCCTCTATTTGATTTTGATGAGCGAGCAATGAAAATAGCAGCCAAAACATTAATAGCTGCTACGTTGAATGTGAATGAATAAGTTAATAAAGAAGTTTTCAAGTTACATTAAAACGTGAGCATCATTTTATTTTTGATGCTCACGTTTTTGGTTTAGTTGCTATTCCATGGAAAAGTATCCTTCCTCCGTGGATAATGGCAAATATCCCAGGAAGAACATAGGTTATCCAAGGAACAGAGCTTAATATCCATGGAAGAGCACGCGTTGTCCAAGGAGCAGAACTTAATATCCAAGGAAGGGTGGTATCGATCCTTATTTACTTAGTGAATCCGTTCGGCTGTGTATCCTTCTTCCTCCAAAATCGAACGAATATGAGGCTCTTGTAATAAATGAAGACTACCTACCATCACAAAATATGTATCTGCTTCATCCTCTTCTAGAAAGCGAACGATTTGCTCTGCCATATTCTGATTTCTGTCATCATTGATTGCTTTCATAAATGCTTCGTTTTCTTCTTGCATTTCCGAAGAACCGCCCTCTTCTTCAGACAATACTTCAAGCAATTCTTCTTCATCACCTTGCTCATACGTTTCAAACAGTTCCTCCATTTGCTGTTGATACTCGATCACAGTTACTAAAGAAGATGCCAACATTGCCTCTTGATATTCTGCAGATGTATCTGCAAAGATTTCCAGTTGCTCTTCTGCGGTTTCTAAATCAAATATATCTTTGCTATCATCCGCTGCTTTATTCAGAAAATATTGATCAACCCCTTGGGTATAGCCTAACTGTTGTGTCATGAGCTGCTGAATCGTATTTGCTAATATCCATGGTTTGTAAAATTCAACCGCTTCTATCGGGATACCAAATTGACTTAGCGTCTCTTCCATTTCTAAATAGACATCATCTGAAATATGATCTTTGACTGTCGAACCATCTTGATAAGTCCCTAACGACATATTTATTTGTTGCATTTCCGATTGCTCAACATTCGTTATATCAACCTCAGGAACAACTACATCTGCTTTTAAATACGCCTTTTCTATTTCTTCATGTAAAGGATAAAAATCTGCTACACCAGCATGAATCGTTCCTTGTAAATATACTTCCGTATTTTCATCTTCCACTTTCCACAAGAATCCACCTGGGCCATCTGCCCTGCCAACCGTTTGGATAACCTCAATACCTTCATCCGCGAGCTCATCTAATTGATCTTGACCTGCCTCCAAAGGATTACCTACTACATTTACGGACTCTAAATGTTCTAACTCTTGTAATACCGAAAAATCTTCCACTTGATTATCTTGCAACGAAATGGATTCTAAGGAAGAAAACTGCTGCAAACCTTCCAAATTGGAAATGTCGGCGTCCGTTAATTTTAATTCCGTCACATTCTCTACCTCCTCGTCTGAGAATGATTCACCTAACTCTGACTCAATCGCTGCTTCTAAGTTGGCATCTTCAAAGTTTATCGTGTCTTGACTACAACTGATCAGAGCCAACGGAATAAATAGTAAGAATGTTAACTTTATAATGTGTTGCAAATGAAATGACTCCTTTCTCTTCTAAACAAAATTATTCAACTTTATCCTCTTTTCAAGGGATAAAATAGACGATCCATATAATTGAAAAATAAAAAAGCATTGGATGTTCCACTATGCTTGGATTAATTTGTAAATATATATAATGAATCACAATTATCACTAGAAATATCCAATCATCGTCTTATAACCGCCAAACTTATCTATCACTCTCTTTCTCAACCGAATGTTATTTTTTATCGTAAACTCTAAAAACAACGCAAAGATAAAAGATATGCATATGTAAATAAAAGTAAGCATATATTTGTCACACCTTATATAATACTAGCTTATTCAATTAATGAAAGTGAAACTACTAAACATTGCTATACTACTAATCAAAATAGCTGATGAGATAAATAGTTGTCTTTTATCACTCTTTTCATCCGTTGTTATCTCTAATACTAGAGTAACAAGTCCAAAAATTCCAGCAGTTATAAACAAGATTTGTAAGAACAAAGATGCCATAACCCTTTTACCTCCAAGTATTCCCAAATAGAATGTGGTTCACATGTAATTGTAATTTATTTTTATTCGTTTCTCATTAAACAGATTATGCAATAATATATATTAATAAGCAGATAATACTTAAGCTCCATGCTCCTCCGCACCTCAGATAAGCATGTCTCTTCTCCTCATTATCTATACTATTCATCATGATAAAGCTTGCTGTCGTGAAACATAGTATTAAAGCTGTTAATTGATTAACCATATTTCCAACGACTATCAAGTGAATAATGCAAGTAACAGCAGAAATAATAAAGATGATTATAGAAATAACCTGAAACTTTCGAAACATATTTTCACCTATTTTCACAATATTCATATCATTGATACATCCCCATCATTTACCATCATAATTATAATATCATTAATTTTACTCTTTTAAGTTGATTTTTTCTAACAAGAAGTATAAGATTTTTTTCGAACCTGAAACAATATGTGCCTCTGTTGTCATTCCGACTTTTACTTGCGCTGGTTCTCCTTTATAACTATACAATCTTCCGTTTTCAATCACGGCTTCAGCTGCATAAAAACTAGTTCCTGTTTCAGGATCATTTAACGCATCTGCGCTAATTTTTGTAATTTCGCCTTCTATATGGCCATACTCTTGATAAGGTAAAGAGTGAATACTTAAATCTACTTTGTCACCAACTTTCGTCTCCGCAATATCTTCATTTAATATCGTTAGTTGTACTTTAAAGGTTGATTCTTTAGAGTTAGGGACAATAGTTAAAACTTCTGTTCCAGCCTGTAAGAAGTCACCTTCTCTAACATGTGTCTTTGTATTGACCACCCCATCAATAGGAGCTTTCACCACACCAATTTTCATTTGTTCTTCTAGAGTAGTTAAATCTTTGCTTAACTGATTGATTTGTTGTTCCACAGTTTCTATATCATTGTCTACTTGTATTAAGGTTTCAGATGTAAAGTTATCAATTGTTGATTGGTAATTTTCTTCTTGATTTTGTTGTATCTTATTTTGTGTATCTAACGAATCTAACGAAATATTTATATCTTGTAGTTGTTCCTCTTTTTGTTGCAATTCAAGATCAATTTCAGATAATTGTTGGTTGATATACTGCTCTAATTCGTATTCTGCTTCTTTATATGCATTCTTTGCATTATTTACTTGTTCGGACGTAATCAACTCATTTTGTTCCTGGTTAGTACTCTCTCTTATTCCATTACTATCTACATCGTCAAGTTCTTGACCATCAGTATTTGAAGGATTTTTCCTTTTTTCATCTAATGACTTATATTCTTCTTTCAACTCTTCCATGTTATCTTTTCTATGAGTAATAGTTGAAATGATATTTTCCAACCGATTGTAATATGGCGTTTCATCTTTACTAAATATATTTTCTTCCTTTTTTATTGCATCCTGCATTCTCTCTAATTGCTCTATTTTTTCTATAATGGTTTCCTTTTGTTCAGTTAATTGCTCTTTTTGCATATTTTGTTCCTCTAATTGTTGATTAATTTCAATTGACTTTCCATCAAATTCTCCCTTCATTAAAGACAAATTCGTTTTATAGGAAATGTAGCGTTCATACACTTGATTATTTTCCGTATGCTTCTCATTAAACAAATCTTCTCCATTATCTATACTTTCTTTCAATGTATGTAAGTCTTCTAATTTATTTTCGTATTGATCACGTTCTTCTTCTAATTGCTTTTTCTTTAAATCTTGATCACTTTGGTCTAATTCAAATAATTTATCTCCTTCTTCCACTACTTGTCCTTCACCAAAATAGATCTCTTTCACTTCGCCAGCAAGCTGGTTTTGAACCGTACTAATCGTTTCACTAGACCGTATCACTCCGTTTGCCTTAACGACTTCATCCATTTCACCAAAATAAGTCCAAGTAATCGCTGAGACCAATATGATAATAAGTAAATATATAAACAAAGGAATGACAGGATTAGGTTTTGCTTCTAACAATTCACGACTATCTGTCATCTCCTCCAACGTACGATATTCATCTTTCATCTCTCTCACCATCCTCTATTTGAACCGGTGGAAGCTGATCTTTCCACAGATGATAATATTTTCCGCCATTCTGCATTAGTTCTTGATGCGAGCCACTTTCAATAACTTCACCTTTGTCCATGACGATAATCGTGTCGCATTTCATAATTGTACTTAAGCGATGTGCAATGATGATCGTCGTAATATCACCACTTATTTCTTGAATAGTTTCTGATATTGCTTTTTCTGTGCTCGAATCAAGATTACTTGTAGCTTCATCCATAATAAGCATATCTGGATTTTTTAATATAGCTCTTGCAATTGCTAGTCGTTGTCTCTGTCCTCCTGATAAGTTAGAAGCATCTTCATCTAATGTTGTCTCATATCTTAACGGTAATTGATTAATAAAATCGTGCGCTCTAGCATATTTACAAGCCATTACAATATCTTCAAACTCAATGTTATCAGCAACACCTAACGTTAAATTCTCTCTAATTGTTCCGCTAAAGAAGAAAGTATCTTGAGGGATATAAGCTATTTTTTCACGCAATACCTCTCGATTAATATCTTGTATATTATAATTTTTGAGTAATATTTCTCCTTTTTCCAAAGGGTAAAAATTCATTAACAATTTAGCTAATGTTGTTTTTCCCGAACCACTTTCTCCTACTAGTGCTACTTTTTCCCCTTGTTTAATTGATAGATTGATATTTTGTAAGACCCATTCCCTAGTACCATAGCGAAAATCAAGATTATTAATTTCTACTTCACCTTTAAGTGTTTCGGGATTAATTTTACGATCTTCCTCTGGATCATTTTCAGGCTCTAAGTCTAAAATATCTCCTAAACGATCGGCCGCAACAACTGCTGTCAACATTGTAGGTTGAAGATTAATTAAATTTTTGATTGGGTCTAAGAAATAGGCTAACAAAGCATTATAGGTAATTAACTGACCAATAGATAAATTACCTTCGATAACTTGATAAGCACCTACCCAAAGAATCACAACACCACTAATTAATTCTACGAATGTTTTAGCAGAACTCTGGACATTATTCATTGTCCCACGCTTAAAAACCGTTTTAACAAACTTAATAAAACGGGTTTCTGTTTCAAGATTTGTTTTACGTTCGGCATTATAGGCTTTGACGGTTTCGATGCCATTAATTGATTCAACAAGGTAAGATGTTAGCTGTGCATTCTCCTCCATCTCATGTCGATTAATACGATCATAAGGCTTTTGATACAACCAAACGATCAATCCATAAATCGGCACTATGACTAGAGTTATTGCAAACAGAAAACCACTTTGGGCATACAAAATCACTCCACCAACGACAACCATTAATACATCAATCATGACCGTTAATGTAGCACTGGAAATAGCTTCTCTCACTTTTGAAGCATCACTAAAACGTGATACAATTTCACCCACTTTTCTTGTACCAAAAAATTGCATAGGCAAGGAGAGAACATGATGGTAATAGCCTAACATCAGACTAATATCCAATTTTTGCCCTAGATAGAGAAGTAATTGTGAACGAAACATGTTCAAGATAACTTGAAAGACATAAAGAATAATAACGCCTATTGAAATAATATGTAACGTTTTATTTAAGCTGTACGGTAATATGTCATCAATCAGAAATTGAAAATAAAAAGCTCCTAATATTCCAAATATCGTATATAGCAGGGATGCAAGAAAAATATGGCTAATTAATTTTTTCTGCGGTTTTAATAGCCCAAAAAAACGTTGAAATAACCCTTTCGTCTCATCGCCTTTCTCAAATTGAGGTGTCGGAACCATCAAAACTAGCACACCTGTCCAGATTTTAAAAAATTCTTCTAGACTATACTTAACTAAGCCTTTTGCTGGATCTGCAACAAGTACCTCGTCTTTTTTTATCCGATGAATGACCACATAATGAAGCAGGGACCCATCAATAACAACATGTGCTATTGCAGGTAAGGGAAATTCCTCAAAAAGAGCATCTTGATTACCCTTTACTCCTTTTGCAGTGAAGCCTAGCTTTTCTGCAGCTTTGATTAATCCATACACATTTGTTCCTTGTTTGTCTGTGCCCGCAACTTCACGGATTTTTGATATTGGTATTTTTAAGCCGTATTGTTTGGAGATTGTGGCAAGACATGCTGCACCACAATCTGTAATGTCATATTGTTTTATATAATAAAACTTCTTGAATGGTTTTAAAGAAACATTTTTAAATGATGATGTCATTTTACATTTTGTCACTCCTTTCATATCTTCGAAACCAAAATTAATTACGAGTTATATTTCTATCTATCTGTTTCTATTTAGAACCTCATTCAATTATTCTAATACAGATATAATCCTGAACAAACCGACATTTTTGTGCGATGACCCGAAGTATCATAACGTTTAAATTTAGCTTTAAAATAGATATATTAATTATTAGTTGGCCAACAATAAAATTAAAGGAGTAGATTGAATGACTACAAACTTTCAAGAAATTTCATCTTTCGAAAGTAAAAAAATTGAAGGCGGTAGAAGTTATGCTGATTATCTAGCTATGGGCGCAATAAGTGGAGCTGCAGCAGGGGCAGCAGCCGGTATGCCTGCTCTCGGGTTAGGGGCGATTCCAGGAGCTATCGCGGGTGCTCATGCAGGTGCAATCGGTGGCACATTAGGATATCTGGCAGAAAATGTAATAAAAAGCTCATGAAGATAAATATTTATTAATTATCTAAAAGAAAGGAGTTTGTTAATGATTTCCATTAGTGAACATTCATTTGAATCGCTTACCGAGCAAGAACTGTTAGCTCTTGATGGTGGTGTAGGCTGGAAAGAATGGGTTGGAGAAGCTGTTGGCTATGGAATAGCAGGAGGAACAGTAGGAGCCCTAGGTGGTCCAGCTGGTGCAGCAAGCGGTGCAATTACTGGAGTTGGATACTCTCTATATGAGAACGCAAAAGAAACTTGGTAATTTACTACAATATAGTATTAACAACTGTAATCCTTATCAATTTATCTTATCCCATATCATTTATAGAATGGTATGGGGTAAATTAGCTATATTATTAGAACAATCAAATACCGAATATTAAAGAATTCATATTTAGTAGGAGGAACTACCTCTAAAAACTTAATATTTTTGAGTAATCATTACCCTATTGATCCACATATCAGAAACATACATACTAATGTTTAATTTCTAATGAAAATATGACCATCATCTATTTTATCGGTTCTAAGTCAAATGTTGGGGTGAGCTAAACGCTCACTCCTAATTATTCGACCCGAACTTTGATATTTTTATATTGATGGTGCAATAACACTTTTAATCTAAATCGATCAAATCGTTTAAAGCCAAATGCGTTACGCTTAATGACTTTGGTTTAGTTATTCAGGCCTTTTATAAAGCCATTATGTAAGTTATATCCAAAACTATTCATAATCTGTTTCTGCCAATTTTGAAAAGTTTCGATTGCTCCTTCATATTCCTGCAATCAAGAGCTTTTTACGAGATCATAAAATGGATAAACTCTTTCTTTTGTTTCTTTTAAACCGTTAGGGGCAAACATATCGACGTTTTCGATAAAATAAAGTGGTGTGTCTACCAAAGATAATGATGATGTTGAACTTTTTGTAGTCGATAATCATGCACTTTTTCTGTTACTTGACTACAACTCGGAGAATGGTGAGGGACACGTTCCAACTCTACATGAAGTTGATAATATCCATCTTTCTCGAATGATTTTGTAACCATAACCCCTTCTAATCCTGGTAAAGAAATGTTAGAATTCAATTACACGCATCTCCTTTTGGGATTTGTTTATTCGTCTAAACAAAGTTTAACAAAATTAGGAGATTGCGTGTTTTCTATTTGCCTGAATTTTTTTACCCAACATATATTTTAGAGCCATTTTATCCGATCTATCAAAAAAAAAAAATAGTGCAACGCTTTATATTTTATCTTACAAAGTTCTGCACTATTTTTTTGCATAAACAACACATATTAAAAGACTACAACTAATAAATGTTTACTTTAATAGCTTTCACACTATAAATTATTATCTTTCATCAAGTGAAGAATATCTCGTTTGAATTTTTCTTGCTTTTCCTCGTCATTTATCACCTCATCAACATCGGTATTTGCGATAAACGAACGATAAGCATCATGTTGTATAAACAAAGGTGTATACGTACTGGTAAACTCTCTAAACCAGTTATGTTTACTTAATTTCCTAATGTTTTTGGTATATTTCCGTCCCTTTTTTGTAGCCATTGTGCCTAACATTATTCCAAGTACAAGAATAAATGAAAATACAATAGCTTCCTTTAGTAAGTCCATACATAACTCCTCCTTATGTAAATAAGCACCTATTTTTGAATTTTATGAATAAGAAATTCAATATTACACTCTCTTTAATCTAATTTGGAGCATAACTATTATATAATAATAACTTACAATAATAAAACCAACTCCGACAATGTCAAACAAATTCCCGACATATCTTGTCGGTTTCTCCATAGAAATATCTAAGTTTATTAAAGCTTAAGTAAATTATATTATATAACCTCCGGAATTAATTCTAATTCTTTCCCTCTCAAAATCGCCTCTGCTCTCGATTTAACACCCATTTCACTGAATATTTTCGTCAGATATCTCTCAACATTCCTACGACTCATGTACAATTTTTCAGCAATCTCTTCATTAGTCATTCCTTTCGATACTAGCACCAGAATGTCTTCCTCCATTTGATCTAATGTTATAGTTTGTCCACTATCTAATAACACTTCATTTTTTGGTTTTCTTAATTGCGTAAGAAGTTCTGCTGGAATTACTACTAAATTATCGATTGCACACCAGACACAACGAATTAATTGCTGTTTGGAATAGGTTTTACTAATAAAACCAGTAACTCCTGCATCAACTAAATAATTAAAATAGGTTGCTATATTATGAGCAGTGAATATTAAAATACTAGCACCTGGATCTTTTTGTAATATTTCATTTGTCAGTTCTATTCCATTCTTATCAGGCATATTTAAATCTAATAAATAAATGTCATAACGGTTTTCTTCAGCCAATCTAACCGCTTCATCACTTTTCAGAGCTAATTTCACATGAAATTGAGGTTCTGATGTTAGCATTTCTTTTGTTCCTTCTCCAACTACTTGATGATCATCTACAATTAAAATATTTATCATTCTATCACCTTCACTTCATTCTTTGTACAAGGGAAGGAAATGGTTATTTCTACTCCCGTATTTACTTCAGTATTGATATCAATGTTTCCAGATAGACTGTAAACTCGCTCTTTTATTCCACGGATACCCATTTGATTAGTTAGTCTATTTTGATCAAAACCTACACCATCATCTATATAATATAAAATCATTCTATTAACATGGTTAATTGACAAATGAAGGGTAATAATTGATGCATTAGAATGTTTGATCGCATTATTTAATAACTCTTGAATAATTCTAAAATTCGCTATTTTTAAATCTGCTGATAAATTTCCAAAAGCCTTATCACTAATTCTATCTTGCAAATGGATATTAGTACGTAATCGAAATTTTTGAAATAGTTCTTCAAGTGCTTCTTTTAATCCAGTTTCCTCTGCCAATGCAGGATAGAGCTCTTGACATGTCTCACGAATTTCTTCAATGATATCAAGTATTTCCTCGTCTATATTCTTAATTTCTTGATTTAATGATTTATTAGAATTCTGTAATTCCCCAGTTTTTCGTTTTAAACTAATTAAATCTTGTAAGAAACTATCATGGATATCACTAGCAAGACGCCTTCTTTCTTGCTCGGATATAGAAAATAACAATTTAGAAACCCATCTCGAATTGGATCGCATCCGATTTAACTCATCAACAGTTTGTTCAATTTTTCTAGCATTTTCTATTGAAATACTTGTATAATAGGCGATCGTCCGAAGCCATTCTCTTTGATCAACAGACAAATTTGTGATAGCATTTTCCTCCACTAATATGTAATAACATTTATCATTTTCTCCCATCACTATTGCAATTGATTGCTCATATGAGATAATATCTCCGATTTTCAATAGACTACGATTAATTTTTTCTATCCATGTACTATCTATACTTTCTTTAGTACAAATAAAAAATGTATCTTTAGATAGTTGGATTTCCTTTAGATGATCTAAACGAAGCACTTCCTCTATTTCTCTTGATGCAAGTTTTAAAATAATTTCTGTACTCGTTTCTTTTTTTATCAGATTACTAAATCGGTATAGACTAGCTTGATAATCATATTGATTTATCACTAAGCTTGTTCGCAAATGACGATCAAGAATATTTTTTACATATAAAAGCAGAATAATACTAAATTGAGTCAATAGATGGAATTTTACTAAATCAACAATTGTATGATTATCTGCTTGTAAATAATAAATTAAATCAAAGAGCAAACTAAATAATAAAGATATAAACAAGTAATAGGGTACCGTTTGAATCGTAAGTTTCATTTGATATAGATTACCTGTAACCAGTAGATATAAATAAGTAATTGGTACCACAAATATAAATAATGTAGTTAGTTCAGGTCTAATAATAAATGTATCAAATACCAAAAGTGGAAGCACATATAAACTAATGAAAGGTGCGATAGCAAGAATAAAGCTATAAAAAAGCCAGTGAAAAACTTCCGATAACCTATCCTCTCTTAATAATCGAAACCCTTGGATTAATAAATATACTGCTACTCCTATTATTATAAGAAATGGTATTAATACAGTAGTAGGACTAATTTCTTTATTACTAACGGAACGATACATTACAATACCCACGTTCACAAATAAGGCAAAAAGGTATAAATAATATACATTTTTTTTAGAAAATAAAGCAATCTTCTTTTCATAAAAATATTGATAGATAAAGTGCAATAAGATAATAGGCGCAAATAATAAGGTTACATATAAAAAACTTTCTCCTGGTTCAATTAGTTTAGTTGATAGGCTTGCACTTAAATAGCAAATGCTAAGCAATAACATTAAATACATTAGATAGATTGTACTTTTATGTATCGATTTCTTTTTCAATAAAAGATAAATACAAATTAATGTAAAAATAAAATAAAGCAAAGGAAACAGAAAATAAAACAACCATTGCAATGAAAGAGTTGAAGAAAATTCCACATTATGAGTTATTGCTTCGTTATTATCAAGAACGGTAATTGTATCAGCATTTTCTATACGGCTATTAGCATGTACTGTCTGATAATTTGATGGATCCTGATCGTTAACAAGTAATATTTCCTGTCCTGTTTTCAAATCACTATGCCAGCCCCAACCTAATCTATCCATTCCACTTATAAAAAATTGATCCTTTGTCTTACTCAACTGAATGCCTATATATGGTGACATATTTAGTACAATTAAATAGGTTGCTATTAAAATAGCAACCGTCACTATGGTTAAAATATGTTTTTTACTTGCCATCATCTAACTACCTTTTAAGTCCAATATTGAACTACTGGATCACTACTAGATTTTAAATACTCTGTAATAGCTTTATTCTCCTTTTGGGTAACTCCTAAAAGACTAGCCTTACCCCTTTTGATTTTTTCCATAATGTCTGGATTTTGTGATAAATAAAGTATGGTTGCTTGCACAATAAATTCCTCCTTAGAATGCAATTTTTGTAAACTGATCGATATAGTTACTTGACATTTTTAATAATTGTAATTCTTCAAGTACTTCATTTTTAAGCATTTGAATTATCATATTGGTATAATGTATAGCTCCTAGATCTTCTATTTCATTAAAGACCTTTTCCTGTTGAAAAAGTAAGCTTTCGTATGTAATCTCTCCATTAATATAACTAGATAATAAATTATCCTTTCCAACACTTAACATATATAAAATAGGTATAGTTTTTAACTTTCTAGCTACATCACTTTTCCTATTCCAATTGTAAATACTTTTGATGTCATTGTTCATTTGAGCAATCATCCCAATTTTCTCACTATAATTCTCAATCTCGGAAGGTATTTTATTTAAAGCTAGAAGTGTACCTAACGAACATGCAATTTGTGTTAGCGAACCTGATTTTAATCTTATTACCTCATAATAATCAGTTTCATTCTGGATATCATTGGTTAGATCCCTATGTTGACCAACTATTATTTTTTGTACGGTTGAATAGAATAATTGATTCATTTCACTTAATGATCTATCTTCAAAGACATCGTCTAATATATTTTTAATCAATACCAATAATCCGGAAGTAATATTTAACACAATCGATGAAGGATATTGCATCCAAGTTGCTTGGTGATTATCCCTATCTTCTAAATCATCATATATATCAGCGACCAGTACCAATAATTCAATCGCTGCTGCAACTGAGTAGATATCTATCCTTTTTCCACCAAAGTATTTATAGTGAAAAATAACTAGTTCATAAAACATAAACCCTTCAGTTTTGTGTTTATAGTTGACAAATTCGAATACAATAGATTTCATCGCACTATTGTTAAGATAGTTATTTATATGTGATTTCATTTCCTCAAACACATGCCTATTCAATTACATACACCCACATAGTCTTATTTTACTATATTTAGTATATATGATATTGGATAATTTTTCTACAATTAATTGTCATATTTCTTCTAATTTATTTTAGTAGCCAAACTAGAGATGTAAAATAGTAAATTGTACATTAATAATTTTCTTCTTATTATTAGCCATAAAATCAAATTTCTGTGATAATAATTTCTTTACACGTCATGATAATGTAGATAACTTCCTAATTTTATCGGTTAATATTTGTGATAAATATTTTACATTTGTGACTACAGATGGATTAGGTAGTGGTAAAATTTATTTCTTTTCATTAAAATCTATTTAAAGGGGATGAAATAGATGATGCTGATGAAGTGATAAACGATAAAGCAAAGCGGGAACAATTCAAAGCTGATATTCTTCAGTCGATAAAAAACACTCCATAAGTTAGACCTATGAAGTGTTTGATTAGTTGTTTACTTTTCTTGAGCTATCTTCTTATCTAAATAGTTAGGAACAACCATTCCAATAAATAATACAACAGACACCGCCATGATAGTAGCCATCAACCATTCCCCTATCACGATAAGCAATAGGACAAATAATACACCTGCGAATATCATTAGCTGCTGCATCCATTTAATAAAAGCTTGCTTTCGTTCACTAATTCCAATTGGATACAGATCTAACCATACTAATGTTGCATGGTGCTTCCATAACGGAATCACCTGTAAAAAGATCATATACATAAATAACAAAGCAAAAACAAGCTTTAGCCATGAATTGGGAACGAAATAAATCAGTAAACCGCCAATAACAAGCAACCTTACATAGATACCTAAATATTCTCCACTTCTAACCGTTGTTAAGCGGTACAAATAAGGATATGCCTGCTTCTGTTGGAAAGGGATCGAACCGGTTAACAAGCGGGCAAGCCAGTGACGCTTTTTTACTGGTGTTTCCATATGGGGCACTTCCGTAAACATATTGGCCAATCTGTAAAAGGAACGCATTCGCATATAATCACTTTCAATTAACAAATCCCAATTTAATGCACGCTGTTTTCTAGCTGTCTGATAGTTCGTAACAAAAAGAACGATAAGTAAAGCAGTAATGATCGCTAAAAAGATCATTTCTTGCACTAGAAAGAAATACACTAACGTTATAATTAAAGCAAACCTTACGACCTTGTCCATCCTTCTAGTATTCTTATCCCGAACACGTAGCATCCACCAATTTGCTGCTAAACTCCAAACTTTTATCACCAACAATACCACAAACAATAAACCGAATGACGAGTTCTCTGGAAAAACAGTCATATATAACGGTGCAACAGCAGCGATTGCTAATACAAATAAATAAAGCTGTGTCACAAAACTGTAGATTAAAGCTCTAATGAAGTATCCTGATAGTTGTGATTCTGCTGGAATCAAAAAGACGATATCTGCCCTCTTTAACAATGTTTGAATCGGACTGTGTGCCGTAACCACACCTAGTACAACCGCAATCACCAAAGTAGACGGAAAGTAATCAGGAATATCTTCTAAAAACTGCTGATAATATACAGACATTGCGCCGACAATAAACACCATGGCAATCGCAAGATGTCCTGTCAGTATATAACGCAAATATCTGCTTAATTCCTTCATATGTGCAGACAAACGTTCAACAAATAACCGATGGGAATTAAGCATATTGATCGGCTTCTTTCGTTAATTGAATATACAGGTCATCTAACGTAGCTTGTGGACGGTCAAAGGACTTTCTTAATTCCTCCAACGTCCCTTTTGCCCGAATGGTTCCATCATGTAAAATAACAAAACGGTCACAGTATCGCTCTGCTGTTGCTAAAATATGTGTTGACATTAATACACCAGCACCTTGCTCTTTCATCTGATTCATTAATTGTAGATAGGATTGAATCCCAAGTGGATCTAATCCGACAAAAGGCTCGTCCACAATATATAAATCAGGCTCAACCAGAAATGCACACATAATCATCACCTTCTGTCTCATCCCTTTAGAAAAATGAATCGGAAACAATTTCAACTTCTTGTCTAATCGAAACTCTTTTAACAAAGGTGTGACACGTGCCTGATAAACCTCTTCAGGTATATCATATGCCATAGCAGTTAAACGCAAGTGCTCTTCTAATGTTAATTCATCATACAAAACAGGCATTTCCGGAATATAAGAAAAATGTTGTCTATAGCTTTCTGGTGCCTCTTGAAATGTCTTTCCTTTAATCGAGACAGTTCCTTTTTTAGCTTGCATTAAGCCAATTACATGCTTAATCGTCGTACTTTTTCCAGCACCATTTAATCCGATCAATCCAACAATTTCATTCGGCTTCACATCAAATGAAATACCATGCAGTACATTTTTATGTGTGTAACCACCTTCAAGATCTCTAATATGTAATAAAGGCTCCATCTATTCAACGTCCTTTCTTTTTCACTTGCTTATACGTATTTCCATTTCCTAATCATTATACCAAATTTTATTTGTATAAAGAAAAAAATTCGGTACAAGCTATGAAGGAAGGGGGAAAGAAAAAGTGTTATATCGATCCTTTCAACAATTGAAAATCATTGTTTCTAAATTTGATTATCACGTACTTTATCCGAAAGAATCTTCCCCGGTTCAAGGTTAAAGTAAAATTTCTCCCCTTCATGCAGGATGTGCTATGAAACGATATGTCGTTTTGTAGCATTCCTGCTTTTTTTTACCCCTTAGCATTTTAAAGAATCATGAAAATAATGTATAATATGAAGAAAGAATATAGCATTGAAAACATTCTTGATTTTAGTGCTAAAGATCTAGACACATCGTATAAGGTTATTGCATAATGAGGAAAAGACTTGTAAATTGAAGGAGCGAACGATATGGAAACGCATGATGATTGTATTTTTTGCAAAATTGTAGCAGGTGACATCCCTTCGGCAAAAGTCTATGAGGACGCAGATGTTTACGCATTCCTTGACATTAGTCAAGTGACGAAAGGGCATACGTTAGTCATACCTAAACAACATACTAAAAACATATATGAAACAGATGAGACGATCGCTGCAAAACTGTTTGCACGTATACCGCAAATTACAAATGCCTTAAAAGAAACATTTCAACCTGCAGGAATAAATATACTAAATAATAACGAGGAAGCGGCTGGCCAATCTGTGTTCCATTTACATATACATCTCATCCCTCGTTATGATGAATCAGATGGCTTTAAGCCTAATTGGATCACACATGAAGATCAATACGATTTAGCTGATCTTGCCTCTCAAATATCAACAAACCTTTAATTTTTTTTAAAATGATGGTTTGATTATGAACGAAAAAGAGAATGTTATATATATGAAAGGAGTGTTCGGAATGATTAACAGCAAGTCATTATTAATCGGCTTTTTAGCTGGAGGATTAGTAAGCGCTGCTGCTACACTATTAAGCACACCAAAAGCAGGAAAAGAATTACGAACTGACGTTAGAGAAAAGAGCGATGAGGCTATACGCTATATCAACCATTTAAGAACAGAAGGTGTCGACATAAAAGAACAGATTACCAAAACTTCAAAAGAGGGTGCAGCGTTAATTAAAGATCTTTCCGCAGATGTGAAAGAATCGATTGAATCATGGAAGAAAACTGTCGAACCACATCAAAAAAATATTCAAAAATATTTAACGCAAATTGAAGAAAGCTTAAAAGAACTAGAAGACAAGACAAATGCACGATCAGATAGTTAATAAGAGAAGCGCAGAGCGCCCGTTTAGAAACGTAGCGACTTCAGCATCAACTGAGATAAAGGAATCACGGTGAGTTTACGAACCGATGATGACTTATCGTAGGGCGATTCGTGAAGTCGCCTAGTTTTTGGGCGCTTGGAGCTAGACATCTCCGCAAATTTTATACTTTCTTGTCCTATTAGAAAGGGTTGGCTGCTTGCCAACTCTTTTTTCATGCCTTGCGATAAAATGCTTATCAAAATTTTACATAAAACCTATTGATTTTTCATACAAAACATACTATAGTCATGTAGTGTTATTTTAAAAGAGTCGATTTTAGAAAAGGGGTGATCCTGGTGAACTGTTGGGATTCCATCAATGTAACCAAAAAACTTGGTTTTTATCGAAGTCTTATTTTATCTTTATTATTTGGACTATTATCTTTTATCTTTTTGTATTTACCATTTACATTGATTCATAAAGATGTTGTAGTAAAAGACCATGGTCTCATCCCAGTGGTATTTGGAGTAGCACTATTACCTTTGCTACACAAAGCATTACGAATTTTACCGTTAATATTCACCAATAAAAACTTGCGAATTAAATGGACATTAGAGAAGGGATTCATCCCTAATTTCCATGTAAAAAATCATACAAAAACAACCAAACCGACATTCTTTTTTGCTTTGTTGACTCCAACATTAATGATCACAGTTCCTTGTATCATTGGCAGTTATTTTGTTCCGGCCTATTATCCTTATTTTCTGCTAATTGGTGCAATTAATTTAAGTTTATCTTATGTTGATTTTCTATATATTCGTCATTTATGGAAAGCACCGAAAAAATGTCTAATATCTAATGAAGAACAAGGCTATGATATTTTAATACCACGTTAAACCCGTTTCGCTATAAGACGAAGCGGGTTTTTATATTTTCCATCCTTTATGATTCAGGCACGAGCATGATATAATACCTTCATACATATTTTTCAATTTATAAAAAGACATACTGTTCAAATCTTTAATTTTTTGTTAAAGTAATGACATGAGAATAAGGAGGTAAGCTTGATGCTGTATGTTTTTGTCATTTTTGCTTTTTTTATATTATTTATATTCAACTCTTTAACAATGAGACTTTGCTTACAAACTGAAATGTCGCAGGAAAAGCAACCAAATGTTTTCCGAACTATTAATATTTTAATTACCATTTTACTTGTATCTTCATATGTCGAAGTTATATATATTTAATGAAAAATGAGTAAAAAAAATGTAATCTGCATTTTTCTTGTTATTTTTAATGAGAAATGTGTTATATTATTGCAAGAGTTAAAAAATAGCTTTAGTAAATAGTAGGAGTGTAGGTAGAATGAAAAAATTAGCAATCACTGCAACATTTGCAGCAAGCGTTATCGCACTTTCCGCGTGTTCTTCAGATGATTCTGAAACAGTTGTGGAAACAGGATCGGGTAATATTACGAAAGAAGCATTTTATGATGAATTGGTAGCATCCCCTTCTGGTGGACAAGTTCTCCAACAAATGGTGCTTGAAACAATTCTAGAAGATAAATATGAAGTATCCGATGAAGAAATTGATAATGAAGTCGAACGAGTGAAAGAACAATATGGAGAAGATCAATTTGAAATGGTCTTAAACCAAAATGGTATTGAAGATGAAGATGAATTCCGCGATCAGTTGCGAGTAAGTTTACTTCAAGAAAAAGCAGCAACAGAAGATGTCGAAGTTACTGACGAAGAAATTCAACAACGTTATGACAGAATGCAAACAAATCTCGTTGCTAGCCATATTCTTGTTGGCGATGAAGATACTGCCAATGAAGTCATTGACAAATTAAACGATGGTGAAGACTTTGCAGAATTAGCTGAAGAGTATTCCACAGACCCTGGCAGTAAAGATAACGGTGGCGACTTAGGAGAATTTGGAGTTGGCCAAATGGTTCCTGAATTTGAAGACGCAGCATACAATCTTGAAATTGACGAAATCAGTGAACCTGTTCAAACTTCAAACGGCTTCCATGTTATTAAAGTGACAGATCGTGTAGATGTAGAAGATGTGGAACCTTTAGAAGATGTAGAAGATCAATTAAGAAGAGAGATAGCTAACACCAAAATTGATCAAGCGGCATTACAAACAAAAATTCAAGATCTTATGAAAGATGCTGATATCGATGTTAAAATCGATCAATACGAAGATTTATTCACATTTGAAGAACCAACGCTAGAAGAGCCTGCTACTGATGAAACAACTGAAGATGAAGCCACAGAAGAGGAAACGTCAGAAGAAGAATCAACAGATAGCGAAGAAGCTTCTGAAGAAGAAACTGAATAAGAACGAACACAGCCCCTATCTTCCATTAAGTGAGAAGATAGGGGCTTTTATGTTATTCTAATACTAAGTTGAAAAAGAATTAGGAAGTGATAATAATGACTAACCTGAAATATTTTTATGACATGATTACAATTGATTATGAGCTTGCAGATCTACAAAAAGAAAAACTAGCGACCAATTTCCCTGCACCTTCGTTACCAGAAGCGATAAAAGGCGTACATTTAAATACGTTAGCAAAAGGGACAGCCGTTTCAGCTCGGGTATTGTTAAATGAATTCGAAGTTAGAAAAACGAAAACAAACAAATCCTTCTTGAAAGTGACATTAAGTGATCAATCTGGAACCATTTCCGCAAAAATGTGGGATAACAATGGCGAAGTCGATGCAATGCTTCCCATTTTAGAACAAAAAGGTGTCTTTGATATCCGTGGTCAAGTTGATGAATTTAACGGCTTTAAAAGTGTTACCGTATATGAAATGACTCCGTGTACGGAAGATATCGATCCTTTTACACTATTAGCTTATACGCAGCAAGATATTGAAGCATTACGTGATGAACTGTTCGCCTACCTTTATGAATTGCAGCAACCATATCAAGACATCGCCATTAAAGCGATGGAACAGCTATGGGAAGGATTTCGTATTAGTCCTGCTGCCAAAGGATTCCACCACAATTATTTAGGCGGACTACTGAAACATACTGTTGGTCTGATGCGTTTTTGTAGATACATAACTATTCAATCAGATAATCCATTCCGTGCCGTGTTGCAATTAATCAATAAAATAGAAACAGAGTATAAATTAGAAATTTGGAACTCTTTAAAAGATGACCATGCCAGACCTGCATATGTATGGAAAGACAGTATTGACCATCTCTATCACATGGTACAAGGGATGGCTGAATATAAATATGACAGTATTAATTATGATGCACTGATAACAAGTATTTTGTTCCACGACATAGGTAAACTAGCAGAATATGATTATGCCGGGAAGTCATTTGATGTTTTCCACTTTTTATTCCCTACCGGTGAATTTAAGGACTCAAACCGTAAACAAGCTGGTATTGCCATGGACCCATTAGGGGTAAATATCGGTCATATTCCATACGGTGTCATGTTATTATCAAAAATGATTGAGCACCATAACATTGCGGTCACAATGGAGGATATCCATTTGATGTCTCACTGCATTCTTTGCCACCATGGCTTACCTGAATGGGGTAGCGCCGTTCGTAAACCTAGTAATCTAGAAGGCTATATCATTCACATTGTTGATTATTTAGATAGTCGTTATGAGAATACAGAAACAGATGAGGAGAAATAATAAGACTAGCTTAAACATATGTACAGCAACATATAGCAAAAGAGAACGAAATGGCTTCTTCCACCCTCTTTCACGATTTTTCAGTAGACGTTACAAAACTATTTTCTATTTAAATGGTTGGTGAGCTAAAACATAGTCTCACCTTTTCTACCACTGGAAACATCCATTTTTAGACTTTTTTGAATAATTTTATGTTATAATTCATTTACTCAGATATAAAATGGAGGGTTATAATTGTTTGCAGTCATTTCTATTATTATGCTTTTCATTCTATTATTCGTTGTGGATAAAATCCGACATCAACAAAACCGGATCATGAAACAAAATCAGGAGATCATTAGATTGTTAGAAGAGAACCATAACAAATAGACGAAATGGGGAATTTATATGGAATGGTATCACAATAACTATGTGGTAAGTGATGATAAAGAATTACTCGATCTGGATACCATTTATACACTTTTGAAACCAACATATTGGGCGAATGAGCGAAGCAAAGAAACGATCGCGCACAGCATAGAGAATTCATTTTCATTTGGGATTTACGAAAAAGATAAACAAATTGGCTTTGCTCGAGTTGTATCTGACCAAGCCGTTTTCTCCTGGATATTAGATGTTGTGATCGACTTGGAATATCAAGGACGCGGGAGTGGTTCTTTTTTGATGCAATGCATACTAGAACATCCCCTGCTTAAAAATACGAAATTTGCTTTAGCTACTAAGGATGCTCACCGATTTTATGAGACTTTTAACTTTACAGAGCGGCCATGTATGGTACGAAGAATGGTAAAGGAAGAACAGTAAAGATGCAGGAATGGTTTTTGACCGTAATGGATGAGTTTGGATATCTCGGTATTATGTTTTTAATAGCCTTGGAGAATATTTTTCCGCCTATACCCTCGGAAGTCGTGTTAACTTTTGGCGGTTTTTTCACTACGGTATCTTCCTTACATATAGTTGGTGTCATCCTTTCCTCAACTGCAGGTTCTGTTCTAGGCGCAATTGTATTATACTTGATAGGTATGCTACTGAACGTTCAACGCTTGGAAAAGATCATTGAAAAATGGGGACACATTCTCCGTATCAAAAAGGAAGACATCTACAAGGCTGATGCTTGGTTTGATAAATATGGCTATTGGACGATCTTCTTTTGTCGATTTATCCCTCTAATTCGCAGTCTTATTTCTATTCCAGCCGGAATGGCTAAAATGAATGTAACGCTATTTTTAATCTTTACCGCCTTAGGAACCCTGATCTGGAATACTATCTTAGTTTCATTGGGAGCATATGTCGGGGAATCATGGGAAGATATTGTCTATTATGTTGATATTTATGCTAACCTTTTCTATTTGCTTATTTTCCTTGGTGCTTTATTCTTTGTCATTCGTTTATTACGGAGAAGAAAATGAAATAAAGCCATCCTCACTCCACGGAGGATGGCTTTATAAAGCTTAATTCGGCAGTAATTTCTTCGATAATAAACGTAGTATCAACCATAAACTTATGGATATCAAAAATGGTATAACAAACCAACCAGGTAAAACCACCATCCAATATAATAAATACAGGCTAACCACAAAGAGAAACCAACTTAATATATAACACGTACTTGAAAGGAATTCGAATAAGGCAGCCATTGTTCAAAACCCTTCCTCTCTTAGTTTTTCCTTTTAATGATATAACCATTATCTATTTTATCGAAGCCCACTTTTGGATAATAATCCATTGCAGCTGGTGCTGATAACAGAATCAAAGCAACTTGCTCATTTAGTTCTGCTTTAACCTGTTCTATCAGTTCTTTACCAATTCCTTGATGCTGATAAGCTTCATCTACAGCTAAATCGGACAAATAGCAGCAATAGCTGAAATCAGTCAAGCCTCTTGCCACCCCTACTATTTTTTCCTGATCCCAAGCAGTGACTAATACATTAGCATGATCAAGCATTTGTTGTAGACGATCAAGGTCATCATAAGGTCTTTTTATGCCTGAAGCTTGAAACACTTCTGATAAGTCTCTTGGCGTTATCGTTACATCACTTTTATACATAATATGATTCATAGCACACTCTCCCATTATAATGTAATACTTGCTTTTGCTGTCGCATTAGCAGTGAAATAGAGGACTTGATGATCGTTACTTAATTCTTCGATCATCTCTAACACTTTTTCTTTTCGATTAGCATCAAAATGTACGAACCCATCATCAATTAAAAAAGGTAGTGCTAATCGGTTGGCCATGACATGACTTAATGCAAAACGAAGAGCAATATATAATTGATCTTTAGTTGCCTGTGATAATTCGATGACTTCAAAAACAAAGCCATCTCTGTCTTCTACAATCACCGTTTCATTATCTTCTATATATATGTGCTGATACCTACCCAACGTCAGTTTGCTAAAATACTGACTAGCTTGCTCAAACACTTGAGGCATATATTTTTGTGAATAAGTTGATTTTGCTTCCGTTAAGTTTGATAATGCCACTTGATAAACAGCCCATTGTTTTGCTATTTCTTGTAACTCTTCTTGTTTGATGGCCAGTTGATGCTTGAGAATTGAGGTATCCTCATTTGCCTCCAGCATCGCAATCGTTGCCTTTTTGTCACTTAATAATGCTTGCTTTTCTTTTATTTGCTCAGTAGTTTCGTTGATTACTTGTTTATACTCTTCTAATAAAGCCTGTAACGTCTTTTCCTCATCAAAATCTCCATCAGCGATTCGCTTGATTTCCTCTTCTGAAAAAAGGACAGCTAAGCTATCATATAACTGATTACGTTTTTGCTGCAGGCGATCAAGTTCTTCTTTCCGTTCTCCTTTTTCGATAAAGGCTTCCTCTGTATCCACTTCTGCCTTGTGCAATAACAGATTGATTTCCTCTTGGTACGGTTTTTGCTTCTCTACAACAGCATCCAGTTGTGATTGCCATTCTGCTCTTCTCGTTTGGAGCTGCTGATGCTTTGTTCTTTTTGCCTGCTCCTTCTCCATATTTGATTCTAAATCATCCGTATCTATTTCCAGGATATCAATGGCTCGTTGTTTTTCCTTTAACTGCTCGTGAAGATTACTTATTTCTGTTTCTAATTGTTGTATCTCCAAGAGCTTTTCTTTTTGCGTGATCACCTGTTGATAAAGCCTTGGCCAATAAGTCAATTCAACATTAGTTAAGAAAGGATACTGCTGCTTTTGATCGGTAATTTTTTGTTCGATTTGCTCGATGCGTTCTGTTAAAAAAGAAAGTCGTTCTGCTTGTTTTAACTGTTCATTTTGATATTTTTGTACATCTTTATCCATTTCGGATAATGATTGCTGGAGCTCCGTTTGTTGCTCGATAATCCGCTCCCGCTCCTGAATTTCAGCTTGAGATAATGAAACGACCTCTTTCAGATCAGGCTGTAACCATTGTTTAACTGCCTTTCCATATAGTCTAATTGCGACATTTTGACCTACAGCCAGAATAAGAGTGACAACAACCCATAGTAAATCAGTTACCAAGAAAAGCCCTACGGCTAGTAGGAACCCGATAAGGATAACGAGATTAGATACTTTCAATTGTTGTTGAAATGTTTGCTGCCATTTACGATATTGTTCTTGTTGTTCTGCTTGATTTGCTTGTGCAATCTCCTCTTGATATTGTTTGATCTTATCCTGACTCAGCAATGCTTTTTGTAGTTGTTCTTTTTCCTTCAGCAATTCCTGTTTTATTCTGCCCGTAGAGGATTTGTCGTTTTCGACATACTGTTTTTCCAAGGATAATTTCTCACGCTGATTCGCTAAATCTGCCCATGCT
Organism: Gracilibacillus lacisalsi DSM 19029; assembly: GCF_000377765.1. Lineage (GTDB taxonomy): Bacteria > Bacillota > Bacilli > Bacillales > Amphibacillaceae > Gracilibacillus > Gracilibacillus lacisalsi. The sequence continues at coordinate 52,433 of NZ_KB898675.1, read as the reverse complement.
TCTTCTAGATAAAAAGGAAGTTCTGTCTCCCGTAATTGTTCAAACGTCAGGTTAATCTGCATATTTTCTAACTTGCTGATCATTTCCTTTTCGATTTCATTGATGCGTTTTCCGATTTGATGGATATCTGCCTCTATTTGGTCCATTTCATTTTGTATCTTTAACCCACGTTCGACCGTCTTAAATTTTTGATTAGGCATCAACGCCAACTGGCTTATCTGCTGCTCCACTTCGTTTAGATTATTACGCAGCACCTGCTCTTCACTTTTTAATGGTAAGAGCGAGTCCTTCCATTCATTTAGACGCTTTAATCCTTCAACCGGAAACGTAATAGTTGCATCTTGTCTTTTTAATTGAGCAGTGGTGAAATAGTAATCCTCGATTAAAGCATAGTGTGTTAACCGTTTTTCAGCTTGTTCCTGCCTTTGGATGGTGCTGCTCTTAGCTTGTTGTAGTTGGATTAATTGCTCGTCTAACTCTTCTATTTCTGTTAATTGTTGCTGATACTTACTTTCCTTCTCTTTCGCTTCGGTTAATTTCTTCTTGAGATCTGCTAGCTCTTGAAAAAGTTGATTAATCTCCGGCTTTTTTCCATACGGTTTAAACAGGTCTGCCAACGTTTTTTCCAAGTTTTTTTCTGCATAATAGATCCGATCTGACCCTGTCATCCCTACCGCTAATAAGACTTCATGCAAAGATTGATTGTCAAGATCTTGAATTTGCTTGAGGTCATGAGCATCAAATGTATAGATTGATTGGAATTCCTTACGATCAATCCCTTGCAAAGCAGATTTTAACCATTCTTCATCCATCTGTGTTCCGCTCTCACCATATATGATCGCCTGATTTTTATGCTTGCCTTGTACTCGTTCTATCGTGACAGTTTGGTTCGCAAGCCCGGAAACAGTAAGCCTCCCACCTACAGTTGATCCTTGTTTCGGTGTGAAACGTTCTACCTGTTTCGATTTCAAGCCAAACAAAATGTATAAAATAAATTGTCTCAAAGTTGATTTGCCCGATTCATTATCCCCTGCAATTTCAATAGGACCGTCTTGCTCGAGAGAAAAATGCTGATCAATCCATTTTCCAAAACCATATATATGTATGCTTTCTATCCGCAAGACTTATCCCTCCTTTTCATGCAGTAATTGATCTAAAAGATATTCTGCTTCGTGCAGGATTTCCGTTTGATCATCACCATCTAATTCTCGCAGCCATTTTCTTCCTTCTCCATGCTGCCATAACGGGCTGATTGTCTGCTCCAGATTTGTTTCTTGAAAAGCAGTTGCTAACTCTTCCAAAAAACGACCGCCATGTTGCCATTCAGAACGTTTAGCTGCCATGTTCCATTTATAACCGATAATATAGCTATGCTTTAATTCCTGATTCAAATAGGTAATCATTTCTGTTATCTGGCCATTAGTGAACCAGACTTCCTTGTCTTCCGCTACTTGCGAAAAAATGATCTGGATTAATCTTTTTCCTGTTTTCCATTGATTGGAGATTTCTATTAGCTGTTCCGTCACACTTGGAAGATCTGTCCAACCACTGGCATCTACTGGTACTTTTTCAAAGTTAATAGGAGATAGAGGTAGGAATTCAAGCTTTGCATTATTTTCAGATAAGCTGACAAGGTAGCAACCCTTTTCCCCTGTTTCTTTCGTTGACCTACCTTGGATATTTCCTGGATAGACAACTGGCGGACTTTCCGCTACTATTTCGCGCTTATGTATATGCCCTAGTGCCCAATAATCAAATCCAGCTTCTTTCAGTTCTGTCAGTTGAAAAGGAGCATAACTTGCATGATCCTGGTTGAGTTCATTTCCTATACTTCCATGTAACGTAGCGATATGAAAACAATGATCGGCTGTTTTCTGGTACTCTTTCGTTTTGTTTTCCACTACTGCTCTATTTTCATAACTAAAGCCATAGATTCTCGCTTGAACTTGTCCATCTTTGATAAATGAGAAGGATGTAACCTCTTCTTTATCAAAAACATGTACATTGTCCGGGTAGTTACGCGGAAAGGACTGACTGTTCAAATAATCATGGTTACCGTAAGAGAGGTATACTTTAATCTGTTGTTCTTGTAATCTTTGAAAAGCTTTCTGTAATGCCATATGCGCTTGCATGCTTTGTTCTTCCTGGTCAAAAATATCTCCTACTAAAAGGACAAAATCTACTTGATGTTTGATGGCTTGTTCGGTGAGATTTTCTAAGGCTTGAAATGTACTTTGTCTAATATCTCTTAATAATTCAGATGGTATGTCTTTCAATCCTTTAAATGGACTGTCTAAATGTAAATCCGCACAATGAATGAAAGAAATTTCTTTTTTCATCATTCTTCACCCTCTTCCTCCCTCTATTGTAGCAGAGCATAAATAAGAATGCACGTTCGATTTGTCTTTTTTATGGAATTTTATGTTAAACTTTAAATACGGGGGTGACGTGGTGGTATGTCTGTTAAATTAGTGAAGCCAACGAAAATGTTAACGAGAGAATATCAGGATTTTTACTTAGAGTGGAAAAAAAGCGGTGAGAAAATGATACCTTGGGTCATCGAAAAACATCCGGATGATATGGATCGTTTCCTGCAATTTATTAATGATCACGAACAAGGAGCGAACTTACCTGATGGATGGGTTCCTGATTCTACTTTTTGGTTAGTTAGAGAGAAAACGATTATTGGCGTTGTCAATATTAGACATCGATTATCAGAAATACTTCTTTCCATTGGAGGTCATATCGGTTATGGTATACGTCCGAGTGAGCGAAAGAAAGGTTACGCGACCAAAATTTTGGAATTGGCGTTACTTGAAGCTAAAAGAATAGGGATTACTAGAGCACTCGTTACTTGTGATGCTGACAATATCGGTTCTCTGAAAGCTATTTTAAAAAACGGCGGAATAGAAGATGCAGATTATATGGAAGATGACGGTAATGTAGTGAAAAGATTTTGGATTGAAACATGAACAAGGAGTCCTTTCAATTTTCGGACTCCTTGCAACAATATTATTTTAAAAATCTCACGATTCATTTTCGGTAGCTTCATTAAATTCTTCTCTCACAACTTTTGATGGATTTGTTGGGTTTCCAAAAATAAGGCTGACAATAATGATTGCAACTGTACCAAATGCAAACCCTGGTACAATTTCATATAAATCAAATATGCCTCCTTCAAGCTGCTCCCAAACAATTACCGTTAAAGCGCCTACCACCATTCCGGCAATCGCTCCACCTACCGTTGTCCTTTTCCAAAACAAACTCAATATGATAATCGGGCCAAATGCTGCGCCGAATCCTGCCCATGCATATTCGACTAAATCAAGAACTTGGCTTTCAGGATCTTGAGCGATCAGGATCGCAATAATCGCGATGATAATGACTGCAATTCTCCCTATCCATACTAATTCTTTTTGACTAGCATTTTTTCTTATAATTCCCTTATAGAAGTCCTCTGCAACTGCACTAGAGGATACTAATAATTGTGAATCAATGGTACTCATAATCGCAGATAAAATCGCAGCTAATAATATACCTGCAACCCATGGGTTAAAAAGTTCTTGCGTGAAAGCTATAAAGACTGTTTCCGCATTATCTAACGGTGTGTCGGCAAAATAGGCAATCCCAGCAAAACCGGTAAAAATCGAACCATATAAAGCAAATACCATCCATGACATTCCTATAAATCTGGCCTTAGGGATTTCTTTAGTCGATTTTACAGCCATAAATCTTGTTATGATATGTGGCTGTCCAAAATAACCTAACCCCCAAGCTAATAACGAAATAATACCAATGGCTGTGGTATCTGTAAATGCGTTCAGATATCCTGGATCTATGCTCCCCACTTGACTAACGACTTTATCCCAGCCACCCGCAGCATTGATAGCTATAATCGGTACAATAATTAATGCTATGAACATTAAGATCCCCTGGAAAAAGTCTGTCCAGCTTACTGCTAGAAATCCGCCTAAAAATGTATACGATATAATGACAATGGCTCCAATCCATAACGCAGATTGATATTCTATTCCAAAGGACTGCTCAAATAAAATGGCTCCGCCGACAAGTCCTGCAGACGTATAAAATGTAAAGAATATCAAAATTACCAGAGCAGAAATAACACGTAGAATCCGTGATTTGTCTCGAAAACGATTTTCTAAAAAGTCTGGAATAGTAATGGAGTCTTTGGCAACTTCAGTATAAGTCCTTAACCGTTTCGCTACAAATTGCCAATTCAAGTATGCCCCTACTGCTAAACCAATCGCAAGCCAGATTTGATTCATGCCACCTGCATACATTGCTCCTGGCAAACCAAGTAAAAGCCAACTACTCATATCAGAAGCTCCAGCACTTAGGGCTGCTACACTTCCGCCTAAATTTCGGCCACCTAAAACATAGTCAGAAAGGTTATTCGTTAAACGAAAAGCAATAATTCCAATAACTAACATTCCGACTAAATAAACGATAAACGTGATTAACGTAACACTATCCATTATTTACTCTCCTCTTTCTGTAAAAAAGGTGATTAACGATAAGAGAACAACGGATAACATTGGGACTAATAACCACCCCCATGTTGCTGCATTGATTGTTTCCTGTTCCATCAAGATCACCACCTATGCTAAATATGTATATATAGTGTCTGTATTGCTTTACTATATATTCAAAAAAGTTATTTTATCATAAGTAAACCAACGTAAACAATGGTAGAATGATTTGAAATATAAGGTTCAGAATATTTCCAATTTTAGTCTGGTATGGTATTATGGTAAAAAATAGTAAGGGAGGTTGATTACTTGACCAATGATTCTGTGAAAAATTCTTTTTATTTGAGACAGTAGTTTACTATCAACTTCAGGTATTTCTCTATCAACTTTTCGAGTTTACTATCAACTTCGGCGACTTTTCTGGCAACTTCGATTGGTTTACTATCAACTTGGACAACCAAACAAATTTGAAAAAAGCTATTTCGCTTGTTGCGAAATAGCTTCCTCTTTTTTATTCTTTTTTCGATAGTTGTAATGCTTTTTTGAAGTCTTTTAATGAGGTGGATGTGCCGTACATGAGTACGCCGCCTCGATATATTTTGGCTCCTAAAATGGCAAATACTACAATCGTTGCAATTAATATAAGAATACTTAACCCCACTTCCCAGAATGCGATATCCAGTAAGCCGACCCGCAAGAACATTGCCATTGGCGAGAAGAATGGGATATACGATGAAATAACGACAAATGTTGATTCTGGCATACCTAATCCGACCATAGAAATCATAAAGGCAGCTATAATTAAAAATGTAACAGGAGTCATCAATTGCTGGACATCTTCGGTTCTACTGACTAATGACCCTAACATTGCTGCTAATGTCGCATATAAGAAATACCCTAACAAGAAGAAAACGATCGCGTATACAAATGTAGAAAGACTTACATCAGATAGTCCGAAAAACTCAAAGAAATCACCAATCAATTCATCTTGTTTCTGCATAATGACGAAGTAACCTGTCCCTAATAGCACAACCATTTGGGTTAGACCTACTAAGCCTATTCCGAAAATTTTAGCAAACATTTGACTGACTGGGGAGGAACTCGAAATTAAAATTTCCATGACTCTTGATGTTTTTTCATTGGCTATGTCCATCGCAATCATATTTCCATACAATATAACCGCCATATATAGTAAAAATAAGATAGCATAAACAAGCCCTCGCGCTCCGCTTAACTCTTCTTCTGTTTTGACGTCACTAGCGTCACCGTTACCTGTAGCAATTAATTCATTCTCAAAAGAAACTGGTTCATAGATCGAAGCAATAACAGCGGGATCAATACCTGATTGATTGGTTGCCATCTCCACTTTTATTTGTTGTAATTGGCTTTCTAATATGTTTTGTGCAGTTTGATTAGTATAATCTTTACTATAGTAAGTAGCTTCAGGTAAGCCGTCTTCCGATTCCCTGATATCCAACACAGCAATGAATTTTTCTTCCCCGACCGCATCTTGTGCTTCTTCAAGCGTCCCGTCAAAATGCTCTAATTCAAAGTCGGCTTCCGTCCTTGCTTCCAATTGTGAGTAAACTTCTTCTTGTTCTGTTACAACTGCAACTTGATCTGTCTCATCTGAATCAAACATTTCTATAAATGATTGAACATTCGACATTAAAACAATTAACGCTAGAATGATAGCAGTGGTGATAATAAATGATTTTGATTTGATTTTTGATAAATAAGTATGAGAAAAGACAATCCAAAATTTATTCATATGACTCACCAGCTTTCTCAATAAAAATGTCATTCAAACTTGGTTCGTCCAATTCAAATTTACGGATAAAACCTTTGCCTGATATTTCTTCTAATACGCTTTGGGAGACATTTTCATTTTCGATTTGACAAAGAACACCATCGCTAAAGTATTTCACTTTAACAACACCAGCAACATTTTCTAAAAAGGATAGGTCAAAATCCGCTTGTATTGATAAATTCTTCTTACCGAATGATCGTTTAATTTCACGAAGATCACCATGTAAAATCGGTTTACCGTGCTGCATCATGCATAAATGCTGACATAATTCTTCTACATGCTCCATCCGGTGTGAGGAAAAGACGATCGACGTTCCAGTGTTTTTTAATTCAATTACCGCCTTTTTTAACAATTCGACATTAACGGGATCCAAACCGGAGAAAGGTTCATCCAAAATAAGCAGCTTTGGTTTATGTATCACAGCCGATATAAATTGGATTTTTTGCTGATTCCCTTTCGATAATTCTTCTACTTTTTTATCCATATACTGTGGAACTTTTAAATAATCCAACCAGCTAGTCAATTCATCTAATACTTCTTTCTTTTGCATCCCTCGTAATTTTCCTAGATAAATTAATTGATCGCGAACCTTTAATTTAGGATACAAACCTCTCTCCTCTGGTAAATAGCCAATTTGATCACTTTTGCTGTAATCAATTGTTTCTCCATTCCATGTAATAGATCCAGATGTTTGATCTAATAAATTGAGGATCATTCGAAATGTCGTTGTTTTTCCTGCACCATTTGCACCAAGAAAACCGAATATATTCTTTTCAGGTATCTCAATCGATAAATCATCAACAGCTGTAAATGATCCAAATTTTTTCGTAACATTCTCTAATTTTAACGTCACATTCTTTCACTCCTTCCAATTATTATTACGGTAGTAACAGGCAAAAAGTTTCAAATAAAAATGAGCTACAGCAAAATACTGCAACTCATGATGTGTTCGTTATTGTTGTTGTGCACCATATAATTCTTCTAATGGTTTTGTGATAATACGGCTAATATCATTAATCAAAACATTGACACGTTGTTCTTGTTCCATTAGTTTGGAAATATCTTCATGCTGTTGGACAAGTTCCACAACTTGTTTTGCCTTTTCAACTTCCTCTTCGGTAATTTCCTCACCTTGCATTTGTTTCTGTTGTAATTCTAACTGCGTGTTACGGAAATTGTCGAACATTTGCTTAGAATTCGGATCTTCCATTACTTTATCATAAGCAGCTTTCAAATCCTTGAATTCGTCGCTTTCCTGAATTGCTTTTTCAAGCTCATTTGCACTGTCATAAACGTTAGACATAAAATAAAATCCTCCTAAAATAGTTACGTCATTCATAGGTCGCTATACCTTCATGTATATGTTCCTACATGTACTTTACCACTATAACAAAGATTTAAACGACGATAAAGAGAATCGCCTGAATTAACCCAATAAATCCACCTAATAAAGCACCCAAATAAGTAATCAGTTTAAATTCTTTTCGAGAAATCGATAAAATGATTTCTTCTATCCTCGACGTTGGAAAGGATGCTACTTGATTTTCGACCATTTTCTCCACTTCTAAATGTTGCAGCATAGTCGGAACACTATCTGACAATTTGCTAAATAACTGCTCGACTAGTAACGGTAGTACCTTTTCCTTTATTTGATTGGAAAAAGGGGTTACGAATTCCTGAATGGGCTTGTCCAACCATTCTTCTGCTGGTACATTTTCATAAATCAATTCGCGCAGTAACTGTTGTGTTTCTTTTTTTGCAAATAATGGTTCGATAAGTTGAACTTCTTGGTTTAAAAGATTTTGCCACTCTTTTTGGACTGCTTGCTCAATCCACCTGCTCCCTTCTTCAGAACGTAAATAATCCGTTACTAATCGCTGGATTTTCAGTGCTAATTCATCGCTACTGAACATCGATAACACCATATTTCCTAGAAAACCTTTGGATTCAGCATATTGTTTAATAACTGCTTCTATCTTTTGATGCGTTTCTTCATTATTTAATAAATCGATTCCTTTATCTCGCAAAAAAATGGATGTCTTTTCTAGTTCTTTTTCTGTTATCATCTGACCAAGCCAATGCTTGAACGGTTTTTGGTGATTTTTTTGCAGAAAGTTCTGAACTTGGTCGATTACTTTATCCGCAATCATTCCTTTCACACGATCAGCATTGACGTTTAGTTGAAACTTGTCTGATAGTTGGCTGATCGTGATCGATTTGGTCAGAAAATGCTGCCACTCTTTGTGTATCCTTTGTTGTACTTGTTGTTTTAATCCTTGGTCCTCTAATTTTAATTGAATGCTATCGATCGTTAGTAAATGATTGACAACCAATTGTCCAAGTTGTTTCGCTAATTGATCACGCCTTTTTGGGATAACACCCGGAGTGAAAGGCACCTTCCATTTACCGATATATATTGCCTGATAAGGCCGAAACAGCATCTTAATGGCCACAGAATTGGTTAACCCACCAATAAAACTACCAATGACCACCAAGAAAAGTATTATAATCAGGTTTTCCACCCTTCTTTCCACCTTTCCTCTTTGTAAAGTATAGTACACCTTCCTGCTGCATATAATGAATTAGCCTACATGTAGAAAGCAGGTGTTCACATGCGACAGACATTCCGAATAATAGCCTACCCTAATGACAAAAATAGAATGATTGTCCCTACCGAGGCTTACTATCATTTAAAACAGATGTCTATGCTACAGCACGGCTTACAAAATATTCCTTGTGATATCTTAAGCCATCATAACAGAACAAACACGATTTATCTTTCTTCTTCGATTATGAAGCAATTCCATTTAATCAATCATGCACCAATCATTTTGAATACCGATACAAATACCTGCCACATAAACTATCTCTTTGGTGTATTCAGCCATTGTTCGCCACAGCAATCATCCTATCAAAGATTATATCAAGAAATGGCTAGAGTTGGGCACACACTCGGATTTGAAACGATTTTTTTCTCCTATCATGACGTTCATTTGCAAACAAATAGCTCAACAGGGGTTGTTTGGCAAGAACAGGAGTGGAAAACGATTGAAACAGAAATACCACCAGTCATATACAATCGCATACCTAATCGCAAGATCGAGTCACATAAAAAGGTACAAAAAATAAAACAGTATTTGACCACAAACTCTATTATATTTAATCCCGACTTTTTTAACAAATGGCAAGTATATGATAATATTATGAATCATGAACGAATCAATTATCTTCTACCTGATACCACTTTTCACCCTTCGATTCAGACCATTCAACATAAACTTTCCCAGCATCCAGTTACACTAATGCCATTGAAAGATGATGATAGCAATCATTTCTATTTAGAAGAAGTGGGAGACCTTCTATTTGTTACGCACAATCATAACAGTCGACAATATTATCAAGACCTTGAACAGTTTAAACAAGCGTTTTTTCCTAATGGCTTCCGGCAATATGTATTACAGGACGCAATAGATTTAATTCAACATCAGGGAGATTCCTTTTACCTAAGAGTGCATACAAACAAAACCAAGCAATGGCAAGTGACCTTATTATATGGAAGAAAAAATACTGGGAATGAAATAGTTGATTTAGACACACTAAATTTAGGGAGAAACACCATCAAAAAAGTAAAAGAATTAGCCATAGTATTAAGCAAGCTGTTGGAAAATATGTTACCTGGTACGATTGGAGAGTTGGGATTTGATATCGGTATCGATCAGGAACGAAGACTTTGGTTAATAGAAGTTCAGGCAAAACCTAGTTGGCAAGTATTTTTTCATCCTGCGCTTGCAACTAAAACACAAGCGTATCTCACTTCTTTATTTGAGTTCTCCTTATATGTTGAATGATTTTCACCTTTTGGTTCAAGCTATGCTTAGAGGAGGGAGTATTATGGCAAAACCTTCATCCAAAAAACAGACAGATTCTCGCGAAAAATATGAAGTAGATGTTGATCGTATGATTAATGAAGGAATGGCTGGTGGTACAGCACATTCGGTACATGGTCGAATGCAAATCGAACAAGCAAGAAAATTGCCAAAAGAAAAAGAAGCCTTTCCCGCCGAAACAGACGGGGAGTAAAAATACACACACTCTTTAAAAAGTGTGTGTATTTTTATGGTGTTAACGCTCATAACACATATTCTTTGTTATAATAGAAGTAAATGATATTTCAATGAAAGAGGCTTAAACATGTTAGAACAACTTCAACAAATGTTCCCTAATTTAGTTACACATTCAAATGAGACAAAAATGGATACGATTTCGTATAAATGGTATGTCACAAATGAAAATGACATTATCGGAGTACCTAAAGAAGAATTAACGGAGAGAGAATCGAAAATTTTAGAAATATTACTTACACCATATAAAGCTAGTCAACCACCGACTACTGAGCGCGAAAAATTATGGATGGATATCTTATTTCAACAAGAAATTCCTAAAAAAATGATGGAAGATAATTTGTCCGCCTTCCATTTTGTTTATTTTTCCCTATCAGATGAGTCGATTGATCCTGAATCATTTCGAGAAGCGATCCATGGTTTGTTCCCGCAAAAGACCTCCATCCTGTGGGAAAACAATCATGAAGGAGTGATCATTCAGGAAGAAGTCCAAACAACGGAAGACTATGTATCCTATTCCGAGATTATCGAAGTACTGACGACAGATTTTTATATCAATATAAAGCTTTTTGTCGGTCCAACATTACATCATATTCAACAGGCGCCAGATTTCTATGAATGGATCAAAAAATGTTACTACTTAACCAGACGCCATAATCATGCTGTTTTGGATTATATTAAAGCGATTCCGTATCTATTTTTACATGATATAAGTGATAAAGAACAACAGATGATTACAGATTCAATCCTTAATGAGGTAAAAAGTGACGAAGAATTATTAAAAACAGTTCAGGTCTTTTTGGAGTCCAATTCCAATACGACCTTAGCGGCAAAAAAAATGTACATGCACCGTAATAGTTTACAGTATCGTGTGGACAAGTTCATTGAGAAAACGGGGATAGATGTGAAACAATTCGATGGAGCTATTGCCGTTTATTTATGTCTGCTCATGCGTACAAAATGGTAAAATGAGACAATATCTTACGTTAGGGACATGCTTTTGTAACCGTGCACAAATAGGGTGACTTTTTTTGTGCACGCTTTCTATTTACCTTTGGCCATTTTATTAGTAAACTAATAGACATAGATGAAACGCTTTCAACAAATTAGGAGGGGAATACAATGGCAGAATTATCATTAAGAAACATTGACAAAATTTATACAAAAGGTGAAGACAAAGCAGTTGACAACTTCAACCTTGAAATTAAAGACAAAGAATTTATCGTATTCGTAGGTCCATCTGGTTGCGGTAAATCAACTACACTTCGTATGATTGCAGGTCTTGAAGAAATTTCTAGTGGAGAGTTCTACATCGATGACAAATTGATGAATGAAGTCGCTCCTAAAGACCGTGATATTGCGATGGTATTCCAAAACTACGCACTATATCCACACATGAATGTTTATGACAATATGGCATTTGGTCTTAAACTTCGTAAATTCAAAAAAGACGAAATCGAGCGTCGTGTAAAAGAAGCAGCTCGTATTCTAGGTTTGGAAGCTTACTTAGACCGTAAACCGAAAGCACTTTCAGGTGGTCAGCGTCAGCGTGTTGCATTAGGTCGTGCAATCGTCCGTGATGCAAAAGTATTCTTAATGGATGAGCCGTTATCAAACTTGGATGCGAAACTTCGTGTACAAATGCGTGCGGAAATTCAAAAGCTTCACCACCGTCTACAAACAACAACTATTTACGTTACACACGACCAAACAGAAGCGATGACAATGGCAACTCGCCTTGTTGTATTAAAAGATGGTGTTATTCAGCAAGTTGGTGCCCCTAAAGAAGTATATGATAAGCCAAACAACATCTTCGTTGGTGGTTTCATCGGTTCACCAGCTATGAACTTCTTTAACGGTACATTAGAAGAAGGAAAAATTGCACTTGGTGATACAAAAGTTGAAGTACCTGAAGGAAAAATGAAAGTACTTCGTGAACAAGGATATGTTGGTAAAGAAGTAGTACTAGGTGTACGTCCAGAAGATATCCATGATGAGCCTGTCTTCTTAGATGCGAATCCAGGTAAGAAAATTACCGCTACGATCGATGTATCCGAACTAATGGGTTCTGAGTCTTATCTATACTCTGAAGTAAATGGTCAAGAATTCGTTGCACGTGTTGATTCTCGTACAGATATCCACGGTGGTGAAAAAATTGACTTGGCATTCGATATGCATAAATGCCACTTCTTCGATAAAGACAATGAACAACGCATTAAATAAATGATGTAATCAAACCCGTTTCGTTAGATCGAAACGGGTTTTTCTATTTTCCATATTGGTTTATTCTTTTGATATCTTTTCAATGAATGAAAAACATTTATTTCCTTTGGTCAAACTATCATGAAAATTCATGCTCATGGATAACAACTTCTTCAGAATAATTACAAGCTGAACAAACTCCAACGTGCACACATTGATGTGAGGAACTGGAATTAGGAATTCCATCGATCAATTGCGCATCATTTATTTCAATATATGGCGCATAATCATCATAGTAATCGACAACCTTACCTCCATCTAACATATGTGCATCACATACCGGACATCTATGCTCCATTTTTTCTAGACCATTACATAGATAACAAATATACATATTTATCCTCCGCAATGAATATTACATTCCTTCATTTCACTTATATATTGTACTTTTTTCATTGCTTTACAACTTTTTTATATTTTCTTAATCTGTAAAAAGGAGACACTTAAATAAGCGTCTCCTTCTTCTTATTATTCAATTATTGTTGTTGGTTTCCACCAAATTGTTGTTCAGCCATTGTTACTAATCGTTTTGTGATTTCTCCACCAACAGAACCGTTAGCACGAGAAGTAGAGTCTGCACCTAAGTTTACACCAAATTCTTGTGCAATCTCATATTTCATTTGATCTAGGGCTTGCTCTACTCCAGGAACAACTAATTGATTTGAATTGTTAGTTGCCATCTTTGATCACCTCCTGTACCCCATATTGTGAACAAAAAGGAGATCAATATGCTTTTATTTCGTTAGCAATTTCTAGCAACAATTCCAACGTGTTTATTTTGGATAAGTCATTTCTTCTGGCTTGATCCATTCATCAACTTGCTCAGCTGTTAATAAGCCTGATTCAACTGCAGCTTCTTTTAAGGTTGTATTATCAGCAAATGCTTTTTTGGCAATCTTTGCGGCATTCTCATATCCGATATGCGGATTAAGTGCTGTTACTAGCATAAGTGAATCATTTAAGTTTTTCTCAATTTGTTCATGATTTGGCTCTATTCCGACAACACAACGATCATTAAATGATAGCATACTGTCTGCTAATAGTTGTGCAGATTGCAAGAAGTTATAAGCTATAACTGGTTTAAAGACATTTAATTCAAAATTACCTTGACTTGCAGCAATACCAATCGCTGCATCATTGCCCATTACTTGTGTCGCTACCATGGTAATTGCTTCACTTTGAGTCGGATTAACTTTACCTGGCATTATGGAGCTACCTGGTTCATTGGCAGGAATCGTAATTTCCCCAATTCCACAACGAGGTCCACTAGCTAACCAACGCACATCGTTACCTATCTTCATTAAGTCTGCAGCTAATCCTTTTAATGCTCCGTGTGCATAGACTAACTCATCATGGCTTGTCAATGCATGGAATTTATTTGGTGCAGAAACAAAATCTTTTCCGGTATATTCACTAATTTTTGCTGTTACACGCTCTGAAAATTCCGGATGAGCATTTAATCCGGTACCAACAGCAGTACCACCAATAGCCAATTCTTTTACGTAGGGAATACTGTCTTTGATCATCGATTCTGTTTTTTCCAGCATGCGATGCCAGCCACTAATCTCTTGTCCTAACGTTAATGGGGTAGCATCTTGGAGGTGTGTCCGTCCGATTTTCACGATATCGTCAAACGCTTCCATCTTTTCTTTTACCGTTGCTTTTAAAGTTGCTAATGCAGGTAAAACAACGTCCTCTAATTTACGGACAGCAGCAATATGTAATGCGGTTGGATAGGTGTCATTGGAACTTTGTGATTTATTGACATCATCATTTGGATGTAAGGTAACATCACTGTTTTGTTCCTTTAACCACAAATTTCCTACATAAGCAATCACTTCATTAACGTTCATATTGGATTGTGTACCACTACCTGTTTGCCAAACTACTAATGGGAAATGCTCATATAATTCGCCTGCTAAAATGCGGTCTGCAGCATGATTTATCGCATCCGCTTTCAATTGTTCCATTAGACCTAGTTCGCTATTTACAATGGCAGCACTTCGTTTTAAAATGGCAAAGCCTTCAATAATTTCTGTTGGCATTGTCTCATTACCAATTGGGAAATTTTCTTTACTACGCTGTGTTTGCGCTCCCCAATACTTATCCTTCGCAACCTTCATTTCACCGATAGTGTCACGTTCAATACGATAATCCATTATACATTCTCCCCCTTATGTAATCTTCATTTATCACGGAGCTAATTGTCAGTAAATCCCCTCACTTCAAATTTAAAGAGCTCTAAGTTAGGAGATCACGTTCCTTAACACCCTGTGACAAGTTTCCCTTTATATTGTATCAAAAAATGCGAAAAAAATAGAGACAAAACTATTTTGTCTCTACATAAGGTATACCGGTACGATAAAGCCCCCTTGTTTCCATTCCCCCTAGACCTCTTTCACCAGTAAGTGTGTTTTTTAACACATCATAAACATTCACTTTATCCATAAAAGGTGTGTAGGCTACTTTTGCTACAACATAGACGGGATCTAACGCATGAATATTGACGCGATCTGGTGAGCTTGCAAAATTAGCCCCTGCGCGAATAAGCGATTCAAAGTGTGATTGACATGCCCCTGCAAAAATAATCAATTGATCCAAATTGGGAGACCATGCTCTCGCTTGACGTACAGCTTCAACAAAAAATCGTGTGTTGCGGTATGCGGACATATCTTTTTTACTGCCCTTTGATTCTGAGTAAGCATCATGTCCGGTAATAACGATAATCTCTGGCTGCACTTTTTTAACCAGGTCTTCCATTTCAATCGGTAATTCTTTTTCTTGCACATACACACCATGCACTTGCAATCCTAGTCGCTGATATAATTCAATGCATTTCTTTAAATAAAGTCGATCACCATCAATGTGTAGTACTTTTACTGGTAATTGAAATCGTTGAATATTACGTGGCTCTATTTTTTTATGCTCATAATCTTTTTTTTCTTTCATTAGCTGATAATCTTGACGAAAAAGACGATATGAATACTCTTCTTTTTCTTTTATTTCATCCTGTCTTTTTCTAATATCTTCTTCTGGTAAAATACGAAGATCATCAAAAGGTGCATCTGCTTCTAGACGTAAATCTTCTCCGTGTAGTAATACCTTATCATCATTTATATTTTTGATACGAAAAACGATATCATGTTTATAAGAATATCGTGTCACAAGCATTCCTGTCATCAGCTTCACCAAATCACCCCATAATGAGCTTGCTACTATAGGTTATGTGAGGTTAGTATTTTTGGTGAATAAGATGAAATCACCCAGTCTGTTTGTAGCCTTTGTAATACATCTCTCCCACCTGTATCTGTATTTTTCTGTTAACATATCTAATACCAGTAAAACCGTTGCATGTAACTGTATGTTTTCCCGGTAAAGCTACATTCACCAGGAAATCACCCTTTTAAAATTGACGGATTTCCCGGTAAAAATGAAATTACAGGGAAATCTAACAAGTGGAATAAGAAGTTTTCCCGATATTTTAGGGACCGCAATAAGCGATGATTGAGCGATTCGTGAAATTGCCTAGTTTTCTGTGCTTGCGTGGACTTTCCTGATAAAAAAGTACGATTGCGCATAAGTTCGACTATCCGACTGGCAACTTCACTTCTTGCAAAACAAGAAAGTGCTCTTTTAATACTCCAGTTTCATGAAGAATATTTACAAATGCTAATTAAAAAACCAAGAAGCTTTAGCTTCTTGGTTTAAGGATAAAGTCCAAAGAATTCTTCTAATGTTACTTGCGCTTGATAAATTTCTGTCGCAGTTTCTTTTCCTACGTAACGTAAATGCCATGGTTCGTAACTGTATCCAGTAATGTCTTCTTTTCCTTCTGGATAGCGAATGATAAAACCATGTTCATGGGCATGATCTTCCAGCCATTGCCCTTCCTCTGTTTCAATAAAACTTTGTTCCAGAACAGCCACTAATGCTGCTGAGGCAACATCCATTGCCAAACCTGTCTGATGCTCGCTAGTTCCAGGTTTCGCTGAGAATTTATCCGCATGATCTTGACCTTTTGTCGCAACATTATTTTCATATATTTGTTTCTGGCGGTCATAGGAGCGATAGCCTGAAACAGCTACTAGATCTAAGTCATCTTCCTTTGCGGCTGCAAAAAGGTCCTCCAATGCATCTGCTGCTACTTTTCGTATTAAACGCTTCGGATCCCCTTCTGCTGCATGGTAAGGGACATTCGCCTCTACTAAGTCATCCGGTTCGAAACCGTCTGGCAATTTTCGCTGTTTATTAACAACAAGTGATACACTGTCAGGATTATCGATAACTGTCAGTGAATCATCTTTATTTTCATCGATCTGCTCATTTTCCTGCTTTTCTCCATTTCCTTTATCCTCTTCTTCTTTTCCTTGTTCTGCTTGTTCTTTATCTTCTTCTTCCACTTGGACAAAAGATTCCGGTTCTTCTTTATAATCTTGTTGAGTATCTCTTTTTTCTATCTGTTGTGCTAAAAAGTTTTCTTGTTGACATCCAATCAAGAAAGTTATTAGCAAGATAAAAATTGCTGTTTTTTTCATTATTATAACCCTTTCCATATGACAACTAAACAATCTACACTCTTATTACTATAACATATTTTAGACAGAATCCATATAGATGGAGAGAATTAAAATGCCTATTAAAAAGGTATAGTAGACACCTGCATCGAGTCACGAAAGTTCTGATTATCCTCAGATGGAGAAGACTTTTTCCTTGGAACAGAACGGCGCTTCCAGGGATATCTCCTTCGGTAGGAGTAGAACGACAGCATAGAAAACACTACGAAAGTAATTTTTGTTTGAGTAGATGTTGCACTTGCGAACTATTCTACCTGAACATATGTCAGCATTCTCAAAGGAAGAACGGAAGAGATCAAATCGTGACCGCGCATTATATGGTTTTATGTAAAATAAAAACCTCGTCGAGTTAACGAACGAGGTAAACGCTTATGATTCCCATATATAACTGTTATATGTTTCACTCAATTTTTTGAATGTTTCTTTATTGTTATCATCAATAGATTGGTTTATTTCTTCTTCCAAGCGTGCCTTATTCCAAGTAAAACAAAGATCGTCCAATACAAGTTGTGACGCTAAACGAATTTCATACGGAATCTCTCTTCTAGCTCTAAGTACCGATTTAGAGTTCATATGGAACACTTTCAATTGATAACTCACCTTATGTTTTTTCATGAAGCACGCCTCCCTTTCTAAGCTCTACTTGAATACCATTTTATGACGAAAAATTCATTTTGTTAATGGTTATTAAACATATTCCCTGAAAATGGTTATCTTAAACGTATGGTAATCCTTTTTCAGCAATTTTTTTAGTGATTAGGAAACACTAAAAGTAGACGTAAAACACTTTCATTTGATAAGCTTATCTTACTATAAGAAACATCGGAGGACGCTTATGGATCAATATCATAAATATAAAGAAGGAGAAAAAGGGGCATGGCTTAGTATTATCACATATATTCTGCTATCCACTATTAAATTAGTCATAGCCACAATTGGTAATTCCTCCGCGTTACGTGCTGATGGTTTAAATAACGCCACTGACGTTGTGGCATCCATAGCTGTATTAATCGGCTTAAAAATATCTCGGAAGCCACCAGATGAAGACCATCATTACGGCCACTTCCGCGCAGAAATGATTGCTTCACTCATAGCTGCCTTCATTATGATGATGGTTGGTATCCAAGTACTATTTGATACAGTCCAATCCATTATTGCTGGCGATTTTTCACAACCAGATATGTTAACCGCTTGGACGGCTTTAGGAGCAGCAATTGTTATGTTTATTGTATATCTATATAATTTACGCTTAGGAAAAAAAATCAACAGCAGCGCACTTCAAGCAGCTGCTCAAGATAACAAATCCGACGCACTTGTAAGTATTGGGGCATTTGTCGGGATTATCGGGGCACAATTTCAAATATACTGGCTTGACCCTTTGGCCGGAGCAATTGTAGGTTTGATTATTTGTAAAACAGCTTGGGATATTTTTAGAGAAGCTACTCATACACTCACAGATGGATTTCAACCAAAAGAATTAGATCAAATCAAAAAAAGTATCCATGACCATCCTGATGTATTAGAGATTAAAGATGTAAAAGGAAGATTGCATGGTAACCAAGCCCTGATTGAAGCAACTATTTATGTAGATCCACATATGACCGTGGAAGAAAGTCACGATATTACAGATCATATCGAGGAAAAGTTAAAAGAAAAGCATGACGTACCACATGCCCATATTCATATTGAACCATACGAAAACGAACAATAAGGTCTTATGTTGAGAGATAGGAAATCACTATCAAACCAATATGCTATTTCTATTATTCGTTGTAGAAAATGGTAAGCGAAGGCAGACTGTTTCGTATCGTAGAGCATGGATGAAGTCGCCTAGTTTCTGAGGGCGTTATGGACGTGGGACAGTGAACTCAACTTTATCCACATGATCAATACCTGGACATCAAAAAGGACTGTATCCAAATTAGGTTACAGTCCTTTTGCAATTAATTTATCTATGAGAGTGTCAATATTCACAAAACCGTATGCTGTTTCCTGATATGTGCCATGACCAATCGTTGTTTGTTCTTGCTCGATTTTCTCAGCCCCAAATTGTAAGTAAAACTGATGAGTAGGATTATTTGTTAATACCCAAATTAATAATGACTGGTAGCCTAATTCTTTCATTTCTTCCGCGAAAGCTTTTAACAAACGTTTTCCTAGACCTTTTCTTTGATGGGATGGTAATAAATAAATTGCAAAAATTTCCCCATCATAACCAAAACGATCAGTTCTTTCCTTGCCTCCTGAAATAAACCCGACAATTTCTCCCTCTTCCTCAATCACTGTCACTGGTTGTTGCTGTCTCGGCAACTTCAGGATCGTTTCCCAATAGATTTGTCGATGTTCAACTGTTGTATTGGATAAATCATGTTCATTAATTAAATTCTGATAAGTTGCTTTCCAACTATGTACATGAACCTCCGCAATAGCTTGCGCGTCTTCGATACGTGCTTTTCTAATATAATACATGTGTTAACACCCTAACATTTAAATGGTTAAAAGAAACACTGTTAAAATCGCACTTAATACAACTAAAATAACATGAATTCGGAGCCAAGCCAGCAAAATTGCCACTATTCCTGCAGCGACACCAATATATGGTTGGTCTGGTACGACTGTCATAATTCCCGGAAATATCAGTGCACCTAATGCTGCATATGGAATGGCTTGTAACCACTTATTCACCCAATCAGGAAATTGAATGAAATCAACGATAAAGGCTGGGATTATTCGGGGAATCACTGTGACAAGCGCCATTCCAATAATAATGACCCAAATCATCATAATTTCTCCTCCTCTAATACGAAAATACCGATACATGCACCTAGGACAGTACCCACTACAATCCCCCAGCCATCTCCTATGTATGGGCTTACTATATAGTTGATTAACATTGCAGCAATACTTATAATCGCAATTCGTTTATATTTTCGTATCGAAGGAATCAATAATCCTATAAACATTGCATATAGCGCAACACCCATACTCTGACTTAAGTTTTGAGGAATAATATCACCGAGCACACCACCAAGGAACGAGCCCAAAACCCAAGATAGATAGGAAGTAAGCATAATCGTTCCATAGAAAAAGTATCCATATGCCTGATTTCCCTGTTTTTTATAAATAGATGAAACGGAAAAGGTTTCATCGGTTAAGCCCAATGATAAACCAAATTTCCACTTCATTGCATACTGCTTAATTTGATTAATAAAAGATAGGCTCATGACAAAATGACGGAAGTTTAAAACGAACGTCGCAATGATAATCTCTAGAGCACTAACACCAAGACCAATCATACCTGCGCCCATAAACTGAGCTGCACCAGCATAGACAAGGAGACTCATACCAGTAAGTTCCATTAATGTCATCCCTGCCTGCTTCGCTAAAACACCGTAAGCAATTGCTATCGGTAAATAGCCTACAACAATTGGTGATCCGGCAATGAACCCATCTCTTATCTGCATCTTGATTACCTGTTTCTCCTCTAGGCTCATTACAACTTTTTCCCCTTTAGCTTATTCTTCGATATTGTCTTGATCTGTTAAAATAATTGGCCCTTCCTCAGAAATCACTAATGTGTGTTCAAATTGTGCGGAACGTTCCCCATCGACCGTACGTGCAGTCCAATTGTTATCATCCATTTTACTTTGCCATACACCTTCATTAATCATTGGCTCGATGGTGATGACCATACCTTCTTTAAGACGCGGTCCTTTGCCAGCCAAACCAAAATGCGGAATTTGTGGATCTTCATGAATCGTCGGACCAATTCCATGCCCTGTAAACTCACGAACTACTGAATAGCCTTCTGCTTCCGCATATTGTTGAATAGCATGACCAATATCACCGATTCGATTTCCAGGCATTGCTTGTTCAATACCTTTATATAGGGAAGTTTTGGTTACTTCTAATAAATTCTTTGTTTTTTCATCTGGTTCACCAACTACATATGTCCATGCAGAATCTGCCAAACCACCATTGAGGTTGACAACCATATCGATCGTCACAATATCACCACTCACTAGCTTTTCATCACGTGGAAAGCCATGGCAAATTTCATCATTTATAGAAGCACAAGTAGCATATGGATAACCGTTGTATCCTTTTTGTTCTGGAGTTGCGCCATGTTCAGCCAAAAAGGAGTCTACAAATGCATCGATTTCTTTCGTTGTTACGCCTGGTTTAATTCGCTTTGCAATTTCTTTATGACAACGTGCCAGTAATTTACCAGCTTCGTGCATCATTTCTATTTCACGTTTACTTTTTCTAGTGATCATTTAAAACTTCCTTTCTAAATCCCTTTGCCAAATTTCATCTCTATAAAGTTTATCATATTTTGCTGAAAAGATGTGTAAGAAAATACTCAGTAATTTAATGATAGACAAGCTTACAACATATTTAAAACCCGCTTCATTCTTGTAATGAAACGGGTCATGTTTTGTCAGGCTAGCTGTTGAGAAAGCCTATTCTCTTGTTAAATTAGTACGCGCCGTATCCCCAAGAAGCACCAATGATGATTAAGAGAATAAACAACACGACGATTAGCGCAAAACCTGAGCCATAACCATATTGTTGTGCACCCATCTATATCCCTCCTTATAATACTTACACTTATAAACTATGTAAGAGGAAAGAAAATGGTCAGTGTTATGACGGAAAATGGGTGATAACCTACTTAAAAATATCTTTCACACTGTAATACTCCCCATTTTGTATCGATGCTTCATTTAATAATCGGTCGACTAATACTTTTGCAACTACATCTGTATCACGGAGTTTATTTTCTGCTTTATAATTTTTAAATTGATTAACATCTACAAACTGGCTTGGATCTGCAGAGCGGATTTCACCTTGCATATCAGTGTCCATAATACTTGGATCGAATAAAAAAACTTTATGGCCAGTCCCTAGCGTTTCTTGTTCCAATGCTACTGTATCCGTGTAACGATCTAATCCTGCTTTTGTGCTTCCATACGCGTTCCAGCCATATACAGATCGATTGGCTGCTCCTGAAGTTACATTAGCTATAACCAATGATAAGTCTGTATCACGCCAGGCATCCAACCATAAATTAGTCACTACCATTGGGGCTAATAAATTGACATGGACATGGGCAGTTAACTGTGCAATGTCTTGTTTCCCTGCTTGTTCAATTGGCGAGACTAATGCTGCATTTTGCACTAATTGCAAGGATTCTACTGGCTGCTCCTTCAAAAAGGAAATGATGTTTTGAAACGTTACTTCTGTTTGTTCGATATCAGATAAATCGACTTGATAATGCATATAGTTGCCTGGCAAATCAGCATTTTCCAATTCTTGATTTTTTCCTCTGGCAAGTCCAATCACATGAACAGAAGCTTCCATTAGCTGTTTTGCTATCGATGCACCAAGACCTTTTGAAGTACCTGTTATAACGGCATATTTCATGGGATCACCTCATTTTTTTGATTGATCTAAAGCATGTTTCATCGTAGAAATAATATCCGCTGCATCTTCAATTCCAACCGAAATTCTGATTAAGCCTTTTGTTATTCCTAATGCTTGTTGAGACGACTCTGGCAAGTTTCGATGAGAAGTACCAATTGGATAAGATACCGTTGTTTCTACCCCAGCCAATGTCGCCACAATTTTGATCCAATCTAATGACTCAAAAAAAGTTGCAATATCGGCATTGTTCGTAATGTCAATCGTCACAATAGCTCCATTGCCTTTTTCTGAGACAAATTCCGGGTAATAGACTTTATCTACAGCGGGATGTTCAGCTAGTGCATCTGCTAATTTGGCTGCATTTTTTACATGACGTTCCATACGAACACTTAATGTTTTAAGACCTCTAACTGTTAACCATGCTTCAAATGGACTTAAATTCGAGCCTAAATTGACCATTTTTGTTTTGGCTTTTGCAATCAAATCTTCGTCACCTGCTAACACACCCGCTGTAATATCACTATGTCCACCTAGGTATTTGGTTGCACTATGTACGACAAGATCAACTCCCATTGCATAAGGTTGTAATAAATAAGGAGTGGCAAATGTGTTATCTATCATTGTCTTCAAGTTATGCTTCTTAGCAATTTCGACTACCTTTTCTATATTTTCAACTCGTAAAAGTGGATTGGTAATCGATTCGGTATATAGTAATACTGTATTTTCTCGAATATTCTGTTCCAGATCATTTTCGAAGGAGACAAAACTTACTTCAATACCAAATGCGGTTAGTTCATTTGCTAGCAATTCATACGTACCACCATATAAGTCTTCTGACGCTATAATATGATCTCCTGCTTTTGCAATGGAAAGCATTCCGACCATGATTGCTGACAGTCCTGAAGAAGAAGCGATTCCTGCTGGTGCTGCCTCTAGTTTTGCTACAGCATGACCTAGTTCATCTGTGTTGGGGTTCCCTACTCTCGTATACAGATATTCTCGTTCACCCTTATAGAAATTCTCAATATCTTCTAGGTTTTCGAAGGTGAAAGCTGATGTTTGATGAATGGGTGTTACTTTTGTTGGTACACTTTCTTTTCTTTTCATTGTTACGTGCACAGATTTCGTATCAAATCCTTGTCCCATTGTTGCTCGCCCTCTCTATCTAAACATTCTGACTTTTTTCTAATAATACTACTTTAACGCAAAAATCAAGTTTTTCCAATAAGAAAAACTTGATCTTTCCACCTTGCTTTAATTCAGAGTAGATACATACTGTGAAGTAATGAAAGTTCTGTCTGAAGTAGCGTGGTAATTAGATGTGCGGTCACCTAAAAGATAATTTTGACATATATCGTGATGATAACTACCACTCCGGCTGCCCACTTCCCTTTCCGTGGGGTTTGCCCTTCAGCTAACTTTTTCGAGCAAAAATCGCTCGAAAAAGTGGATCTTCAGGTCAAACAGATCCCACAGGAGTTGAAGTGGACGGCCTTCGTTAAGGTATAATCCACAACACTTTTCCGCAATCAACCAGTCGATTTCTCCACCATCTTTAGCATAGAATACGACTATGCTAAAGATGTATTCACAGCCGATTAGCACTGTAATTAAACAGAAAATTTTAGTTCCATGAGTTCATTTCTTTCTATAATCAGATAACAAAAATAGCGTAGGCAGAATACGGAGACTCCTGTGGGAACTCACGCGAGCCGAAGATCCACTTGGTAAAGTGCTTTTCTTTACCAAGTTAGCTGAGGCCGTGCCCACGGAAAGCGCAGTATTCTGCCGAAGCGGTATTCGGTGCACTCTCTATGGGAGGATGGACAGAGCAGCTCCTCAAGAGAGATACTGCGCAGTTTATGGATAACCTGCAGCTATTTAACGCTCATAGTTTAATCCCTTAACCATGCCAAACACATGGTACCGTGACCGGTGTGAACACCTGCTACTGGAACGAGGGTTTGAATGTTAACTTTTAGTTCTGCATGTAGTTTTTCGATTTCATCTTTCCATTTGTACGCTTGGTCTTTGACACCTGCGTGTAGTATACAAATTTCTTTTAAATGATATTTATCCATTGCATCATCCAATAATTGAAACATTTTTCGTTTCGCTCGCTTTTTAATCCGTACTTTATCTTTGACAACAACCTTTCCATCATCAAAGCCAAGTATTAAGTGAATGTTTAATAATGACGCAAATATGGATTGTGCCGCACTTACTCTACCACTTTTCCTTAGTTGGTCAAAGCTTTGTGGCATCAGGTACATTTGGGCAAACGCTGGATATGATCTTAATTGTTGGACAATTTCAGTTACACTATAACCATCCCTTGCCATTTGCACACCATTTTCAATCATTTTGCCTAAAGCAAAATCGCCAATTTTCGAATCAATTACTTCCACATCAAATCCGACCATTTCAGATGCAGAAATCGAGCTTTGATATGTCCCAGTAAGCTGACTAGAAGCATGAATGGCAATACCAAAATCATACTCCTCTTTTAATCGTTCATATAAGGTAATGAAGTCTCCATAGGCTGGTTGACTAGTTTTTGCATCATCACCGTGCTCTTTTAACATTTGATAAAACTCTTCTTTCGTTAAATCGACTTCTTCTTTATATGTTTTACCGTTGATGATTACATTTAAAGGAATAATAAAAATATCATGTTGTTCCGCATATTCTCTATCTAAACCACATGAGCTGTCCGTAATCCATGCTATTTTCTTCATGACACTCGCCCCTTTTCCTGCACAATGTGTGCAATCGTATTAGCGTCTATTTTACTTGATATCAGTAGTCAAGTAAATCGACAAATTACGCAAAACGGTAATAAATTAAGATAAAAGTAGCTAACACCAAAATAAAGTTTAAGAACACAAAGACAAATTGGTCTACTTTTGTCTTATGTATACGAATCGGTGGATCATAAAATGATACTCCTTCAATAATAAAGATAATCAATACAATGTGAATCATGGCATGACCGATAATTTCTGTCATACCAAATAGTAATGTCGTGGAGATAAAGATCAGTGTAACGACCAAACCAAGAATTCGATTTAAAATCCCTACAACTAATAAATATCCAACGACAAATTCAACGAAAGCTGCCATTACAATAAAAACTTCTGGATCAAACCCAAAGGTTGGTACATGGTGATTCACGACAATATCCAATGACATTGCCGGGTACACCCATTTTTCAACTGCGACCCAACAAAGACTTAATCCTGTTCCCAAATATAAGAAAGGAAAACCCCAACGTTCCAGCTTTGTTTTTCCAATAAATAATACAAAAATAATGGCTAAATAAAAGCCATAATCCAACATGTAAAACCAGCCATAATCTTGCCATACCATAATAAACAGTGCCAGCATGAAAAAGGCAGCCACTTTCGTACTGATATGATGAGGAATTAACAGGGAGACAATGATAATCCCCATTATTATTATTTGCCAGAAAGCTGTTATTTCAAACTCGGGTGCAAACATTGTTCCTGATACTAATTGAATAATGAATGCAATTGCTGTACCATATTTCAGAATATGACGAGAATATTTGCGAATACCATTAAGGAAATCGTCTACTTTCGTTGCATACGGTATTTTCAAAAAATAATCCATTACTTGTGATAAAATAGCTAAAGTAACTGCTACAACAATTGCAAATGTAATGAAAAATGGGGATAGTATTTGCTCAATCGGAACTTTTTCCGGCTCGACTTCCGCAAACCATTTTACATGCGCAAAAGTAGTAATAGGTGTTGCTAGTAAAAGTGCTATAAAGAATGATATTAGTCCTTTTTTACGTAATAACATTGTACTTCTCCTTTTAATAGAATGTTCGATGTTAATCATATCATATGGAAGAAAGGAAAGGATTTAATCTTGAATAAATTTCAACTAGTATTAGATGTTGGTGGTGTCCTTGCTACCGATTTAGATCTCTTTTGGGAGGAACTCGTTAATCAGGCAGGTCTTCCTTATGATAAAATCCGAGCCATTTATAAAACAGAAATTCGTGAACAGCTATGGCAAGGTGATATTTCCGAGCGTGCTTTTTGGCAATGGCTCAGCTATACTTTTCCCAAAATCAACCTGGATTATTTGCAAATAGCTATGCAGAAAAGCCTAGTCGAACTAGAAGGCATTCAGCATGTCGACAAATGGAGTACTGTAAGCGATATACATATTTTAAGTAATCACCGTTCAGAATGGCTCCAACCTGTTATAGATCGGCTTCATCCTTTTTTAACTAGTACCACTGTTTCTGCAGATGTTGGTGTAGCTAAGCCAAACCCTGAAATCTATAATATCTGCAATGACCAATTAGACCCCGATCGACCGATTGTATTTGTTGATAATAAAAAAGAAAACTTGAGCCCTGCAGTTGAATTGGGCTGGCAAACGATTCATGCTGATCCAAGTAATAAATGGATTACAAAAGTCGATCATCTTGTCCTAAAATAATTTTTAAAAGTTTATAGTTGTCCCTGATAATTTACTATCAACTTCGGGGAGTTTATTATCAACTTTTGCGATTTACTATCAACTTCCGAGAGTTCTCTATCAACTTTTGCGATTTACTATCAACTTCCGGGAGTTCTCTATCAACTTTTGCGATTTACTATCAACTTCCGGGAGTTCTCTATCAACTTTTGCGATTTACTATCAACTTCCGGGAGTTCTCTATCAACTTTTGCGATTTACTATCAACTTCCGGGAGTTCTCTATCAACTTTTGCGATTTACTATCAACTCTTACTAAAAAAGGGCTGCACTGAACCGTAGTGGTTTAGGCAGCCCTGATTATTGCTTAATGTAAGGATGCGTGTCCGGATGTTAATACCCAAATAGAACCAAAAACAATAATTAATGCCAAGATGATACTGTTTACCATATTGACAACATTAATGATCCCTTCTTTCCCTTCTGTCACGTGCATAAACATAAAGAGTTGAATGATCGCCTGAAATAGCGCCATTACTCCGATAACCCACAAAATCACATGGCTGGAGAAATCGGTGTAAAATGCTACAAAAACGGCTAGTAATGTTAGTGCAATCGACAGAATGAAACCAACTAACAGATTCCATGGAAACCCATGATTTTTTGCACTCATTTACATCACCATTCCTTTCAAGTAGACAAATGTGAAAATAAAGATCCACACAACATCTAAAAAGTGCCAGTATAAACTTGCAATAAATAACTTACTGGATGTTTTTACCGTAATACCACGGCGAACAAGCTGTACTAGTAATAAACTAATCCAAATAATCCCGAAGGTTACGTGTGCTCCATGTGTACCTAATAATGTGAAAAACGCAGCAGTAAAACCACTTGTTTGAATTGTTGCACCTTCATGAACATAATGAATAAACTCATTAATTTCCATATATAAGAATCCTGCTCCAAGTAGTAAAGTCACGATCATCCAAATGAGTAATCCTTTTTTATCATGATTACGCATCGAATGAATCGCTAATCCACTTGTGAAACTACTTGTTAACAAAATAAAGGTTTCAATCAAGACATCTTTTAGTATAAAGATGTCTTGACCCGCCGGTCCGCCAGCTGTGTTATGCTCCAATACGAAGTAAGAAGCAAACAATGTGGAGAAAAGAACAATTTCAGCACCAAGGAAGACCCAAAAACCTAAAATATTCATTTGAGTTTGTTCTGATTGATATTCTAACGGTGTTGTATGGGATGTCATTGTAAATCACCTCTCCACTCTCTTTCTTCCTCTTCTAATTCTTCAACAGGTATATGATAACCATCATCATAATCAAAGGTATTGGCCACTAATCCTACAACAATACCGATCGCTGAAATAATTGCTAGTGGGAACCATTCAAACACTAAGAAAAATCCGACCAGACCAAATGCTGCTGCTAACACAATCGGTGTCCATGAATTACTTGGCATATGAACAGGTTTTAAGTCTGCCTTTTTCAAACCAGTTTTACCTTTTTTCTTCTTATACCAGAAGTCATCTAAGGTTTCTACTTCTGGGACAACCGCAAAATTATAATGTGGTGCTGGCGAAGCTGTTGCCCACTCTAGTGTACGAGCATTCCATGGATCGTTTCCTACATCTCTGGAAGCATAGCGGAAACTCCAGTAGATGTTGTAGCATAATGCTGCAAATCCTGCTGCCATCACAAGTGAACCAACCGCTGAGAAACCTAGCCATGCACCCCATCCAGTACTTTCTGCATAAGTGTACATACGACGGGACATACCGTCTAGTCCGACAAAGAACATTGGCATAAATGTCATATTGAAGCCAATTACAAATAACCAGAAATGCCATTTACCGATTTTTTCGTTAAGCTTGAAGCCGAACATTTTTGGCCACCAGTAGTATAGTGCCGCAAATACCGCGAATACTACTCCTGGAATCAATACATAGTGGAAGTGTGCCACTAAGAACATCGTATTATGGTATTGATAATCTGCAGCTGCCATGGCAAGCATAACACCAGTTACTCCACCAATAGTGAAACATGGAATAAATGCTAATGACCATAACATCGCTGTCGAGAACTCAATCCGACCCTTTCGTAACGTAAATAACCAGTTAAAGATTTTCACACCGGTTGGAATTGCAATCATCATTGTCGTTAGTGAGAAAATTGAGTTCACCGCTGCACTGTTCCCCATTGTATAGAAGTGGTGTACCCAAACTAACATACTTAAAAACGCAATACCGGCTACAGCATAAACCATTGATTTATATCCGTATAAATTTTTCCGTGCAAAGGTTGCAATCACTTCTGAGAACATACCAAATGCCGGTAATACGACAATATATACCTCTGGATGTCCCCATAACCAGAACAGATTGAGCCATAACATTGGATCGCCACCAGCTGCTACGGTGAAAAAGTGTGTGCCGAATAAACGATCTAAGGTCATGTAAAGCAATGCGATTGTTAGGATTGGGAATGCTGCCACGATAATGATCGATGTGATAAATGTTGACCACGTAAATATTGGTAGCTTCATCCAAGACAACCCTGGTGCGCGCATTTTAATAATGGTCACGACAAAGTTAATACCTGTTGCTAACGTACCAATTCCGGCTATTTGCAGGGAAAGGGCATAATAGTTATTCCCGACACCAGGCGTGAATTCTTTACCTGCTAATGGAAAGTAAGAAGTCCATCCAGCGTCAGGTGAACCACCAATAACAAAGGAAAGGTTAAATAACATCGCCCCTGCAAAGAATATCCAAAAACTGAAGGCATTCAGTTTCGGAAATGCCACATCGCGTGCTCCAATTTGTAACGGAACAACGACGTTCATTATACCAATCAACATCGGCATCGCCATGAATAGAATCATGATGACACCATGTGTTGTAAATATTTCATCATAATGCTGTGCATCTAAGAGACCCAACTCTGGCCTAGATGTTTGTGCCTTCATTAAAAGTCCATCCACGCCACCTCTGAAGAACATGAGCACTCCAGATAAAATATACATAATCCCGATTTTTTTATGATCAACAGTTGTAAACCATTCACTCCACAACCATTTCCATCTTTTTAAATACGTAATTAAAGCAATCAGACCAACCATTGTCAGACCAATTGCAATTTGTGATGCAAAAATTAAAGGATCACCTGTTACAAAAAATTCATCTAATGACATGTTGTTCACCACCTCTTATTAATGATGTGAGTGATCTGTAGTTTCAGACTCACTGTGTTCCAATTCTTCGTGATTGTGTTCATGATCTTCTGTATCTTGCTCCGCGTTATCGACTTCTCGATTCTCGTCTATTTCCTGATAAATATCATCATGTTCCCCATGTGTAATCTGATATTTTTCCGGATCAATATATTGTTCAGAACCACCATGTGCGTGATCAATCCAATCTAAATGGGTACCATTGAAAGTCATTCGTCCTAATAGACCAGGCTCTAATATTTGACTATAGGTGTCTTCTGTTAATTCATTTGCTGTATTTTTTACATCATTCACCCATTTGTTAAAGTCCTCTCGAGTTTGTGCTTGAACTTCAAATTCCATATGAGCATAACCTTTACCATTAAAGTTAGTATTTCTACCGTAATAAGACCCTGGCTGATCTGCTACCATATATAGGTTTGTTTGCATATTAGCCATCGTGTACTTTTGACCTGCAAGCTCTGGAACCCAGAACGATTGCATAGTACCGGCTGAAGTCATTTTAAATTGAACAGGATGATCTTCTGGGATATTAATGTAATTAACTGTCTCAATATCCTGATCTGGATAGCTGAATATCCATTTCCAATCAGCTGATGTTACATGGATAACAAGCGGTTCTTCCTCTTCATATCCCTGTGGAACATCCTCGACCTCGTAAATGGTCTTCGTTGTTGGAATCATCAAAGCAATAACAATTAGTACTGGGATCGTAAACCAGGTTATCTCAAGAAGATGGTTTCCTTTCTCTTCTTCTGGTTCGAAATCACCATCGTCCTTGCGAGCTCGGTATTTCCAAACAATATAGCCGAATAACACGAAAACAACGACTACAATGACTAACATAAAGATAATCGAATACACAATTAAATCCGTTAAACTTCTTGCAATCGGCCCTTTAGGATCAAATACGAGCAGTTTTGATTCACAGCCTGCAAGTAAAACAGGAATTAACAATAAAGTGAGAGCATATGTGAGCTTCTTCATTGCATTCATGGTGTTTCTCCTTTCGTCTAAAAAACATTTCTATTACTTTACATACCCTTTAGTTTGATAAGTAAGATTACATCTGTTTTACATTGTGACAGCTAAATGTGATGAAAGTATGATAAAGCTACAAATGTCATAATTTGTTCAAAATAAAGTAAGTGGAGATTTACCTCTTCCGTCTGTTATCACACTTAACTCGAGGTTGTAACATCATCCATTTTACTAATAGCGAATTTTTCTATACTATTTGAGTAGAGACAAAATTGAAGTTAAGAGGGATAACTATGAAGACGATATTAATTGTCGACGACGAACAACAAATGAGAATGATGTTAACCTTATATTTAAGAAAAGATTTTAAACTGATAGAAGCGGAAAATGGCAATGAAGCAATCGCTGCGTTAAAACAAAATGAGATTGATCTTGTCTTGTTGGATATTATGATGCCTGAATTAGATGGTATAGAAGCGTGTAAGCAGATGAAAAAACATAAGCCAGATGTGCCGATCATCTTACTTACCGCATTAAATGAAACCTCTCAAAAAGTAGAAGGATTAACAATTGGAGCAGACGATTATGTAGTGAAACCTTTCGAACCGGAGGAATTGATAGCGAGGATTCATGTACAACTCCGACATTTTCAAAAAGAAGGAAAGCAGGCAACAATCATTCAGTTTAAAGAATTAAAGATTGATCCCGTTTCCCATACTGTTACAGTTAATGGAAAGGAAGTTAAATACAGTCCTAAAGAGTTTGATTTACTTTATTTATTGGCCTCTCATCCCAATCGGGTATACACCCGGGAACAACTATTAGATTTGATCTGGGGCTTAGATGAGATTGTCGATATTCGAACAGTCGATTCACATGTACGCTATGTAAGAGATAAATTAAAGAAAGCCGGCATCACCAATCAGCCGATAGTAACGGTTTGGGGTGTTGGTTACAAATTTGACTGGGAGGATCACAATGAAACTTAATAGTGTTGTTTTTAAGCTTGGAGCGACCATCTTATTTTTACAACTTATTATATTAATTCCACTTGGGTATATTATTTTACAGCTTATTTTAAATTACTCGATGAATGAAACGGAGCAACAACTTGCGCAGCTGTCAGAAAAATATGCCACGCAAGTAAACAGTATCGATGATCCAGAAAATCTTCAATTATTGGAACACCTCGCTGATATGACCGATACAAGTGCGGTGATTCTCGATCAAAATGGAGAAACGGTTTTGCAAACAAACTGGCACGATGATATAACCGATGAAGTACTCGCAAATCCGCAAATAAAACAGCTAGAAGCCGGAGAAACTATTGTAGAAGATTACACGTTTAACAGTACGACTTATTTAAAAGTAGCCCAACCGATCACGAATCAGGATAATATCCAGGGGAGTGTCGTTTTATTCTCATCATTCGGACTTATTAGTAATTCGATTCATAATATTATCTTTTTTGTGATTTTGGCAAGTCTCGGAGCAGTTGCCTTAGCAATCGGGTTCACCTTCTTTATTTCGAAAAAATTAGGTGCACCATTAATCGCGATGGAGAAAGTCGCCAAACAAATAGCAGAAAAAAAGAATTTTTCTCTACGTGTTGATTATAAGGCGAATGACGAAATTGGCTCTTTGGCACATGCCATCAACCATTTATCCGAAACATTGGAACGTTATCAGACTAATCGTAATGAATTTTTCTCGAATATTACACATGAACTGAAGACACCGTTAACCTATGTAAAAGGATATGCCAACGCCGTTCGTCACGAGATGTACCAAAGTAAAGAGGAACGGGATGAATTTCTTGAAATTATCGAGAATGAAACAGATCATATTAGTAATTTAATGGACGACCTCACAGACTTATCCAAAATTGAAGAAGGAAAAATTGATTTAAATAAGGAAGATATCAATATTAATAAATTAGCAGAGGAAATGATAAGACGATCTCAGTTCAGGGCTTCTGAGAAGGGATTATCATTACATCTTGACATACCCGACAGTACCACTTTTTTATTCGCAGATAAAAGCAGACTTGATCAAGTGTTAACCAATTTAGTTGAAAATGCCGTTCGCTACACAGAAAAAGGCAGTATTACATTAGCAATAAAAGAGGAACGGAATGACGTCATCATGCAGGTGAAAGATACAGGTATTGGAATTAAAAAAGAGGACATTCCTTACCTGTTTGAGCGCTTTTACCGTGTAGATAAATCCCGTTCCCGAGCAAATGGTGGAACCGGATTGGGATTAGCTATCGTAAAAAATCTTGTTGAAATGCATGATGGAGACATTCATGTTGATAGTGAATTAAATAAAGGAACAACGATTACCTTGCGCTTTCCTAAGGAAGAACAATTAAATGATTAATTACTATACTTCAAGTGGAAGATAGAATGAAGCTTGGTTTACACACTTATAATGGAAAGGACGAGCATCATGGAACTTCAGTTGATCGAAGTCTATATCCCTGCCCATCGATTTGAACGATTTCTAGATGAAGTTGAAGAATACCATGTCATCGAAAAATGGTATACGCAAATATCAGAAGAAGAACAGTTAGTCAAAATATTAATCGAAAAAAAATATGCAGAAGAGATTTTAGATTTTCTTGAAGTAAATGACCGTGGTCAAGAAAATATACGAGCACTACTCTATAATATTTCGACATATGTACCAAGAGTTGAGGTTGACGAGGAGGAAGAAGAAGAAGATCCTGAAGAAAAACAAAAAGAAATTACCCGTGCCAGCCGCCATGAACTATATAATGTCGTGCAATCATCCAGTACTTCCAGTGTCAATTATTTGTGGATGCTACTATTATCTTCTGTCGTTGCTACAGCTGGGATTGTTAAGGATAGCCCTGCTATTGTTATTGGAGCGATGGTAATCGCACCACTGATCGGTCCTTTTACCGCACTAGCTTTTGCTGCAACATTAGGCGATTATAATTTGATGAAAAGGTCTATTCTAACATGTTTATATGGTTTAGCGATTCCAGTCGGGATAGCAGTTATTTTCGGGTTACTCTTTACTTTGCCGGTTAATAGCGATGAATTTTTGGCCAGGACAAACATTGAATTAATGGATATTGTCGTAGCGCTCGCCGCGGGTACTGCAGGTGCGATGTCATTTGCAAAAAGAGTATCAGAAGCACTTGTTGGGGTAATGGTATCAGTTGCATTATTACCACCTGCTGTCGTATTGGGAATGATGCTGGGAGCTCTAGAGTTTCAACAGGCATTAACTCCATTAATTCTCTTAATGGTCAATATAAGTGCGATTCTCTTCTCAGCTATCGTTGTTTTTTGGACGAGTGGTATTGAACCGGTAAATTGGAGCGAAATTCAAGTTGCCCATACATCGAAAACCTATGCGCTTATATTTGTTAGCAGTGTTATTATTATCTTAGCTGTGATGATCATTATTATTCAATTTTAAAAATCCCTTTTTTTAGCGCTTCAATCTTTAACAAAAACTTTACAAATCACTTCTTGTTGAGATATCACGGTACTGCTATACTTTACAGAGAAATTTCGATTTCAAGGGGGCTTATATGACTACAGTTCGCGATTATCTCATCATTTTATGGATTGCAACACGCTTAGGTTTTACTTCATTTGGTGGGCCTATTGCACACCTCGGCTATTTCCATGAAGAATACGTGCGCCAGAAGAAGTGGCTCGATGAGAAAGCTTATGCAGATTTAGTTGCATTATGCCAATTCCTGCCCGGTCCTGCTAGCAGTCAGGTAGGTATTGGAGTCGGAATCATTCGTGGTGGTGTATTAGGCGGTATTCTCGCCTTTATTGGCTTTACCTTGCCATCTGTCATCGTACTTATTTTATTTGCATTGGCTTTACATCAGTTTGCTTTTTATGATGCAAGCTTTATTCACGGTTTAAAAATAGTTGCTGTCGCTGTTGTTGCCCATGCCATTATGGGAATGGGTGCTAAATTAACACCGGATTTACCACGAAAAGCGATAGCCTTAAGCGCAGTTACCATCATGCTCTTATTACAAACAACTTTGACACAGGTAGTGATCATTTTGGTCGCTGCGGTAATTGGTATTTGCTTTTTTCAAAAACAAGAAAACCAAGAACAACCTGCACATTTACATTTAAGCTTATCTAAGAAAACAGCTATTATTAGTATTTCGTTATTTTTTATTTTATTAGTAACGCTTCCGCTAGCTAGCCAAATAACCGATTGGCAATGGCTAGCGATGTTTGACAGCTTTTATCGCTCAGGTGCTCTTGTATTTGGTGGCGGACATGTGGTTTTACCGTTACTAGAGCAAGAATTTGTGCCAACTGGTTGGGTATCCGAACAAGAATTTTTAGCAGGTTATGGGGCTGCACAAGCAGTACCTGGCCCACTCTTTACCTTTGCCGCATACCTTGGAACGGTCATCGGCGGTATATCTGGTGGACTCCTTGCAACAGCTGCTATCTTTCTGCCAGCCTTTTTACTAATTATCGGTACTTTACCTTTCTGGCATGCGTTACGCCATATCTCTTCAGTACGTGGTGCCTTAGTTAGTGTCAATTCAGCCGTTGTTGGCCTGTTAATTGCAGCCTTTTATCAGCCAATCTGGACAAGTACTATTTTAGAAACGAAAGATTTTATCTTAGCTGCCATCCTTTTTAGTTTATTAGCATTTTGGAAGTTACCATCCTGGATAGTCGTTATAATTGGCTTAATTGGTGGCATCCTATTACCATATTTACCTTTTTAGTGATCGGATTATTCCGGTCACTTTTTTCTTGACACTCGAGATTTTCTTGCACATTTTCTCTATACATTTTATAATATGAATATGTGTTCACGTATTATATCGAGGAGGGTATTGTATGGGACATCATCACGGACATGGTCATAGTCATGATCATCATCATACCAACAACAAAAAAGCATTGCTGATCAGTTTTATATTGATTTCGACATTTATGATAGTCGAAGTTATCGGAGGTTTTTTAACCAATAGCCTAGCATTATTGTCTGACGCTGGTCATATGTTGAGCGATGCTTTCGCTTTAGGATTGAGTTTATTTGCATTTAAATTAAGCGAAAAAGCTGCTAATGCTCAGAAAACATACGGCTATAAACGATTTGAAATTTTGGCAGCATTTATTAATGGTGTCACACTTCTAGCGATTTCTATTTACATTTTTTATGAAGCATATTACCGCTTCCTCGAACCGCCTAATGTAAGTCCGATGATGCTTTGGATTGCGATAATAGGTCTAATCGTTAATATTAGTGTTGCCTTTATATTAATAAGTGGTGGTGATACGAAGGATAACTTAAATATGCGCAGTGCATTGTTACATGTATTCGGCGATTTATTAGGCTCTGTTGGAGCGATTATTGCTGGACTCTTGATTATGTTTTTTAATTGGAATTTGGCAGATCCAATTGCAAGTATAATTGTTGCTGCTCTTATTTTACTTAGTGGCTATCGAGTAACTCGTGATTCTTTTCATATTTTAATGGAAGGGACCCCTAATTATCTATCTTATGAGGAAATTGAAAATAAATTGGTCCAATTAGACGGCGTTATTAATGTACATGATTTACACGTCTGGACGATCACTTCAGATTTTCCTGCGTTAAGCTGTCATATGGTGGTAGAGGAAAATATCGACCGAGATCTGCTATTAAAAAAAGCTGCCCAATTATTACATGATGACTTTGCGATTCATCATACAACCATCCAAATAGAAGGTCGGCATGCAGAAATGGAGCATGATGAAAACAATTGCAATTGATTACAGGAGGGATTATGTATGTCAGATGAAAACTATCAATCATTAGATGAAGAAACACTTTTTTTAGTATCACAAACTTTTAAAGCACTGGCTGATCCGACTAGAATCCGTATCTTACATTTGTTATTTAATCAGGAAATGTCGGTCTCTAACATTGCACAACAACTAGACCTAAATCAATCAAATGTCTCCCATCAATTACGTTTTTTAAAAAATTTACGTCTAGTAAAATATAGACGTGATGGCAAAACCATTTATTATTCTCAGGACGATGAACATGTGATGAAAATATTGCAGCAATCCATTGATCATGCGACCCATCATTAAGAAAAACCGGGAAAGCCCGCCGGTCCTGTCCAAAGTATTATTTTGACATGAATAATAGGCGTAACAACCGCTGCGGCTTGCCCACTTCGCTTTCCGTGGGCCGTGTCTTCAGCTAACTTTTGTAAAGAAGATCGCTTTACAAAAGTGGATCTTCAGATCACGCTGATCCCACAGGAGTCGAAGTGGACGCCTACGCTAATTAATGCTCTACAATGAATGTACTCGCTGACATTCCAGTTTTATGACACAGGTTAAGAAGGCTCGAGAAGTTAGCAGTCACAAACGTTGTAGAACAGTTTCATAGCGGAGGCCGTCCACTTCCACTCCTACGGGATGATTTTCGACTAAGATCCACTTTGGTAAGTGCTCTTTGCTTACCAAAGTTAGCTTAGGCGAAAATCCCGTGGAAAGGGAAGTGGACAGCCGCAGCGATGGTTTCCTATACAAGCTAATTCAAAATGGCTACTCTGCTTACAAATGCGTTGATAACGCGGATTACATACTTTCTTACCTTTTAAAAAAGCAATAACACATGCGCTTGAAAAGCATGTGTTAATTGTGTTTTATTTACACACATGTAAAGGATTGAATTCTTTCTGTATCAATTCCGAAGTATATCCAGTTAAATCCTGTCCAGCGGTAACCAGCAACTGAACGTCTGCCGATATACGTTGGATAAAACCAGAATGAGTTATAGCGACTCAGCCAAACATACGTATATCGATATAGACAGCCTCTCATTGAACCGGGATCAACTGCATACAATTGTGGTCCGTCACCTAGTTGTTGTGTTTGCTGTGGTATTTGTGCCGGTGGCGGTCCTGTTGGTGGCATACCTTGTGGCCCCTGTCCAATATTTGGTGGGGCGAATGGTGGTGGAGCAGAAGGACCTTCTCCTTGTCCTGTACCAGGATAGCCTCGTTGAGGAAACTGACCATAATCTGCATACACATTCCCATATTGGTCATACATATATGAATGAGATGGATAATATTGTTCCATAATGTTTAACCTCCTATCACTAACACTATATGTTAGACACGAGGTTAGGTAATTTGTCCATATTAAAATTAGGCGATTCCATTTATTTTAATATATAAATCATGTGATGTTTCTGTACCTTGAATGGTATAACCAATATCTATTTTCATCTCTTCTAACGCCAATTCATGTTCTTTACCATATTGGTACATGTCACCAAAAGTCTGTGCAATCGCAACTAAACTGCCATCGTGCTTGTGATGTAAATAACTCGCTGAAGGAATCACCATTTTCTCCATTCCTTCAGGTACCTCAGCATCTTGTTCTACTTCTACACAGATAAATTGAGTATAGGTCTGTTCAAGTTTCTCCAGACTTATATCCATCATGATGTCCGTTTTTCTTTGCTTTATTTCCGTTAATCTGCTTTTAAATTCTTCCCACTTTACTGGCATATCACGGATCAAGCCTTGCCAATCTCGAGCGACTATAATCCCTATTACTGACATTGCATCTTTTTCCACAATATTCATTTTTCCTCACCCCTTCCTTATATGATAAGAAAAACCAGCAAACCCCGCCGATCCTTTATTAAAGGCTAATTGGATTTCGATTACTTTGGTAGTAATGATGAAATATTTGAATAGCTTAACCACCGCTTCGGCTGCCCACTTCCCTTTCCGTGGGGTTTGTCCTTCAGCTAACTTTTTCGAGCAAAAACCGCTCGTAAAAGTGGATCTTCACGCCAAACGATTCCCACAGGAGTGGAAGTGGGCGGCCTTCGCTAATATCTGTCCTACAACGCTAGCATGAAGTAACACAAATACTTATGTACTCACGAATAGCGATATTCACTTCATCCATTGTATAAAAGGCAACCTATTACTTATGACATGAATTGTTGCACCTCTTCATAGCGGAGACTAATTACGTAGACTCCCGCGGAAAGCGGAGTAATTAGTCGGAGTGGTTGCAAATATACATCAAACATTTCAAAATAACTACTTCGCTTAACGCAGTCATTGCACTAATTTTATACTTTTCTTAGAAACAAAAAAAGAACCAGTATTAATACTGATTCTATAATTCTACATGACCTCTTTTAATTCCTGCTTTTTATGAGATGAATTTTTTCATCACCTTTGTACCATTACAAGAAAATAAACATTCTTTATCTTCCATTACGGTTTCAAGATGGACGTCTCTTCCCCATAATTGATAAATATATGGTAAAGTTTTCTCTAAGTAACGGACATCAAGCTCTACACCTTCATAATGATGGCGAATATATAATTCTCCGTTTCGCATATAATCACCATCGACGACTGTCAAATAAGGAAATCCTCCGTTTAACCTAGTAGAAATCAACTGATCGCGTACTTCTTCCCAATTTTTATCGACTATTTTATATTCTGGTCCTTGTTTTTGAAAAAGGTATAGGTCTTCCTTCTCCACCAGATCTTTTGTTAAATAATTGCGCATAAACGAAATATCTGATTCGATTTCGCGCACTTCAAATATTTTTTCCCTTCCTGAACCAGGTTCTACGCCAAACTGTTTCATTTCTTCAGAAGGATTGTTGTACCGTTCTTCGATATCTTCAAACATTTTTACGCCGAGATAATAAGGATTGATCTGTGTTGTCGATGGTTGAACAACACCAGCATTGAGAGAGGCAAATTCCACTGTTTCATCACTTGTTAAATCTAACTCTCTTACAATTCGTTGATGCCAGTATGTCGCCCAGCCCTCATTCATAATTTTCGTCTCTAATTGCGGCCAGAAATACAGCATTTCCTCCCGCATCATAGTTAAAATATCACGCTGCCAATCCTCTAATTCTCTACTATGCTCTTCAATAAATAATAAAATATCTTTTTCCGGGTGAGGCGGGAAAGCCTTTTTCTTTTTAGTTGCCTGCCCCGAATTTGAAGAAGACTGGTCTAGATTCCATAAATCATCATACTCTGTTCTTCTAGGCTTTGGTATTTCTTCTTCCTCCTCATTTTTTTGCCAATCTAATTGTGCTTTTAACAAGGTAGGATCGATGTGCTCCTGAATCGAGAGTACCGCATCAAGGAATTTTTCGACTTCCTTAATCCCGTGTTGTTTCTCGTATTTTGCCACACGTTCAGCGGTCGCAGCCATGCTTTCAACCATATCACGCTTCGTATTTTGAAACCGTACATTATTTTTAAAAAAGTCACAATGTGCTAATACATGAGCAACAATCAATTTATTTTGAATCAAACTATTGGAATGCAATAAAAAAGCATAACATGGGTTCGAATTGATCACCAATTCGTATATTCTACTTAAGCCGAGATCGTATTGCAGTTTCATCCGATGAAATTGTTTGCCGAAGCTCCAATGCGAAAATCTAGTTGGCATGCCATATGCACCAAATGTATATAAAATTTCAGGTGGGCAAATTTCATAGCGCATCGGATAAAAATCTAAGCCAAATCCTTCTGCAATCTCAGTGATTTCATGAATTGCCTTTTCTAATTTCTTTTTCTCTTCTGCTTTCAAACAAAACACCTCCACTATAATATATGAGAGGTGTTTGAAAATAGGACACCCATTATGAGATTTGGTGCGCTATTCTTCTCCAGCACGGTTAGCCTCAATTGCTGCATTTAATGCAAGCAAATTCGTTTGCTCAGCAATATCTGTTACCATTCATACTTAAGTAAGGTTTATTTTCTAATTTATGGAAGAACCTTTCATTAGTTTATTTAGGCAAAATTAAGGTAAAACATGTTTCTCTATTGGGAATGCTATGAACGGTAATATCACCGTTATGTGCATTTGTAAATTCCTTGGCAATAGATAATCCCAATCCAAAGCTTTCTTTGTTTCTGTTTTGGCTACCTTGATAGAAACGGTCAAATAAAA
Source organism: Gracilibacillus lacisalsi DSM 19029 (assembly GCF_000377765.1). Classification (GTDB taxonomy): domain Bacteria; phylum Bacillota; class Bacilli; order Bacillales; family Amphibacillaceae; genus Gracilibacillus; species Gracilibacillus lacisalsi. Next base: position 11,067 of record NZ_KB898675.1, on the reverse strand, counting down.
AAGGGATTTGTTCAGGAGGAATTCCTTTTCCATGATCTATGATAGCAACCTTTACTTGTTTAACGTCCTCCATATATTTTACTTTTAGATAATTGCCGCTCTCACCATGTTTAATCGCATTATCTAACAAATTACGTATTACTCTTTCAATTAAATGAGGATCTATCATAATGCTATTTGAACCATCGGGAACTTCAATTTCAATATGGATATGTTTCGCTTCAAAAACTGGTAGATATTCAGTCAAAATTTTTCGTAACATACTTGGTACATTGCAAGATTCTTTCTGTGGTAGAATACCATGCAAATCGGATTGAGAAACTTCAAATAATGTATTAATCAATTTCTCCATGTATTGCGAGCGACGAACAATTACCTTAGAATGTGCCCTTAGCTCATTTTCATCTTTGTACAGTCCGTTTTGAATGGAATCAGCATAACCAAGTATATTCGTCAAAGGTGTTCGTAGATCATGAGATAGATTTGAAATTAACGCTTTTCGCTTTTCTTCTTGCTCTTGAATCTTAGTGACTTGCTCATGAATCCGTCTGGACATTACATTGAAATGTTGACTCAATTGTCCAATTTCATCCATCGATTGATCATCAATTTCTATCTGTTGGTCAAGAGTCGTTTTAGATAACCCCTCATTCAATTTTTTTAATCGCTTACGTAATTTAAAAAAGAAAAAAAAAGTAAAAAAATAAGGCGTTATGATGAAAGCAAGAAATGGGACAATAAGAGTGAAAAAAGCAGACCATTCACGGACATAAAAATAAACAGCTTTATCATTCATTGCTTCACTCGGGACTTGTAAATGCAAATAATAGGAAAGATCATTTATTTGTGTTCGATAAATCAAATTAACATCATGTTCTGGAATCCATAGGTTGAATGGTTCATTAATGAATAGATCACTGTATGCAGAAAAACTATAAGGCTGTGTTCGATCGCTGGAGGAGTATAGGATCTTTCCCTCTGTGCTAAACCACTCAAATTGGACAGAAGGATGATCAGAATGATATTCGTCCATTGTTTTAACAAGAGAAGATGGAGTAATCCTGTCGGCATGTGTGATTTCGCTAATTACTTGATTTGCAAGTGTCTCTAACGTTTCATTGGTGTATCCTGTTCGACTAATCTTACCTATAAGAAGACTAAAACTAATAAATAGTATAACTGCTGTAATACTACTAACAATAAAATATATCCATAGCTTGGAAGACAGTTTCATTAGCTATTCACCTTCAAAACGATAACCAATCCCGCGAATTGTTTTAATATGTTGTGGCGATTTTGGATCATCTTCTAATTTATTTCGTAAAGATTGAATATGAGTATCTAGCTTATTTGTATCAAAAATGTCATGCTTCCATATCAAAGTATACATTTCATCTTTCGTAAAAGTTTGTCCAGGATGACGCATAAACATGGATAGTAAATCACATTCCGTTTGAGATAAGCTATATTTTACGTTATGTTTCTCTACGGATCGTGAACGCTCATTTAAAATAATTGGTCCACATTGAATACGGTTCAACGATACAATGGTTGAAGGATTTTGTGATCCTCGAAGGATTGCGATAACACGAGCGATAAGCTTATTCGGAATAAATGGCTTAGCAACGTAATCATCTGCAACTAATCCTAAGTTTTCTATTTTTCCTTTAATTTCTGTAAGAGCACTTAATACAATAATAGGTGTCTCTATTTGGTGTGAATGAAGAAAGTTCAATACATGTAATCCATCTGCATCATCCATCATAAAATCAAGAATGATCAAATCGAATGATTCATTTTCTAGTAAGATTAAAGCTTCTGTTCCACTCTTTGCTTCTTTATACTGCATCCCCGTTTCTTGTAAATATATCCCAATCAAATGTCGGATATCAGCGTCATCATCCACGACTAATATACTAGCCCGATTCAATATTATATCTCCTCCCCCTGCTCCAACGATGTATTCAAGACTATTGTATCATATATCGAACACGGCTTTTAGATAAAAAAATAAACCTTACTTATTTTCAAACATAAGTAAAGTTTATTTTCCTAATCATGCTAGTTTCCCTATCTTTTTCTTACATCTACATTTCGTAAGAGTATATCCTGTTATTTCAAACCCTTTTTGTTTCAAAAAACGAATTGCTAAATTCTTTTCGACATGGTTGGAAGCAACAATATGAACTGACCTAGAAGGAATTTCGTGAAAATGTCTTCTTAGGTATGGAATTGGAATTACAACCGCTTCTGCTACTTTATCATTGTCTGCCTCTTGATAATCACGAATATCTACCGTTAATTTTTCCCGATTTCGCTTTTTATCTATTTCTACACACGGTATCCCTTTAATCGGTACATAACGTGTATAGAATTGATGGCTCACCATAACGATGATCAGTAATAAAACAATCCAAAAGATTGACATGTTAAGTTATCCTCCATTACCTATGATGAAAGATTCACAAACACCATAGTTTATCACTGTAAGACCATCACTGATCATAGTCTCACTTTATAGTTTAAGATTTTTAACTTTCTCCCAATAATGGACAATCGTCTTCATTCCTTTATCGAAATGGACAACTGGAAAACTTTCATTTGGTGAATGCAAGCGGTCATCCGGCGTTCCAAATCCCAACAATACCACAGGAATCTGATAAATCGAGTCAATCCATTCTACAACTGGGATAGAGCCACCCATTCTAACATATACTGCTTCTTTTTCAAAAGTTTCTTTAAAGCTCTCCGCTGCTTTCGTAATTAACGGATGGTCAGGATCCACTTTATATGCTTTTGCCGATAAAGGTTCCCGTTTAATAGTTAACTCTACACCTTTTGGGACATGTTGCTCCAAATGCTTTACTAATAAATCCTGAATTTCTTTCGGATCCTGTCCCGGTACTAAACGACATGTTAGTTTAGCGGTAGCAGTTGACGGAATAATCGTTTTGGTTCCTTCTCCCTGATAGCCACTATATAAACCATTGATTTCTAAAGTCGGTCTGGCCATCGTGTGCTCTTTTGCCGTATACCCTTTTTCCGAAACAGTTTCTTTCACTCCAGTAGACTCTTCGTAATCCTCACTTGGGGCATCTTTAATTAACGTACGTTCCTCATCGGATAAAGGTTCAACCTGATCATAAAAATGAGCAACTTGGACGACTTCTTCTTCATTTTTCATCGTAGCTAACAACTGCGCCATTGCTATTGCGGGATTTTTTACCGCACCACCGTATAGACCTGAATGCAGATCATTGTCAGGTCCTTTCAAGGTGAATTCCAATCCGGTGAAACCTTTTAATCCATATAGAATGGTTGGTTGATCCTTAGCAACCATTCCTGAATCAGAAATGACCGCAAAATCAGCTTGAAATTTTTCTTTTTGTTCATGTAGAATATCATAAAGATTGGCACTTCCAATCTCTTCTTCTCCCTCTACACAAACTTTGACATTGATTGGCAAAGAGCCTTTCGTTTCTAGAAATGCTTTCAAGACTACAAGGTGCATAAACACTTGCCCTTTGTCATCACTGGCACCACGAGCATAGATCCTTCCATCTCTAACTTCTGGCTCAAAAGGTTCACTTTCCCACTGATCAAGTGGATCTGGTGGCTGCACATCATAATGACCATAAAATAAAACAGTTGGTGCGTCCTCTCCAGCATTCATCCATTCAGCATATACAAGTGGATGACCTTTTGTTTCTTGCACTTCGACGGTTTCAAAGCCTGCATTTGTTAAATAGTCGGCTACAAACTTTGCTGCTGTTTTGACATCTTCTTTATGAATTGAATCTGTGCTGACACTTGGTATATGTAAAAAATGTTGAAGCTCTTCTAAATGTTGCTCCTTATATTTCTCAAGGTACTCCATTACTTCTTTCATTTTGATCACATTCCTTTCCCTTCTACCTTTCCATAGTTTAACATGGAATTGGGGAATCATTCATTAAAAAAGTTTAACGCAAAAAAAAGAGCGTTTTAATATGGTAATTGTTGCTAAAAAAGGATGATTAATTTATCATTGTGTTTATGCACCTAACATTTTACTATATTTCAAAAGAAAGGAAGAGGTTGATTGAAAAAATGGATAATGTTTTGTCTTACATTACTTATCAGCATTACGCTAGTTGCTTGTAATTCTGATGATGTTGGCAGTAACGAAGAGGATACTGAGAGTGACAGTACTGAAACAACTGAAAACACTGAAGAGGAAGTAGTCGAGGAGGAAACTGATGCCGAAGAAGTGGCGGAAATCGACGACTTAAACGAAGATAACATAGAAACTGCTAACGATACTGCTCCTTCTGAATTAGATATTGATCCCGATGGTGAAAATAATGTAACGCTGCAACTTGACCAAGAAGGTATGGTCTCTAAAATTGCTTATAAAGCCGAAGGGGACCGAGTTATTGAACAAACGGCAGATAATATTATTCCTTATGATCTATTAGAAATAGCTGATAAAGAGGAAGCTGAAGCAATGTTCGCAGAAGGTGTGGCTCAGTATCAAGACGTAGAAGGGGTATCACATAGCATTGATTACCAAGACGATCAAATCGTCGAGACGACAAAAGTAGACTTTGAAACAACTGATCCAGATGACTTTGCGGAATTAACAGGGGCAATGATGGAAGATGGAGCGAGCGATTTTATTAGCCTGCAAAGATCGGTGCAAATGCTGCAAGAACAAGGATATGAGATTATAACAGAATAGCATTAGATACATACTGTGATTGAGCGGACATTTAGTGCGTTATTTGACTAATAATCACCTATTTTTCAATGTTAGCGGACATTGAATCCCTTATTTGCTTCATTTTGACTTCTATTAGCACTATTTTCGATGAATAGCGGAATAGATGTCCGCGAGCACTCTAAAAACGGTATTTTTATCACCAATAGCGGAACAAATGTTCGCGATCAACGAAGATTAACTTGGGATTCCTCGTTATGGAGCAATTTATGAAAAAACACTTACCTCTTCAAACAAGAGATAAGTGTTTTTATTTTTGTTAGTCTAAACCTTTTGCTAAGTCTTCTATTAAATCATCGACATCCTCAATTCCGATGGATAGCCGAATTAATCCGTCAGTAATGCCTAATTGTTCACGACGATCTTTTGGAATTGAAGCATGTGTCATGCGTGCTGGAATCGAAATTAAACTTTCTACTGCACCAAGACTTTCCGCTAAGGTGAAATAATCAGCTCTACTCAATACTTGATCCGCTTTTTCGCCACTTCCAACATCAAATGCGATCATACCACCGAATCCTTCTGCCTGTTGTTTAGCAACGTCATGCCCTGCATGTGATGCTAAACCAGGGTAATATACTTTCTCGACATTTGGATGTTGGTCAAGATAAGCAGCAATTTTGTTTGCGTTTTTCTCGATTGCTTCCATTCGCAATCCTAATGTTTTGATACCGCGCATTAATAACCATGAATCCTGTGGACCTAAAACAGCACCAACAGAGTTTTGAACAAAGTGAATTTCTTCTGCTAGTTGTTCGTCCTTTACAGCAACAAGCCCTGAAACCACATCACTGTGTCCACCGATATATTTCGTTGCACTGTGTAAGACAATATCTGCACCGAAGTCTAATGGATTTTGCAAATAAGGTGTCGCGAATGTATTATCAACCACTAATAACAGGTTATACTTATCAGCAATTTCTTTCATTTTTTTCAAGTCGGTTACTTTCAACAGTGGGTTAGTTGGTGTTTCAATATATAGCATTTTAGTATTGGGCTGAATCGCTGCTTCTACCGCTGCGATATCACTTGTATCAACAAAAGTGTGTCCCAATTCAATACGATTCAACACTTTAGTTGTTAAACGATAGGTTCCACCATATACATCGTCTGTTAATACGACATGATCACCAGCTTTCAGTAACATCATCACAGTTGTAATTGCTGCCATTCCTGATGCAAAAGCAAAGCCTGCATTACCATTCTCTAGCTCTGCAGTAACTGTTTCTAATGCATGTCGTGTCGGATTACCTGTTCTGGAATATTCATAACCAGTGTGTTTTCCAGCTTCAGGTTGTCTATACGTACTTACTTGATAAATCGGTACAGATACAGCACCAGTTCTTTCATCTCCTGTGATACCACCATGTACCATTTTTGTTTTACGTTTCATAACTATTCCTCCTACGAATCAAACATATAATTGTAATACGCCCTCTCAATGGGATGGATTACCAAGCGGATTCGGGTGTCAGCATTCGTTATCCTTCTTCTTTGAAAAACTTCGGACGGCTATCATCATTGATAAATATCTTTACTTAAATATCGCTCACTACTATCAGGAAAAATGGTAACAATATTGCTTCCAGGTTTTGCTTTTTTCGCTTCTCGTAAGGCGGCAACCATTGCTGCTCCTGATGAGCTCCCTACTAGCAAGCCTTCTTTTTCTGCCAGTTGCTTTACCATATCAAACGCATCAGCATCATCAATGGTATGGATTGCATCGAATAATGCACGATCCATGTAGTCTGGTAAAAATTCCATACCGATTCCTTCCGTTCGATGTGATGCTGCTTCGCCTCCAGCAATAATCGATCCTTCAGGTTCCACAATTACTGTTTTTGTTTCTGGATTTTGATCTTTAAAATATCGAGCAGCTCCCATAAAGGTGCCACCTGTTCCTGCACCTGCAACAAAAATCGATACTTCACCATTTAAGTCTTTTTCAATTTCTGGTGCTATTGTCTTGTAATAAGTTTCTGGATTTGCTGGATTTTCAAATTGTTGCGCGGCATAACTGTTCGGGATTTCTGAAAGCAGCTGTTTTGTTTTCTCGATTGCTCCACGCATCCCCTCATCTTTAGGTGTGTGGATAATTTCTGCTCCTAAAGCTTGCATTAATACTTGCTTTTCCTGACTGAAGTGTTCAGGAACAACAAAAATAACGCGAAATCCTTTATTAACTGCAGCTAAAGCAATTCCAATGCCTGTATTACCAGCAGTAGGTTCGATAATCGTTCCACCTGGTTGCAACTCACCAGATTCCAATGCTGTTTCGATCAAATTAATTCCTAAGCGATCTTTAATACTGCCGCCAGGATTAAAAAATTCTAACTTCGCAAAAAGTCGTACACCGTCTGGGAGTTCGAAATTCGATATCTCCATTAACGGTGTACCGCCGATCAATTGTTGTATATTTTTATAAAGTGCCAATCTTAATCCCTCTTTTATTCAGCAAACACGATGTGCCATTCGTCTTTTCCAGCTAACATGTTCTTAGCGATGTCTTTTGCCCCTTCTAAGCTGTGATTAGCTGCCCAACCACATTGGACTTCATTACAAGCTGGTACTTCTGTTGCTTCTAATACATCTTGCAGTGTTTTCTCTAACGCTTCTACTACATCCTCATAGCTGTCATTGTTTAGAATAGCGAGGTAAAAACCAGTTTGGCAGCCCATTGGACTAATATCCAACACATTGTCCATATGGTTGCGAATGTTTTCTGCCATCAAGTGTTCAATCGAATGCAATCCTGCCATATCCATATGGTCCTTATTAGGCTGACAAAAGCGAATATCATATTTGTACACTTTATCCCCATTTTGTCCTGTAGTAACCCCTACAAGGCGTACATATGGTGCTTTTACTTTCGTGTGATCTAAATTAAAACTTTCAACATTCATTTTTTTAGTCATCTTTCCATCACTCCTCTTCAAATTTTTCAGCTACAAATAACCAGACAAATTTATTTCGTTTTTTGGCTTCAAAATGAAATCCATTTTGTTCAAACAGCTCTCGAATTTCCTCTAATTGAGGATAGTATTCTCTGTTTAAATCCTCCAGTAAATCGTGATAGCCTAACTCATGTGCTTCTTGTTTAATTTGTTGTTCTGCCTGTTCATTTTCATAAACCGTATCAGCAAATACAACGCGCCCACCATTAGCTAACAAGGAATAAAATTTAGCAACCGCCTTGTTCTTCTCAGCTTTCGTTAAATGGTGGAAAGCATACGTACTAATAATCGTATTCACCGGCTTATTTGGTAATGGAAACTCAAGAAAATCACCTTCGTATAAATCTAATTGAGGTAATTTTTCTTTCGCTAATTCCCTCATCGGATCAGATGGTTCAATACCAATCACTGGTAATCCTTTCGCTAACACTTTTTCTGTTAAATTACCCGTGCCAACACCGAATTCCATTACCGTTCCTTCTGCTAGCTGAGCAACTTCCTTTAATATTGTATCATATCCTTCGAATACATCTCTATACTGAGGGTCATGACCCGTAACTGCCTCATCATACGTAGAAGCCCACTCTTCAAACACTTCTAAAAACTCTCTCCCCATGGTAAACTCCTCCATCTATGTTAATCCATACTATTTTACTCTGTTTTATCGGAATTGACACTAATATAGCATAAATACCCTTAATATGCAAAAATGCGACAAGTATAAATAAATAGTAAGAGTCTTCAGCCCTTTTTAGAAGCTATGCACGAGTGGGGTGTAAAGCATGCATAAGCAAAAGAATTTTGAAAAAGCATCCTGAGTGAAAATGAGAGATAGGTACACTCTAAACTAAGACTATTATGAACTTTATAGAAAATTGAATTTGTGGGAGAACCAAAATCGTTAACTATATATGTATCCCCGTAAGTCTGATAACTTACGGGCAGATAATATTCCTTATTGTAGTAATTGAAGTGATTCTTTGGTAAATGTCGGAATATCATCTGGCTGTCTGCTGGTTACTAGTTGATTACCGCAAACGACTACCTCTTCATCGTTGACATTAGCACCCCATATTCTAGACCTGGATCGACTTAAAACCGGTCGTATCACGCCCCTCCAATGTTTTGGCTGTAACTAATAACTATGGACAAATGGAAAATACAGTTTCTTTTCATCCATGGAATGCTTAGCAAATTTTACAAAGTGGTCAGCCGCTCTTAACATATCCGGTGAGAAACCTCCCGGAATAAATAATGCATCATCATCCTTACGTTGTACATCATCAATTCCATGAACAATTGTAACAGTTGCATCAGCTTGTTTAGCTTTCACCGTTTTTACCTGCTTCATATTTAATAGTGACAACCTCATGGACAGCATCTTTAAAATCCTTTGCCGGTGAAGTATACTCTACATCTTCAAACATATCTGTGATCACAGTTGTTATTTTTACCATAATAAAACGCTCCTTCTTAAATTATAGAATTAGTATTCTCTTTGTAGTGAAATATACCATAAGTGATACATGACTTTTTTTACTAATTATCCGGTAGCCATTATGCTACGTTAAGTGAACATGTTAGTTTTATGATATAGCCCCAGACTTTTCCATCATTTATACATATACTGCTTTTATATCTATAATTTTGAAGTAGGTGAGGTATTTTGAATCCAGAGTTATGTGAATTGTTAGATAGAGGGGGCGTTATTTCTTGCTTTTTAACTAACAGTGAGGGAAAACAAATTGATCCTTTTGCACCTTCATCTTTATTATGCGAAGAAATCCCACAACCACAAGGGCGGGAAGACGTTCCTGTTACTTTACCATCAAGAGAACAAATAATACTGCAAAAGGTCTACCTACGCAAATCTGGCTATATCGTTATCCAAGTAACAAATGAGCTCGATACATGCATGTCAGAGCCTATACCCTTTTGTCAAATAGAGCAATTGTTACTTTGTGCACCAGAAGGAACGGAGATCGATTGTAGCATTACCGATTTTCGGTGTGTAGCATCTGTACAATGTCGAAATAATGCTTACCAATCAGTACAAATTGCGTTAGACATTTGTCAAAGTGTTCAGTCGGTAGCAAACACGACAGTTAATTTAGTGGGACATCTCTGCTCCCCAAGAAATGAGATTACTCTAACTCAATGCGCTTCCCCACCTGTTAACACAACCAAGCAGGTTTTAAAGGGTGATGGGACTAGTCCTCCATCGTTCACTGACGAAAAAGAAATAAATACAGCAAATAAAACAACGCTTCAGCAAGAGGAGATATACGTAAATACAAGGAGAGTTGTTGATTGGGTTGTACAGCAATCAACCATAAAATTATACAAGAATGCAGATAAAATTGCTTTTGTCTGCGATATATGTACCATTAATTTGTTGGTACCAGCAGTAACATGTGAGAATACCATCACTGGATCAGTAGAATGTGATGGTGAACCAGTAGCAGGGGCTTCTGTAATATTCACTGCAGCTCCAGATATTGTTGATATAACTCCAAATCCAGCTACTTCTGATGAATTCGGACAATTTGAGACTGTAGTAACCGTACCTGAAGGAACAGCAAGCACCGATATTACTGTGACAGCATCAACAGTTATTAACGATCAAGAAATTTCCAGTACAGCAACTACTACTGTACAATGCTAGCCTGAAACCTGTGATTTAACTTTATCAGGACCAGAGGCGATCGATTGCAACGGGTTCGTTTCTGGTATGGTCAGCTGTGGTGGTATCATGGTACCGAATGTAGAAGTAAGCTTCACCGCTAATCCAGATATAATTGAATTTGTTCCTAATCCTGCTTTCACTGACATGAACGGAGAATATATAACAAGTATTAATGTTCCAGTAGGTACACCTCCTACAGAAGTAGCGATAACTGCCTCTGCAACTGTGGACGATCAAACTCTCACAGAAACAATCAATTTGACGGTTTCATGTGAACAAATTGCTACAATAGATTTATTTGTACCAGCAGTTACTATCTGCGAAAGGACAGTAAGCGTTACTATTTTGTTGGATGGAGAGCCTTTAACCGGGGCAAACATATCTTTTTCTGCTACACCTGATATTGTTTCCTTTTCTCCTAATCCTACTATTAGTGATTCGTCGGGCCACTTTGAAAGTATCATTACGGTTCCTGAAGACACCGATCCAACCGAAATTTTAATTACGGCAAGCGTAGTAGTAGATAATCAAGAAATAACCGATTCGTTACCAACTATTGTACAATGTCCATCAGACCCTTGTGTACTATTTCTTTTTGGACCAGATTCGATTGATTGTAGTGATATAATTTCTGGGCGTATACGTTGTGGTGATACATTGATTCCCAA
>NZ_KB898674.1 GCF_000377765.1 Gracilibacillus lacisalsi DSM 19029 | reverse complement strand
CCTCAGAGACGATGAGGTAGATAGGTTCGAGGTGGAAGCATGGTGACATGTGCAGCTGACGAATACTAATCGATCGAGGACTTAACTATACGATTTGTTTGAACTTGTAATATAACTCTTATCTAGTTTTTAGGGTACATCCCTTAAATATTATACACAGTCTGGTGGCGATAGCGGAGAGGTCACACCTGTTCCCATGCCGAACACAGTAGTTAAGCTCTCCAGCGCCCATGGTAGTTGGGGCTCACGCCCCTGCAAGAGTAGGACGTTGCCAGGCAGTTGAAAAAGCTTTTTAGTCACACGACTAAAAAGCTTTTTCTTATATAGTAAAACTATCACTTCTTAAATGAAAAGGTGTAGTTAAATATAAAAAACGCAAACTGTCATAAATCATCCTTTGACTTTCATACTAAATTGTATCATTATAGAGTCAGACTTCCATTACTACTAAGAGGAGGTGAATACAGATGGTTTTAGAAATGATTGGTGAAGTGAATAGCGATTTGCATCCAATGTATATTTACTTAACCTTTTACATTGCGCTGATTTGTTCCTATGGGTTGATTCATATCCCGCACTACCAGCTTACAAGGTATGAAAAAATAATCAATAATAATAACTACTACTCGATTCAATTACAGTTACAGCAAAAAGCATTGATTATTGGGCAGTGGCTAGATATCCAGAGTTGGCTCACTAACAAAATGAGACGTAAAGAAAGTCCGGATGATGATGATGACAACCATTCCTTCTCGTGCGTTCAAGCTATTTCATTAAAACGAGGAGGACAAACATGCAATCTGTATTCACTTTCATTAAAAAATATCGTTTTATTGGACTGGCTGTATTAGCCGTAGTCCTTTTATCTGGCTGTCAAGCTGCGGCATCAGGTGAGCCAATCGACCCTGAAACTGCTGGTTTTTTTGATAAATATTTTGTTTTAACATTTTCGAACATCATTAAAGGGGTAGCTTCTGTATTAGGTGGTAGCTATGGATTTTCCATTATTGTTGTAACATTAATCGTGCGTTTAGCATTAATGCCACTTATGCTCAAGCAATCAAAGAATAGTTATCAAATGCGTGACAAGATGGCGGTTATAAAACCTGAAATGGAGTCCATTCAGGCAAAATATAAGGGGAAAAAAGACGCCGAATCACAAAAGAAAATGCAGCAGGAAACGATGGCATTATATCAGAAGCACAATTTTAATCCAATTGCATCAATAGGATGTCTGCCTCTGATTATTCAATTCCCAATTTTAATTGGTTTTTATTATGCGATTCGGACAACTCAAGAAATCGCAGAACATAGCTTTCTTTGGTTTAATCTTGGACAAAGCGACTTAATTATGCCTTTTGTTGCAGCAGCGATTTACTTCATTCAATTCCGTGTAACTCAAATTGGTATGGAACCAAATCAGAAGAAACAAATGGCTATCATGGGATTAATTTCCCCAGTCATGATTGGATTGGTCTCCTTCAATGCGCCAGCAGCATTACCACTTTATTGAGCAGTAGGTGGATTATTCTTAATAGTACAACAGTTACTTTCAAAGAAATTATATATGCCAGCATCAAGCGCAAACATAAGAGTAAATGCTAGTAACTAGCATTAAGTAAACTTGCCGGTTGGTGAGCGTTTTGATAATAAAAGGAAAAATCCAGACTATTCACTAAAAGTATAGTCTGGATTTTTTAATGATTAACTTAAGCTTTCCCATGCGGCATGCATACCTGCCACTCTACCGGTAACCATGGCTGAAGTGATATTATATCCACCTGTATAACCATGAATATCTAAAACTTCCCCACAAAAGTATAGGCCGTGCATTAATTTCGATTGCATGGTGCTAGGTACAATTTCTTTAATGGAGACACCTCCACCGGTAACAAAAGCTTTTTTTAATGGTAAACTTTCATGGACCTGAAAAGAGAAACCTTTAAGGTCGTTAAGGAATCCTTCTAGTTTTTCCCGGGAAATATTAGCACATTTAATTGTTGGTGAAATATCGTTTTGCTCTAATAAAAAATCTAAGTATCTTTCTGGAACCAACCCTTTAGCAACGTTTTTGAAAGTCCGTTTGGAATGTTGATCTATCATGGTTGAAAGTTCAGAGAGAAGCTCATGTGCAGGTTTGTCAGGAATGGCGTCTATTTGTACCTCAACTTGCTTTAGACCATTCATCAGCAACTTAACAATATATTGAGAGCATCTTAATACTGCAGGACCAGAAATTCCAAAATGCGTAAAAAGCATATCCATTTGATGTGTAATGACTTTCTTACCTTTTTCATCAAAAACCGATAATGCAATATCACGTAATGCCGTACCTTGTAATTTCTTGCTACGGATAAACTCTTCATTAGAAACGATCGGCACCTCTGTTGGATATATTGCTGTAATTGTATGTCCCGCCTTTTTCGCCCATGGATAAGCGTCACCAGTTGATCCCGTGTGGGGAACCGCCTTTCCTCCTGCAGCGATAACGACCGCCTTCGTTTCTATATTATCCTGATTATCTAATATAATTTGATGTGTACGTTCTCTGTAATCAATTGCTTTTACGACTGTATTTTTCTTTACAGTGACATGTAATTCATCCAATCGCTGTAGTAATGCTTCGACTACATCATTTGCTTTATTACTGACAGGGAACATTCTGCCGTGATCTTCTTCCTTCAACGCAACACCTAGCCCTTCAAAAAAATCAATAATGTCATAGTTATCAAATATAGAAAAAGCACTATAGAGAAAACGACCATTCCCAGGAATGTGTTTAATTACTTCATCAGCAGGTAATCGATTCGTTACGTTACATCTTCCTCCACCAGATATCGCTAGTTTCTTTCCTAGTTTATTTCCTTTATCAATTAATATGGTTTTGGCTCCCTGTTCAGCGGAAGCTATTGCTGCCATCAGTCCTGCTGGACCACCACCAATAATCGTTACATCCATCATTTTAACAATTCTTCCTTCCATTCATACCTCATTGTTGTAATAGCTTATAAAGTGCACACGGAAACTAAGTGTGATCAAAAGCTAACATTCTGATAAGTTTCGCTAAAGATTACTTTATCGTAGTTCGACGAGATTCACAAATTATCTGTCGAAATCAATAACAATCTGTGGGCTGCTATGTTAAAATATTAACGTTACATAATTTAATGAATAAAGGTGAAAGCATGTCAAGTTCAAATTTTTTACGTGGTACACTATTGCTCACGGGAGCAAGTTTTTTATCTAAATTTTTAGGGATGATTTATGTTATTCCTTTCGCCAATATGGTAGGAGAAACGGGAACAGCCTTATATTCATATGCTTATATCCCGTATACGATATTGTTAAGTATAGCAACGGTAGGCGTACCTTTAGCAGTTTCCAAATTTGTAGCAAAATATAATACATTAAATGACTATTATACAAGTATGAGAATGTTAAAAATAGGCAGTTTGTTAATGTTAATAACAGGCTTTTTTGCCTTTTTAATTATGTATTTTGGAGCAGATCTCATAGCAAGCTGGACAAAAGATGAAGACAGTAAAGGTGTAACTTTAGCGGAAGTGAAATCTGTTATTCAAATGGTTAGTTTCGCTTTAATAATTATTCCAAGTATGGCTATTATGAGAGGATTTTTTCAAGGAAACCAATCAATGGGTCCAACGGCAGTATCTCAAGTAATAGAGCAAATCATCAGAATCATGTTTTTACTTGTTTCTGTTTTTGTAGTTTTAGAAATTGTAGGAGGAACGAATGCAACTGCAATTGGTTTTGCAGCATTTTCTGCTTTTGTTGGTGGTATCGCATCTTGGGTTGTGCTAGCTTTTTACTGGAAAAAACGTAAAAAGTATCTGGACACAGCGATTGAAAATCAAAAAGAAAAAGTGACTATTCCTGTAAAAGATTTATTAAAGGAATTATTTCGCTATTCAGGTCCTTTTGTACTTGTTGGTATAGCTATTCCGATGTATCAACTGATTGACCAATTTACATTTGGTCATGCAATGACGGCAAGAGGTGATGGAGATATAGCAGATATTGCTTTCTCAGCATTTAATTTACAAGGACACAAATTAGTTATCATTCCTGTTACTATCGCGACAGGATTATCGCTTGCCTTAATACCTGAAATTACTAGTGCTTTTAATTCGAATAAGATGCAGAAATTAAATGCTCAAATCAACCAGGCTTTACAAATTATTATGTTTTTTGTACTTCCTGCTGTATTTGGATTAATTCTTCTTGCAGACCCGATCTATGGTGGTTTATTTGGTATGAAAAATCTTGACATAACGGGTGAAGTTTTTGCATGGTATGCACCAGTAGCGTTAACCTTTGCATTCTTTACGGTTACCTCATATATTCTACAAGGGGTCGAAAAGCAAAACTTTACCCTAATAAGCTTATCAGCTGGTATCCTTACGAAGATATTATTAAATTCAATATTCATTCAAATATTCGCAGCAAAAGGGGCTATCATTGTCACTTTAATTAGTACTTTCATTGCTGTCTTGCTTAACTTGTGGCAAATAAAAAAAGCGATCGGTTTTAATTACCGTAAATTTTATAAATTATCGCTGTTAATGCTGATTTTTACAAGTATAATGGTTATTGTGTTGTTAGTGGTAAAATATGTGTTTGGCTTGTTCTTAGATGTTCATGAAAATCGAATCCATGCTATATTAATGATGCTAATAGGTGTCATTGCTGGTGGTTCCGTTTATCTATATTTAGGTTATGCATCAACCTTATTTGAAAGAATTACAGGAAGAAAAATTGCTATTTTAGATCGATTAATCAGAAGATAGAAAGGAGGCAACTATTATTCGTTTAGATAAATTTTTAGCAAATATGGGTTACGGTAGCCGCAAAGATGTCAAAACAGTAGTGAAAAAGAAGCGAATAACTGTTAATGATCAAACGGTCCGTAAAGCAGATATCCAGATTGATCCGGACAAAGATCAAGTAAAGTGTGATGATAAAGTAATTCAGTATCAAGAATATATCTATTTAATGCTGCACAAACCAGCAGGATATCTGTCTGCAACCGAGGATCAAAGGCAAAAAACGGTTCTCGATCTGATAAAAAAACAGGATAAGGTATTATCTCCTTTTCCTGTTGGACGATTGGATAAAGATACAGAAGGCCTATTATTATTAACGAATGACGGGCAGTTGGCACACGAGCTACTTTCACCAAAAAAACATGTAGATAAAACCTATATTGCAAGGTTAGCGAAAACGATTACTGAAAAAGACATTAAACAATTCGCTGAAGGTGTTATGTTAGAAGATGGTTATGTCACTAAGCCAGCGAGATTAAAAGCTGTTGAAGATAAAATGGTAGAAATTACGATTAAAGAGGGGAAATTTCATCAAATCAAGCGAATGTTTGAAGCTGTTGACAATAGTGTGTTGTATTTGAAGCGATTGTCAATGGGAAGCTTGCAGTTAGATGAGAAACTCAAGATAGGAGAATATCGGGAGTTAACAACAGAAGAGGTGGACCAATTAAGTAGCAAATAAAATACCAGTATTAGACCAATACTGGTTAAGAATATATTCAATCAATTATATTAGGAGATTTTTACTTTTTTATTTGTGATTTTCCAACGTCCCCGATTTGGACTATTTACAAGCCCATTGTATGCTAGCAAATGTAAATCTCGTTGTACGGTGCGATCAGTAATGCCAAACTCTTCAGCTATTTGGCTCGTGGTGACCGGTCCATTCTCTCTAATAAATAGGTAGACAGCCTTCACACGAGTTAGCATGCGGGTGGTTGATTGACTCAAAAAATCACTCCTTCAAAGTTTTCAAGTTAAACCTTGTTAAAGTATATTCATGATGTACTTTCTATTTTACACTTTATTTCATGTATTTTCTACAGATAACTTTTAATTTACAGATAATTAAAAAAATCGAGGTGAATATTGATGCACATACTTAAACAATTGATGAAAAAAGTTATCCATATTCCCAATTACATGCTATTTATAACAAGTATTCTGTTAGTGTTACTTTCATCTATCTTAATTGTCTTCATTGAGAGAGACTCCTTCCCAACCATTTTTGATGGTTTCTGGTGGGTGATGACTACTGTTACAACAGTGGGATATGGTGATCTTTATCCAGAAACGGTTGGAGGTAGATTGTTGGCGTTATTTTTATATGTCTTTGGTATCGGGCTAATTGGTGTAGTGATAGGGAAAATAATAGATAGTCTGGCGATTTACCGTAAAAAAAGACAGGAAGGTGATATTATGTATAAAGGAAAAGGGCATTATATTATTATCGGATGGTCTCAAAAGGCGAAGTTTGCTATTAAGGAAATGCTTGCAACCCATCAGGATATAGATGTTATTATTATCGATCAATTAGAGAAAGCACCCATGTTAGACTCTAACATCTTTTACATAAAGGGAAATCCTTCTGAGAAGGAACCGTTAGAAAAAGCGAATTTAAAAGAAGCAAAATCGGTTTTGATCTTTGCGGATGATCAGATTACGGAAGGTCAATTAGCTGATGGTAAAACATTATTAATCGCTTCTACCATTGCAGAAATGGCTCCTGAAGTACACACAATTGTTGAGGTTATGGAAGAAAACCATATTAAGAATTTCAAATATTTGCAGATTGATGAATTCATCATATCCAATGAAACCATTTCGTCTTTATTTGTCCGCTCAGCATTTCGCAATGGTATGACGAATATTTTTGGTCAGTTACTCCGCAGAACACAGGGAGATGATTTATATTATGTACCTGTAAAATCCTCGTGGCATACATACAAAGATGCGTTTGATGATTTATTGAAACAAGGCGCAACACTTGTTGCAGATCGTGACCATTTAAATATCAACCGAATGCTGGATGAGACCATACCTGATAACGCTGAATTGTTTGTTATATGCGATCAACCAACATATCAAAAAATAATAAGAGGGTAATAAGATGAATACAACACGACATTATTTTATTGCGGTTGAAATTGATTATGAGATGAAAAAATGGCTTTATCAGATTCAACAAAGACTAAAGACTGACTTTCACTATAAAAACTGGGTTGACCAGAACGATTTTCATATCACTTTACATTTTTTCGGTGCAATCGATAGAACGAAATTAAATCGTATAGCGGATCAATTGCAACAGTTGGATAATCGAGCTTTTACAGTTAAAATTGATGGACTTTCTACCTTTGGATCCGTTAATAAGCCACGTGTATTGTGGGTAGGAGTTGAAAAACACTCTGCCTTAGTACAATTACATCATGATATAAAACAAATAGTCGGGAAGTATGTACAGATAGATAAACGATCCTTCACTCCCCATATAACACTTGCTAAAAAATGGGCAAGTGAACAACAATTACAGAATAAAACCGTTCTTAACCAACCGACTGGTGAAAAACAGCTACACATTAATAAAGTGGTTATATACGAAATCCACCCAGAAAAAAAGCAAAAATATCAAATTTGGCGGCAGTTTGAATTGAAATGAGGTGACACAAGTGGCTCAGTTAATTAAATTAGAAAATTACATTTCACGTTATCAACGAGATATTTTTCATTACCCGAGCCAATTTTCGCGGTTAAAGAAGGAAAACTGGGAGCGTTTAAAATATTTATGGGAAGATCAGAAGCAACTTAAATTAGAAGTCGAAAATGAAAAAGAGTTAAAAGAATCTAATTTTTCGAAATGGCGTTCTTTCTTCAATAGTCGGTCTGAAGCAGAAGATATTGATATGGAAGAAGATACAGATGACATCAATTTTTTACCTGCTTCTGAGGACGAGTTGAAACACTATTTCTTAGATACATTAATCCCATTTCAACTTAAATGGGCATCGACAACGATTAATGAAATGTCCTTCATAAATCGCTCATATTATCAGGATTTTTTATTGAAATACTTTTTACAACGCATACCTGATACGCACTTACTTATGTACTTTCCCATTTTCCAATTAAAAAATGGACCAATGGAAGGGGATATTGTATTGATTAGTCCCTTAGAAATTGAAATTATCACATTACTTGAAAAGCCAAAGAATCAGGTAATTATTCCAAATGATTCAAGGTTATGGTTTATAGAAGAAAACAATATACAAAGTAAATTTCTAAGTCCATTAATAAGTACGAAACGAACAGAAACGATTATTCAAAGCATCTTAAAGAAATACCAACTAGATTTTCCAATTAAAAAAGTAGTGTTATCTCGAACAAATGTGATGAATTACCAATTAGAGCCTTATCATACCAAATTCGTTGACCGAGATGATCATGAGGAATGGCTCAAACAAAAACAGCAATTATTTACACCATTAAAGCACCAGCAGCTAAAAGTTGCAGAAGTATTATTAAAACATTGTGAGTCGATTGCTGTAAAAAGACCGGAATGGGAACAAGATGAGCCGTCAGATACTCTTTCAAAATGACAAAAATAGATATATTTTTTGTCGAAAATTAAATTTTCTCTTGAAATTATACCTGATTTTGCGTTAATCTATTATTACTATTCCCTTTTTAAAGATAAAGAGGTTAAGAGACTATTAAGAGGAATTGAGGGTGACAAGCTGTGGAACATATTCTAGGTGAAGATTGGACGATTATCCCTGCTGGTGGATCAACCGGTGCGGCTTTTTATGCCCAATCAAATCAGAAAAAACTATTTTTAAAACGAAATTCATCTCCATTTTTGGCTGTATTATCTGCACAAGGTATTGTGCCAAAACTTGTTTGGACAAAGCGCCTTGAGAACGGTGATGTAGTGACAGCTCAACAATGGCTGGATGGTAAAGCCTTAAATATTGAAGAGATGCAGCACCCTAAAGTAGCAAAATTATTAAGTAAAATCCATCATTCCTCTGAATTATTAGATATGTTATTACGGATAGAAAAATCTACTATCCTACCAGATCAAATGTTAGTAAGAGTGAAACAATTCGTACAGGGTAACAAATTCGCACGGCATTCACTTACGATCTATAAGGCGATTAAGTACCTAGAAGAGCGGTTATTAGACGTTTATTATGATCAGCAAGTTGTCTGCCATTGTGATTTGAATCATCACAATTGGATGTTATCTAAAAATGGTGAATTATATTTAATTGATTGGGATAATGCGCGTGTCGGTGATCCAGCTATGGATATAGGGAGAATTCTTCAATCCTATATACCAAAGCAGGAATGGGACCAATGGCTTGAACATTATGGCATGGAGAATAGTCGATATTTAATGCAACGTATGCACTGGTATTTATTGGTTGAAGAAATAATTGGTTATGTATGGTCTGAAAATCGCCATAGAATAAAAGAAGCTGATACCCATTTAAATGAGTTGAATCAGCTTCTACATCAAATTAATGATTGGAATCTTTGATCACTTGTAACCATTGTTGAATATCTGTTTGGTGTTGATTGATATGATCATCTAAGTTATGAGAAATCGCACCAGAAGTCCCATAATGGTCGATCACATCTACTATTTGGGATAATTCGCTATTTTGAATCGATGGTTGTTGTTGAAGAGATCTGATTAATCTTGATATTTGTTCGCATTCTGAAGCACTGCCACAACATTCTTCAGCATGCAGACTTAAAAGATCATGCAGTAAATCTAGCTGGTTATTTACATTTAATGCCATAACTTATCTCCCACCTTTATGATTAGCATGTTCTAAAAAAGAAAATAGTATACAGAAATTCAAAGTAGAAGGCTTTTGCTAAATAATTGGCAAAAGCCAATTTAGTGTATGATTAAAGTGACAAATGGCAAAATGAAACATAAAAGATACTGTTGTATCTCGGTGCTAATCATCCGTTTGAGTAAATCAAAGAAGCTATGTTGGGATCACGACGTTTCGCTAATCATTAGTATTACCATTAATAGAAGACTTACTGTATAAAGGAGCTAAATTTCATGAGAGCAAGACATAAACCATGGGCAGATGATTACTTGAAAGAAAATAACGAGGTTGTCGAATTAAACCCCGCTGAATATAAAGGTAAATGGCGACAAGAGATTAGTGAAGGTAGGCCATTGCATCTAGAAATCGGTACAGGCAAAGGTCAATTTATTGAAGGAATGGCGGGACAATATCCGGATATTCATTTTATCGGGATCGAGGTTGTCAAAAGCATAATAGTGTCTGCGGTGGAAAAAGTGAAAGATACAGAGCGCGCAAATGTGACATTAATAAATGAAAATGCCCAGGACTTATCGGATTTATTTGAAGATAATGAAATAGATCAAATGTACCTTAACTTTTCGGATCCATGGCCCAAAAACAGACATGAAAAAAGAAGATTGACGTATCACACTTTTCTAGAGCAATATCAAAGAATTTTAAAACCGAATGGAGAATTAGTTTTAAAGACTGATAATAGGGGATTATTTGAATATTCTTTAGTAAGTTTTTCGCAATTTGGCTGTACATTGGAAGAAGTCACATTAGATTTACATCGGTTAGAGGACCCAACGAATGTGATGACTGAATATGAAGAAAAATTCTCAGCGAAAGGACAACCTATTTACCGCTGTAGAGTACAATTTCCAAAATAAAAATAGGCAGATCTACCGTCCACTATTCATTAATAGTAGATACAAACTGCGAAGTAATGAAAGTTCTGTTTGAAATAGCGTGGTAATTAGATGTGCGGTCACCTAAGAGGTAATTTTGAAATATATCGTGATGATAACTACCACTCCGGCTGCCCACTTCCCTTTCCGTGGGGTTTGCCCTTCAGCTAACTTTTTCGAGCCAAAACCGCTCGAAAAAGTGGATCTTCAGGTCAAACAGTTCCCACAGGAGTGGAAGTGAGTGGCCTTCGTTAAGATATGCTCCACAACACTAATCCGAAATCAACCAGTCGATTTCACCATCCTATGTAGCTTAGGGTACGACTATGCTAAAGGGGCATTAACAGCCGATTAGCACTGAATAAAACGGAAAAGTTTAGTTCCATGAGTTCATTTCTTTCTATAATCAGAGAACAAAAATAGCGTAGGCAGAATACGGAGACTCCTGTGGGACAGCGAGAGCTGAAGATCCACTTTGCAAAGTGGTCTTCTTTGCAAAGTTAGCTGAAGCCGAGCCCATGGAAAGCGCAGTATTCTGCCGAGCGGTGCCATGACACTTCCTTCAAGACAGATTGGGAGAAAGCAATTCCATGAAAAAGTTATTGCACAGTTTATGTTTATTGTAGGTCATTTTATCCTTTTCACCTAAAAAACCGAGCTTTTTGGCTCGGTTTTTTGCTAGGTAATATTAAGTATTAGTATGGATTTGCTCTGGATGTTGTGGAAAGATATCAATTACAGTTCCAGTGTATGCATCTACATAAAATTCATATGGTACATATTCACTATCGATATGCTTGGTAATGCCACCGTGATATACTTCGTATTCAAGACCATTTTTTTGTAATGGCTCCGACTTCATATAGATCCACGAACCACTAACTTCGCACTTCTTTTGAAAATAATCTTTTACGGCTTTCAATGCTTTTTCTGGTTTTATCCGTTGTTTTTCACTCTGTTGTTGTCTCAGAAAATATCCCAACATAAAAGCAAAGCCTGCAATAATAATCGTATTCTTCTTATTCATCGTTTCACTCCATCCATTTAATTAAGTTAAATGACGAAACATACATCTTCATCTTAAGGATAATAATAGAGAAAAAGCAAGTAAAAGGCTATGTAGGCTTTATTTTCTTTTAAATGTATAATGCTTTTCGTATAATAATTAATAATGATATAGTGTATGAAAGAAAGGATGACGATAAATGAATAACGAAACATTAGAG
Source organism: Gracilibacillus lacisalsi DSM 19029 (assembly GCF_000377765.1). Lineage (GTDB taxonomy): Bacteria > Bacillota > Bacilli > Bacillales > Amphibacillaceae > Gracilibacillus > Gracilibacillus lacisalsi. The sequence continues at coordinate 84,398 of NZ_KB898674.1, read as the reverse complement.
CTTTTCCGAACACTGACAGAACTTCCGGGTGCTCCAGGTAATGAGCATGCAGTTAGAAAGTTTATGAAACAAGAGTTAACGAAATATGCTGATGACATCATTCAAGACAGGCTAGGTGGGGTTTTTGGTGTAAAAAAAGGACAAGGTCCAAAAGTTCTTGTAGCAGGTCATATGGATGAAGTAGCATTTATGGTAACACAAATAACAGATAACGGTATGATTCGCTTTCAGCCATTAGGTGGCTGGTGGTCACAAGTGCTACTATCCCAACGAGTGGAAATACATACAGAAGATAAAAAAGTGATTGGAGTAGTTGGCTCCATTCCACCACATAACCTTACACAAGCTGAGCGTTCCAAGCCAATGCAACAGAAAAATATGCTGATTGATATTGGGGCAGATAATAAAGAAGACGCAGAGGAAATGGGGATAAAACCTGGTCAATCTATCATTCCTGTTTCTGAATTTACGCCAATGGCTAATGAGAAGAAAATTCTAGCGAAAGCTTGGGATAATCGTTATGGCTGTGGTTTAGCGATAGAATTGTTAAAGGAATTACAAGGTGAAACTGTAGCGAACCAACTCTATGCTGGTGCTACTGTTCAAGAAGAAGTAGGTCTTCGTGGCGCGAAAGTGGCGGCCAATATGATTAATCCGGATATTTTCTATGCATTAGATGCTTCACCTGCTAATGATATGTCAGGAGATGATAAAGAATTTGGTCAACTAGGCAAAGGGGCACTCTTGCGAATTTTTGACCGATCAATGATCACACACCATGGAGTAAGAGACTTTGTTTTAGATACAGCAGAAAGTAACAATATTCCATATCAATATTTTATTTCTCAAGGTGGAACAGACGCTGGCAGTGTTCATTTATCGAACCAAGGGGTCCCTTCAGCAGTTATTGGTATTTGCTCTCGCTATATTCATACACATGCATCCATTATTCACGTAGACGATTATCAAGCAGCCAAAGAATTGTTAATCAAACTGGTAAAACAAACAGACCAAAATACGGTAGATGCAATTTTAGGTTAATGGGTGTCACTCATGAACATTGTAGTAGGATCGCATAATAAAGCAAAAGTAAATGCAGTAAAGCGTATATTCACGGAAGCAGCTATTAAAAGTGCTGATGTTCCCTCGGGAGTAAACGCGCAACCCAAATCGGATATGGAGACAATGCAAGGGGCAATCAATAGAGCGAAGGCATGTAAGCAAATAGAAGATGATTGTTATGGTATCGGACTCGAAGGCGGGATTATGCAAATAGATAATCAATTGTTTTTATGTAATTGGGGTGTGCTAATTACACCACGTGATCATTTATACATGGCAAGTGGAGCAAGGATTCCCTTACCGGATGAAATTGCTCAACCTTTATTAAATGGACAAGAATTAGGCGATGTCATGAAAGAATGGACAAATATACATGATATTCGTCATCATCAAGGTGCGATTGGTATTTTTACGGATTCGCATGTATCACGTGAAGATATGTTTACACATGTAGTAAAGCTTCTGGCAGGACAAGTGCAATACCAACACAACAGTAAATAAATGGCATGAATTTTCTCTTGTGAAATAACGAAAAAATAGTATGATAGTAAAAGGGGGAAAATAGGACTAAAATATCAGGAGGATTTATATGAAAATGGAGAAATCTGGTTTGGTAGTTATTTCCTTATTAATCGTTTTTTTAATAGGAATGAGTTTATGGACGATCAAACCAACTGAGGAAGTCTTATCAGAAGCTGTTGAAGTAGCAGAGCAACAATTCCAACAAAGCGCAAAAGACCAAAATCAACAAGTAGATAACTTTTCATTATATGTACCAGAAGGATTTGAAGTAGAAGAACAAACCGCTAATAATTTGTTACTGACCAAAGAAGAACAAACATTTATTTTATTTTATAATGCATTAGAATCGCAAACGAGCAGGTTGAATTATGAAGCAGCAAAGGAAGAGCAAGACCACGAATGGTTAGTTTCCTTTGAAGACCAGGATCGTTTTGGTTATATTAATATAGTGGAACATGAAGAGGAATTTGAAGTACAATTAGGTGTTGGTGGTGTGAAAGTTACGACTATCAGTGCGAAAAGCGAACTAGAGCAAGATGTTAAAGATATGATGGATATCGCCAATTCTATAGCATATGAAGAGACAGGAGCATCGTAAATATGAGAACTTTACAATCAGAACAAGAATTTGAACAGTTACAAAACGAAGAAAAAGTAATCTTTCTATTTTCAGCCGACTGGTGTCCGGACTGTCGAGTTATTGAGCCGATTTTGCCTGAAATAGAAGAGAAATATCAGGATTATCTATTTGTATATGTCGATAGAGATCAATTTATTGATATTTGTGTGAACAATGATATTTTCGGAATTCCAAGCTTCTTAGCTTATGATCATGGAAAAGAATTAGATCGTTTTGTAAGTAAAGACAGAAAAACACAGGAAGAAATCGAAAATTTTATTGATAAATTAGCATAAGTCATCTGCAAAGAATCTATCCATTTAGGTAGATTCTTTTTGCTGTGATCAACATAAAATTGCGATAGAAAGGATACTTGTTTTATAATCATTATTAGTGATTTCCTAAGTCATATCGTCTACTTTCATAGCGATAATAACCTAAGTTGCCAATGCATAATGCAAATACCGCCCACTATACCTCCGTGGGAATTGTTTGGGCTGAAGATCCACTTTCTTATAGCAGATTGGTTATTTTTCATTTCTATAAAAAAGTGTTACAATACCATTTAGTGTTTTCTTCCGCAAAAGGAGGACGAAGATAATGAAAATGACTTCAATAAAAATGAAAAGAAAACTAGATGAATTATTCCAACGAGATGATTGGCGAGTCTCATTTAATCGAGATAAAGACGTTTATCGCGTTGTGTGGAAGGACACCAAACAAGGTGTTTCGATAAATATCCCTAATGTGATTGCAAAATATGAACGAAGGGGCGACGTAGCACTGGAAGAATTACAATTCCATGTGAGCGAGTCGCTCAAAATGATGCATGAGGAACACGAGCTTGAAGGACAGGAAAAGCAAATCTATCCTGTTATTCGTGCAACATCATTCCCAAAGAAAACGAAGGCAGGTACACCTTTAGTTTATTCAGAACATACGGCAGAGACGAATATCTACTATGCCTTAGATTTAGGGACAACGTATCAGTTAATTGATGAAAAGATGTTAGCAGAACAAGGCTGGTCATATGAAAGGTTAAAAGAAATATCCTTGTTTAATATTCGTTCTTTATCTGTTTCACCGAAAAAAGATACGGTGGCAGACAATGATTTTTATTTTATTGCAACACAGGATGGATATGATGCTAGCCGTATATTAAATGAGGCTTTCTTAGAAGAAATGAAAGCTAATGCACTTGGAGAGCTAGTTGTAGCTGTCCCTCATCAAGACGTATTGATTGTAGCAGATATCAAAAATGAAACAGGCTATGATATTATTGCGCAAATGACGATGAAATTCTTTGCTGAAGGACGAGTGCCGATTACTTCATTACCGTTCATCTATGAAGATAAGCATTTAGAACCAGTGTTCATCTTAGCAAAAAATAAACCAAAAGAATAAGAGAGGAATAAGAAGTGATGTTTGTTTACTATAATCAAAAAGGTATTGGTGATGTACTACTATTTCCCATTAAAAATAGTGAGAAAGTAACATTTGAATCGTTCGGAGATGTTGTCAAAATTATCGATGAAACGACAAATGAGCTTGTAGGATATAATATTTTCCGTGCTTCCAACTATTTCACTGATTTATCAGATGGCAAAATGAAATTAACGGAAGAACTGCTTGCAGAAATGAAAGAAGCATTTAAACAAAATAGTCTGACAGATTCACTAGATTTAGATTTATCACCTAAATTTGTTATCGGTTATGTCAGTGAGATCAAACCTCATGAAAATGCGGACAAATTGCGCGTCTGCCAAGTTGATGTAGGCAATGATCAGTTACAAATTGTCTGTGGAGCACCGAATGTGGACCAAGGGCAAAAAGTAGTTGTAGCAAAAGTAGGAGCTATTATGCCAAGCGGATTGGAAATTAAGCCGACTAAACTAAGAGGTGTAGATTCTCATGGTATGATATGTTCACAAAAAGAATTAGGTTTGCCGAACGCACCACAAGAAAAAGGCATCTATGTATTACCAGCTGATCAAGAAGTAGGTAATGAGTTTCAATTTTAGAACCTTTGTCTCCGGACAAGGGTTCTTTACATGTTATAACGTAATTTTTCAAAAAATATAACTATTACAAGGAGCCTTTTCATGATAAAATAGGGAAAGAGTTCTCGATTGTAAAATCGTACATAAATTAGGAAGAGAGCGTGAACGTACGATGTGGAAAAATATTAAAAAAAGATGGGAACACTTATTTGAAGAGAACGAGCCAGAATTAACGAGTGAAAAAAAACCTTTACAATATAAAACGATAGAAACGAAAATGGCATATAGGTATCCAAAAAGTCATACAACTGATACCATTTTAAAAAGAAAAACTGTACATAAAAAAGAAAATCATTCGTTAGATCAACAGCAGGAAGAACATGCAGAGCACCAAGATAAACAACAGCCTTTTAGAGCACAGGATGTACCATCACCTGTACATGGTTTTCGAAGTCGTTCTAAACCTGTTATAGAAGCCAATGAATCGTTGTTGGATAACCACGACGAACCGATAACGGAAAATCAAACAGTCGCTTCAGAAAATGAAAAGGTCGAGGATGAAGCAATTGTAGAAAGTGTATCTCAATCAGATTCAACTCCACCTGTTATTGAAGAGAAAAAGCAGCAAGACAATGAAATGAAATCTAGTAAAACAGTTGAGATATCGAAAGTTATGGAAACTAGGAAAAAAGATAAAAGTGAACGTCAAGCCAGTGTAAAACCGATCAATGTGATGATGACCCCTCGTGATAAATGGAAACACCATAACCAACGGAAAAAACCATCACAGCAAAATACGGCTAATCATCACGCAACTAAAGGCGATACACAAATACAAAAATCAGTGCCTATTCACTTGCTCAATGATGTGGAGCAAAGCGAGCAACAACATGATGGTTGGGTTAATGAACAAGCGGAAAAATTACAAACAACGTTACGTTACTTTAACATAAAAGCGAAAGTCGTTGATAAGACACAGGGGCCGTCTGTGACCCGCTTTGAAATTCAACCGGAACCAGGTGTGAAAGTAAGTAAGATTAAGAATTTAAGTGATGATATCAAATTGAATTTAGCGGCAAAAGATATTCGGATTGAAGCACCTATTCCTGGTAAAAACACCATTGGAATTGAAGTACCTAACTTGAATCCTGAGCCTGTCTTTTTGCAAAAGATGTTAGAGAGTAATACATTTCAAGAAAGCACATCACCGTTAACTGTTGGACTTGGCTCTGATATCGAAGGTCAATCGGTTGTCACAGATTTGAAGAAAATGCCGCACGGGCTTATTGCTGGTGCAACTGGCTCTGGTAAAAGTGTATGTATCAATACCATCTTAATTAGCTTGTTATATAAAGCGAATCATGAAGAAGTGAAATTTTTGTTAATTGATCCGAAAATGGTTGAATTAACACCTTATAATGATATCCCACACTTGGTAGCGCCTGTGATTACGGATGTAAAGGCAGCAACCTCTTCATTAAAATGGGCTGTTCAAGAAATGGAAGACAGATATGCCAAGTTTGTTGAAGAAGGTGCGAGGGATATCAATCGCTATAACGAGAAAATGAAACGACAAAATCGACCAGAAGATCACATGCCATATATTGTCATCGTGATTGATGAGTTGGCAGATTTAATGATGACCTCTCCACAAGATGTGGAAGATGCGATTTGCCGAATTGCCCAAAAGGCAAGAGCGTGTGGTATTCATTTGCTTATAGCTACACAAAGACCATCCGTAGATGTTATTACAGGTTTAATAAAAGCTAATATCCCTAGTAGAATTGCGTTTAGTGTATCTTCACAAGTAGATTCCAGAACAATATTAGATACAAATGGTGCGGAGAAATTACTAGGTAAGGGCGATATGTTATTTGTCGAGAATGGATCTGGAGAAACCAAAAGGATACAAGGTGCCTTTGTATCTGATGATGAAATAGAGCGAATTACTAACTATGTCAAGCAGATAGCAAGCCCAAACTATTTATTTGAGCAAGAGCAACTAATCCAGCAAGTTTCCTCCAGTGAAGATACAGATGAACTCTATCATGAAGCGGTTGAATTTGTGCTCGATTATAATGGAGCTAGTGCTTCTTTACTACAACGTCGATTTAAGATCGGATATAACCGTGCCGCAAGATTAATTGATATGATGGAGGATAATGGTATTATTTCTGGACAGAATGGAAGTAAACAACGAGAAATATTAGTATCTCGTCATGATGTCATAAATAATAATTAATTTGTATTAAAAACGTTTATCGAATAGTTCAAAATGATTAATGAACATTCAACATCGATTCCGTATATAATGGCAGAAAGTGAGACTTTCATCAGTGAGGCTTTTTATTTCCTCACTAATGGTGAGTGCTGTGATAAATACTTTTTAACGTAATAAATATGCATAAAGACTTGACACAAACCGAGATTTATTAGAAGATAATTTCTTGTGTTATATAAATTCTAAAAGATGATTAGAAAAATAATCATGATGAGACGAGTTAATTTTATCATTGATTTTGGAGGTTCTGTTTTATGAAAATTTACCATTTTATTGGTATTAAAGGGACAGGAATGAGCGCCCTGGCACAAATCCTTGCAGACTCTGGTGAACAGGTACAGGGTTCTGATATTGAAAAATATATATTTACACAAGATGCTTTAGAAGGTAAGAACATACCAATATTACCTTTTTCAGAAGATAATATTAAAGAAGGTTTAACCATTATTGCAGGAAATGCCTTTAAAGATGATCATGAGGAAATTAAAAAAGCCAAAGAATTAGGGCTTCCATTCTATCGTTATCACGAGTTCTTAGGTGAATGGATTAACCAATATACAAGTATTGCGGTTACCGGTGCACATGGAAAAACTTCTACAACCGGCTTACTTGCTCATGTTCTGGATCAAGCTTGTCCAATTTCCTATCTTATTGGAGACGGAACCGGAAAAGGTGCAGAAGACAGTAAATATTATGTATTTGAAGCATGTGAATATCGACGTCATTTCTTAGCATATAAGCCAGATTATGCGATTATGACAAATATTGATTTCGATCATCCGGACTATTTCAAGGATATTGACGATGTGTTTGATTCTTTTCAACAAATGGCTGATAACGTAAAGAAGGGTATTGTTGCTTGTGGGGATGATGAGTATCTACAGGCAATCCAAGCAAAAGTACCTGTGCTTTATTATGGTCTAAATGACACGAATGATTTTTGTGCAAAAAATATTCAGGTAGATGAAGAAGGTACGACGTTTGATGTCTTTGTTCGTAATAACTATTATGACACGTTCCAAATTAAAGCATATGGAAATCATAATATATTGAATGCGTTAGCTGTTATTACCATATGTCATTATGAAGGTTTCACAGCGTCTCAAATTAAAGAGATTGTATCATTTAAAGGGGTAAAAAGAAGGTTTTCAGAAAAACAATTTGGAAATCAGATTTTAATTGATGATTATGCTCACCATCCAAAAGAGGTAGATGCTACGATTGAAGCAGCTCGCAAAAAATATCCTAAAAAGGAAATTATTGCGATATTTCAGCCTCATACCTATTCTAGAACGAAAACCTTTATGAATGAATTCAGTGAAGCTTTATCCCAAGCGGATGCTGTATACTTATGTGATATTTTCGGGTCTGCAAGAGAATCTCAAGCAAACTTATCGATTAATGATCTAAAACAGTTAATCGAGCAGAGTGAATTATTGGATTTAGACAATATTCACCTTTTAGAAAATCACCAAAATAGTGTGTTAGTCTTTATGGGTGCAGGAGATATTCAGAAATATCAAGAAGCATATGAAAAAAGTTTAAAATAAGAAGGATTCGACCGTCTTTTGTCTATTTCATTAGAAAACGTATGAAAAAGAAGGGGGGAATCCTTCTTTTTTTTACAAATAATGAAAGCATATCACCATTGGTAGGACACCCCCCACGGAAAGGGAGGTGGGCAGCCGCATTGGTGGTTATGCGATTGATAAATTTCACAATGGCCACTAAAACAACCGCAAATCCACTTAGCATGTAGGGATAAGGACTGAGAGGGTTTTGTTCGAATTATCTTATTTAAACTTGACTTTTCCAACCATTGTTTTCCTTATTACGTGCAATTTAATATTATCTTGTTTAGAATAGCAAATAAAGGGTATACCATAATTATTAGGTTGATTAGTAATACATAATGAAGGAGTGAAGGTTCGGATGGAAATTCTCTTATACCTTGCAGCTATTATCGCAGCAGTTGCTTTTGCCATTTTAGTCATCTACTTAGTAAAAGTCCTAAAAGAAACTAGACGAACTATGTCACATGTGGCAGATACACTAGAAGGTTTAGAAAAACAAATGGAGGGTATTACAGTAGAGACAACGGCTTTATTAAACAAAACAAATAAATTAGCCGAGGATATCAATGAAAAAACAACAAAATTAAACACATTAGTAGATGGTGTTAAAAATATTGGGGATAGTGTCAAGGACTTTACCCAATCCATTCGTAACGTATCACAATCTGTAAATCGTATTGCAGATGAAAACAAGGAAACAACGGCAGAAGCTATTAAGTGGAGCACGGTTGTAATGGAATTGTTTAAAAGAAATAGAAATAAATAATATCATATAGGAGGAATGAGAAATGACGAATCAAAATCAAAATCAGAAAGAAGAAAACCAGAACATTAACAGCAAAGACTTTTTAATAGGCTCATTAATTGGTGGTATTGTTGGGGCATCATTAGCTTTAATTTTTGCTCCAAAGTCAGGTAGAGAATTAAGAAGTGATCTTAACCAAGGAGCACACTACGTAAAAGATCGCGCTAATGAATGGAAAGATGTCGCTTATGAAAAAGGAAGTGAATGGAGAGACTATGCCAAAGAACAGTCTCAACAACTAGGTCAGACAGTTTCGGAGAGATCACAGGATCTAACTAGTAAGTTGAAGGAAACAAAGGATACAATACAAGAAAAAATATCTAAAGATGAAGATCCGGAAAAAGCTGCAGAAGAAGTAGCACAAGCGATTGAAGAAGCAGCAAAGGCTGTAGAAGAAGAAAACGATACAAACCGATCATAAACCATAAAAGATTGTATAAAGAGTTGTTTCAAAACGACAAACCCGTTTCAGTATTATCATGAAACGGGTTTAAATTTGAGACAAGCTTAGAGAGGATTTACTTCCCTATTCTCAGATTATCAATAAGGATGTGGTAGAAATGGAAATAAAAAATATCGATTCGGTTGAACAATTTAAACAAATTGTAGAAGAGAATCAGGAATTTGTTTTGTTGAAGCATAGTTTAACTTGTCCGATCAGCACATCAGCCAATCAAGAATATGAAAAGTTTAGTGAAACGTCTGATTGTCCTTTATTTAGATTACATGTTCAGCATGCAAGAGAACTATCTAATTATATTGCTGATACGTATCAAATAAAGCATGAATCACCACAAGTGATAAAAATAGCAGATGGAGAATCCACTTGGAATACCAGTCATTCCGATATTACCGTAAGCAGCTTAGAAAGTAATTGTTAAAAAAAGAGAGTCGCACAAATTAGATTTGGCGACTCTCTAAATTTATATCAATCGTATCGTTAGGCTGTAACTCTTCAAAAAACGTTGCAGGCTCTCCGTTTCGTTTTAATTCGACTCTGCCTTTTGCCTGTGTTAAGTCTAGTGATATGAACCGGAAGATATCTTGGAAAATAAATGGATCTGCTTTTTGCTCAATGATTTGCAGTTTATCTTGATCCTCTATAAAATCTCCCAAAGATAGTACTTCACCGCGGCGATAAACTTTAACTAACTCTTTTGTAAGAGTCAGACGCTTTTTATTGTAGGTAATCGTCATCTCAGTCTGATAATGAATCTCTAGTTTCTCTAAAAGTTCTTGTAACGTAGGAGTATCTGCTAAATATGTCTCCACTTTGTCACCATTTTTAAGAGGGTGATTTATATTAGCTGGTTTTCCATTGTGCAGCAATGTTTGACTGTAATCTTCTAAGACTTTTTTGTTATCATCAATCCATATTGTAAATGGTGTGTTGACATGTTCTGCAATTTGAAAATGATGTAAGAAGTCTTGTAACGTAATTTGCTGGTTGTATTCGATTTTATCTCCATCTTTTAATAGATAGCTAGATTTAACACTTCTATTATTCACGAGAATTTTAGGTTTCATATGGAAAGCTTCTTGATTGTAATAGACTGTTATCGAAGAAGTTTCCCCAATCAATTCTTCTATACTCATTTCTGCAGGTGCTCCGTCCTGCCCCTTCTCAATAACTAATACATCACCATTATGAACAATATCATCTACGTTAGATTCGTTACCATTCAATAAAATCTTTGGTGTTGTTCCGAATCCACCTGGTAACGTGACTGGTTTACCATTGTATTCAACCATAGCTGCCATTCCTGGTCTACCATACAGTTTTTTGATATTAATTCCTGCAGCAAGAAGGCAATCTGCAACTGCTAAGTCTTTCATCTCGAATAACCGAATGACTTGCTCGTTAACGATCACACTTATGTAGTGTACCGGGTTTTGTTTTGCTGCAATAGCAATACCGATAGGGGTGATAAATTCAGGACCAATCGGCAGCCCCTCATCTTTTGATAATAGTTGAATAGCATCTACACCTCTAATCGCTACTCGGTTAGCTGGGAGTTTCAATTTGATCGCAAGTCTTTTTGCTAACTCAGGAGTTTGACTGCCTCCACCAACTAACATGACCGCTTTAGGTGCTTTACCGTTCAAAGCAATTATCTCATCTGAAATCGAGCTCGCTAGCGTGTCTACTGCAGGTGAAATATGTTCGATTAATTCTTCATAATTTACTTCTTGTTCAAATCCAAGAATATCAGAAACAATAGCTTTTTTATGTAATGTGATTTCTTTTTTGAAATCTTCAGCTTGATTAAAATCTAATAAGTAATGATCACTTATTGCCTCTGTAATCTCATCTCCCGCTTTCGGGACCATACCGTATGCTGTGACCGTTCCTTCAGATGTTAGTGCAATATCACTCGTGCCTGCACCAATATCCACTAACGCAACGTTTAACCGTCTCATAGAAGGTGGTATTAACACGTGGATTGCGGCAATCGGTTCTAACGTTAACGCTTCTAATTGTAACGCTGAACGATTTAGAGCAGAAAGTAATGATTCTACAACCACTTTCGGTAAGAAAGTTGCAATTATTTCTACTTCTGCTGTTTCACCTTGTTGATCAATTAATGAACCGATTTCTTCCCCATCTAATGAATACTGAATGACTGAGTAACCAACACAATAGTAATGATGACTCGCATCTTCCTCACCTGTTGCCAATTCATATTGTGCTTTTTGCACAGCCTCTAATTCTAAGAATAGAATATCTTCTTCACTCATTAATGGTTGTTTCCTGATTTCTTTCGTTGTTTGAACCCGTTTTGTTTTTAAAGCACGTCCAGCAGCAGCTACACAAACTTTTTCTAACACAGTATTATGCTTTTCTTCTAAATGAATTTTGACTTGTTGTATCACTTTTGCTACAGAGACTATATCATGTATTTGGCCGTCTAACATGGAGCGTTCATCATGTTCTACCATATGATAGTCAATTAATTGATATTGATCATTTTTCTTTTCCATTAACAGACCTACAACAGACCTGGTACCGATATCTAGTGCGAACATTTGCTCATTCATAACTGTTTTTTCCTTCCTATTGTGAATAAATTTTAAATATTCTATAAAATATTTCTTCTAACTGGTGACAAGTCGCCATATTTTAGCTATAATTATCCGTAATTCTATAAAAAGTATAACATTTTTTCAGGAATTTAAAATAGGAGTAGGGGGATTTATAATGAGTAATGAACAATTGGATCAGCTTCGTGAAAAACTTGACCAAGTTAACTTAGAGATACTAGAGTTAATTAATAAACGTGCTGAATTAGTAAAAGAAACTGGTCAAGTAAAAGAAAAGCAAGGTGCTAATCGTAGTTATGATCCAGTTCGTGAACGCGATATGCTCAATTTAATTACAAAGCATAATAATGGTCCATTTGAAAATTCTACGATTGTTCACTTATTCAAAGAAATTTTTAAAGCTGGCCTTGAATTACAAGAAGATGACCATAGTAAAGCATTACTAGTATCTCGTAAGAAAAAACCTGAAGATACTGTAATTGATATAAATGGTGATAAATTCGGTGATGGTAATCAACACTTTATTTTTGGTCCTTGTGCGGTGGAAAGCTATGAGCAAGTTTCTGAAGTTGCTTCTGCTATTAAGAAAGAAGGATTGAAATTAATTCGTGGCGGTGCGTTTAAACCGAGAACATCACCATATGATTTCCAAGGTTTAGGGTTTGAAGGACTTGAAATATTGAAAAAAGTCTCTGAAGAGTATGGATTAGCAGTTGTTAGTGAGATTGTCAATCCTGCACATATTGAAGAGGCCGTTAATTATATAGATGTGATACAAATTGGCGCACGTAACATGCAAAACTTTGAACTATTAAAGGCTGCAGGTGAAACAAATAAACCAGTTCTGTTAAAACGTGGTATGTCTGCTACTATTTCTGATTTTATTAATGCAGCTGAATACATTAATTCTAAAGGTAACGGACAAATCATTCTCTGTGAACGTGGAATTCGGACTTACGAGAAAGCAACTCGTAACACGCTAGATATAACAGCTGTTCCAATCTTAAAACAAGAAACACACTTACCTGTTATGGTTGACGTAACGCATTCGACTGGTAGAAGAGATCTATTATTACCAGCTGCAAAAGCAGCATTAGCAATTGGGGCGGATGGTGTCATGGCGGAAGTACACCCAGATCCTGCAGTAGCACTATCTGATGCAGCACAACAAATGGACATCCCAACATTCCACAACTTTATGAATGAATTATTAAATAAATAATGAAAAAACTCCTGTTAATTAATGGCAGGAGTTTTTATTATTATCCCCAGTACCAGAGTATTTTGTCATCCAAATGTTTATTTTGAAATATTCGATGTATATTTGCAACGCTCAGACTAATTACTTTCCACTGGCACGGCCTCAACTAACAATGCTAATTGGAATTCGATTGCTTTAGTATTAATTATGAAATACGTGAACAGCATAATCACCGCTTCGGCTGCCCACTTTCCTTTCTGTGGGGTTTGTCCTTCAGCTAACTTTTTCGAGCAAAACCCGCTCGATAAAGTGGATCTTCAGGTCAAACCATTTCCACAGGAGTGAAAGTGGGCGCCTTTGCTAAGGTCTGCTCTACAATTCTAGCATGAAGTAACACAGCGATTTGTTAGTAGCAAATGCAAGTGATTTTACGTGGCTGTTTATCAATAATGTGGTATCTTTATGAAGGGTTTTATCCGAGTGTAAGCGAGTAAAATGAAAATTTTTCATAAAATAATTGTTTTGATGTTAATTTTTGTGCAAAATTTGTTATAATATGAATGATATACATAAATAATGTAGATATCGTTTATTTTTTGCAGAAATACTCTTTGTAGCGTATGATGAGAGAAATATACCGTGAATTAGAATATTGGAGGTTATAATAATGAATGTAACAATTTATGACGTAGCACGAGAAGCTAACGTCTCCATGGCTACTGTATCACGTGTGGTGAATGGAAATCCGAACGTGAAGCCAGCAACAAGAAAGAAAGTATTAAATACAATTGAAAGGCTAGGCTATCGCCCGAACGCTGTTGCACGAGGTCTGGCAAGTAAAAAAACAACAACAGTAGGGGTTATTATCCCTGATATTTCAAGTATCTTCTTCTCAGAATTAGCGAGAGGTATTGATGATATTGCTACGATGTATAAATATAATATTATTCTGAGTAACTCAGATCAAAATAAGGATAAAGAGTTGCGCCTAATTAATACCATGTTTGAAAAGCAAGTAGATGGTTTAGTTTATATGGGTGCTACTATTACTGAAGAGCATGTGCAGCAATTAAAAACATCGCCTGTACCTGTCGCATTAGCTGCTACAATTGATTCGAGTGAGACGATTCCATCTGTTAATATTGATTATGAACAAGCGGCTTATGAAGCAACTTCTCTTCTTATCGAAAATGGAACAAAACATCCGATTTATGTTAGTGGAGAAGAAGATTCTGCCGTCAACGAAAAGAAATATGCAGGTTACGTAAAAGCAGTTAAAGAATCAAATAAAGAAGTAAATGAAGATTATATCATTACCGCGGATTTCTCTTATGAATCAGGAATGGAGGCTGCTAACCAGATCATTAACATTAAAGATTATCCAAAGGCTATTTTCGTAGCAACAGATGAAATGGCATTAGGTGTTATCCATGGTCTGCAAGATAACGGAGTAAATGTCCCTGAGGATGTTGAAGTAGTTGGTTTTGATAATACAAGATTAGCGACAATGGTACGCCCAACACTTTCAACAGTTGTACAACCTATGTATGACATTGGTGCAGTAGCAATGCGTTTACTGACTAAATTTATGAATAAAGAAAATGTGGAAGAACAAAATGTTGTATTGCCACACCAAATTGTGAAAAGAAACTCAACAAAATAAAATAAATGCCGATATTAATGCTAGGGTGATTTCATGACACCCTGGCATTATTAATTTTTAAGAGGTTTTTCAAAAAGTCATCGAATGATAAGCTGTGAATCACTACGTTTGCTGTTTCTAATTTGGAAACTTTTTGAACAGATACTTTAAGAGTTTTTTACTGGGGAGAGAATACGAATGAACAAAAGAGATTTTTTGACTCCAATCGGTATTACCATTGGTTTTCTGATGATTATGTTTGGTATTGTTAGTAGTGGTGGTATGGGAGGATTTGTTGGATTTATACAAGGGTCCTCAGTTTTAATCGTACTTGGTGGCCTAGTAGCTGCACTACTCGTAAATTTTAATATCAAACAAATCAAAACAACGAAGAATGTGATCCAAGAAGTTTTTAAGCAAAATGAACATAATTTGGCTGAGCTGATTGAATTATTTGAGCGATTATCTGAACGTGCTAGAAGAGAAGGATTATTAGCACTGGAAAACGAATTAGAAGAAGTCGATGATCCATATATTAAGAAAGGTGTATTGCTAGCCATTGATGGAATTGAGCCTGAAGTGATTAATGACATTATGAATGCAGAAATTGATGCAATGGAAGATCGTCATTACCGTGGCCGTCTAATCATTGAAAAAGCTGGTGAATATGCCCCGGCTTGGGGGATGGTCGGTACATTAATTGGTTTAATTTTGATGCTACAGAATTTAGAAGATCCTACTACACTAGGTCCTAGTATGGCTGTAGCATTACTGACCACTTTCTATGGGACTGTGTTGGCGAACCTAGTATTTACTCCAATGGCTGGTAAATTAGAAACGAAGACAAATGAAGAAGTCTTTATGAAGCAAGTTATTATAGAAGGAGTAATCGGTGTACAATCTGGACAAAACCCACGTATTCTAAAGGAAAAACTAAGCGCATTTTTATCCAATAAAGAAAAGAATAAGAAAGAAGAGCTAGAAGAGGAGAATTTCACGGAGGAATCCTTTAATGAAGCGTAGAAACAAACGTCCAGAGAATAAAGGTGCACCAAAATGGATGGTAACATATTCTGACATGGTAACATTAATTTTAGTATTTTTTGTCCTCTTATTTTCCATGTCCCAAATTGATGCAGAAAAGTTCAGAGCGATTGCGGAGGCATTTAGAAGTGAAACAATATTTGAAGCAATGCCATCGATTATTGAAGAGCAACATCCAACTGAAAATGTGGAAGTCCTAAAAGAAGAAGAGAATGATGATAAATCTGAGGACACCATTCCAGGTGAAGACCAAGAAGCAGAAGAACAACCCGAACTGAATACAGTCGATGGTATACCAGATCAAGATGAGTTAGATGAGTTATTAGCAGAAGTAGAATCCTACTTAAATGAAAATGATCTAAATGATGTTATTTCTGCTACTAGAACTGATCAAGGTGTTGTACTGGTATTGCAGGAAAGTGTTCTATTCGAAACAGGAGAGGCAGTAGTACTTGATCCAGCAAAGCCTTTTTTAAATAAAGTTAGTACGTTACTGGCTAATATCCCCAATGAAGTAAGGGTAGAGGGGCACACAGATAATCGTCCCATATCAAGCTATCGATATCCATCAAATTGGGAGTTATCAGGTGCTCGAGCTAGCAGTGTTATTCGTTTTCTCTTAGATTCCAATGATTTTAATGAGTCTCGATTTATTGCTGCTGGATTTGGAGATACAAGGCCAGTAGCCTCAAATGATAGTTCCGAAGGGTGGAGCGCCAATCGGAGAGTAGAAATAGTAATACTTGATTCGACAGAAGAATCTTAAGGATGACGACTGAGTCATCCTTTTTACGTTATAAAATAAGAAACACAGGTGCTGCTGATGACTCAATCAGATATTTTACCTTGTTTGTTATCAATGAATTTCAGAACTTGTTGATACATCCTTCGATTATTTTCTTCGATCTCTTTACGTCTAGGAATTTCTCGATAATCTTCTAAACAATCGTGCCATGTATTAGGTAAAGAAACAGGTGAGTATGGCTGCCATTTATCTAACCAACGCTGTGGTATACTCCCTTTAAATGTTTCGTTTGTATTCATTACTTGCCATAATTGTGACCAAGCTCGTGGAACCACTCTCCAAATATCATAACCACCACCGCCTAACGCTATCCATTTCCCATCGCAATATTGATGGGCAAGTTGATGAACGACCTTAGGTATTTCCTCGAATAGATGAAGGGTGCTATGTAAATGAGTAAGGGGATCAAGGTAATGAGCATCAACACCATGTTGGCTGACAATAATATCTGGTTGAAAGTACTCCGCGATTTCTTGGATCGAAGCATGAAATACTTCGAGAAAAGAATCGTCTTCCGTAAAAGCGTCCAAAGGAAAGTTAAAAGAATAACCAAATCCGTCTTTTATACCTCGTTCACTGGTTTTTCCTGTCCCTGGATATAAATAGCGACCAGTTTCATGAAAAGATACTGTACAAACATGAGCATCCTGATAAAAGCAATGCTGTACCCCATCCCCGTGATGCGCGTCTGTATCAATGTATAACACTTTAACATCATAGTGTTTCCTTAAATGGTTTATAGCAATAGCTATATCATTAAAGATACAAAAACCAGAAGCACGGTTTGGAAATCCATGATGCAGTCCACCGCCAAGACTTAATGCATGGGATACCTTACCTGTCATCACTTGTTCAGTTGCCTCAACTGATCCGCTTACCGAAACTAGAGATGCCTCAAACATGCCTAAAAAACTAGGGGTATCATGTGTTCCTATCCCATAACTTTCATCTGATATAGGATGTTTATTACTCGCTTTCTTTACTGCCTGAATGTAATCGGCGTCATGAATAGAATATAAGATCTCTTCATCTAGTGGTACCGGTGTAACGATTTGATCTTTTGTTAATCCCTTGCTTATTTCTAGTAGTTCTTTCGTTAATAGTAGCCTTTTCTGATTAAAAGGATGTTCTTCATGGAAGGAGTAATCTAGGAAATCATCTGTGTAAATAAAAGCGGTGTTCTCAGATTTCATCATGATCCTCCCTGTATGGATAGAGTATTTGATATTCAGTTTGTTGAAAATCGTTCACAACCGGCATTGGATTCATCGTTTGAATGCGAAAAACGAGCACTTTATATTCTGGTTCAATAGGATCCGGGTAACTGTAAACGGATACAATTTTAATGTTTCTATTGGTGAAATATTGACACACATCTGATAGAACGCCTATACGATCGGGGACTTTGATTTCAAGCTGTGTACTTGGTGAATGCGTGCCAGTTAATTGTATAAATGCGTATAACATATCTTTTTCCGTAATCATGCCAACTAGTTGATGGTTTTTAACTACCGGGAGGCACGCAAATTCCCTCTGATAAAAAATAGTTGCAACTTCTTCAAAAAATTCATAGGGATGAGTAGTGACAACAGGTGTAGACATAATATCTTGAATCGATCTTGATAATACTTCTTTGTTTATTTCATCATCTAAAATTGAAGGACTGGCATCACGTACATCTCGATCCGATACAATACCTAGTACACGCTTATCTTGGTTGATAACAGGAATATGACGGATATTGTGTTGTTGTAATAACTGTAAGGCATCTGACACCGTAGCATCAGGAGATAAAGTAACTATTTCCTTTTTCATAATATCTTTTACTAACATTTGCCCACTCCTTAGGTAAGAAATCTTAGTTTTTTAAACAATGCTTGGTCTTCTTGAGAGACATTTTTTCCAATTCGAACCATTAAACAATTGGCGGGATGGGCCATTATTTCGGGTTCGTTTGTAGGTGCAGGATACAGATCGCCAGCTTTCATCATTTTTTCCATAATCTTTCGATAGTCCCAGACACTTAATTCTGAATAGTTTAAATCCCAATGCCAATAGTACTCGGTTGAAATAATAATATAGTTTTCCATATTTTCATCTTTCATAGAGGTTTCGATTAAACGGGAACCGAGTTTGTTTCCACGATAGGCAGGTGCAATTTCAATAGCCCCTAATTCTAATAGATTATCTTTTGGATATTGCGACCACCGTTCAATAGGGTCTGGGTGCAAGTATGTTACATAGCCAATAATTTGCTGATTCACTGTTGCTATTAAGATTCTACCTTCTGGTAAGTCAGCTATTTCCTTCAATGCTTCTAGCTGTTCATTAGCAGGTCGAAAAGCAGTTAATGCTTCGTGCATGGTTAGTCGTGAAAGTTTTTTCGACGATACAGGTCCCTCTATCAAAAAACTTGAATGATCAGATTCAATTTTTAACGACTGGTAAAGTTTATCGTGTATCACAAGTTCTATCACCCCAAGTCAATTTCCATTTATCACGGTGCCAAGCGTCTGTAATCTGCCTACTTCGCTAACACCCTGATAAGTTTCGCTAATGATCAGTGGGGGAACCCCCTCACTAATCATAGTCTCACTTTATATCATTATAACGTAGTATGAAAGCGGTGAACAGCAAGAAAAGCATAGGGCGCCCGCTTAGTTTCTCAGCACTGCGTAGATGTGACTCAACGTACCGTATATAACTACATGGTCAAATTTTATAATTATCGGTAAGATAAAGAAAAGAACTCTTATCCAAGTCTGGATAAGAGTTCTTTGATCCTTAATCATCACTATCGTCATCTTCTTCTGATTGCTCTGGCTCTTGGTCTTGACCTTGTTCTGATTGAGACTCATTGTCGGATTGATCATCTTGATTATTATTGTCACCTGAATTATTATTAGAGCCACTGTTACCAGAATTGTTGTTCTGTTTCTTCTTCTTAGGTTTTTCATCATCTTTGTCTTCGTCATCATCTTCTTCTGGTTTTGAGAAATCTCCTTTTTCTACTACGTTACTCGGTTTCGACTCTTGTCCAAAATAATCAACGGCCTTTACATGGTAGACGGCATCACTACCAGGAATGGAGAATGATGTATCAGCGGTAGAGCCAACCCGCTGAAAATCATCAGAATCAGGATCGCTTGCCCGGTATATGCGATATCCAACTACATCAGAGCTCTTCGATTTATTCCAGTTCAGTTTTTGCCCATTTAGTTTTAAGGAAGTAGGGGCACTTGGTGCATTTCCATCATTTTTGACCTCATTGTCATCACTAGGATATTTAATTTTTTCCCATGCACCGCCCTTACCTGCAGTCAGTTGTTTAATATTTGCTAGTTTATTATAGCCCATATCTTCTAACCATTCAGGGTTGAAGCTTACACCATCTCCATCAGAAAACTCATCTGGTGTATCATCACCTGCCAGTACTACGTCACCGTCAATTGTAGCGTAGTTTTCCTGAATGAGACTATAATCTTCTTTAGAAGGAAGATAATCGGCGTTATAAATATCTGATTGAACCAAGCCAAGCTCACTACATTCATCGGACGGTAACAGACCTGAAACAGCGCAATATGATCTAGAAACAATACCACCAGGTCGTTCAAATTTTTCCGAAGGTGCCATTAATTCAGGGCGAATTTCAGTTGCTGCATTGACTAGTTTTGCCCAGAATGTGTTATTACGGGTGCTATAACCGTCTTTGTCTAACTGTTGATTATAGTCATAACCCATCCAACTACTTATCGTTACATTAGGATTAGTACCAACAAACCAAGTATCTTGATAATTACTAGCTGTACCTGTTTTTCCAGCCCAATCGACATTTTTGTTAGCAAGGTTGGCTCTTGCAGCAGTACCGGTACCACGAGTGAGTACATCACGCATCATGTCAATCATCAAATAACTTGTTTGTGGACTAAACACTTCCACTGATTCGGATTCATGTTGATAAACAACTTCTCCATCTTTGGTTTCGATTTTTTCAATCATATATCCTTCGACAAACTCACCTAAGTTACCAAAGGTTGCATAAGCATTCGTATTTTCTTCAACTGTAATATTCTGAGAACCTAATACAGTTGCTAGATAGCCACCAGCTTCCTCTGGTATACGGGTTAAGCCCATTTTCCATAAAAAGTTTCTTGATAAGTCAGGGCCTTTGATTTCGTTAAAAACAGCAACAGCTGTAGCGTTATGTGATCGATATAGTGCTTCCCTGACTGGTGTTAAACCGTAAAACCGTTGTGAATAGTTAGTTGGCGTATAATCACCAGGATAAGTTTTTTGTACATCTGCAATGACTGAACCAGGCTGTACCACACCCAATTCCATTGCTGGTCCATACCCAGCAAGAGGTTTCATCGTACTCCCAGGTTGTCGAGGAACGTTTGTTGCATGATTTTTTTCAGATTTTTCAAAATCACGTCCACCAACAAAACTCAATATTTTCCCTGTACTATTTTCAATTAGTACACTGCCAACTTGTACTGGTTGTTCTCCCAATTGTTCCATTTCGCCAGTATCCGGGTTTTCCACCATTATTGGTTTTTTAGTATTTTCATTTCTGGCTAACTTATCTCTTCCGTAATTATCATATTCTCGAGCAACTTTTTGAAATACATCATATATTTCTTTATCAATGGTAGAGTGTATTTTATAACCATTTCTGCCGATTTCCCGACTTGCTCTTATCTGATATTCTTCTAGCAAAATATCACTGGATTCTAAATCTTCTTTCGTATAACCATCTTGTTCCGCAAGAACTTCAACTAAAATATCAACTGCTCTATCTTGCAGTTCACGCATTAAATAAGGATATTTTTCCAGAACGGAATCTTCTGGCTCTTTAAAGTCAGCTACAATATCATATTCTAACGCATCTTGATATTCTTCATCATTAATGTATCCTGCTTCTAACATTCTGCTTAAAACAGATCGCATTCGACTTAACCCAGGCTCGAGACCAGCCTCATCTTTTAATCCGCCACCGTTTAAGAATGGTGTATAATAAGATGGACTTTGAGGTAGGCCTGCAATGAATGCTGCTTGTGGAAGGTTTAAATCTTCAGCATTGACACCGAATATACCATCCGCAGCGGTTTGAATACCTGCTATGTTTTGACCAGAAGAGTTCCGTCCAAAAGGAACAATATTTAAATATGCTTCTAATATATCGTCTTTTTCAAAGAAGCGTTCCAATCTCATCGCAAGGAGCATCTCTTTTGCCTTCCGCTCAAAAGATACTTCATTTGTTAAGATTTGATTTTTGATAATTTGCTGTGTTAATGTACTTCCACCTGACTTGGTAGAGGAATTGGTTACCTCTTGGAAGACCGCACGTAAAATCGCCTTTGGTACGATCCCGTTATGTGTTTCAAAATATTCATCTTCAGTAGCGATAACAGCATTTTGTGCATATTCACTTACATTTTCAAGAGATGTTTCATCTCGTAATAATTCAGAGCTAACATCTGACAGGAATTCATTATTGGCGAAATATAATTCAGATGTTTCTTCATAGTTGTAAATCGCACTTGCCATTTGTTCTTCCGTTTGGATTTCTTCGTCATCAACTAACGATGCAAAATAACCTGCACCAAGGCCGACAACGAAAAATCCACCAACAATACCAATCGTAATAAAGAATAATACAATATTCCAAATGATATGATAGCTAATTCTAGTAGATTTTTGAATAATTTTTTTATTCCAAATTTCTTTCATAGACTGCCACATATTATGAAAAAAATCTTTTAAGTTCATTCGATACCCTCCTAAATAATCCACTACATATTATAGCACAACAGTCAATCAGTTTTGTTATAAAATTGCCAAAAAAATATTGCATTTTTATTACGAATATGCTATTAATGATATAACAATTAAACATCCATAATACTATGAAGGATTGAAGTAGTGTAAGGTTCCCTTTTTTAGAGAGCTGGCGGTTGGTGCAAGTCAGTAAATAGCCTTATCATGAATTACGTTCTGGAGTATCTTCATGATCAATGAAGACGGTGTGGTCTGCATCGTTATTTCCTTAAGTGGCAGTTCATTGGAATTGCAACAAGGGTGGTACCGCGAATATCTCGTCCCTTATTTGAGGGAGGAGTTTTTTTTATGGATTTTTTTACTAACAAAAAAGGAGTGTTTATTAAAATGCATATTTTAGATGAATTAGCAAAAAGAGACCTGATTCAACAGACAACTGATGATGACGGTTTAAGAAAACATTTAGATAACAATATTGTTACCTTATACTGTGGCTTTGATCCGACAGCTGACAGCTTACATATTGGACACCTGTTACCGGTTTTAATGTTGAAAAGGTTCCAAAAAGCTGGTCATCGTCCAATTGCTCTAATTGGTGGTGGAACAGGCTTAATAGGTGATCCAAGCGGCCGTTCAACAGAAAGATCCTTAAATAGCCCAGAAGTAGTAAAAGGATTCAGTGAAAAAATTAAAGAACAGCTGGCAAGCATCTTAAATTTCGATCAAGGGGAAAATAGTGCTGTAGCTCGTAACAATCATGAATGGCTAGCGAGTTTGACCTTCATTGAATTTTTGCGTGACATCGGTAAACACTTCAGTATCAACTATATGTTGGCTAAAGATTCTGTAGAATCCAGATTGGAAGGCGGACTTTCCTTTACAGAGTTTAGTTACATGATGCTGCAATCGTTCGACTTTCTGAATCTTTACGAAAAAGAAAACTGCACACTGCAAATAGGTGGTAGTGATCAATGGGGGAACATTACAGCAGGGATGGAGCTAATCCGTCGTAAACGATTTGAAAACAACGAAGAAGAAGCAGAAGTATACGGTTTAACAGTACCTTTGATTACAAAGAGCGATGGAACCAAATTCGGGAAAACTGCTGGTGGAGCAGTATGGCTTGATCCTGAGAAAACAACACCATATGAATTTTACCAATTCTGGATTAATACCGATGATCGTGATGTAATCCGGTTTATTAAATACTTTACGTTTATCGATTTTGATGAAATAGCAGCTCTGGAGAAAGAGTTAGAAGAAGCTCCAGAGCAACGTATCCCGCATAAACGCTTAGCAGAAGAAATGACCAAACTGGTTCATGGTGAAGAAGCGTTAAAACAAGCACAGAAAATCACAGCAGCTTTATTTAGTGGGGATTTAACAAGCTTGAATGCTGCTGAAATTGAGCAAGGGTTTAAAGATGTACCTTCTGTGACTATCGAAAATAAAGAAATTGGTTTAATTGATTTATTGGTGGAAGCTAATATTTCATCTTCCAAGCGTCAAGCACGTGAAGATATTAAGAATGGTGCCATCTACATTAATGGAATTAGAAATCAAGAATTAACGCATCAATTAACAGAGGAAGATCGAATCGAAGATAAATTCACGATTATTAGAAGAGGGAAGAAGAAATACTTCTTAATTCGATTTTAATGATTGAAGATAAAACCAGGCTTAAGAGTTAACAGCCTGGTTTTTTACTTTATTTTATTGTTTTTCGCAACGAACCAGAATGTAAATAAAATACTGATGATTAAGATAATAAAGGGAGCATAAAAGTATAGAAATTCGTTCATATTGATTCCTCCTTTTTTGGTGACAATATGTCTCACTTTATTTTCCCTTCTACGTAATCCTTGTTGAAAAGAAATAGACGTAATAATAACCATAAGGAAGGAATTAATAAGCAGAATCCTGCAATAAAAGCGGTGATTAAAGCAATAGCCATTCCTTCACTTGTGAAGCCTTCATCTATTGTTAAATATGGATAAAGCAAGTAAGGATAATGTGAGATTCCATAAGCATAGAAAGCAATAAAAAATTGACCCGTAAGTAAGAAAAAAGCTAGACCATAAGATTTCTTCTGCCAAATTAAATAGATGGTTGCGATAAACAAAATTCCCGAAAGTGCAAACATCCACCAAAGATCAAGCATTCTTTGAAAATGAACTGGATTATGGGTCCGCAACTCAACGATAATCCCAGTAGCCGTTATAATAGCAGGACCTGCCCATATTAATGCGTATTTTCTTAATAGATCTGTTGCTGGTTGATCTTTTGCCTTATTAGCATACCAAGTAAGAAAAACAGCGGAAATATAAAGAACAGAAGTTAAACTTAAAATCACAATACTCCATGTCAACGGACTCGTAAACAAAGTAGCATATTGTAAGGAAAGTTCGTTATTATTTTCTTCAACAAATCCACCTTCGGAAATGGTTAATACGATCGAAAGCGAAGCAGGGATGAATAAACCAGAAAAACCATATAAGTAGGTCCAAAACTTACTTCTTAATTTGCCGTAAGTGGTGAAGGCATAATAAGCACCTCTAATCGCTAAAAGGATGAGTGATAAACTGGCAGGTACTAATAGGATGGTTCCGTAATAATAAGCTGTACTTGGAAAGAATCCTACAATGCCAACGAAGAAAAAGACAAGAAAAACATTGGTAACCTCCCAGACAGGTGAAAGGTAGCGTTGGACAATTTTACTTATAATGTGATGTTTATTAGTTAAGACACTATAGGCATGAAAGAACCCTGCTCCAAAGTCGATCGAGGCCACGATAATATATCCGAATAAAAATAGCCAGAGCACTACAATACCGATGATTTCATAGGACATGTAGTTCACCCTCCGTTTCTTTGTTGATCCAATAGTTCTCGCTCTACCGGATTATTTTTAAACATTCGGGTTAAGACAATAACACTTGCTAACCCGAGTACCAGATATAATCCAATAAAGAGTAGAAGCATGAAATCAACATGGTTACTTGTCGTAGCAGCATTTTCTGTCCGTAAGATGCCGCGTAATACCCATGGCTGTCTGCCAACTTCAGCTAACCACCATCCAGCTTCAATAGCTATCATGGATAATGGCCCTGAACTAACGATCAGCCATAGAAAAAATCTGTTCCTGATAAATGTTCTGTTTAAGGCATTACCTACAATGTAAAATAATGCGATTATCATCGTAATCATACCGATCACAACCATTATGTTAAATAAATAGTGGATGTAGAGCGGAGGGATTTCATCTTCCGCAAACTGATCTAAGCCAATTACTTCTGCATTTGGATCGCCATGAGCAAGAATACTTAATGCATAAGGAACTTCTATTGAGAATTTAATCTCTTCACCATTGGCTAAAAATCCGAGCAATGTAAGTGATGCTTGTTCTTCCGTTTCAAAGTGCCATTCCATTGCTGCCAACTTTTCTGGTTGATATTCTGCGAGGTATTTACCAGCAAAATCTCCGATAATAGCAGAAGCAATCGAGAATACTAGTCCAACTTTCAGTGTCAGTAAAAGGGCTTTTTTGTGGTAGATATGGTTAGAACCTTTTAATAGGCGAAAGGCGCCAATTGCCGCTAATACAAATGCTGACGTCATATATGCCGTTGCCACAACATGTGCAACTTTTGTCGGCATGGCAGGATTAAACATGGCAACAAGCGGTTCAACATTAATGAGTTCGCCATTCATTAATTCAAATCCTTGGGGTGCATTCATAAAGGCATTGACCATCGTAATAAAAACGGCAGAAAAAGAAGCTCCTATTGCTACAGGAACTAAAAGTAACATATGCTTGCGTTGATCACGAAATCTGTCCCACGTATATAGATAAATCCCAAGAAAAATAGCCTCAAAGAAGAAGGCGAATGTTTCCATGAACAAAGGGAGTGCTATTACATGACCTGCTAACTCCATAAAGGTAGGCCATAGCAAGTTAAGTTGTAAGCCAATTGCAGTCCCTGTTACGACTCCAACAGCAACAGTGATAACGAAACCTCTTGTCCATCTTCTGGCTAATAGAATGTAGTGCTCATCCTGTTTCTTTATGCCAAGCCACTGCGCGAGAAATATAAGAAAAGGAATTCCTACACCAATCGTTGCATAAATAATGTGGAATGAAAGTGTTAATTCGGTTAATAGTCGACTGTAAAAGACAGCTTGTTCACTTTCCATAGTTACTCCCTCTCATCCTGAAAGAATACGTCCGAGTAATGATAAACCGATCACCAAGGCAACAAAAAAAGCTAAAATAATTAACCAGTATTCCTGCTTCTTATACATGGTAGTATCCTCCGATTAGCAATAAGCTATTGGTAGTGTATAACTCCTTAGGAAGGAATATACCTTTTTTTACATAAATTAAACGTAAAAATGTGAATGATTGTTCAAAGTCCTACATATGAAATGATAAGGAGGGATTTAAATGCCGAATGGTACACATTTTGTCCAATTGGATTTACCGATTGAGAAGGTCTGGGAATTTGTCAGTGATATAAACAGGTGGGCACCGTTAGCCCCGGGGTATATCGACCACAAGATTATTGATGAGCATCAATCAACATGGCATTTTAAAGGTGACGTTGGCAAGGTCCAAAAGAAGATAGGACTCAAAGTAAATATAATAGAATGGGTGGCACCAACTAGTGTCAGGTTTAAATTGAAGGGAATAAGTGAAAACTTAGAAGGAAGCGGTTATTTTCAAGCAGAGAAAATTACTTCTGAAAGAACGAATGTTACAGGATGTTTATCTATATCTGCAGGAGGCATGATGGCACCGATGATTAATAGTGTATTAAAGTCGGTAGTTCCAAAGACAACGATTGAATTTACAGAGTCTGTTGCAAACAGGTTGATGAAAGAGCAAGCTGTTTCAAAGTAGCTACATATCCCTTGTCCATCTACTGGATAAGGGATTCACTTGTTTTTTTAGAGAAAGTGTATTATATTATGTAATTTGGGGGATAGTTTTCGTAGGAGAGGAGTGGAACATCATGGACAAACTAGAATGGATAGCTTCCAAAATAGTCGAATGGGGTAATCTGATTCTTTGGGATTATGTATTAATTTACTTACTGATAGGTGCAGGTATATTCTTTACCCTTCGATCTAAATTTGTTCAATTCCGTTTATTCGGAGATATGTTTAAAGTTATTTCAGAAGAAGCAGTTGAACAAAGTGGTAAAAAAGGAACCAATGCCTTCCAAGCATTCAGTATTACCATCGCGTCAAGAGTTGGGACAGGTAACCTAGCTGGTGTAGCGTTAGCCGTTGCAATTGGTGGACCTGGTGCTGTGTTCTGGATGTGGGTAATTGCATTAATTGGAATGGCAACTGCATTTATCGAAAGTACACTTGCTCAAGTTTATAAGGTTCCAGATAAAGATGGTTTTAGAGGCGGGCCAGCTTATTATATGGAAAAAGCTTTAGGACAGAAATGGATGGGTATTTTATTCTCGATATTGATAACCATTACATTTGGCTTTATTTTTAATGCTGTACAAGCCAATACGATTTCAGCTGCAGTAGAACAAGCGTTTAATATTGATAAAGTATGGACAGGTATTATACTCGTTGTATTAGCGGGGTTAATTATTTTTGGTGGTATTAAACGTATTGCTTCTGTTGCAGGAGTGATTGTACCTATTATGGCAGTAATATATATAGCTGTTGGCCTTTACGTGGTGTTCACCAATATTACAGCTATTCCAGATGTATTTATGCTGATCATAAAAAATGCATTTGGATTAGAAGAAGTATTTGGTGGTGGTGCCGGTGCAGCGATGATGTATGGAATCCGTCGCGGGCTCTTTTCCAATGAAGGTGGTATGGGTAGTGCGCCTAACGCAGCTGCAACAGCAGGGGTCAATCACCCGGTTAAACAAGGACTAGTACAATCGCTGGCTGTATTTTTTGACACGATTGTTATTTGTAGTTTAACAGCCTTTATTATCATTCTCTATGATAATTTTCATCAAGCATCAGAAGATGGTATTCAGTTGACACAGGTTGCCTTAAGTGCACATGTCGGTGAATGGGCATCAATTTTCTTAGCGATCACGATCTTCTTCTTTGCCTTTAGTTCTGTAATTGGTAACTATTATTATGGTGAGACGAATGTCAGCTTCTTAAATCCAAAGGGAATATGGGTTAACGTTTATCGTGTTGTCGTTTTAGGGATGGTCATGTTCGGTTCACTTGCCTCAATCCAGATTGTTTGGGATATGGCAGACCTGTTTATGGCTATGATGGCTGTAGTCAACTTAATTGCAATTTTATTATTGAGTAAAATTGCAATGGATGTACTGCAAGACTATGTGAAACAGAGAAAACAAGGAACAGATCCTACATTCCACTATAAGAATATTAAAGGTTTAAAAAACATTTCTTGGTGGGGAGCACAGGAGAAGAATAAATAATATTAATAAAACATTATTTTAGCCTGTTAAGCAGTTCGACTTTCGAGTACAACGGATTCAATTGTACTCCTAAATCGACTGCTTTTTTACTTGTAAGGAAAGCATATCATCCGCGTTATCAACGCATTTGTAAGCAGAGTAGCCATTTTGAAATAGCTTGTATAGGAAACCATCACTGCGGCTGTCCACTTCCCTTTCCACGGGATTTTCGCCTAAGCTAACTTTGGTAAGCAAAGAGCACTTACCGAAGTGGATCTTAGTAGAAAATTATCCCGTAGGAGTGGAAGTGGACGGCCTCCGCTATGAAACTGTTCTACAACGTTTGTGACTGCTCACTTCTCGAGCTTTCTTAACCTGTGGCAAGCCGAAGCGGTTGTTACGCCTATTATTCATGTCAAAATAACTACTTTGGACAGGACCGGGTGAGGTTTGCCGGTTTTTCTTATTGTTTGTAGTTGAATATAACTTGTAAATACTTTGTTTAGATAATGTGAACATTCTTAATTATATGTGAAAAGATAGTAAATTTGTCCAAAAATACCATGGTTTATGATTTAATGTGACTAGCTTCAGGTAGAAGACTTCTCAGTTAAATGAAAAAACTACTTATGAATCATGGAGGGAAATGTGATGCAAAAGAAATGGTTACTTGGTGTTGTGTTCCTTGTAGTTACCGTCATGTTAGTAGCTTGTTCAGAAAGTGCAGAAGGGGAAGAAACAGGTTCGGATGATGTCATTGATATTGTCTGGTATCCAAATGAGTCTGGAAATGATTTGAAAACAGCACGTGATGCAATTGGTGATGAAATTGCTGAAGCAACTGGTAAAGAAGTAGAACATCATTTAACGACTGATTATGCAATTGCGATTGAAACAATTGTTAATAATAATGCAGATGTAGCGTTTATGGGGGCGCAAGGGTATATCGAAGCAAGTGATCAAAATGATGCTATCCAGCCAATTGTTGTATCTACTGGTCCGTCCGGTACTTTAGATGACGCCATGTATCACAGCTGGTTGGCAGTCAAAGTCGAAGATCAAGATGACTTCAAAGTGGATGGAGAGTTTTCACTAGATACAATTGAAGATACAAGATTTTCTTTTGTTTCCAACAGTTCAACATCTGGATTTGTGGTACCTTCTTCAACGATAATAGGACATTTCGCTGATAAAGATTTAACAGAAGAAGATTTAATGGAAGGCGGGCCGCTTTTCTCACAAGTATTGTTTGGTGGTTCTCATCAAGGTTCAGCTGTGAACTTATTAAATGATAGTGCGGATGTTGCAGCGTTTTGTGATTCTTGTGTAAATAACTATGTGGAAGTTGCAGAAGGTGAAGAAAACACAGTCGGTAGTGTATATCGAGTAAAAGATGATGCCGAAGAACCATTTAATACGGTGACTGGTAGTGATTTTATGTTAATGAGTGTGACACCAGTATTAAATGCCCCGTTCGTTGCCAATATGGATGTATTGGGACAAGAAGACTATGATCTCATTCAAGAAGTGTTTGCCTCTGATGAAATGGCAAATAATGAAGATATCTTTGTACCAAAAGACTCTGATGCATCTGGCTTATTCTCTAAATCAGATCAAGAAAGATTTGTGCCGGTAGAGGATGAGTGGTTCAATCCAATTCGTGAGCTTTCTCAAAATTAATAAAAAGCCCAAGGGGGGTATGCATGAGTAATGCATACTCCGTATTTTCTAAATAAAACGATAAAGGAGTTTGTTCCATGTCATTACTTAAAGTGGAAGGACTAAGTAAGTTTTATGATGGGGAAACCAAGGTGTTAAAGGATGTTGACTTTGAAGTGGAAGCTGGGGAGTTCTTATCGGTTATTGGTCCTTCAGGTGCTGGAAAGTCTACCTTGCTTCGCTGTATAAATCGCTTGGTGGAAATAAATGAGGGGAAAGTCATTTTTAACGGATTAGATGTGGGCGCAATGAAGAAGAAGGAATTACGACAGTTGCGCACGAATATCGGAATGATTTTTCAGCATTATAATCTCGTGCCACGCTTAACAGTGATCGAAAACGTACTGCACGGTCGGTTTGGCTATAAATCAACGATCCAAGGTGTACTTGGAAGATTTACTGAACAAGAAAAGGAACAGGCTTTTTATCTACTAGAGAAGCTTGGGATTTCAGAGCACGCATACAAACGCTGTGATCAATTAAGTGGTGGTCAGCAACAGCGTGTCGGAATATGTCGTGCACTTATTCAGGAGCCGAAACTGATTCTTTGTGATGAGCCGATTGCCTCTTTAGATCCAAATTCCTCCAAAGTTATTATGGATTATTTGAAATCGATTAGTACGGAAATGGGAATTACTTGTATTGTTAACCTCCATCAAGTGGAAGTAGCAAAGGAATATGCCAGTCGAATTATTGGCTTAAAAAAAGGTGAAATTGTGTTTGATGGTCCTAGCAAACTTCTTTACGGTGAGCAGATTGAGAATATTTATGGAATTGAATCAAGAGAATTAATAACGGTTTAAGGGAGTAGGTAACATGGACGCAAAGCAAATGCGCAAGAATAAATGGCAAACAACGATCTTTTTAATTCTCATCATTTTGATCACCTATTTATCTTCTTTCATAACGAATTTTAATTTAATCGAAAGCATTGCAACTATACCAGCTGCGTTTAGTTGGATATTCTCTAATCTATTGATTACCGAGGAGTCTTTGCAAAA
Source organism: Gracilibacillus lacisalsi DSM 19029 (assembly GCF_000377765.1). Lineage (GTDB taxonomy): Bacteria > Bacillota > Bacilli > Bacillales > Amphibacillaceae > Gracilibacillus > Gracilibacillus lacisalsi. The sequence continues at coordinate 52,884 of NZ_KB898674.1, read as the reverse complement.
GCTGCCTCAAATTTTGGAAAAACTAGGGGAAACCATTTTTATGTCGATTGCAGCTACAACTTTGGCGGCAGTAGTATCACTCTTTCTAGCAATAATGGGATCAAAAACTACGAAAGTGAATCAAACATTTAGTGTTATCGCTAGGTTTATCGCCTCGTTTTCAAGAAATATTCCGGTTGTAGCATGGTCACTAATCTTGTTGATCTCGTTCGGGCAAAATTCTGTTACCGGATTTTTGGCTTTATTTGTTGCAACAGTGGGTTTCTTGACTAGAGCATTTATTGAATCGGTAGATGAAGCCAATCAAAGTTCTGTTGAAGCACTAACTGCGACAGGGGCCACTTATTTCCATATGATTAGTAAGGCTGTCATCCCACAAAGTCTTCCGCAGATGCTTAGCTGGATTTTATTTATGATTGAGACTAATATTCGTAGTGCTACGTTGGTTGGGATCTTGACAGGTACCGGTATTGGATACATGTTTGACCTTTATTATAAAAATATGAATTATAACCTAGTTGCACTCATTACATTTACCATTATTATCGCCGTTATTGCCATTGAATTAGTATCTAATAAAATACGGAGGGTGATCTTATAATGGAGATGGTGAAAGAACTTGATCCAGCTCTTATTAAGCGTAAGAGAAACGGTCAAATTAATATTAAATCTGGGAATAAAATTGATTCAGTCGTAAAATGGACGATATGGGTGCTAACGGCGTTAACGATATTAGCTTTTTTCTTCTTTGATTATACAGGACTCCAGTTAGAACGTGCGGTTACAGAGACACTCCACAATATTCGAGTGATGTTTTTCGAACCAGGATTAAGCCATTTTAGCTGGGGCGAAGCGTTTTATCAAGTAGGAGTAACTCTTGGCTTAGGTGTATTAGCAACGATTTTTGGTGCGATAATTGCTTTCTTTCTTTCCTTAATGGCAGCAGAGAATCTCTCTAAACCATGGCTATCCAACACTGTTCGGGTTGTAGTAGCGTTTATTCGTGCAGTACCAACAGTACTATGGGTATTAATATTTGCTATTGCTGCTGGTCTTGGAAGTGAAGCAGCAGTACTTGGGATGTTGTTTCACTCCGTAGCTTACCTGGTTAAAGCATTTTCTGAATCATTTGAGGAAGTGAATCCGGGGATAATCGAAGCATTACGAGCAACAGGATCTAGTTGGTGGCATATTGTCATCAATGGTGTCCTACCATCCACTTTCACTTATTTATTGTCTTGGACGTTTTTACGGTTTGAGATAAACTTTTCTGTAGCAGTGGCAATGGGCGCGGCTGCTGGAGCAGGTGGTATCGGATTTGAATTATTCATGGCTTCTGGTTTCTATTTTGATTTGCGAGAAGTTGGTTTTATTACATATGCAATATTAATTATTGCTATTATCTTAGAGGTTATTTCAACTCGGTTGAAAGAGCGTTATTTTCCTTCCTCGGTTAAAACGAGATAATGTTCATGTAATTGACGGTCAATTTATTAGTATAATGAGTAAAAAGGTATATTTTATTATTTTGAGCCAATTTGATTTTTTTCAATTGGCTCTTTTTGTTTGTCTGTCTACTTAGATACAGCTCATGAAGGTAACGTGGTTGTTTGTGAGTAAATATAACAAAATAACCAATATAGTCTTGTTTTATTAAAATAACGTAATATAACCTGACAGGTTAATGTAAGAAGAAGGTGGATATAAGTAAAATGAAATAAATATTAAGTGGTTTTATTGTTAGATTACGAATCATTTAGTTGTGGTCAATAGCTAATTGTTTCATTTCGAGTTCTATTCTTTAACATAGAGCTAAAAATAAATAAGGGGGATTTACCTTGCTAAAGAAGAGAATGTCATTAAAGCTGTTTTTTGCTTGTGTCATTTTAGGTCTAGTACTATTTATTGTCGGCTGCACACCAGAGGATGCTAGTTCAGAAGAAGAGACAGAAACAACAAATGAATCAAATACAGAAGAAACAGATACAAGTTCTGATGATCATGAATCAGAAAATTCATCTCGCTCTACTTTAACTGCTGTAGAAGATAGAGGTCACTTAATCTTAGGTGGAAACAATCAGCTTCCGGGGTTTGGTTATCTCAATGAAACTGGAGAAATCGAAGGGTTTGATATTGATTTTGGAAAAGCAATAGCAGCAGCTATTTTTGATGATCCCGAAGCGATAGAAGTAAGACCTTTATCAGCAGATGAACGCTTTACTGCACTACAAACTGGAGAGGTGGACGTATTAATTCGTAATACAACATGGACTACTACAAGGGATACGGATTTAGGTACCCATTTTGGACCGACCACCTTTTATGATGGTCAAGGAATGATGGTACGAGCGGATAGTGGAATTACTAGTCTAGAAGATTTAGCAGGAGCTCGTATTGGAGTGGAAACTGGTACAACAACTGAATTAAACCTAGCTGACCAATTTCGGAAATTGAACATTGACTATGAGCAAGTAACTTTTGATGATAATGATGCTTTAGTTGCCGCATATGAAGAAGGAAGCGTGGATGCATGGACAACAGATAAGTCTGGTCTTGTGTCACGATTAGAAACACTAAGTGATCCTGAAGCACACACGATTCTTGATGAAGCACTATCTAAGGAACCATTGGGGCCTACGGTTAGACAAGGTGATGATCAATGGTTCAATATCGTCAAGTGGATAACCTTCGCAACAATTGAAGCAGAAGAACTGGGGATTAATTCTGAAAATGTAGATGAATTCATGGATAGTGACGACCCTGTGATTCGTCGATTACTAGGGCTTGAAGGTGACTTAGGATCTATGTTAGGTCTATCAGAAGATTTTGGCTATCGTGTTATTAAGCATGTCGGTAACTATGGAGAAATTTATGACCGTCACCTAGGTCCAGATACAATTTTCAATCTAGAGAGAGGTTTAAATGAGAATTGGACAAATGGTGGTCTTTTGTATTCACCTCCATTCCGCTAATTTCAGAGGTGTTAATTCTATGAAAGACCTGCTATTACCGAGCAGGTCTTTCATCAATATCCCCCGTGAATAAATGTACGATATCAGAGGTGATTGAAATGATGAAAAATTCGGATGCGAATATGTCGACGCCTTTTTGGCGAGATAATCGAGTTATACCTATTCTGATTCAACTATTGTTTGTTGCAGTGTTGATTGGTGTTTTGTATTATCTGATTAATAACGCCATAAATGGTTTGCAAGCACTAGGTATTAACCTTGGCTTTGATTTTTTGCAGAACATGGCTTCATTTAATATTGGTGAATCTATAATAGGGTACCAATCGACAGATACGTATATGAAAGCTATATTAGTAGGGATTTTAAATACAATAAAAGTATCAGTCATTGGCATTGTTTTTGCCACTATCATAGGTGTTATTGTTGGTATAAGTCGTTTATCAAGTCATTGGCTTGTCCAAAAATTAGCAACTGTCTATATTGAAATATTTAGGAATACACCTTTACTCGTCCAAATATTAATTTGGTACTTTGCTGTTTTTTTAGCATTACCAGATGTGAAAGAAAGTGTTAAAATTGGATCAATTTTCTTAAGCAACCGTGGAGCAGCAATTCCGTGGTTTCATACTACAACTGGTAGTACAACATGGTTCATTTTATTTTTATCTGGTGTTTTACTAGCGGTTATTGTATGGAGGTACAGACTTCATATTCAAATGAAATCAGGGAAAAAACAGTATCCGCTGTTATGGGCTTTTCTTGGATTAGTTTTTCCTTTAGTATTGGCATGGCTTCTTACACAACAAGCACCAGTTACTATAGAGTCACCAGTCTTAGGGAATTTCAACTTTGAAGGTGGTTATATAATCTCGGAAAATTTTCTAGCCATTTTTCTAGCCTTAACAATTTATACAGCTACTTATATTGCAGAAATCGTTCGCGGTGGTATTTTGTCTGTCTCGAAAGGTCAAATGGAAGCATCCAGTGCACTGGGGCTTAAATATTCTACTTCGATGAGATTTGTCGTGTTTCCACAAGCTATTCGTATTATTATCCCTCCTGTGACAAGTCAATACTTAAATCTGACGAAAAATTCCAGTTTGGCGATTGCAGCCGGTTATCCTGATTTGGTTTATGTTGCAGAAACCATTAATAATCAAACAGGTAGAGCGATTCAATCGATTGTCATTATGATTACCGTTTATTTAATTTTGAGTATTATTACTTCAATTTTTATGAATGTATTTAATAATAAAGTGCAGATTGTTGAGAGGTGATTGTTAGTGGATTTAAATACAGAGGTAAAAACTGAGCTAGCTCCTACGTCACCTCCTGGAGTAAAACTGGGGCTAGGAACTTGGTTAAGAAAAAAATTATTTAATAACTGGTATAACAGTATTTTGACACTAGTTTCAATACTTGTTATTTACTTTATGACAAAAGGTATAGTCACTTGGCTATTAACGGAAGCTGATTGGGCAGTAGTGACAGATAATTTTAAATTATTCATGGTGGGTCAATACCCTTTAGAATATCTTTGGCGTGTTTGGTTAAGTTTAGTGTTTGTCTCCTTGTTATTTGGATTATCGGCAGGAGTATGGAAAGGTACTATCTTACATTTGTCTAGTGTGTTAGTGATCGTTATGGTTATTCATACTTTGGTACCTTTTACCTCAACTAATACAAAATTATGGTTAGTTGGTTGTATCGTTTGTGTAATAGGAGGATACTTAGCAGGTCCAAAATTGCCAAAACAAAAACCATTCGTTCTGTTGGGGTGGTTCATATCCTTTCCAGTTATTCTATTTATTATAAACGGTTATGGAATTTTACCTAAAGTGTCTACCAATGTCTGGGGAGGGCTATTGTTAACTTTAATCCTATCTATCGTTGCCATTGTTGGATCAATCCCGATTGGAATCCTTTTAGCTTTAGGAAGGACTAGTAAACTACCGATTATCAAGTACTTTTGTGTGATATATATTGAAACAATCAGAGGTGTTCCCTTAATTACGATATTCTTTATGTCCATCTTCATGTTTCCATTATTTTTGCCGCAAGGTTTAACCATTAATAATGTGGTAAGTGCGATGATAGGTGCCACCTTATTCACAGCAGCGTACATGGCTGAAAATGTTCGGGGAGGTTTGCAATCTATCCCCAATGGACAACGAGAAGCAGGGAGAGCATTAGGTTTAAATCCAGTCCAATTAATGTATTTCATTATTATGCCGCAAGCATTACGTGCGGTAATACCTGCTATTGTTGGTCAAAGTATCTCCATGTTTAAAGATACTTCTTTAGTAACAATAGTCGGTTTAATGGATCTATTAGGTATCGCTCAGTCAGTAAAATCAAATCCAGACTACTTGGGAAGTATCATGGAAGTTTATTTATATGTAGCTGTGATTTATTGGATGATTGCTTATTCGATGTCATATGGAAGTCAAAGGTTAGAAAAAAATCTGGGTGTAGGAAAACGGTAAAGAAGAAAGGAGTAGGTTAGATGGAACAGTTATCTGTTCAAACTTCAGAAAAACAAAAGGAATATCTAATTTCATGCGCTAATGTAAATAAATGGTTCGGAAAACTACATGTGTTAAAAGATGTTACTTTAGATGTAAAAAAAGGGGAGGTTTTAGTAATTCTAGGACCTTCAGGTTCAGGAAAATCTACGTTTATAAGAACAATCAATGGTTTAGAAGAAATTCAACAAGGAGAGATAACTATTGATGGGATTAACTTATCACATGATGTAAAAGATATTGAAAAGATTAGAAAAGAAACAGGTATGGTATTTCAACAATTCAATCTATTTCCTCATATGACCGTTATGAAAAATATAACACTTGCTCCGATATGGGTGCGAAAAAAACCTAAGGCAGAAGCAGAAAAACTAGCTTTAGAACTTTTGAAGCGTGTAGGAATCCCAGAACAAGCTGATAAATATCCAGGTCAATTATCAGGTGGCCAACAACAACGGGTAGCAATAGCCAGAGCGCTAGCGATGCAACCAGAAATTATGTTGTTTGATGAGCCAACTTCGGCACTGGATCCTGAAATGATTAAAGAAGTTCTCGATGTAATGAAAGAACTGGCGAAATCAGGGATGACAATGCTTTGTGTTACACACGAAATGGGATTTGCTCGTGAAGTGGCTGATCGAATTGTTTTATTTGATCAAGGAGAGATTGTAGAAACAGGTACACCAGAAGAGTTGTTTGATAATCCCAAAAATGAGCGGACAAAGTTATTTCTTTCACAAATATTGTAATTAAAAATATTATTATATTTCGAATGCAGTATTTCCCATAGAGTGTGGTAAGTCTATGGGAGATTTTTTATCTTCATTCAAGCTTCAAATTGTTTGATCCAGTTGGTTAATTCTTCTTTATCAAGTTGATTTAACTTTTTTATGAAATGCTGCTTTGCCCATTCATATAGTTTTTTATCATGATGATTGACTTGTTCAATGGACTGAATGATGTTTGGAGCAATGGTATCCATCTCCGGTCTGCTGTTTGTTTTATTTTTCCTGTTAATAGATGCAATGTCCCAACCATAAATTTGATGCATGAAAAACAATGATTCAAGATACATGTCAGTAAATCCTACTAATTCAAAGTGTTTGGTGATATGATGTTTTGCTCTTTCTAAATCATTGGAGTCACCGCCGGATAAATATCGTGTCGCGAGGTTAACCGTTCTATAACGAATATTACGAATATCGCTTTTGTTATAAGGTTGGTTTTCTATTTTTTCATTTTGCATATATTCGACAAAATCTTGCAGGGGCATATCATTTACTTGTTGGTATAACGGGTCTCGTTCATAACTTCTTATATAATAATAAGTAGAAATAACACGGTCAGCTGGGTCTCTTAGAAACGTGAAAAAACGAACTGGTTTTGGATAATCCTTAAAATATCGATTGTGCCATACATGGATAGTATCTTGTTGTCTTTCGAATAAGTCCCATAAAGTCTTCCCACCTGTTTTCGGTATATGCAAAAAAACTGGGTTCTCAGGGTTCGTAGCTTCTTTATCAAAAATAATCACGCTCTTCAGCCTTTCTGTATCATTCTTATCTATAATTATTACTGTATTATAAGCAGGTGACAAAATTATGTGTAGGTTATTAATAGGAACTTAAAGGCATATTTTTTAATGAGTGGAGAAAATTTGGAAATGGATATTTGGTGTCATAACAGTGACGTCTTAAATAAGGTGTTTTTTATTTTATCTTGTCCTTTTTACAAGAGGAAATATTTAAGTTTATGAGTTTCTAGTACTTGACGGAGTAAAGTATGTAAATATAAGGTCATCATTTATAATGCTAAAAACAAACAAAAACCCTAGAAAACTTGATGATCAAGTTTTCTAGGGTTTTTAAAATTGCTAAAAAATATACTCTGAAATTAACGAGAGTAGAACTCAACAATAAGCGCTTCGTTAATTTCTGCAGGTAACTCAGAACGCTCTGGGTAGCGAGTGTAACTACCTTCTAATTTGTCTGCGTCGAATGATACATATTCAGGTGTGAAAGTGTTAGCCTCAATAGCATCAGCGATAATATCTAGCTTTTGAGATTTTTCACGAACACCGATTACCTGACCAGGTTTTACTTGGTAAGAAGGAATGTCAACGCGACCTCCATCTACTGTAATGTGACCGTGGTTAACTAATTGACGTGCTTGACGACGAGTTCTAGCAAGTCCTAGACGGTAAACAAGGTTATCAAGACGAGATTCAAGAAGAATCATGAAGTTTTCACCATGGATACCTTGCATTTTACCAGCACGATCAAATAAACTACGGAATTGACGTTCATTGATTCCGTACATGAAACGTAGCTTTTGTTTTTCTTGTAATTGTAAACCATATTCAGATAGTTTACGACGTTGATTAGGTCCGTGTTGACCTGGTGCGTAAGGACGTTTGTCTAACTCCTTACCAGTACCTGTTAATGAGATACCAAGACGACGAGACTTTTTCCATACAGAACCTGTATAGCGAGCCATTGTACATCTTCTCCTTTATATATGAATTTTGCATAAAATAAGACAGTGTGTCCCTATCTCGACAGCCATTTTGTTTTCATGCATCCTCGCCCTAGTAGCAGAGAGTTACTCGATGCACCTCGCTTTAGCTTTTAGCTAGAATCTATTGAGATGTCTAGCTCGGGGTGCCCAGAAACTAGTGTCTTTCCCTCAGCTTCGTACGATAAGTCATCATCAACTTCTTCGTCGTTGTGATTCCTTTATCTCCTACGCTTCAGTCTAAGTCATACGTTTCTGAACGGGCACATTCGCTTTTCCAGTGAGGAACAAAATGGTCAGCCAGCGGTTCACATAGGCTACCTTTTTTACACAAAGTCCATTATATGATGCTAGGGGAGTAATGTCAATAGCAATATGTTTTCTAAATATATTTCTCTAAAGTTTGAACGAATTGTTCTAAATATTTCTGGTCTGTTTCATCAAAGCGATTTTTATTAGGACTATCGATGTCTAATACACCGAAAATTTCACCCTCTTTGATAATGGGTACAACGATTTCTGATTGGCTTGCTGCATCACAAGCAATATGACCAGGGAATTGGTGTACATCTGCTACCAGTTGGGTTTTCTTTTCCGCAACAGCGGTTCCACATACTCCTTTGCCACTTTTAATTCGTACACATGCAGGCAACCCTTGGAATGGCCCCAACACTAACTCGTCGTCTTTCCAAATATAAAATCCTACCCAGTTCACATCTTCTAAAAATTGGTTTAATAATGCAGATGCATTAGATAAATTTGCAATTACATCTGGTTCATCATGTAAAAGGGCATCTAATTGCTTAATAACGATTGGATAATCTTTCTGTTTAGCACCGTTATAACTTTGTGTTTCAAACATATGTCCCCACTCCTCAATATGAATTTTATTTATCATACAACACATTAACTTACGTGACAAATCATCAAACTTACTTATAGGAAAAAACAGATTTCGATAAAAATATTCAAAAATAGTAAAATTTTTAGCAAAAAGGTGTAGAAACATGGTATCATAACAAGTAACAATAAAGTCGTCTAAAAATATAAGGAAATTTAACTATACATATACAAGCTATCGGTTGTTTTGAAGGAGGATTACTTATGTTGGAATTCGTGATCGGTGGAATTCTTATTATTATTGTATTACTTATTATTGGACTAATCTTTAGGAAAAAGGTCTATGATAATGTCGATCGCCTGGAAGCATGGAAGATGGATATTATGAATCGAAATGTTACGGCAGAATTGGCCAAAGTAAAACAGTTAAATTTATCAGGTGAAACACAAGAAAAATTTGAGAGCTGGAAAGAAAACTGGGACTTCATTCTGACAAGAGAACTGCCAGATATGGAGGAATATTTGTTAGATGCAGAAGAGGCTGCCGACAGATTTCGAATTAATGCATCGAAGAAAAATCTGCAACATGTTGAAAAAGCCTTGCAAAATATTGAAAAGAATATTGAAGACATGTATACGGAACTTGATCATTTGCTTAATTCAGAGAAATATGTTCGACAAGAAATTAAAGATTTAGATCCGAGAATTAAAGAACTGAAGAAATACCTCTTACATAATCGTACGCAATTTGGTAGAGCAGAAATTGTTTTTGAATCAGAATTAACGAAGTTGGAGAAACGCTTAACAGAGTATTCCATGTTAACAGATGAAGGAAATTATATGGAAGCACAAGATTTAATTGAAGCATTAAAAGATGAAATAGAAAATATAGAAGAAAGAATCAGTGCTTTTCCAGGTATCTATCGCCAATGCAAACAGCAAATTCCAGAGCAGATGAAAGACTTACTTAGAGGTATGGCTGAAATGGAAGAAGAAGGTTATCGGGTACAGCAATTTGGTTTTGAAAAAGAATTAAAGCAATATGAAAACATGTTAAAAAGTGCGATAAAAGAATTAGATAACGGTGAGACAAATAAAATTGAAGAATCATTAGAACAAATGGAAGAACGTCTGAACGAAATGTTTCAGTTATTGGAAAAAGAAGCAAAGTCAAAATCAATTGTAGAAAGTCAATTTCCGAATGCGAAACAACATTTAATCGATATTCAAGAGCAGGTGGAAAGCACTTCTAATGAAATTAAAGAATTACAACAAACATACTATCTAGAAGAGGCCGATCTTGAGTTGTTCCTCAGCATTGAAAAATGGCTTGCTAAAACAGAAAATCAGTTTGAACAAATTGAAAAAGAATATGAAGATCGTCGAGCAAATCATTTAGAAATTAAAGATAAACTGGATACTTTCTCAGAGGAGCTAGATAAGTTAGATAAAGCACAAGCAGATTTTCAATTGCAAATTAAAGATTTAAGAAAAGATGAAATGGAAGCAAAAGAACAAATTGCTAATTTAAAGCAACAATTAATTCATACCGATAAGAAGTTACAGAAAAGTAATATGCCAGGAATTCCTTCATTTATTATCAATGCATTAGAAGAATCAACGGAAAAATGTGAAGTGGTTTTAAAACAGTTACAAAAACATCCGTTAGATATGGGGAAAGTACAACATAGCATTGCGGAAGCAACCAAATCCGTTAATAATTTTGTCGAGCAAACTAATTTATTACTGGATCAGGCGCGTTTAGTGGAATTAGCTATTCAATATGGAAATCGATATCGAAGTAGTCATCCATTATTAGCTTCCCATTTATCGGAAGCAGAACAATTATTTAGAGATTATAAATACGAAAATGCATTAGAAACAGCGGTAAAGGCATTGGAGGAAGTCGATCCCAATGCCATGGCAAAAATTGAAGAGATGGACAAAGCATTTCAACGAAAGGCTAATTAGGTATAGCAAAGGTGGGAAGACATCATGAAATGGTTAGTAATGGCACTATCTACCGTGACAGTTACCATCTGGGGAATTGTTCTATTCTTTTATTTAGATCTAGGGCAGACAGCTTATGTATACGCTGATCAACATGAAGTAGTGCAACACAAACATGATTACAAACAGACCAATTTTATATTTAGATCAAAGAAAATGCCCGACAATACTGACATTGGAGCACAAGATCAAGAGTCAAGCAAGTCAGATACTGAATCTGAACAATCACAACAAGCTCCAAAATCTTTAGCAAACATGAATTTGGAATTGAATGATGACAATACAGTTTCCATTGATGAGATAATGTCGAAGTTAGATATTAAGGTTGAATAGTAAAGTCGAGAAGATATTCCTGTATTGATATAGGGATATCTTTTCTATTGTCAGTAGCAAACTTTTGTCAGGGATAACTTATTTGCACGATCGGTAAAATATGATAAGATATCTCAATGTTAATCGAAAAAAGAGGGGTTCAAGGATGATTTATTTAGATAATAGTGCTACAACAAAACCAAATCCACAAGTATTAGACAGTTTTACGAAAGCATCTACCGGGTTCTTTGGGAATGCATCATCCATTCATGGGATTGGGATGGATGCGGAACGTTTATTACGTAAGTCTCGAGAACAAGCAGCATCATTATTAGAAGTTAATCCTAATGAAATTATCTTTACATCGGGAGGTACAGAAGGTAATAACTTAGCAATTAAAGGAATTGCGCTGGAACATCAAAATAGAGGAAAGCATATTATTACCTCTGCTATTGAACACCCGTCTGTTATCGAAACTTGCCAAGGTTTAGAAGCTTTAGGTTTTGAAGTGACCTATTTAGATGTGGATGAGTCAGGTTTAGTGGATATAGACAACTTAAAGAAAGAAATGCGCGAAGACACAATATTAGTCTCTATCATGCATGTAAATAATGAAATAGGAACGATTCAGCCAATTAAAGAAATCGGAGAAGTCGTACAAAGCTATCCGAAAGCATTTTTTCATGTTGATCATGTGCAAGGGTATGGAAAAGTCCCATTAAACATTCAAGCAAGTCATGTGGATTTATGTACGATATCTGGTCATAAAATTCATGGGTTGAAAGGAACTGGAGTTCTTTATGTAAAACAAACGGTTAAGTTGTTTTCATTAGCTCATGGTGGAGGTCAGGAAAGAAGAATACGCTCAGGTACAGAGAATGTTGCTGGGATTGTTTCATTAGTAAAGGCGATGCGTCTAGCTAAAGAAAAGCAGTCAGAACTTCATAAGAAATTAACTAATTTAAAGCATACATTAATGGAACAACTGCAAACGTTAAATAGAGTTGTCATCAATACACCAAAATTCGCAAGTGCACCTCATATAGTAAATTTCTCTGTTCGTGGATTAAAACCGGAAGTAGTTATACATGCATTAGAGGATTTTGAAATCTTTATTTCGACTAAGTCTGCTTGCTCATCGAAGAGTGCGGATGAAAGTGCTGTACTTATTGCCTGTGGTAAAGACCGTGATATTGCAATTTCCGGTTTGCGTGTTAGTATGTCTTATGAGACAACCAAAGAAGAGGTTGATTATTTCTTTCAAAAATTAACCGAAGTTATAAAAAAATTAAGTGAAGTAATGGGGTAGATATCAATGCAATATGATCATATAGTAATTAGATATGGGGAACTCACATTAAAAGGTCGAAATCGAAAACTGTTTACAACGCAATTAGCTAAAAATGTCCGACAGGCATTGCGCAATTTCCCAGCTATTAAAGTAGACAAAAAGCGTGATCGCATGTATATCGTGTTAAATGGTGAGGACCCGGAAGCAATCATGGACAGATGCCAAAAAATATTCGGTATTCAAAATATGAGTGTGGCACTTAAGGTAGAAAATGAGGAAACAGCTATTAAAGAGCAAGCACTTAAACTTTTAACGGAAACCGAGAATGTAAGAACCTTTAAAGTATCAACCAAGCGTTCCAATAAAGAGTTTCCAATTGGATCACAAGAATTTAATCAAGTGCTTGGTGGATATTTATTGTCCAATATAGATGGCATTACAGTCGATGTTCATCAGCCGGACTTGGAAATTACTGTTGATATTCGTTCCGAAGCAACTTATTTAACATCGCAAAAGGTTCCAGGTGCTGCTGGACTTCCAGTAGGCTCTTCCGGAAAATCATTACTGCTTTTATCTGGAGGTATTGATAGCCCTGTTGCTGGTTATTTAACGATGAAACGTGGAGTTCAGTTGGAAGCTATCCATTTCCATTCACCACCATACACAAGTGAAAGAGCGAAAGAAAAAGTGTTAGATTTAGCGGAAAAACTGTCTTTTTATGGTCATTCGATCAAAGTGCATATTGTACCTTTTACAGCATTACAGCAAAAAATACATCGCGAGATTCCGCATGGTTATTCCATGACGGTGATGCGGAGAATGATGATGCGTATCAGTGAAGCTGTTGCCGAACAAGAAGGTATCTTATCACTTGTAACTGGTGAAAGTCTTGGACAGGTTGCCAGTCAAACTATGGAAAGCATGCACGCGATTAATGCTGTAACCAATTATCCTGTTATTCGACCTTTAGTCGCAATGGACAAAGACGAGATCATCAGAATTTCAGAAGAGATAGATATGTATGATATCTCTATTCGTCCTTTTGAGGATTGTTGTACAGTATTTGTACCTAAACAGCCAAAAACGAAGCCAAAATTGGAAAAAGTAGAGCAGTTTGAAGCTAATATAGAGTTTGAGCCAGATATTCAAGAAATCTTGTCAGCGATTGAAACCGTTGAGATTGAAGCAAAAGATAATCAAGAAGAAGAACTGGGAGACTTACTCTAACGGTTGGATGAATTAACAACAACTACCAGTCAATATTTTGCATGATTTCACCTCTAAAAGTTCATGATAGTAATGTAGTCAAGAGGAGGTGAAAGCAAATGGCGAACAACAACAGTTCAAACAATCTAGTAGTTCCTGGAGTAAGCCAAGCTCTAGATCAAATGAAAGTTGAAATTGCACAAGAGTTTGGTGTAAACTTAGGTGCTGACACTACTTCACGTGCCAATGGTTCAGTTGGTGGAGAGATCACAAAACGTCTTGTACAAATGGCTGAACAACAAATGGGTGGTCAAGCAAATCAATAATAAAATGGAGGATAGTGCAAAGTGCACTATCCTTTTCTTATGGATGACTTTTTGCTATCGTTATATCATAATCAACAGAAGAATATTAGGCTAGGTGATAGAATGGGTACACTCTTTTATGGCGGTACAATTTACACAATGGAAGATGAAACATCGATAGTAGAAGCTGTTTATGTAGAAGATGGAGCAATCATGGGCGTCGGAAAAGAATCAGAGGTAAGAAATACATGGAGGAACAGTATAGACGACGAATACAATCTGAGTGGAGCAACCATGTACCCTGGTTTTGTCGACAGTCATTTACATATAATTGGTCATGGTGAAAAATTGTTACATTTAGACTTATCATCTATGAAATCTGCAAATGAAGTATTGCAAGCTTTAGAAAGAAAAGCACAAGAATTAGAACCAGAGGAATGGTTAATTGCAGATGGATGGAACGAAAATCAATGGGAAGAAGTCAGAATTATTGATAAAACAGAATTAGATGATATTTCAAGTGAACATCCTATCATTTTATCCCGAGTATGCCGTCATGCTCTTATTGTTAATTCTAAAGTGTTGGACTTAGCTGGGATAACGAGGGAAATGGAAGACCCACAAGGCGGGAAAATTGTCCGAGATCAATCTGGAGAGCCAACCGGATATTTATTAGATCAAGCCCAGGAATTAGTGAAGGAAATAATGCCACTAATATCAGAATCTAAGTTACAGGAAAACGTTAAAGTTGCAATTGAAGATCTTCTTCGACTAGGTTTAGTTGGCGGGCATAGTGAAGACCTTTCTTATTATGGTGGGTTTGAACGTACATTGAATGCGTATTACAAGGTTTTACCTGAAAAGTATAAATTTAGAGCACACCTATTAGTTCATCATCTTGTTTTTGATGAAATGTTAGCGCAAGGTTTACAGTATGGTGATGGAGGAGAATTTACTACTCTTGGCGCAATGAAGATATTTTCGGATGGCGCACTAGGGGGAAGAACGGCTTGGTTGAGTGAACCATACCACGATGACCCAGGTAATGTGGGAATCCCAATTCATAAGCGACATAATTTAGAGATTTTGTTTCAAAAAGCGCGAAAAACAGAGCATCCTGTGGCTGTTCATGCAATAGGTGATCAGGCGGTTGAGGAGATAGTAGCTTGTATCGAAAAGTATCCATTACATAATGGTTTAAAAGATCGGATCATCCATGCTCAAATTATGAATGACAAGTTATTGGACAGATTAAAGAAAATTCCGGTTGTGTTGGATATTCAGCCTTCCTTTGTTGCATCGGATTTCCCGTGGGTCAAGGAGAGGCTAGGTGATAGAAGAACGAATGATGCCTATCCATGGAAAACCTATTTAAATAATGGAATTGCTTGTGCTGGAGGATCAGACGCACCAATTGAAGAGGTAAACCCGTTATTAGGGATTCAAGCGGCTGTAACAAGAAGATCTAACATTGATGGACAAGTGTATGGTAGTCACCAAAAGCTTTCTGTTTTTGAAGCTATTTCTTTATATACCAAAGGCAGTGCCTATGTCATTAATCATGCCCATGACCGAGGTATGATCAAGCCAGGCTTTGTAGCGGATTTTACCATATTGGAAAAAGACTTGTTCAAACACGATCCTGATCGATTCCACGAAATAGAAGTAAAAGCAACCATCGTAGACGGAGAAATGATGTACGAAAAACCAGAGGCGTAACACCTCTGGTTTTTGTGTAAAAAGTAGTGTGGACATTTGTTCCGTTATTTGTAATAAAAGTGGCGATTTTAGGCTGCAAGTGGACATCTATTCCGCTATTCATCGAAAATAACGCTATTCTATACGAAAAAAGAACAAATAACGGATTAAATGTCCGCCAACACCGAAAAAAGGGTGATATTACGCCAAATAACGCACTAAATGTCCGCTCAACATGACAGTAGGATAACGTTCAACTTACAGGAAGGTTCGTTGAACGCGGTCCCAGAATGAGTTGTTTTTCAGCTTGACTGTTTTAATCCGTTTATCACTTAGCTGAATCGTTAATGTTTGAATGTTCCTTATCGAGTAAGCCTCATTATCAAGCCCTACAATCGGGTAATCATTACCATCCTGAATGACCTCTAGACTTAAAATTCGATCTTGATTTAAAACAAATGAAGAACCTAATGTACGGTAGCGGTTATTGTTTAAAGAAGCAAGCTCCGTTACTTGCAGGCAAGGAATTTTTGGATCAATTACAGCACCTGAAGTTGACTTGTTATAACCCGTACTTCCGGTAGGTGTGGCCACGATTAATCCATCTCCACGAAAGCGTTCAAAATGGTTATCATCAATAAATACATCCATTGCAATCGTTTTAATAATCGCAGAACGAATAGCGGCTTCATTTAAACAATGGAATGTTGACTGCCCATTGATCGTAACATCAATTATTGGAAAGCGACGAACCTCAATACTGTCATTTTTCATCGATTCCACCATCTCATCGTATTGGTCAATATTAAAATCACAGTACAAGCCAGATTCATCTGCTTGGGTAATGCCTACATATAAGCAATCTTGACGAAAGTTTGTATGACGAACAGCTTGCAGAAATTCACCATCCCCACCAACACTGATGATAATATTAGCTTCTTTAGACTCTTCTACGATTTGAAATCCTTGATTTTCGACATATTCAAATAACGGCTCCAATTTTTGGATAAGTTCCTCATTTTTCTTGTAGTAAAAATATAATTTACTTCTGTTGTCCATTTTCCTTCCTCCTAACAAGCATATGTATCTATTCTCATCTTATCATGGTTTCCAAAGCTATCCTATTGATAACTTGGATTATTTTGTGTTGATTGTTACGACTTTATGATTAATCTACTATTTACTCGTAAATAATAATGAAGAGGTGAGAATATGCTGATTGTCTTATTATTGATTATAATTGTACTTTTCATTATTATTCTGTTCATTTTTCTTAGGTCACGAGTATATATATCATTGGATTGGCAATGGGATGAAGAGGATAAAAATGCCCAATTTAAAATTAGTATATTACGTTTCACATTTTATCAAGAGACAATCGATTTCACCCAGTTCGATTTAACATCTTTAGAAACAGATAAAAGCGTGGATATGAAGGAGATGTATCATCTTGTAAAAAGTTTGTTGAAAAAATCAGAAATGGAAGCTTTACATACCGAAACGATTGTTGCTACATATGATCCCTCGATAACAGCATACCTTTACGTGTCTATCACTACGTTAGCTGAATGGATTAAAGCTCATTATAGTAGTAAACGAGACGTTGAAATTAATATAGCAGCAGATTTTGAACAAGAAACTTTTCAATCAGCAGGTGAGTGCATGATATCGGTAAAATTGAGTAAGACTATCAAAGAAATGAAGAAAATGAAAAAAATACGAAAAGGAGCCAGACAATAATGGAAGATAATAATCAAAATGTTCACCCGTTAGAAGGATTTATGAATTTAACGATGGCCAATTTAAAACAATTAATCGAAGTGGATACAGCAATTGGTAAACCAATAGAAGTTCCAGATGGCAGCTTGATCATTCCTTTATCAAAAGTCAAATTTGGTTTTGCAGCTGGTGGTAGTGAGTTTGTACCTGGGGGAGGACAAGATCAGCAAGGTCAAGAAAAAGGTCAAGAAAGCGGGCAAGATGATACCCAATCAGAATCGATCATCCCGTTTGGTGGTGGAAGTGGTGGAGGTGTATCCATTATCCCTTCAGCATTTGTCATTGCTAATAAGGAAGGTGTCCGGCTGTTGCCACTAAATGAATCGACAACAGCGTATGAGAAAGTGTTAGAGAAAAGCCCGCAAGTAATTGACCAGGTTTTAGATATGTTAAAACAAAGAAGAGATGAAAAGCAGCAAGGTAATGATATATAATGCTTCTCAGTAGACAATTTGATTTCACTGCCTTCATAATATAGTGAGACTTCCAACAGTGGGATTTGAACCCACTGTTGGTTAGCGAATCTTATCAACAATTAGCACCGTGATAAGGTAGGCAGTGAATCATTTTGTATATTGTGGAGGGAGTAAAAGATGTCATTTGATATAGAAAAAGTTTTTTCAGATTTGGATCAACTAACATCTACTATAGAAGAAACAGAAAATGAACCTTATTTAGAAAGTTTAATTTTTGCGTTACGTGCTATTCAAACAGAAGAAGCCTTAGATTTACCAGATAAAAAGACAGCAGATAGTTTAGCATCACTGAAAGAATCTTTTTACAGTGAAGACACAACTAGTGAATCGATTCGTAAAGTCATTCAATTGGCCTTAATTAAAGGAATGAAGGGATCAACTCAACATCAACATGTTGTCACACCTGACAGTGTAGCTATGTTTATGGGTTACTTTATCCAAAAATTAATGCCTGAAACAAAACAATTACGACTATTTGATCCAGCAAGTGGTGCGGCGAATTTATTAACTGCTGTGATTAATCAGGTAGAAGCAGATGTAACAGGGTATGGAAGTGAAATTGATCCGACATTGATTCAATTAGCAGTAGAAAGTGCGAATCTGCAGGAAGTTGAGATTGAATACTTTCACCAAGATAGCTTAACACCTTTATTGCTAGAGCCAGTTGATGCAATTGTAGCTGACTTACCTGTCGGATATTATCCAAACGATGAACAAGCCGCTAAATTTGAATTGAATGCTGATGAAGGACATGCTTATGCACATCACCTATTCATTGAACAGAGTATGATGTACACAAAAGAAGCAGGGTACTTATTATTCGTCATTCCTAATTTTCTTTTTACTAGTGATCAAAGTGATAAATTACAAAAGTATTTGCACAATCATGCCCATATATTAGCACTGCTGCAATTACCATTATCAATGTTTTCTTCCGAGCAACATGCTAAGAGTATCTTAGTACTACAGAAGCACGGTAAGGATACAAAACCACCAAAGCAAACTTTAATGGCTCAATTGCCGTCCTTTAGAGATGTCAATAAGACACATAACATCCTTCAAAAAATCGATGATTGGTTCAAATCAGAAAAGCGAGAATAGTCAGAAAATAAAAATTTCATGAAGCAAACGTTACCATTTGATATTCCGGTTGCAAACTTATTCTGACGGTGTTTAAATGGATATGGGAATGTTTGAACATATGTCAAAACATTGATTTTATTAGTCAGGATAAGTAAATGAAAGAATGAAAGGATTGAAAATGTTGCGTAAAATTTTAGCTGTAAACGCCGGAAGTTCTTCACTAAAGTTTCAACTAATTGAAATGCCGGAAGAAAAAGTGTTGTCAAAAGGACTAGTAGAACGAATTGGTATTGCTGATTCCGTTTTTTCTATTGAATTTGATGATAAAGAAGATGAAGAAACAAGAGATATTCCTGATCATGCTGTAGCTGTCAAGCTATTACTTGATAAATTAACATCATTTGGTGTAATTAAAAGTTTGGATGAAATCGATGGTATCGGTCATCGTGTCGTACACGGTGGCGAGAAATTTAATGATTCGGTAGTGATTACTGATGAAGTAATTAAGGAAATTGAAGAGGTATCTGAGTTAGCACCATTGCATAACCCAGCGAACTTAACTGGTATTCGTGCTTTCCGTGAAGTGTTGCCTAATGTGCCTTCTGTAGCAGTATTTGATACAGCATTTCACCAGACAATGCCTGAGCAATCTTATTTATATAGTTTACCATATGAATATTATCAAAAATATGGCATCCGTAAATACGGATTTCATGGTACGTCACATAAATACGTTTCTGAACGTGCTTCAGAGTTAATGGGTGTACCTTTGGAACAATTACGTCTGTTATCTTGTCACTTAGGAAATGGTGCAAGTATCGCAGCAATTGAAAAAGGTAAGTCAATTGATACTTCTATGGGCTTTACACCTTTAGCTGGTGTTACAATGGGGACAAGATCTGGAAATATTGATCCAGCCTTAATTCCGTATATCATGGAGAAAACTGGACAATCTGCTTCAGAAGTAATGAATGTTTTAAATAAGAAAAGTGGTATGCTAGCTTTATCCGGATTTTCTAGTGATTTACGAGATATTCAGGAGAAGGCAGAAAATGGTGATAATCGTGCCGAATTAGCTCTTCAAGTATTTGCAGAGAGAATTCATAAATACATTGGTTCCTATGCTGCAAGAATGCATGGTGTGGATGCGATCATCTTTACCGCTGGTGTAGGTGAAAACAGTATAACCATTCGTGAACGTGTATTAAAAGGATTAGAGTTTATGGGTGTATATTGGGATCCAAGCCTAAACAACATTCGTGGTAAAGAAACATTTGTAAACTATCCACATTCCCCTGTAAAAGTAATTGTTATTCCTACAAACGAGGAAGTAATGATTGCTAGAGATGCAGTGAGATTAACACAATAAATTTATTCTGGAATAGATCTTTTTCCTACTAAAATAGGGAGAAGATCTTTTTTATTTGTATATAAAAATATCGAAAGTCTATGCAAACGATCAGATGGCCCTCCATTCAGGAGTAAGCTAGCTTCCTTGTTAATGATGATTAAACTTACTATTATAAGTTAATGTTAAATATATTAATATCTGAAAGTCATATATCTCGAATTTAAAAAGTCGGAGAAGATATTTGACAAAATTGCTTGAAAGTTTGGGAAATTTCAGTTATATTATAACTTGATTATATATTACATAATCTTTACAAAAACTTAAAAGAGGGGGGTTTAGATTAATGAAATCTAAACATTTAGTTTTAATGTTATCTCTTCTGTTTGTACTATCGATTGCACTAGTTGCTTGTGCAGGTGACGGTGAACCGGAGGAAACAACAGATGAAAACGATTCAGCAGAAGAAGGCAGCGAGAACGAAGAAGCAGCAGGTTCCGGGGAATTAGTAATAACGGTACCATCTGATGTAGTTTCACTATCAGCTCAAGGACAAAATGACGTACCTTCAAGTAATGTACGTGAAAATATTTATGAAACACTAACTACGCTGAACGATGATCAAGAAATTGAACCAGGTTTAGCGACTGATTGGGAACAAGTTGATGATTTAACATGGGAATTCCATCTTCAAGAAGGTGTCACTTTTCATGATGGTGCAGAATTCAACGCTGAAGCAGTTAAAAAGAGTTTTGATCGTTTAGCTGATGAGGAAATTGCTTCTCCATATGTATTCTTAATAGAGCAAGTGGAAAGTGTTGAAGTAGTAGATGATTATACAGTTAGATTTAATTTAGAGTATCCTTATGCTCCGTTATTAGCTAATCTAGCGCATAGTGGTACTGCGATTATGAGTCCTACTATTATTGACGAAGATTATGCACAACTAGAAGATGGTGGCGATGTTGACGAGTATATCAACCAAAACCCTAGTGGTACAGGACCATTTAAATTAGAAGATTGGTCTGCAGGTGAGAGCGTAACGTTAACTCCATATGAGGATTATTGGGGAGACAATGCTAAATTAGATTCTGTTCAATTTAAAGTAGTAGCAGAACAAAGCTCAAGAGTAGCAGAGTTAGAAACAGGTGTGACTCATGTAGCAGATCAAATTGGACCGAATAATATGTCACGAGTTGATGGTCTACCAGATGCGAGTGTTTTACAATCTCCAAGCGTTTCTGTATCTTATATCGGATTTAATACAGAAAAAGAACCATTCGATGATGTCCGAGTACGTCAAGCACTTTCTATGGCAATTAATAAAGACGAAATCATTAATGGTGTAATGAATGGTGTCGGTATCCCTGCAATTGGTGCATTAGCACCACCTGTATTTGGTTTCGATGATTCGATTGAAGGTTTACCATATGACGTAGACCAAGCGAAAGAATTATTAGCTGAAGCAGGGTACGAAGATGGGTTTGAAACAACGATTTGGACAAATGATAATGAGCAGCGTGTTGATACAGCTGTAGCACTTCAAGCACAATTAGGCGAGATTGGTGTCGATATTGAGATTCGAGAGTTAGAATGGGGGGCATACTTAGAAGGTACTGCTAATGGAGAGCATGATATGTTTATTCTAGGTTGGTCTACGGTAACAGCTGACGCTGATTATGGCCTATATCCATTATTCCATAGCTCTCAACATGGTGAGCCAGGAAACCGTTCTTTCATATCAGATGATGAAGTAGATGAATTATTAGATGCAGGACGCCGTGAAACAGATCCTGAAGCACGACAAGAAATTTATAGCGAAGTACAAGAAAAGCTTGTTGATCTTGCTCCAATGATGTATACACATCACCAAGAATACTTATTAGGGGTAAGTGATTCAGTTAAAGACTTTAGCATCAATGCACAAGGTATTTACCAAATTAAAGATGCATATATCGAAGAATAAATATAAAAAAGGAAGCCGACAATGGCTTCCTTTTTTTAATGTTTTTCATCAATTATCTTACGTTGTGGTAAATAAACAGTAACAAAAGCACAATACGCAACAATAATGAGTTTTAATCATCTCAATAGAGAGGTAAAGCAGCTTAAAAAACAAATAAAAACTACAAACTTGTAGAAAGCAGTATAAGGTCTAGTATTTCTCATATAGTCTGTTATAACATCACCGAAGCTATAAGAATTGCTGCACCCTCCTCATAGCGGAGACTAATTACGTAGACACCTGCGGGAATAGCGCTAGCCGAAAATCCACTTTGCAAAGTGTTTTTCTTTGCAAAGTTAGTTAAGTCCGTGCCCGCAGAAAGTAATTAGTCGGAGCGTTGGCAATCACACATAAAATATGTCCAAATAACTACTTCGTTAAACACGGTCATTGCACTGATTATATACTTTCTTACCTTTTAAAAAAGATCTCTGACAACTTTTATAGTTATCAAAGATCTTTTTTCGGATTATTGTTCTGCTGCAATTTTTTCTATATGATGACATGCAGCGCGATGGCCTTCCTTCATATTATCCAAATTACGTAATGCAGGAGCTTCCTGTCTACAAATATCTGTAGCGAAAGGACATCTTGTATGGAACCTGCATCCTTGTGGTGGATTAATAGGAGAAGGAACATCTCCTTTTAGGATAATTCTTTCTTTCTTTACTTCTGGATCTGGTGTTGGGATCGAAGAAAGTAATGCTTTTGTATAAGGATGCTGTGGATTTTCGAATAATGATTTTTTATCAGCGATTTCCACGATTTTTCCTAGATACATCACAATGATTCGGTCGGAAATATGACGAACAACACCTAAATCGTGTGCAATAAATAAGAATGTCAAATTGAATTCTTTTTGAAGCTTCTTAAGCAAGTTAAGAACTTGCGCCTGTACGGATACGTCAAGAGCAGAAACAGCTTCATCACAAATGATTAACTTTGGATCAACGGATAGTGCACGTGCGATACCAATTCGTTGTCTCTGTCCACCTGAGAACTCATGTGGATAACGATCGATCTGGTCCGCATTTAGCCCAACTGTTTCAAGTAATTCGATCGCTCGCTCTCTACGCTTTGCTTTTGGCACTGCCTTCTGTATTGCCATAGCTTCCATCAAGATTTGTGCTACAGTTTGTCTCGGGTTAAGGGAAGCATAAGGGTCCTGAAAGATTACTTGTAAATCTTTTCGTTTCTTTCTCATTTCCCGCTTGTTTAGTGCTAGCAAGTCAACGCCATCAAATTCAATAGAACCGTCAGTAGGTTCGTCTAAGCGTAAAATAGCGCGTCCTGTTGTCGATTTGCCACATCCAGATTCTCCTACAACACTTAATGTTTCACCTTCATAAATATCAAAAGTAACATCGTCAACAGCTTTTACATGGTTTACGGTTCTTCCTAAAAATCCCCCTTTAATAGGGAAATGTTGTTTTAAATTATTCACTTTCAGCAGTTCTTTTTGACTCACGTACATTCACCTCCGGATCTCCGTCCCAACGGTCTGTGTAAATCCAACAACGTACTTCGCCACCGTCTGCCTGAGTATCTAATGTTGGAAGTTCCTGTGTACACAACTCTGTTGCGAACGGGCAACGAGGTGCAAACCGACATCCCTCAGGCATATCTTTAGGACTTGGTACATTCCCTTTAATAGGCTCTAGTTCATCTACGTCTGTATCATGGCGAGGAATAGAATTGAGTAAGCCTACCGTATATGGGTGTTTAGGAGATTTAAATATTGATTTCACATCTTGGTATTCTACTACTTTTCCACCATACATAACGGCAACATAATCACATGTTTCTGCTACTACACCCATATCATGAGTGATCATGATAACAGACATACCTAATTCTGATTGAAGATCCTTGATTAATTCAAGAATCTGAGCTTGAATAGTTACATCTAACGCGGTAGTAGGCTCATCCGCTATAAGCAATTCTGGATTACAAGCGAGTGCCATGGCAATCATAACACGTTGCCTCATCCCACCTGACAATTCATGTGGATATTGTTTCACACGTTGTTCTGGCGACGGAATACCAACTAAAGTAAGCAATTCAATAGCTTTTTTTGTACCACGCTGTTTGTCAAGACCTTGATGGACTTTTAGTGTTTCACGAATTTGCTGTCCGATCGTATAAACAGGGTTTAAGGACGTCATTGGTTCCTGAAATATCATGGAGATTTCATTTCCGCGAATGTCACGAATTTCTTTTTCACTTAATTTGGTAAGGTCTCTTCCTTTAAAATTAATCTCTCCGCCCATAATTTTACCTGGCTTATCTAGTAATTGCAGAATAGACATCGCTGTAATACTTTTACCAGATCCTGACTCACCAACAATCCCGATTGTTTTTCCTTTCGGTAATTTGAATGAAACGCCGTCGACAGCTTTCACTTCAAATCCATCCACTAGAAAGGAAGTTCTTAAATCATTTATGTCTAAAATAGTTTCTTGATTCACATCGCTCACCTCTTTCTGTAAGGATTTAATCCATATTAATTCGTTTGTTTAAGAATTTATAAGAAATATCAACGATTAAGTTAACAAAAACAAAGACAACAGCAATAATGAGCACGGAAGCCTGAACAACAGGGAAATCTCTTGCCAGGATTCGGTCGACCATTAATTTACCCATGCCATTAATAGCAAAAACGGTCTCTGTTAAAACAGCACCTGCTAGTAAACTACCAAACTGTAAACCAATTACGGTTACAACAGGAATAAGCGCATTTTTTAAAGCATGTCTGTAAATGACTACTCTTTCTTTTAAACCTTTCGCTCTTGCTGTTCGGATATAGTCCTGTGAGATCACATCGAGCATACTGGACCTTGTCATCCTAGCGATAACGGCAGCTCCCATTGTCCCTAAAGTAATAACTGGTAAGATTATTTGTTGTGGTGATCCCCAACCTGTTGGCGGTAACCATCCTAGTTGAAGGGAGAACCATTGCATAAGCATTAAACCGAACCAGAAATTTGGCATAGATAGCCCGAATAAAGCGACGAGCATTATCCCTACATCCGCAATGGAATATTGTCTCACAGCTGAGATAATACCAGCTATTAAACCTAAGAATATACTAAATATCGTACTATATACGGCTAGTTCAAGCGTAACCCAAAACTTGGGCGCAAGTTCTTGACTTACTGGTAAACTTGTTCTCCAAGAAGTTCCGAAATCTAACATAACGGCATCTTTTAGAAAATGAAAATATTGAACAGGAATAGGATCATTAAGGCCTAACCGGTTTTCTATTTGCTCAATGGTCTCTTTTGGCGCACTTTCTCCAGCAATAATTTGTGCTGGATTCCCCGGAGTAAGGTGCATAAGTGAGAAAACAATGATGGTTACACCTAATAGAACAGGGATTAACTGAATGAGACGTCTTACAATAAATTGAAACATTGGCGCACCTTCTTCCTTTATTTTTTATTCATTTTAGGGTCTAAAGCATCTCGTAAACCATCACCAAACACATTAAATGCCAATACTATTAACATGATTACCAAGCCTGGGAATAAAGCGATGTGTCCTGCATCCCACATGAAATCTCGGCCATCACTTAGTAATGCACCTAATTCAGGAGATGGCGGTTGTTCTCCCATTCCTAGGAAGGAAAGACCACTTGCGGTAATAACAGCATTAGCGATAAACAAGCTTGCTTGAACAATAATAGGTGAAAGGATATTTGGAAAAATGTGTTTTGAAATAATTCTTAAATCTGAAGCTCCAAGAGCTTTCATTGCATCAATATATTCTAAGTTTTTAGTTGCAAGTGTTGAACCTCTTACAATCCGTGCAAATGTCGGAATGGCGAAAATAGCAATAGCGTAAATAACATTAGAACGACTTGGTTCTAGAATACTGATTAAAGCTAATGCTAATAAGATACCAGGGAATGCAAGTAAGATGTCCATAAAACGCATGATTACTGCATCAATTTTGCCACCATAGTATCCAGAAACTATACCAATAATAACTCCTGCAATACTACCTAAAATCGTAGCGGTAAAGCCGATAAACATCGTTATCCAAAGACCATGAATTACACGAGTGAAAATATCTCTTCCGTGATGATCGGTACCAAACCAATGATCAGCAGAAGGCTCTTCTAGTTTAATAGCATAGTCTGGTTTCGCTGGATCCAGTGTAGTGAGAAATGGACCTACAATAGCGATTATGATTAGGATAATAATTAAATATCCACCAATTAAGGCACTCTTATTCTTTACTAGTTTTTTATAGAAATCTTTTAAAGATCTTTTCCACGGCCGATCTTTTTTGGTAGCTTTTATATTAGTTTGCTTCATTTGTTCGGTGTTCAACTAATTTACCTCCTTTTGTCACAGTCTATCCCTACTATTATAATGTAAAGCTTGTTTATTTTAAGTGGTTTGTCAATGAAACTAACAAGATCCCCCTTACATTTCGCAATCGATTACAATGACCTGTGTTTTCTTATAAAAAAAGGAAGTTAGAATTTGTCAAAAAAGGTCGTTTTATATCAATTGCAAAATAATACGATAATAACTATACCACATAACTAGTAATATATTAATGAATTTATAAAAATAAAAATATTCAAATAATTCTAATTATTACAAAACATTCATATTTATTGCTTATACCATTATGGATTCAGTTCAAGTGATATGTAAGCTACCAAAAATCATTCTTTACATGAGAAAATAGAGAGCTTGATTTGCTCTCTATCAGTAGTCAGTCTATCGAGGTTATAATAATTAACTTCTCACCACTAACACATCACATGATGCATATCTGGTAATACTTTCTGAAACACTTCCTATTAAAAATCTTTCTACTGCATTCATTCCAGTTGCACCACAAATAATCAAATCAGCTTCAAACTTCTTAGCTAGATCTTTCGGGATTTTAATTTTCGGTGAACCAATTTCTACATGTGTTGTAATATTGGTTATCCCTTTCTTATTTGCCTTATCTTTATATTCATCAAGTAGCGTTTGTGCATAATTTTCTGAACGTGCCGCAAGTGTTTGATCATACACTTCAGGTGCGACAGTGGTAATAGTTCTTGTATCTATCACATGAGCTAAAAACATCTTCGCATCATTTCTTAAAACGATATCCACGGCTTTCTTAAATGCTAATTCTGAAGCATCTGAACCATCCACTGCTACTAAAATACGATCATATTCAAAAGACATCCCTATCTCTCCCTTCACGTCTATAGTCTTATTATATCATGTATCCGTTTTCATGTGAAAGATCGAATAAATTTTTCTTAGACCAGAAAGTATATATTTGCGCAGATGTTTAGCTCCGAACGCCCAGAAACTAGGCGACTTCACGAATCATCCTACGATAAGTCATCATTCGGCTCGCTTTTCTCAGTGATTCCTTTATCTCAGCTGATTCTGATGTCACTACGTTTCTATCGGGCGCTCTGCACTTTTCTTATTATTCATATACCACGATTAACCATTGATAAAACTTTATCCCTTAAATAGAAATTGTCTACACTTTAATAGAAAAAAATAAAACAATCATGTAACATATAAGTAAGAGAGAAGTAAGTTTAAGGAGGAAATAACATGGGACACGCCTTTATTACGGCTGGAACAAAAGGCCTAGGGTTAAAAGTAACAGAGGCATTTATCAATAAAGGACATGCTGTTTCTATTACATACTTCAGGGATCATCAGCGTGCAAAAGAAATGTTAGAAAAATTCCCAGATGCATCGATTGAAATTATTCAAGCTGATGTCTGTAAGAAAGATGATCTAACACAGGCTGTAAAAAAAGCCGTGGAAAGGTTTGGAACCATTGATTATTTAATAAATAATGCAGGACCATTTATATTTGAAAGAAAAAAATTAATCGACCATACAGAAGAGGAATGGAATCAAATGATTCGCGGCAATTTAGATGCTGTCTTTCATCTGTTACAATTAACAATACCAGCAATGCGAAAGCAGCATTTTGGCAGAGTGGTCAATTATGGCTTTCAGAGTGCTAATACTGCAGCAGGCTGGGTAAATCGATCTGCTTTTTCGGCTGCGAAGGTGGGGTTAGTATCATTAACCAAGTCTATTGCATATGAAGAAGCCGAAAATGGTATTACTTCGAATATGGTATGCCCAGGTGACATTGTTGGAGAGATGAAGGAAGCATCGATAATGGAAAGTAGAAAGTCTGAAGATCCCAACACACCAATTGGGCGTTCTGGAACAGGTGAAGATATTGCCCGAACGGTGATGTTTTTCTGTGAAGACGATGCAGATATGGTAACAGGTACTGTTGTGGATGTGACAGGCGGATTAGATGTTATTCATCAACATCGATAATTTTTTCAAAAAAACTGAAACCTTTTTTAACATGGATCGTATCTAATTATAACAACCCATTAAAGGAAGAAAAGAGGTGTACCATTGGGTTTCTTTTCCAAATTATTTAATAAAAAAGAAAAGAAAGCAACTGTCAGAAAAAGAGATCTGCTTTCAATAGAAGTGGGGGATATTGTTGAATATGATTTAGCTGATTACGAAGTAGTTGGAAAAATAATCTACAGACAAAACAATTATAAGTGGTACAGTTACCAGCTTTTAGGGGAAGGTAGGACAATTTGGTTATCTGCCGAGATGGATGATGAATTGGAACTAGGTATTTATGAAAAAATTCAGCTTCCTGAAGCAGACAATTTCCCTAACCAGCTAGTATTTAATAACAACACCTACTCTCTAGATGAAAGTGGTCAGGCAGATGTGACTGGTGAGGGACGAAGCAGTTCGCTTACAGGTCAACGTATACGTTATGCTGAGTATTGTGATGCAGCTGAAAAATCTTTTATTAGTGTGGAAGAATGGAATAGTGATGTAGAAGCAAGCATTGGTTATCCAATAGAAAATTATGAAGTTAAAATTATTGCAGGTTCACATTAATCATTATTAGGAGGAATTTAATATGTTTCAATTTTTTAAACGTGTAAAAACAGTAGTAAGCTCAGAGTTGAATTCAATGTTAGACAAAGCAGAAGATCCGGTGAAAATGTTAGACCAGTTCATGCGTGATATGGAGTCTGATATCCGCGAGGTAGAATCAGCAGTAGCTAAGCAAATTGCCAATGAAAAAATGTTAAAAAGAAAGACAGATGATGCACAATCACTAGTAGAAAAGCGACAAGCACAAGCAGAAAAAGCTATTGAAGCTGGCAACGAAGACCTTGCTCGTCGTGCTTTAGAAGATAAGAACGAACAAGAAGCCCAGGCTAATACGCTTCGTGAATCTTGGGAGCGTGCTAAACGTGATGCAGATCAGCTACGTGAAAAATTAGATGAAATGAAAAAAGAATATCAACAAATGCAATTGAAGAAAGATTCTCTAAAAGCAAGAGCAGAATCAGCAAAAACTCGTACGAAAATGAACCGTACTATGTCATCTATTGGGAATGATGCTTCGAAACAAGGATTTGAACGTATGGAGGAAAAAGTGATGCAGTTTGAAGCAGAAGCTGACACAAGTGAAGACTTATCTTCCGCAAGCAAGTCACTAGATGATGAATTTGAAGATTTAGAAAAAAGCGATGTCGATGACGAACTAGCAGCTCTTAAAAAGAAATTAGGAAAAGAGTAACAAGCATAAGCGGGGGGTTTCAGCAGTTAGTTAACCTTTATATGGTACTAACGTCTGGAACACCCTCTTTCTCATGGATACATATAGGATGAAAGCAGGAGGTGATTTTGGCGTGAATAAAAAGATAGGCTTAAGTGTTACCTTGCTATTTTTTATTTTACTCGCAGGTTGTAATTCAAATTCGTTCAGTAATTTATCTGCATTTGATGAATCCGATGCTATCTTAGAAGAAGATCTACAGGTTTCCGAAACAAAAGATGAAATAATTAACCAGTTGAAATCGACCGATAACTCAGATATGGAAGCACTTGTATCCAACAATTTCCCGTTTGTTGATTCTGTTGTGGGGGACGACACAACTGCAAATGTCTATGGAACACTGCTGTTTGAAGTAGAGGAGCTAGCCGATCTATTGGCTGAGATTAAACAACCGCAAGAGGTCAGTGACTATATCGATGGTCAACAAATCCTTGCTTACTCTGACTTGTTTATTATTATCAAAGATAGTGAAGAGCTAGATAATGCAACATTTATCGAAGTCGCAAGTGAGCAATTTGTTCGTAAAAATTATTCACCAAACTTCTTAACTACATATTTTACTATCCGCATGCTCGACAGTTTCTTTGGTAATAACTGGGTGTCTAATAGACGGAGTTACTGCAGTTCCAATGACTGTTATGGCGGCTACTCTACATCACGCAGTTATAATAAGGGTACAACGACTAACAGAGGTTTAGGTTCTTTTCGTGGAGGCGGACCTAGTTCAGGAAAATAATAAAAAAGGAGAGTTGAATATGGAACCTTTTATTTCAACATTTATTTATTTTATCGCTGCAATTATTATTGTGATTATCGGACTAGTCATTTTTGAATGGTTGACAACTAAATATAAGGATTGGGAGCAGGTAAGGGATGGTAATCAAGCTATTGCACTATCCATCGCTGGAAAAATAATTGGAATTTGTATCATCTTAGCTTTTGCCATTTATCATAGTATTGATGTAGTCGAAACGTTAATATGGGGAGCGTATGGAGTTGTATTGCAACTAATAGCTTACCTTATATTTGAAGGGATCACACGTAAATTTTCCGTTGAGGACCAACTGAAGGCCAATAATGTTGCAGTCGGAATTATATCGTTTGCTGTTTCTGTCGGTTTGGCATTTGTTATTGGATCATCTATCACATAATACAGAAAGCCTGACCATCAATACGTAAAAGGTCAGGCTTTTTCAATCGTGACTATATAGGAAGTGTGGAGTAGGTATGGAAGAGATAAAAGTAAAGCAAAGTCATTTTATTTATTGGGCATCAGGTATCGTATCGATCTGTGGTATTATATTCGAAGTATTATTCGGAGCTCTAGGGTCATATATTTTAGGTGATGGTGTAAAGCAATATACATTAACCATTTCGTTATTCCTAACCGGCATGGGAATTGGTGCAAGTTTAAGTGAGAAAGTAACGAAACATTTAATTTTATCTTTTATTTACATAGAATTTCTTGTTGCTTTGATTGGTGGTTTTTCCAGCTTTCTCATGTTTGCAGCAACCGCCTTTTTTTCTGATGGAACAGATGCATTATTTCTATATTCCATTACGTTAATCATTGGAGCATTAACCGGTGTTGAGTTACCGATTTTAATCAGGAAGGCCAATGAAATAGGGGTTACATTACAGCGAAGTACGGCAAGAGTGTTATTTTCTGATTATGCTGGTGGTCTGATTGGTGGTTTATTATTTGTCTTCTTATTACGACCACAATTAGGAATGGTAAAAACCGCTTTTTTAGTCGGGGTGATCAACCTTTCTGTAGCATTAGTTGTCCTTTATTTATTTCGTAAGGAGTTAATCAAAAAAACATTGCATGGAATAGTTGGGGGAATCATCGCTCTTCTGTTACTAGCTGGTTTGACTTTTGGCGAATCACTAGTTTTATCTTTTGAGCAAAAAATATATAACGATCCGATTGTCCATCTCGAAGAAAGTCAATATCAGAAAATTATCATGACCAAACAGGACGAAGATATTCGGTTATATCTGGATGGTGCCTTGCAGTTGAGTTCGATTGATGAACATCGCTACCATGAAGTATTAGTCCATCCGGTAATGGCATATACCGAAAGTCATGAAGAAGTGTTAGTGCTTGGTGGTGGTGATGGATTAGCTGTAAGGGAATTGTTAAAATATCCAGATATCCATAACATAACATTAGTTGATTTAGATCCAGCAGTTGTAGAATTAGCCAATTCAAATCCGCATCTTCTGGCGTTAAATGATCATTCCTTACAAAATGAACATGTTAATGTGAGCAATCAGGATGCATTTGAATTTTTAGAACAAAGTGACGATTGGTATGACGCCATATTCATAGATTTGCCAGATCCTAATAATGAAAGTCTCAATAAATTATATACGAAAGAATTCTATTCATTGGTTCGCAACCATTTACAGCCTGGTGGAGCGATTATGGTACAAGCAACAAGCCCAGTATTTGCTCGTGAAGTCTATTGGACGATTTCGAATACAATTGCTTCCACTGGTTTAGAAGTGGAAAATTTCCATGTAGATGTACCGAGTTTTGGTAATTGGGGATTCGTAATGGCAAGTAGGGAGCAGATAAATGTTGATTCGTTAACCATTGATGTCGAGACGGATTTTATAACAGATGAGATGCTACAAACCTTCACCATTTTTGGCAAGGATGAAGACGAGAACATATTGGAAAAGAACGGTGAACAGAAAGAATTAGAGGTCAATACCCTAATTAACCCGAGACTAATAGAAATCTATGAAAATTCTTGGCAATATTATTAATTCATGTTTAAATAAACCGTGAATGGGAAAAACGGAAATAGAATAATATTGTGAAAAGGAGTGCATATTTGCATGAAAGTATCTTTCCACGGACAATCATGTGTCAAAATTCAAACATCCGAACATACGATTTTAATCGACCCATTTATCTCAGGTAACGGAACGAGTGATTTGGATCCAGATGAGCAAGAACCAGATGTTATTCTGTTAACGCATGGACATAATGATCATGTTGGTGATACGGTCAGTATTGGAGAGCGCACCAACTGTCTTATAGTGGCACCAAACGAATTAGCTGTTTACTTCGGTTCGAGAGGATTGAATACACACCCAATGCATATTGGTGGTGCACATACATTTGATTTCGGCAAAGTGAAATATACCCCTGCCTTCCATGGTTCCATGTTTGAGGATGAGGAAGGAAACAAAATTTATGGTGGTATGCCTGGAGGTATATTATTCTTTGCTGAGGGAAAAACGATTTATCATGCAGGTGATACAGGATTATTTTCTGATTTGAAATTGATAGGAGATATGAACGATATTGACTTAGCATTTTTGCCAATTGGTGATAACTTTACAATGGGACCAGAGGATGCTTTAATTGCAGCTGATTGGGTACAAGCAAAGCAAGTTGTACCAATGCACTACAACACGTTCCCGTTAATCGAACAAGATGGAGAAGCATTCTGCAACCAAGTACAAACAGGAAAAGGCGTTCACCTGAAACCAGGAGAACATGTAGAATTATAAGAAAAAGGTCAAAGCGATATTGCTTTGACCTTTTTCTTGAGGGCCTGGATGACTAATGAGCCACAACGATAAAATGAGGTTGCTGAGCGGACATTTATTTCGTTATTTCTTGAAAAATACTTTGTTTTGAAGGTAAAGCGGACATCCGTTCTGTTATTTTAGGTAAAAGCGTTAAATAGGAGCATAATTTCGTTGAATAAAGGAATAGATGTCCGTTACAAGTCGTGAATCTCCTTTTTTTGCTATTTAACGGAACAAATGTCCGCAAGAAATTCATAGACTTACTTAAGTTGATAAGTCCGTTTTCGTTCTTTACCACTTACTACTTTTTGAATCTGGGAATCAACCATTTTGTGCAATAGGCGTCTTGCATGGCGATCACTTATATGAAGGTGTTGTGCTATATCTTGAGGTGTAATGGGGCGTAATACCCGTTGAGCATATCGGATAATTTCTGATTCGACCCAGGTTAAAGAAGAAGGGGTTTCAATTGAAATGAATTTGCCTATGAAAGAAAGGATAAGCTGTTGACATTTTCTAGGTTCGTCTTTGATGGATAAATAAGCAATAGGTAGGAACATCCAACCCATATTTTTTTATTAATACAGATAATTAATAAGAGATAAAACAGTATAACTTGATTATTTAATAACCATAAGAAATGCATAATATTTCAAGAAAAAATTGAATATTACAATGAACAACTGTATAATTATAATAAGAGAAAATATACTAGTACAGATGAAAGAATGGTGAAAAGCGATTGGCTACAAAACATGAACAAATTCTATCCTTTATTGAATCTTTAAAAGTAGGAAATAAAATATCAGTAAGACAAATTGCCAAAGAGCTTAATGTAAGTGAAGGAACAGCTTATCGTGCCATAAAAGAAGCAGAGAACAAGGGGCTGGTTAGTACCATTGAGCGCGTTGGAACTATTCGAATCGAACGCAAACAAAAAGAAAACTTTGAAAATCTAACCTTTGCCGAAATTGTAAGTATTGTAGATGGTCAAGTACTCGGAGGAAGAGACGGTTTATACAAAACATTAAACAAGTTTGTTATCGGTGCGATGAAGCTTGATGCAATGATGCGCTATACCGAAAAGGATTCGCTTTTGATCGTTGGTAATCGTACAGAAGCCCATCAATTAGCGTTAAAAGAAGGTGCGGCTGTACTTATTACTGGTGGATTTGATACAGATGATACAACCAAGCAATTAGCAGATCAGAAACAGTTACCTATTATATCAACTAGTTATGATACATTCACAGTAGCTGCGATGATTAATCGTGCTATTTATGATCAGCTAATCAAAAAAGAAATAGTGTTAGTTGGCGATATTTATACGAAGGTAGAAGATACATATTTTTTAAAAACGAAAGACCAAGTTGCCAAATGGTATGAATGGGAAGAAAAAACAACACATAGTCGCTATCCTGTAGTGGATGAAAAAAATAAAGTGGTAGGAATTGTTACATCAAAAGATGTGATTGGACGTAAGATGGATATGTTAATCGAAAAGGTAATGACCAAAAATCCGTTAACCGTGATGAAAGAAACTTCCTTGGCATATGCGGCACATATGATGGTCTGGGAAGGAATAGAAATCATGCCTGTTGTCGATCATCATCATCAATTGGAGGGACTTATTTCTCGTCAAGATGTGTTGAAAGCACTTCAGCACATTCAAAAACAGCCGCAAGTCGGTGAAACTATTGATGACATCGTTTCAAATTATTTTGATCATTCACCTTCAGATCCACAACATGCTACTTATCATGCCGAGATCACTCCACAAATGACGAACCAACTAGGAACGTTATCTTATGGCGTATTTGTTTCCTTTGTCATTGAAGCGGCGCGAAGATTGTTGCGGTATCAGAAGAAAGGTGACTTGGTTGTGGAGAATATTACAGTATATTTCATAAAACCTATTCAATTAGAAACAACGGTTACCTTTCAGCCCAAAATTATCGATGTTGGCAGAAAGTCGGCAAAAGTTGATATCGAGGTATATCATGAGAAAAAAGTAGTTGGAAAAGCGATGCTGATGGCACAATTAATTGATCGTTAAATCAGTAGTAGAGCTTAGCCCAAACATTGGATAAAACCTGTGAACTTACGAAAATTTTCAGTGACATCACGAGAGAGCTATGCGGTAGGCGGACATTTAGTACGTTATTTGACTGAATAATCCCATTTTTTCGATGCAAGCGGACATTTAATCCCTTATTTGATGACTGTTGACAAAAAAAGCATTGTTTTTTAAAGAATAGCGGAATAGATGTCCGCTCCCGCGAAGCCAAGTACCTTGCCGGAGCGTATTGCACCTCTAATACAAACCTCAGAATGATTTAAAAGCAAATCCGCAAAAGAGAGTTATCCCGGTGCCACTACTGATCATCGTCTCAATTTGTGGATGGTGCGTTAAGGTTATTAGAAAAGTTATTGATGTGTTTGTGCTCTTTTTTGAAATTCTCCCTTATAATGAGACAAACGTTTAATACCACCATATCCTTGAACAATTCCAAAGAAAAGAAATACAAGTGTTATAAATAAAGCAAGCTGTGTTTGATAAAATAAGTATTGATTGACACCAAAAACGCTGATAAAAACACCCAACGCTATACGAGCTTTAGCATTTTTAATCTCTTGCATCAGCGGATCACGATCCCGTATTATCATTACTTTATAATAAATATACATCATAAACGATAAGATAATCATGATGGGGAAAATAACCATAGTAAAACCTCCAATAACATAACGAGCTATATGCTAGATAAAAATACCTTTCTATTGTATCGTGACTATAATAGAATTGCTAGTGAAAAAATAATAGGTACTAAAAAAGGAGTATATATATGTCAGTAATGTCGCAAATATTAGAGAAATTAAAACAGTACGATACGATTATCATTCACCGCCATGTTCGTCCTGATCCTGATGCATACGGGTCTCAAAGTGGACTTGCGGAAATTATTAAAGCAAGCTTTCCAGCTAAAAATGTATATGTAGTTGGTGAAGAGGAAGCCTCTTTATCATTCTTAGCAACAATGGATGATGTTGATGACAATGTTTATTCAAATGCCCTTGTTATTGTGTGTGACACAGCAAATCAGGAAAGAATTTCTGATCAGCGTTTCGAGCAAGCCAAGGAAGTGGTGAAAATCGATCACCATCCAGTAGTGGATGCTTATGGAGAACTGCAATGGATAGATGTAGATGCGAGTTCCACAAGTGAAATGATTTACCATTTTTATAGAGAACACCGAGGCAACGGGTTAAAAATGTCTGATAGAGCTGCCTTTCTTTTGTATAGTGGAATAGTTGGTGATACTGGTCGCTTTTTATTTCCGAGTACGACCGAAAGGACTTTCCAATATGCCTCAGAATTAGTTGCATATAATTTTGACCGCACTGAGATGTATGAAGAAATGTACAAAACAAACTTAAACATTGCCAAATTGAAAGGCTACATTCTTCAAAATATAGCTGTATCAGAAGCTGGTGTAAGCTATGTCAAATTAACAAAGGATATTTTAAATGAGTTTGAAGTAGAGGCATCGGAGACTAGCTCTGTGGTAGGGGTGTTAGGAGATATTGAGGGAATCAAAGTATGGGTAATATTTGTCGAAGAAGACGATGTTATTCGTGTTCGAATCCGCTCCAAAGGTCCTGTTATTAATCAAGTAGCAGCAAATTATGAAGGTGGCGGACATCCGCTTGCATCGGGCGCTAAAATTCATCAGTGGGAGAAAGTAGACGATGTTTTGGCTGATTTAGAAGAAGTATGTAAAGAGCAATAACCTTAAGAGGTCATCTCTCAAGGTCAGCAAGTGTTGTATGACCTTGAGAAATGATTAGGATTCTGCCATCCTAAGTTCAATCGATAAATATACTGTCTCCGTTACAATAATTCTGCGAACTTCTGCTTGAAACCTGAAATCATCTATATTAATGGTTTTGTTTTCAATGGTCGAAAGAAGTAAATCTATGGAATTGATAATCTCCTCAACGCTTTTTCCGATGGCATGAGATGCCTCTGTTCGAACAGCATCTTCTAATTGTTGAATCATAATTCGATCAGAGTCTATATTCAATTCTTCCAGATTTAAAAATTCAATATTAATTTCTCCAACTTGCAAACCTTGTTTTGTTTGTTGATCAAGTGCTTCATGATTTTTTCTTAAATTTTCATAGCTTTGTCTAAGGTCCTGAAGTTCTCCGCGCAATGCCAGATTTTCTTCAATCCACTTTTCTTGTAATTCGCCAAACATGTAAATAAAGATTAAATAGCCGATAATCGTACCAATCGCAACACCGGCCAGAAATCGTTGCCATGATGGACGTTTGTGATACGGTGGAATGTGCATTATTGTATCTCCTCTTGAATAATCCATTCGATAATTAATAGTGCAGTATGTGCACCGCCCATTGCAGTAATAATTAGTAAAATTTGCTTGACTAAATCAATAGTAGATCCTTCGTAGATACCTCTTTCAAAATTATAGATGGCATCAAAAGTACCCCCAATTGCTGCAACAATAGCCCAAATACGTAAATTTTTAGCGATCCGGTTTATATGTGTGAATGGGGCATCGCCAGCTACAAATGCACCTATACTTCCAATGATTGAACCACCAATCATCACACCAAAAGCGATAAAATAACATTGAATCATCGTTGCCATGAAGCGTTCTTCCATTCACACCCCTCCCGGGAATTAATTTAATCCTCAATTAAAATATATGGCAAACTTGTCTACTATATGTTTACTAACTTACAAGTTACACAAGGTCTGATATAATAAAGGAACAAAACATTTGATCGCATTGCAATAGGAGGTGATAATATGTCGCATTTATCTGCACTGCAACTGAAAAGTGGCTACTCTTTAATGAATAGTACGATCCAAATCGAGCCGTTAGTCAAACAGGCGAAAAGTTATGGCTATCAGCACCTGGCGTTGACGGACGAAGGAATTATGCATGGAGCGATACCTTTTTATCAAGCATGTAAGAAGGCAGGCATTAATCCAATTATCGGGCTTTCTTATCGCATTGAACTTCACGAATTTTCAGTCGCCGTCATTGCTTTAGCTAAAAATGCAACAGGCTACAAGCATTTGCTACAAATAAGTACAGCACTGCAGCACGGTGAAAAAATAACGTTCGATATGATGAAGAACTACGATGAATCACTTTTTACCATTCTACCTGCCGAACAATGGCCTGTAGAACAAATAGAAGCAAATCTCCAACAAATTAGTTCGCATAGTGGTTGGAACAATATGTATCTCGGTGTATCCGAACAATTGGTCGATCAGCGCAACATCCTTGAACAACTGCATATTAAAAAGGTCGCTTTGTCAGATGTAAGGTATTTGAATAAGCAAGAAGTGGTTGCTTATAGTTGTTTACGAGCTATGGATCAAGGTGTGAAATGGGACAAGGAAATGTTAGAGGGTGTGGAAGGTACTTATTTAAAAGCTGCTGATGAACTGAACATAGCTTATCGAGCATGGCCAGAGTTACTGACCGAAGCTAACAAGTTAGCAGCACAGTGTCAAATTGAACTTCGTTTAGAACAAAGGTTATTACCTAAATATCCTGTCCCAGGTGGTATCCATGCAGATCAATATTTAGAGGAATTATGTGAAAAACAAATACCTGATAAATATTCCCATGTAACGGACGAGATTAAAGATCGCCTCCACTATGAAATCGATGTTATTCAATCGATGGGCTTTAGTGATTATTTTCTCATTGTTTGGGACTTTGTAAATTATGCCAAAGAAAATCAAATTATGGTTGGACCAGGTCGTGGCTCGGCTGCCGGTTCGCTTGTCGCTTATCTTTTAGGTATTACAAATGTTGACCCAATTCAATATGATTTATTATTTGAACGATTTTTAAATCCGGATCGTGTGACAATGCCTGATATTGATATAGACTTTTCCGATGAGAAGAGAGATCAAGTGATTCGTTATGTTGTAGAGAAATATGGTAGTGATCATGTAGCACAAATCATCACTTTCGGAACATTTGCTGCACGATCTTTATTAAGAGAGCTTTTTAAAGTTTTAGACATACCTGATAATGATCAGGCTTATATTTTAAAATCATTGCCAAAGGATAGTAATAGTAGTATTGCGGCATTATTAAAGCAAACAACGGAATTAACGGAGTATGTCAAACAATCGGAGCAGTTGAAACGTTTATTTAAAATTGCTAATCAGCTTGAAGGTCTCCCTCGACATGTATCAACACACGCTGCCGGCGTTATTATCAGTGATCAAGAGATGACACAACACGTCGCAACAATGCCATCTCAAAGTAATGTTGAGCTTACGCAATATCCTATGAATGATCTGGAGAAAATTGGTTTGTTAAAAATTGACTTTCTCGGATTACGTAACTTGACATTGATTGAGAAAATTTTAATACAAATTGAATATCATCATAAGCAGGTTATTTCTTTACAAGACATCCCTTTTGATGATGAAAATACCTATAGACTTTTACAAAAAGGTGAAACAAATGGTATTTTTCAACTGGAATCGCAAGGGATGCAAAAAGTTTTACGAGAATTACGCCCGAATAATTTTGAAGATATCGTAGCAGTAAATGCCCTGTATCGACCAGGTCCAATGGAGTTTATCCCAACCTATATTGAGCGTAAACACAAAAAGAAGGAAATACCTCACCTTCATCCTGATTTAGCCTCGATATTGGAAAAAACATATGGTGTGCTCGTTTATCAGGAACAGATTATGCAAATTGTTCATAAAATGGCTGGTTTTACATATGGTGAAGCAGATATTCTGAGAAGGGCAGTCAGTAAGAAAGATAAAACCCTTTTAATGGAGAACAAACAAAAATTCATCAATGGAAGTTTGAAAAATGGGTACCATAACCAGACGGCAGAAGAAGTTTTTGATTGGATCGTCCGATTCTCTAATTATGGATTTAACCGAAGTCATGCTGTTGCCTATAGTGTTATTGCCTATCAATTAGCATACCTAAAAGCAAATTACCCTGTTGCCTTCTTTATTGAAATGTTGAGTATGCATATGGGAAACACTGAAAAAATCCAAATTTATTTACGAGAAGCGAAAAACAGAAATATTGCGGTTCTACCGCCATCGATTAATCATAGTATCGGTAAATTCAAAGCAGAAAATGGTAGTATCAGAATTGGTTTAAATATGATTAAAGGAATAGGATTTCAAGCTGTACAAACGATATTGGATGCTCGAAAAAATCAACGTTTTAAAAATTTATTTGATTTTTGCTTGCGTGTACCATTGCAAAAAATCAACCGGACGATTATTGAATCACTCATATTAGCTGGAGCATTTGATGAATTGCATGACAATCGTGCAACCCTGTTAGCTAGTCTTGATGAGGCAATGGAACAAGGCGAATTATTTAGAGAATTTGATGATCAAATTCATTTCTTTGAGGGCGATTTAGCGTTAGATGTTTCTTATACCGAGACAGATCCCTATCCAATTATGAAGCAATTGATGATGGAGAAAGAAGTGATAGGGTTCTTTGTATCCACTCATCCATTAGCTCAGGTACGTGATAAAATTCGTAAGTACGGATATGTTTCGATCCAACAAGCAAACCAGCTAAAGCAGAAAAAGATAAAAATGGCTGCAGTAGTCCAGTCGCTAAAAGTTATCCGAACTAAAAAAGGAGAAACAATGGCTTTTGCAACGATCTCGGATGAATCAGGTGAAATGGATACAGTCATATTTCCTAATATATTCCGACAAGTAAATCATTGGCTTGAAGAAGATAGTTTCGTGTTTGTGGAAGGAAAATTAGAAGAACGAAATGAAAAAAAACAATTAATTGTCAATGATATTCAACCATATCAACTGGAAGAGAAACAACTAACCACAGACAGTGTATACATTAAAGTGCGAGATGAGAAAGAAGAATCATTAGCGAGATTGGAAGAGTTAGCAACGAAGTTTCCCGGGTCTTCAACTGTTTACCTTTATCAAGAGAATCAACGACAAATGTTTAAGTTATCGAGTCACTATAGTCTAGATAGCGCGTGGAATGTTGTCAAAGAGTTAAAACAATATTTTGGAGAAGATAATGTAGTGATAAGGCATTCTTCCTAAAAGGGTGCCTCTTTACATCATTTATTGATCTGATATAATGTAATAGTTAATTGGTCTGACCAGTAAAGACTTTAACAGGGGGAAAGTGATGTCAGAGCGCAGTAAAGTATATCAGCAAGTGCTAAGTGAAATTCAACGTCTTATCAAAGAAGATGGGTATTTACCTGGAGATAAACTGCCATCTGAAAGGCAGTTATCTGTGCAATTAGATGCAGCTAGATCCTCTGTTAGAGAAGCGTTAAGAGCTATTGAATTATTGGGGATTATCGAAACAAGGCAAGGGGAAGGTACGTATTTAAGGGATTATCAAACGTACCATGCCGTAGAATTATTAGCTTCATTTGTCTTACAAGATTCTCGAATACAAGAAGAGTTACAACAAGCGAAAAAAGTATTAGAAAACTATGTACTATCCATTGATTCTCTTTCCGATCAACAATTAACACAGCTGAGAGAGATTTTAGCTGATTCATCCTTGTCGAAAGAGGAAAAGCATCATCGTTTCTTTCTGGTCTTTTTTAAAGCAAATGACAATCAGCTTTTGTTAAGAATATGGCGACTTATGCAAGACTTTTCAGAGAATATTGAGCAAGATGTTTACCCCGATCAATATTATTGTGATATGTTAAAAAAATACAAAAAAACAATTGAATAAGCAATTTTAGATTTGAATACATTGTAGTGTAATGAAGAAGGAGGAATCTTCCTTGTTGATGTTTGGAAAAAAGAAAAAATATGCTTCCATTCCTGGTGAGAATGCAAAGAAAGATGTACCAGAAGGTTTGATGCAAAAATGCAGTGGATGCAAAAAAATATTTTATCAAAAAGAGCTTATAAAAAATTTAAATGTCTGCCCGGAGTGTGGACATCATCATCAAATTTCTGCATATGACCGTATTAACAGTTTATTTGATGAAGGTAGTTTTGAGGAATGGGATAAAGACTTATTATCGCAAAATCCACTACAATTTCCTCAATATGAAGAAAAATTAGAAAAAGATCGTATAAAAACTGGATTAAATGAAGCTGTAGTAACTGGTGAAGGTAAAATACACGAGAGCAGAACTGCAATCGCAATTATGGATTCACGTTTTCGAATGGGAAGTATGGGATCTGTTGTAGGCGAAAAAATTGCAAGAGCGATAGAGCGAGCTCGTAAAGAAAAAATGCCGATTATCATTTTCACTGCCTCAGGTGGCGCTCGTATGCAGGAAGGTATATTAAGTTTGATGCAGATGGCGAAGACGTCCATTTCCATTCAACGCTTGCATAGTGAAAATGGTTTATTTATATCTGTGATGACAAATCCTACTACAGGTGGGGTATCTGCTAGTTTTGCTTCGATTGGAGATTACAATTTCGCTGAGCCAGGTGCACTAATCGGTTTTGCTGGTAGACGAATTATTGAACAAACTATTCGTGAAAAGCTACCAAAAGATTTTCAAACAGCTGAATTTCAGTTGAAACATGGACAAGTCGATAAAGTAATTTCACGCTCGGAGATGCGAGATACATTAGGAACGATACTGGATATCCATGGATATGGAGGTGAAACAGTTGAAACAAGTGCTGGAGTTTGAGAAACCTGTTATTGAATTACGGGAAAAAATAGAAGAATTAAAAGCTATGACAAAAGACAGTGATATAGATTTATCTGATGAAATAAGTAAAATGGAAGAACGTCTAGCTAAATTAGAAAATGAAATTTACGGGAAGTTAAAACCTTGGGATCGTGTACAAATCGCACGTCACGCAGAACGACCTACTTCATTAGACTATATTGAGCAATTATTTACTAATTTTATTGAATTTCATGGAGATCGTTTTTTCGGTGATGACGAAGCGATTGTTGCAGGAATCGCCAAATACAAAGGAAAGCCTGTTACAATTATTGGACAACAACGTGGTAAAAATACGAAAGATAATATTAAACGTAATTTTGGAAGTCCTCACCCTGAAGGGTACCGAAAAGCATTGCGCCACATGAAACAAGCAGAGAAGTTCAACAGACCGATTATTACTTTTATTGATACCAAAGGTGCTTATCCAGGTAAAGCTGCAGAAGAACGTGGTCAAAGTGAAGCAATAGCTAGAAACTTGATGGAGATGGCAGGTATTAAAGTCCCAATTATCTGTGTGGTAATTGGTGAAGGTGGAAGTGGTGGAGCTTTAGGTATTGGTGTAGGAGACCGAATTCACATGCTAGAAAATTCCACTTACTCCGTTATCTCTCCAGAAGGTGCAGCTGCTTTGCTTTGGAAAGATTCGGGACAAGCAGAAAAAGCTGCAAAATCGTTAAAAATAACTGCTTCTGATTTAAAAGCATTAGGTGTTATTGATGAGGTGATACCAGAACCACTTGGTGGAGCACACCGTGACAAGATCACCCAAGCATTAAGCATCAGCAAAGTATTAGATGATTCGTTACGAGAGTTAGAAGAGGAAAGTGAAACTTCTCTACTCGAAAAGCGATGGGAAAAGTACAAACAAATCGGTGAAGTCCAATCATCCATAGAAAAAGTAGAAGTCTAAATTCAAATAAACCTCTCCAACTTCAGGAGAGGTTTTTCTAATTGCGTTTGTGAAAATAGTGCGGAAAATATATATGAAGTAAAGTGACAACGATTTGCTCTCTTCCAATCTTCCTTAGGAGAGCGCAGACAATCCGCCTGGCAGAATACTTCCTTGGGAGCAAGTACAACATCTACTCAATGCATAATTACTTTCGTATTGTTTTCTATGCCATCATTCAAACCCTGCGGAAGGGATTATCCCCGGAAGAGCTGTCCTGTTCCGAGGAAAAAGTCTTCTCTTCCGAGAGATAATCGCCTATATCCAGGGAAGAGAAGGAGATATCCCCGGAAGCGCCGTGCTGTTCCAAGGAAAAAGTCTTCTCTTCCGAGGATAATCGCCTATATCCAGGGAAGAGAAGGAGATATCCCCGGAAGCGCCGTCCTATTCCGAGGAAAAGTCTTCTCTTCCGAGGATAAACGATCATATTAAGGTAAGGGAAGTGAGGAGCAGGAGTAGCGGTTATGATCACGATGAATGTCAAAATTACTTCATAGGTGACTGTAAAATACGTTTCGAACAAACAGTATTTTCATTACTTCGCAGTATATATTATATCTAATACTATTTAATATAAAGATAAATAGAGTTTTTGAATTTGATAAACGATAAAAAAACAAAAAAACTTTCAATGTGGAGAGAAATAAGCTAAAATTATAATGTTTAGGGGTGAGTTTCGTTTTTATTTCATGTATAATCTTAGGTGGAATTCCTATATAGTTTA
Source organism: Gracilibacillus lacisalsi DSM 19029 (assembly GCF_000377765.1). Lineage (GTDB taxonomy): Bacteria > Bacillota > Bacilli > Bacillales > Amphibacillaceae > Gracilibacillus > Gracilibacillus lacisalsi. The sequence continues at coordinate 7,889 of NZ_KB898674.1, read as the reverse complement.
AAAGACATAAAAGATGGGGAGAAATGTTGTAGGGCAATTTATTTTGTTAATGAGGTGATTGATTTGAAAAAAATTGGTGTATTAACAAGTGGTGGAGATGCACCGGGAATGAATGCAGCAGTTCGTGCCGTTGTTCGTAAAGCAATCTATCATGAATTAGAAGTTTATGGCGTTTATAACGGATATGAAGGTCTTATGGAAGGTAATATTAAGAAAATGGAACTAGGTTCTGTTGGGGATATTATCCAACGAGGTGGAACGATTCTATACTCCGCTCGTTCCGAAGAATTTAAGACAGATGCGGGTCAACAAAAAGCAATCGAGCAAATGCGAAAAATTGGAATAGAAGGACTCATTGTTATTGGTGGAGATGGGTCATTTCGTGGTGCAGAAAAATTGACTCAAAAAGGTTTTCCGTGTATTGGTGTTCCTGGTACTATTGATAATGATATTCCAGGTACTGATTATACGATTGGATTTGATACAGCTTTAAATACCATCGTTAATGCGGTGGATAAAATTCGAGACACAGCTACCTCACACGAGCGTACATATGTAATTGAAGTAATGGGAAGAGATGCTGGTGACTTAGCTTTATGGGCTGGTCTTGCAAATGGTGCGGAAACTGTCATCATTCCAGAACAAGAAGAAAGCTTCGAAAGTGTTGTAGGTAAGTTGAAGCGAGGACAGGAACGAGGTAAAAAACATAGTATTATCATTCTTGCTGAAGGTGTCGGCAGTGGTGTTGAATATGGAAAGCGTATTGAAGAAGAAACTAACATGGATACGCGTGTAACAGTACTTGGCCATATTCAACGCGGTGGTTCACCTTCAGGATATGACCGTGTATTAGCAAGTCGTTTAGGTGCAAAAGCTGTGGACTTATTGCTTGATGGAATCGGCGGTCGCATGGTGGGTATTGAAAATAATATTGTAGTTGATCATGATATATCAGATGTTTTAGCTAAAAAACATGCTGTTAACATGAATATGTATAAATTAGCTAATCAACTGTCTATTTAATTAAATAAATATCGAAACACATAGTCATAATAGGGTTTAGAGATTGAAGGAGGAAGCAAAATGAGAAGAACTAAGATCGTTTGTACGATTGGACCAGCATCAGAATCAGAAGAAAAATTAGAACAATTGATTGAGGCAGGGATGAATGTTGCCCGTCTAAATTTCTCCCATGGAGATTTTGATGAGCATGGAGCAAGAATTAAAAACATTCGTAATGCTGCGAAAAAATTAGGGAAAACAGTTGCCATTTTATTAGATACGAAGGGTCCTGAAATTCGTACAGGTACTTTAAAAGATGGAAAAGCTGATATTGTTAAAGGTAATACCGTGTATGTTTCAATGGATGATATTGAAGGAAACGATGAACGAATTTCAGTAACTTATCCGCAACTAATTCATGATGTCGGAGTAGGGTCTAAATTACTATTAGATGATGGTTTAATAGCTCTTGAGGTTACAGAAATTCTTAAAGATAGAAACGAATTAAAAACAGTAGCGTTAAACTCTGGATTACTAAAAAATAAAAAAGGTGTTAACGTTCCAAATGTAAGTGTAAATCTACCAGGTATCACAGAAAAAGATGCAGCAGATATTAAATTTGGGATTGAGCAAGGCGTTGATTTTATAGCTGCTTCCTTTGTTCGACGTGCATCAGATGTGTTGGAAATTAGAGGATTATTGGAAGAACAGGATGCAACACATATCCAAATTATTCCTAAAATAGAGAACCAAGAAGGTGTCGATAACTTAGATGCCATTCTCCAAGTAAGTGACGGATTAATGGTTGCACGTGGTGACTTAGGTGTTGAAATTCCGCCAGAGGAAGTTCCACTTGTTCAAAAAGAAATGATCTATAAATGTAACAATGCTGGTAAACCAGTTATTACAGCAACTCAAATGCTTGATTCTATGCAACGAAATCCAAGACCAACAAGAGCAGAAGCATCAGACGTTGCCAATGCGATTCTAGATGGAACAGACGCCATTATGCTTTCAGGTGAGACTGCTGCTGGTGACTACCCAATTGAAGCGGTAGAAACAATGAGTAATATTGCGAAGAAAGCAGAAACAGCGATAGATCATAAAGCGATGCTTGACCTTCGTTCCAAAGCGTCAGACGTTACCATTACTGATGCAATTAGTCAATCTGTTAATCATTCAGCAATGAATCTAAATGTTGATGCCATTTTAACACCAACAGTTAGTGGCTTTACAGCTCGTATGATTTCGAAATATCGTCCAGAATCACCTATTATTGCTGTTACTTTTGATGAGCAAGTAAGCAGAAGATTAGCGTTAGTATGGGGTGTTGAAACCATTGTTGGTACACTAGCACATACTACAGACGACGTGTTGGAAGAAGCAATAGAACAAGGGTTAAAAACTAACCATTTCAAACGCGGTGACCGTGTCATCATTACTGCCGGTGTTCCAGTTGGGGAAAGTGGTACAACTAACTTGCTAAAAATCCATGTAATTGGAGATGTTTTGGCTAAAGGTCAAGGTGTTGGTAAAGGTAGTACTTACGGACGAGCCGTAATTTGTAAAGATGCAGAAGAAGCTAAGTTAAAAGTAAAGCAAGATGATATCATTGTCACTTATGGTACAGACAAAGACATGATGCCATCTATCGAGAAAGCCGGGGGAATTATTACAGAAGAAGGTGGCTTGACTTCTCATGCAGCAGTTGTCGGTCTTAGCTTAGGTATTCCGGTGATCGTAGGTGTAGAAAGAGCAATTGAATTGATTAATGATGGACAAGATATCACGATTGACGCACAAAAAGGTGATATTTACGCTGGTCATGCTAGTGTATTATAAGGTGGAGAAATAGAGAAGAAGGTTACCTTCTTCTCTATTTTTACACTTTCAGATTTTAAGATAGTACAAGAAAACGAGGGTTTCGTCACTATATAGCGACAAACTAAGTTTTCTTAATCGAAAAAAGGGTGATACTATGTTTCGTTGGTTACTTTTATTTATTTTGGTAGTTCCGGCATTGGAAATTGGTATTTTTGTTTGGGCAGGTGGCTATATTGGTCCATGGTGGCTCATTCTATTGATTATATTAACCGGAGTGATTGGTGCTTGGTTAGCTAAACAACAAGGTTTAGAAACATTAAGAAAGGCAAGAGAGTCTATGAGTATGGGATATGCACCACAGGACTCCATTTTTGACGGGATTTGTATTTTAATTGGTGGTGTCGTCCTGTTAACTCCAGGGTTTATAACAGATGCTATCGGTTTTTGTCTGTTAATTCCTTTCACGAGAAGACCGTTTAAAAATATGTTCCAAAACATCGCACGTAAATGGATGGATAGTGGGAGATTCACGATTTATCGACGCTAATCCGATTATGCTTAATGTATTGCCAAAGGATTTGGAACAGGTTGGCTTCACTACATGCTTTTCCAACAAATAGGATAGCTGGTCCTAGCCATATTCCTTTAACGCCAAATAGTTGAAAACCTAAGTAGATGGTCGTAATCGTCAAGATTGGATGAATCCCCAAAGCATTGGAAACGATTTTTGGCTCTAGTATTTGCCTTTGTAGAATGACGAACAAATAAAGTGAAAATAAGCAGATAGCCAAAGTCGTTTCTCCTGTCATAAATAAATATAAACTCCATGGTACAAAAATAATCCCCGTTCCTAATATCGGTAATAGATCTACTAATGCCATCAGAATAGCTATTGTAAAAGCATGTTTAATTTGAAATAAGCTTAACCCTATCAGGATAATAGTGAAAGTAATGGAAATTAGTATTAATTGTGCTTTTAAATAGCGAATGATCTTTGACTTTATTTGTTTAGAAACAGTTTGTGTAATTTCGATGAATGATAAAGGGACTTTTTTCGCAACATATTGATAGAACTTGTCCCAATCTTTACATATAAAAAAAGTACATAAGAAAGAAAAAATTAAGATCATGACAGATCCAGGTAAACTGGATACTTGGTTTCCAAGCCAATTCAAGATGATCTCTAATAAATAGGCGATTTGATCGGCAATACTTATACTTATTTCGGCTAATTGTTCTTCAATAATGGTATGTTGTTCTTCAGGCAGACTATGGATATATTGATTTGCCTTTTGAATGAGCGGTTGAACCCATTGATTAAAATGATTCATAGACTGTTCCAGTAAAAATCGGAGATTATCTGGAATCCATTTTGCTAAATAAATAATTCCTTGTAATAATTCCACACCAATAAAAAATAGTGCCATAATCGTACTAACGATAGCGATTACTATTCCCAATAGACAGCTGAGTACATAAGGGATTTTGAGATGAACATGCATTAATTGAATAACTGGATACAAAAGAATGGCAAATATACAAGCCAAAAAGAACGGAAATAGAAATTGGATAATTAGATAAGCGGTTAATAACAACGCAGAAAGAATAGCAATCAGGTAAAAGATCCTTAGTAACATTTGCCTGTTCATCATATTGGAAGTCTCCTTTGAAATCAGAGGTTATTTTTTTAAAAATTTAGCACTTTGTGATAAGATAAGCATTGGTTAGAATGCAGTGGAGGACATGTTATGTTAAGTAGTTCAACGATTTTTTTACTCATATTATTTTTGCTAGGGTACATTGCAAAAAATCAGGCTATTATGGTAGCTGTATATATACTTTTTGGCATGAAATTATTAAAAATTGATGACAAGCTTTTTCCATACATACAAGATAAAGGAATTGGCTGGGGTGTCATCATCATAACAGTTGCTGTGTTAATCCCGATTGCAACAGGTGAGATTGGGTTTAAAGATTTATTGCAAAGTGTAAAGTCGTATCATGCCTGGGTGGCCCTTATTGCTGGTATTTTTGTAGCAGTCGTTGCCAAACATGGACTTTCATTGTTAGCAAATGATCCCGAGATCACAACTGCATTAGTAATTGGTACTATCATTGCCGTTGTAGCGTTTCAAGGTGTTGCAGTAGGTCCATTAATCGGCGCAGGCATTGCATATGTTATTATCAGAATGCTTGACGCACTTCCATTTCTTAAGTAAGGAAAGGTAATACAAGCTATGAGAGAAAACAAGATTATATGATAAATTTTAATCGTTTTCATTTACTATCTTTTTTTGTTTGTTTATAATAGGCATGGGGATGTTCAAAAGCACCATTATTTTTATCGCTTGAACGATAGAAATAAAAGCAATTTGGATAAGAAAAGGAGAGGGATGTTATGTCAACAACGAAAGGACTTGAAGGGGTAGTAGCAGCAGAATCAAAGGTAAGTTCCATTATTGATGACCAGCTCACATATGTCGGTTATACGATTGATGACTTGGCAGAAAATGCTAGCTTTGAAGAAGTTGTCTTTTTATTATGGAATAAAAGGCTTCCAAACAAAGAAGAGTTAGCTGAGCTGGAAAAAGACTTAATTGAAAATATGACATTACCAGATGGAGTAGTAGAACATTTTAAGTCTTATGATATACATAATGTTCATCCAATGGCAGCTTTAAGAACAGCTGTTTCATTGCTTGGATTATACGATCCGGAAGCTGATGAGATGACAGATGAGGCAAACAAGCGTAAAGCTGTGCGATTGCAAGCACAAGTTGCTTCTGTCGTAACCGCTTTTTCTCGCATTCGCGATGGAAAGGGTATCATTCAACCAAAGCAAGGCTTAAGCTATGCAGCAAACTTCCTATATATGCTGAATGGGGAAGAGCCTAGTGATCTAGAAACAGAAGCAATTAACAAAGCATTAGTGCTTCATGCAGATCATGAATTAAATGCATCTACTTTTACTTCGCGTGTATGTGTCGCGACATTATCAGATATTTATTCAGGTATTACTGCTGCAATTAGTGCGCTTAAAGGTCCGCTTCACGGTGGTGCTAATGAGCGTGTAATGGAGATGCTACTTGAAATCGGTGAAGTCGATAATGCGATTCCATATGTAAAAGAAAAAATGGCGAATAAAGAAAAGATCATGGGTATGGGCCACCGTGTCTATAAGACGGGCGACCCACGTGCAAAACATTTGAAAAAAATGTCCAAAGAACTAACAGCACGGCAAGGAATGGAAAAATGGTATGAAATGTCTGAAAAGATAGAAGAATATATTAAATCTGAAAAAGGCTTACCTGCCAATGTTGATTTCTATTCCGCTTCGGTGTACCATAGTTTAGGGATTAAACATGATCTTTACACACCAATCTTTGCGATGAGTCGTTTTTCAGGTTGGATTGCACATATTTTAGAACAATATGAAAACAACCGTTTAATCAGACCACGTGCAGAATATGTAGGTCCACAAAAACAAGTATACGTGGATATCAATCAGCGTTAACCATTTTCTTTTGAAAATGATATAAATATTATGAATCTAGGAGGAATATGAATTATGGGTGAAAAAATTACTGTAGAAAATGGTGTTGTGCAAACACCTAATAAACCAGTCATTCCTTTTATCGAAGGGGACGGAACTGGTCCAGATATTTGGGCTGCAGCTAGCAGAGTTTTAGAAGCTGCTGTTGAAAAAGCTTATAACGGTGAAAAGGGTATCGAATGGAAAGAAGTTCTTGCTGGTGAAAAAGCATATAACCAAACTGGTGAGTGGTTGCCAGAAGAAACACTTGATGTAATTCGTGACTATAAAATTGCGATTAAAGGACCTCTTACTACGCCAATCGGTGGAGGTATCCGTTCCTTAAACGTAGCATTACGTCAAAAATTAGATCTATTTACTTGCTTGCGTCCAGTTCGCTGGTTTGAAGGTGTACCATCTCCTGTTAAGCGTCCTGAAGATACAGATATGGTAATCTTCCGTGAAAACACAGAGGACATCTATGCTGGTATTGAGTGGCAAGAAGGATCTGACGAAGTGAAAAAAGTAATCGACTTCCTTCAAAATGAAATGGGTGTTGAAAACATTCGTTTCCCTGAAACTTCTGGTCTAGGTGTAAAACCAGTATCTAAAGAAGGAACTAGTCGTCTTGTACGTGCTGCAATTGAGTATGCAATTAATGAAGGACGTAAGAGTGTTACGCTAGTACATAAAGGTAACATTATGAAATTTACAGAAGGTTCTTTCAAAAACTGGGGTTATGAATTAGCTGAAAAAGAATACGGTGACAAAGTATTCACATGGGCTGAATATGACAAAATCGTTGAAGAACAAGGTCGTGACGCAGCTGATAAAGCACAAGCTGACGCGGAAGCAGCTGGCCGTATTATTGTAAAAGATGCGATTGCCGATATTTTCTTACAGCAAATTCTTACTCGTCCAAAAGAATTTGATGTAGTTGCTACAATGAACTTAAACGGTGATTATGTATCTGATGCACTTGCTGCACAAGTTGGTGGTATCGGTATTGCTCCAGGTGCAAACATCAACTATGAATCAGGTCATGCTATTTTTGAAGCTACACACGGTACTGCTCCTAAATATGCTGGTCTTGATAAAGTAAACCCATCTTCTGTTATTCTTTCTGGTGTATTAATGCTTGAACACCTAGGATGGAGAGAAGCTGGTGAATTAATCCTTAAATCTATGGACAAAACAATCGGTTCTAAAGTAGTAACATATGATTTTGCACGTCTAATGGATGGCGCAACAGAAGTGAAAACATCAGAATTTGCTGATGAATTAATTAAAAATATGGACTAAGAAAAAAGCACCGGATAACCGGTGCTTTTTCTATGTTAAAAGGTAAGGAAGTATATATTCTGCGGTATTAACGCATTTGTAAGCATAGTAGCCATTTGGAAATAGCATGTACAGGAAACCATCGCTGCGGCTGTCCACTTCCCTTTCCACGGGATTTTCGCCTAAGCTAACTTTGGTAAGCAAAGAGCGCTTACCAAAGTGGATCTTAGTCGAAAATCATCCCGTAGGA